>JAVEZQ010000005.1:0-134053 GCA_034002905.1 Alphaproteobacteria bacterium
TACGCCAAGGAAGAACTTGTCGCAGAAATCGGCTCGGCCTTCTTGTGCGCCGATCTCGGCATCACGCCGGAAGTCCGTGAGGATCATGCGGCTTATATTGATCACTGGCTTAAGGCACTTAAGGATGATCGCAAGCTGATCTTCTCCGCCGCCGCCCATGCCACGCGAGCCGTAGACTTTATGAAGGCTAAGCAGCCCAAACTTGAACCAACCGAGCGGCCAAAAGAAGTCCCATTGCCCATTTCGGCAAAAGGCAAACAGACAAAGCTAGAGCCGTAAACGCACGCGCCGCAATCAACCGCGAAACAAAAACCTAAATCTCAAAACAACCCAACGGAGGAGTCATGACCGAACCATCCGGCTCGTTTCCTGCGCGTCACTTCACGGTCCAATCACTGGCCGAGCATTGGGAAGTCTCGCCAAGCCATATCTACAACCTCATCCACTCCGGCGCGATCCGTTACCTGCGGATCGGTAAGGCCATCCGCATCCCCGCCTTTTGTGTCAACGAATATGAGGAGGCAGCATGTCAAGGATTACGCAAGAACAATATCGCTTCTGGAAACATGACAACGGAACCATCTATATCGTCTGGAACGAACGCGTCGAACTCACCTCAGGGCACTTTCACACCCAGACAAGGCGCGTTTCAACGGGGGCAACGGATTGGCGAGCAGCTGAACAGTTCCGCGCACAATTCATCGCGGGATTAGATAATCCGCCTCCGCCGCCAGAGCCAACATTAGCGTATCTTCTTGATCGCTATAAAAAGGAGCATGGAGTTAATACAAGATCGCTAAAGACCATTGAACATCACACCAGAACCTTGAAAAAGTTCTTTGGCGGCCTTCAGCCTGATCATATCAGCAATGCTCTTTTGCTGAAATATGCCAAAGAACGAGGGGTATCAGATGGAACAATCCTGCGCGAGCTTGGGACGCTAAAGGCAGCACTGCACTTTGCGGAAGGCAATCGTTGGATATCCCAGCAGCCACGCTTTAAGATGCCTGTGCATCAACCGCCGCCTCGTGACCTATGGCTTAAGCGAGAACAAGTCTCACAGTTGTTAAGTAAAGTAAAGTCGCACCATATGAGGCTGTTCATCCAGATTGCAATCTCAACAGCCGCGCGATCCGGTGCGATCTTGGATCTGACATGGCCACAGATCGACTTTGAAAGCAGGCTTATGGATTTCGGGCGAGGGTGGGGCAACAAACGCCGTGCCGTTGTACCGATGAATGACGAAGTTTATGAAAGTTTGAAACTGGCTAAAGAACTGGCGCAGTCAGACTATGTGATCGAGTATCACGGCAGGCCCGTCGCATCAGTCAAGGCAGGATTTAGGCGGCTCTGTCAAGATTGCGGCATCACTGCCAGCCCACACGTCCTGCGCCATACAGCAGCCACTTGGCTGATTATGGATGGCGTCCCTCTCTCCGAGGTCGCCCGCCTGTTGGGTGATAGCGAAAAGACCGTTGAGAAGGTCTATGGCAAACATGCGCCGGATTATCTGAGGAGGGCTGTGAGTGCTTTGAACTTGAAAAGAAGACTGGATATACTTAGTCCATAATCTGGCGTCGAGTATTATCCGTTGTAGTGACGATAAGCCTTTGCCTAAGCTATGATGGACAATCAAACTTATGTTTGAATTTCTATTGTTGGGGTGATCATATTTTGAATCTGCGCGTAGATGTCTACTTCTTGATCGTCGCTTTCTAGGGAGAGGATTAGTGAATATCGGGCCTTCTGATTTTCGCGTTTTAAGTGTTTTCTATATTTCCACCATCCGCCTTCTGGCATGACAGCAATAGATGTTTGTTCGCTAAGTTCCGCAGCATTGCCTATCCAGACATCAGAAACAACAGATCCTTTGTTCCTCGTGTTAACACCAAGCAGCCATTTATTTGAGGTGTCATTGCTTTCGAAACCTATAGGACGATCTCTCCGATTTATGCGGTGGCGAAGAGTTTCTGGGGTTTCGAGTGGTTTTTGTAACTCAAACTTCAGTCGATGAGAAACATAGCTATATTTCTGCGAGGGAATTCGTTCAGATGGATTGGGCTCAATAAAATATGAAAGAGTCACTCTTAGCTTCAACTTGAGTGCCCCAAGGCTCCTCAGATAATCTTGTGGCCAAGGCAATGCATGAACATTCATATCCTTATAACCTGAATGCGTTCCGGCATCTTTATAAAAAGGCTGGATAAATTGTTGTGATATCAAACATGCGCGATTTGATGCGCTGTGGCGAGCAATTTCCAAATTTGGAACGCCATAACCAAAGCGTCTGAGCAGGTTTTCTTTATCAATTGCAAGCATGCGGTTGGGAATTTGTCCTCGGAACATCTGTTTGTCCCAGCGAGCGGCATGAACAAGTAGCCCACGAATTGTCTCAGGCCAATAATCAGGATATTCTGCCTGGAGCATTGCTGCCATCCGCGCAGCTTGAGCAGTTGCCGCACTTGTTTCACAAGTGAATATTAAGGGGGCATCTTTTCCTGTTGTGATTAAGCTTAAATCTGGATCGTGAGATACTAACAACCCATCGGAAACGCAGTTACCACCCTCTAAGACAATATCAGGCTTTATAGGCCAGTCCTTTTCTTCCCAACTCACAGAGGTTCGACTAGTTGGGGATATTTCTCCGTGTGCAGCAAGGAGTTCCCACCCGTCTAGGTCTTTGTCTTCACTAAAAGTCTTGAATGTAACTCCACCAACACTTAAAGCATTCCATGACTGGGCGGGATTTTCGATGGGTTCAAGATCGTTTCTATTTGGATATTCCTCTTGTTTTAAAGTGTCTGCTATGTTTCCGACAGAAACGATAAACAGGTTCTTTCTTTCATCATTTATGGACAGGTCTGCCTCAACACCCATAGATATTTTATCAATAGCAGCTGACCATGCGGTTGGTCTGCCGTGGCTATTTGTGCCGGAATTGGTGATTGCGAGACAGAGAACGCGTTTTCGGTGCGGAGCGTTAACCACGGCCCTCGCAACAGATTCTTGTGTTATCCAGCCATACAATTCTTTTGGGTTCTCACCAGAATCTGGAAGAATCCTTACAGATTCCAACTTATGGTTTAGGCTCACCGGTTCATTGGATGCTAACAACGCAGTGAGATCACCAAGAAGCGCTAAGCCAGCCATTTCTATTCCATGGCCATGAAAATCATCTTTGCGCCAGCTTGGGTCATATGAATCGCAGTCACTGGCATCTAAAGAAGGTTTCAACAATTGGTGAGCGCGGAAAACGCCGGTATCCAATACACAGACAGCAGGCGATTCATTTGACGCGTGAGTAATTCTGTGGGCCAAATTCTCTGCCCATTCAGCTTGTTCATGAGTCTGAAGATTGGTGAAGAAGCTTGGCGCAGATTCCCTATACCTGAATCCCATTAAGGATGCAGTGACCAGTTGCATGATTGAAAGAACATTCAATGACGCAGTTAATAGGCATATTTCGCATTCGTGGAATGTTAAGGAGTGGTCTGAGATTTTGATTCCCAGTCTATCTGCGCTGTTTCGCAAAGATTGAAATGAGCTTTTCCTAATCCATGCCTCCCAGACGAAAGACTGGTTTTTGTCTTCTGGAAGAGGAGATTGTTCCATCCAAAAAGAGAAAATATTGGCTAAGTTGAATGCTTCGATTGAATCGATTGCTAAGGTTGACCCTTTTGTCCCTTCGGCATCACGAGATAAGTCGCCATAATTTGAGATTTTAGTTTTTAAGGAAGGCAGTCTTCTTTCCGGAACATAAATGGTGGCAGTTAATATGCCATCGGTTGTGCGAACATTTAACAGTTCAATGGGCGCAGTTGGGGCTTGTCTGTCTTCTAGGGCATCAAAAACCAAAGGGTGTGTTTCGGCTCCCCTTACGTCAAGACATACTCCAGTATCAACTTCTTGATCCGGTATTTGAAGCGTCCTTATTAAATCTATTCGCTGCTGTGTTGCTTGGTCTAGTTCACTTGATAAGTCTTGTGCGTGCAGAAAACGCTGTTGTCTTGCTGTTAGTCTTGGGCGTTCGGCATCGAAGCCGTTCACTGGGGTGAAGGGCACAGGCTCAACACTAAGAGACAATGTTATGTGTCGAAGCCCAGTGCGCAGCGGCATAATATCAGCTTTCCTTGTGATTTATACTGGCATGTTTTCTTTCTTCAATTGCATGCAGCAAGAAAGGCTCGGAAACTTTCTTGAGTTTTGATAAGACGACCTTTTTAGCTGCTTCGTTACAGGCTCTTGTTATTTCAGCATGGCTTAGGCCTGCGGCTTCGTTCGCTATTTTATCCCATTTAATTGAACTTAATTTAAATTTGTGGAGGCAGTTTCTGATAATACGCTCAACTTGAGTTTCATCTGGCAAGGTATAGCGTATAACGTCATCAAACCTACGGAACAACGCATTGTCTAGTACCTTGACATGGTTTGTTGCCGCAAGAATGATGCTTTCCGAGTGATCCTGTTCCATAAATTGAAGGAAAGAATTGAGGACACGGCGAATTTCTCCGACGTCGTTTCCTAGGCTTCTATCGCCCCCGATTGCATCAAACTCATCAAAAAAGTAAACAGCTCTTGTGTTTTTGATTGCATCAAAAACTGTTCTCAATTTTGTGGCCGTCTCGCCCATATACTTTGTGATTAAGCCATCAAGACGAATTGTGAAAAGTGGGAGATGAAGTTCACCTGCCAGAGCAGATGCAGTTATTGTTTTCCCCGTTCCAGGAGGGCCATATAACAGAATCTTCCTTCTCGGACTTAGGCCATGTTCGGACAAAGCGTTCTGTTGTTTATGTTCAGTGATTATTCGCTGAAACCGCTCAGTAATATCATCTGAAAATGTTAGTTGTGAAAAGGATATCTTAGTGTATTCAACCGAAAGAAGCCCAGAAAGTTCACCTCTTGGCTGCAAGATACTTACGACGGTTGTTTGCGGCAGGATTGCTGCCTGTTTTTCTTTTGCTTTATCAATAAGCAATTTTAATTCATGTGCTAGCTTCTCGTGTCCTTGCTGTGCCTCGTGCGCAGCCACTTGCATCGCGACGGCAAAAAAACGGCTGCTATCGCCACTGATATGGCTCTTTAGTAGCTCGACGATTTGTTCGGCTTTTGCCATATTCTCATCCAATACAACTGATTGTGTCCACCGAGTGAGGAGGCAGATATAGTTTAACCATTCTGGTTATAAACGGTAAAGGATTTAATAATGCTAGGCATTGTGAAGTTATAATGCGGCTGGCTTTGTTGGACAAACTGATAGTTAATTTAGTCAATGATTCTGTGCTTATATAACGAAACATTACAGCTGTAATGTTTTGAGCGGGTTGCCAATTTGCTAACCCCTTGAAAAGCGTGGTGGGTGCGACAGGGATTGAACCTGTGACCCCTACCGTGTGAAGGTAATGCTCTACCGCTGAGCTACGCACCCACGCCTTTGCTGGCCTCTGGGGCCAAGGCGCGTTTAATAGTTCATTTCCCCCTTTGCTGTCAAGTCTAGGCCTGCTAACCTACCGAAACCATGACAAATATATCTCTCTCGCCAGCGCTGAAACCGCATATCCTCGTAGTCGATGATGATGACCGGTTACGAGAGCTGCTGCGTCTTTTTCTTGCCGAGAACGGCTTTATCGTGAGCACAGCGTCTGGTGGGGCAGAGGCTAGGGGCAAGCTCGCCTCGCTTGCCTATGATCTTGTGGTCCTTGACGTCATGATGCCGGGGGAAAGCGGATTAGAGCTGGCTTTTTGGATCAGGCGAGAGGCACTGGTCATCTTTCGAGAAATCCCCATTCTTTTTCTAACAGCCCGCGCCGAAGCGCAGGAACGTATCGAGGGGCTTGAGACCGGTGCTGATGATTATATGACCAAGCCGTTTGAGCCGCGCGAGCTTTTGCTGCGGATCAATGCCATCCTGCGCCGCCTTCCCAAATCCGCACATTCGGCGACGTTGTCAGAGCTTAAGCTAGGTCGTTGGCTTTATGTTCCTGCACGTGATGAGCTTCGTTCAGGTGAGGAATCCTTGCGTCTTACGGATATGGAAGCAAGCCTTATGCGCGTTCTGGCAGCAGAGCCGGGTGTTGTCGTTTCTCGTGAAGTTTTGGGCGAGCGCACGGGTAAGGGCGCCACCATCAATGATAGAACAATTGACGTTCAGGTCACGCGGTTGCGTCGCAAAATTGAGGGCGACACAAAGAACCCGCGCTATCTTGTTACGGTTCGAGGGGAGGGGTATATGCTTATGCCTGATATGGACTAATGATGAATCCTTTTCGTCTTTCTGTTCGTATGTGGCGTCGCATGCACTTTCTTTGGCTCAAGCGTATGCTTCCTAAAACCCTGTTTGGTCGAACGCTGCTGATTGTCGTGTTGCCCACGATATTGGCATTGACGGTTGCGACTTTTGTTTTCTTTGATCGTCATTGGTCCACAGTCACGCAGCGGCTTGTGCATTCTGTTGCCGCTGATATTGGTGTTGTCGTTGATATTCTGGATCGTAGTGATGAACGCCCAGATGAATCTTTGATTGGTCGTTTGGCTGAAAAAAAGATGGACCTTATCCTGACCTTTTATGAAGACATGAATCTGAATGGTATTAGTGATCGTGACATCAATCCCATTCGTGTGATGCTGAGCCATGCCATGGATGAACGTGTGCCTTACCCACATCATATCGATATGAGGGGCGGCGGAAGCTACGCGATTATCGTCCAAGTTGAAGGCAAGCGCGGCGTTTATAGTTTTCAGGTGCCTCGTCGTAGAATTTACACGCCGACGACTGAGGTCTTTATTGGCTGGATGATCGGAAGCTCTATTCTCTTATCGATCATTGCGTTGCTGTTTATGCGTAATCAGGTGCGTCCTGTTCGTCGTCTGGCGGAGGCGGCAGAAGCCATCGGCAAAGGGCAACTTGTTCCATGGTTCAAGGCGGAAGGGGCTCTGGAGGTAAGGCAGGCCGCTGCCGCTCTTATGATCATGCGTGATCGCATACGTCGTGCGATGACACAGCGAACAACGATGCTCGCCGGTGTTTCCCATGATCTGCGAACGCCGTTAACTCGTATGAAGCTACAGCTTGCGATGATGCCTGAAACAGCGCAGACGCGTGGGTTTCAGTCTGATATTCGCGATATGGAGCATATGCTGGAGGCTTATCTTGCCTTTGCACGTGGCGAGGAATCTGAGCCCGTCGAGCATACGGAGATCGGTGCCTTGGTGGCCTCAGTTGTTGAGTCTATGCGCAGACAATACGGAGAAATACCGTTTGCTGTCGAGCGGGATATTTGTATGCCTGTTCGGCCACAAGCTATTAAAAGATGTTTTGAAAACCTTCTATCCAATGCTCTGCGCTATGGCAAGCAGGCGCAGGTGACTTTGACTGTTCGTGACAATGCCGTCGATATCATTGTTGATGATGATGGTACAGGGATTCCCCCTGAATGTTACGAAGATGTCTTTAAGCCTTTTTTGCGACTGGATGCCTCCCGGAATATGGACACGGGCGGAGTGGGGCTGGGATTGTCGGTCGCACGTGATATCGCGAGAGCACATGGCGGGGATATTGTTCTTGCCAAAAGTCCTACCATGGGTGGTCTGCGTGCGCGTTTGTGGCTACCTGCCTAGCATTCACGATGTATGGGGGACTTTTTGATGATTTGAGGAAGAGCTGCTCGCCTAAAAAATAGGGAGCGGTCGAGACCGCCCCCCTTGCCTGTGTTCGATTCGGCATATGAGCCAGTGATGGCTTATTTCTTTATCATATCTTGAAGTCCATCCATGCTTTCAACGACGGCATCGCTGACAACTTGAATGTTCTGCATATGGCTTGTCGAAAGCAACTCAGAGAGTTCTTTCAGGCTCGACATGCAGTTTTCGATATTGGATTTTGTCGCTTCGACTTGTTTAGCGATTTTTTCCTGCGGGGTCGGGGCGGCAACAACATCCTGAACAAGCTTTTGCGCTGCTTCGAAGCTTTGACGCGCTAGCTCCGCTTGCTTGCTCATGTAGGATTGGAGGCCTTCCATGGCCTTCTGATTGTTGCTTGCGATTGCCTCGAGGCTTTTGCGTTGTGTGGCCATGAGAGACTCAACATCCATATTCGGCATTTTGCACTCACTCATCATTTTAGAGATATCCCCAAATTTTGACATATCCATCAGTTTTGAAGGATCGACGAACTTCGTCATGTCCATGAATTTCGTTAAATCGGGGCTAAAGAAGGGATTTGAAGGGTTATTTGACATCACACATCCTCAAGTCGTGTTATCTATTGCGGAATCGATTCAGGCTTTGGCCCTTTGAAGGGTCGGTATGGTTAACGTTTGTGAATATGAACGGTTTTAATGAATTTGTCACGCATTTTTTTACCATAATTTTTGGCGGAAAACTGCCAATATTCAAGTTGTTTTTCCTTCGAGATGACTATTGTGTGTGCTGTGCAGCAAAAATGTCTATGGAGCAAAGTTTCTTCAATAATTGATCAAGTTTGGCCATTGTTGAGGCCATGTCGGGGGATTGATCCCGTTCCCATGTGTAGAAAGTTAGGGCGTAAATAGCCAAAAGGCTATATGCCGCAATATCCGAATCCCTGACCTTTGGATTTAGGTTGGCTTTGCGCATAATTGTTCGCATGCTTTGAAGATGCGGATGCAGCATTTGATATGCAAGTGCTGGCATGTGGCGTGTCCTGTGATGGAGGGCAAGGACTGCTCTGCGGTGTTGCTGAAGGGCCTCGAAACGGCTCATGAACAGGTCAAAAAGACAGTCTATGGTTGACCCATTGCAATTTTCCAGATTGTCGGCTGCACGTTCATCAAAATAATATGGAAACAGTGGAACAAAGTCGTCCAGTGTTTTGTACTGCCTTTGCAGTGTTTTGAGGGGGGTTTTGGCCTTGCGCGCAATTTGAGCAAGTGAAATGTCGTCCCATGCTACATCGGCAAGCAAACTCAATAACGCATCAATACAGCGTTTCTGTGCTGATGTTGCAGATGTGCGAGACGATTTCTTAGACTTCAGCAATTAGGCTTGCCCTGCCGTGTCGATCATGGCCGCGGCCAAAGCTTCAGATGGATGCTTGCCGCCCCAGATCACAAACTGGAAGGCTGGGTAGAAGCGTTCGCATTCGGTTAGCGCGATCTCCACAAGATCCTCTAACGTCTCTACACCCGGTAACCGATCGCTACGCGCCAGCACCGTATAGCGGAATGTTGGCGAGTTTTGTTGGGAGTCCAGATCAAAATGTCCAAGCCATAAACGATTATTCAATAGCGAGAGGAGATCATTGACATCGCCGCGTTTGCCATCAGGCACGCGCATATCGAACTGACAAGAGAATTGAAGCGCCCCCACTTCGCGCTGCCACACAAAATACATTCTGTAGTGGCACCAGCGTCCCGCCAGTTCGACGACAAGCTCATCCTCGTTCGCACGATCAAACAGCCATTCATTGGCTGTTACGATCTCTTCAAGGATGTCGAGCGGATTATGGGAAAGCGACTGTTCCTGAACTGATAAAAAAGCCATCGTGTGCCTCGGTTGAAATGACGTGTAAAAAATATCAAACGTCGGAGTCAGCCTGCAAGAGTCCCGATTGAGTCTCGTGACATAGAAGACCCTCCCGTGTGTTTTGAGTCACACTTTCTCGGTCGATCGCGAATCCTTGCGTGGTCGTTCCAAGGGCAGGGTAAAACCTTTTCTCTTTATCATTTCATGCGGTTGGCGGACATCAACAGTCCTTTGAAAACCAATGATTTACTTAACAAATAGTAAATTTATTTTTTAGCGCGAATTTGTTTTTTCCCAGCGGGTTTGCTGGGGCTTGACAGAGTCTTTTTTGCTTCAATTTTTGTGAGCCGTTTTTCAATTTCTTCCTGTTTGAGGCGTATTTTTTTGAGCATTGTAAAGGCCGTCTCGAACTCATCACGAGTCACGAGATCCATCTTCTCTACCCAGATATCGCGTTTTGAGCGTGCCGCAGTCCCCAGTTCTTGTCCCGCGCCCAGAATTATGGATAGGGCGGATTCGCCAAGTTTAAGAAGGTCGCGAAGAGAATCTGCCTGCGGTTTTTTCATGATTTTGTACTTTCGGATGGTTTGTGGCATAAGCTTTAGCGTATCCAGATATGTCGTGTCTATGAGGGAATGATTCATGTCGCTGCCTTTTCCGCAAATCGATCCGGTGATGCTCAGTTTCGGGCCCATCGAAATCCGGTGGTACGCTATGGCCTATGTACTGGGGTTCGTTTTTGCTTGGTGGCGGTGTCAGGTGCTCGCACGACGCACAGCGCTCCCTCCTGAGGCTAAAGATTACGATGACTTTGTGAGCTGGGGCGTCATCGGGACGATTCTGGGGGGGAGGATTGGTTACGTCGCTTTTTACCAGCCCGGTTATTACTGGGCGAACCCGCTGGAGGCTTTACAGGTCTGGCATGGGGGCATGTCGTTTCATGGTGGGATGATGGGCGTTATTCTTGCGGCCTATCTCTTCAGCAAGGCGCGTAAAATACCGTTTTTTGCTTTTACAGATATCTTGGCGTGCGTGGTGCCAGTCGGATTGTTTCTTGGGCGGCTTGCCAACTTCATTAACGGGGAGCTTTTCGGACGTGTCACAGACTCGCCGCTTGGTATGATCTTTCCCCGTGGCGGCGAGTTGCCGCGTCATCCCAGCCAGCTCTATGAAGCTGCACTTGAAGGGCTCGTCCTTTATTTCATTCTCTATTTCTTATCTCGCCGCGATGCGGTGATGCGTCGGAATGGCGTTTTGTCAGGAACCTTTCTGGCTGGATACAGCGTTTTCCGATTTATAGTCGAATTTTTTCGTGAGCCTGATGCTCAGCTTGGGTTTCTTTATGGCGGCGCGACGATGGGCCAGCTCCTATGTATTCCCATGTTCCTTACCGGTTTGGGGATTGTTGCCTACGCATTGCGTAAGCCCAGAGCTGTGGCATGACCGAGCTTACGCGCTATGTCAAAGAGCTTATTCGAGCGGAAGGCCCCCTATCGGTTGCCGCTTTTATGGAAATTGCCCTGCTGCACCCTTTGCATGGGTATTATATCAAGGGTGATCCCCTTGGTGTCGCCGGAGACTTTACGACGGCGCCGGAGATTAGCCAAATGTTTGGGGAGCTGATGGGGCTTTGGATCGTCGAGGTTTGGCGAAAGCTTGGCGCACCCAATCCATTTGTTTTGTTGGAGCTAGGGCCGGGTAGGGGAACGCTTATGGCGGATGCCTTGCGTGCGACAGCAAAAGTTCCCAGCTTTCACGCCGCAATGAAACTCTTCCTGATCGAGTCGAATGAAACACTCAGGGAACAGCAGCTCGATCGTCTTGCGAGCTATCATCCAACGTATATGGGCTCAATGGAAGAGTTGCCTGATCTACCGCTATTTACAATAGCAAATGAATATCTGGATGCCTTGCCTGTCCATCAATATGTACGCACGGGCTCAGGCTGGAGAGAACGTATGGTCGGCCTTGATGAGAAGGGTAATCTTGCCTTTGTCAGTGCCTCTCATGATGCGCTTTTGCCATTACCAGTCTTGTTGACGTTTTATGAATTGTCGCCATTAGCCATCAGCACAGTTCGGGCGATCACAGCCCATATTGTTAAATTCAAAGGAGCAAGTCTCTGGATCGATTATGGCTATTATGTGCCCGATGGGGCCAACACGCTTCAAGCTGTGTCGGGGCATAAACCCGTTCCGCCCCTTTCCCTCGTCGGTCATGTGGATTTAACGGCGCATGTTGATTTTGCGGCGCTGCGGCTCGCCGCTGAAAAGGAGGGGGGCATTGTTGCGCCGTTGGCCTTGCAGGGCGAGTTTTTAGAGCGCCTAGGCATTCAACTTAGGGCTGAACAATTACGGCTGCGTGCTGCTCCAATACAATGCGAGGCAATTGATTTGGCCTTGCAACGCTTGACCTCACCCGAACAAATGGGCAACCTATTCAAAGTTATGGCTGTCACTTCAGCAGAGGTCCATGAATTGCCGGGGTTCTTATGATCCAATTGCTGCAGGCCAAAAATCTATCGGCTCTTTCCACCATCTCGCATGGTTATACGACGCGATGCGATGATGCTGGCGGCGATGCCTTCGATTGTAGCATTAAAGGTGCGCAGGTCGCTACGAACTGGGGAAAGGTTGCTCAGGCAAAAGGTCTTGATCCAGCGCGGATGCTTGGCTGTAATCAAGTCCATGGCTCTGAAGTTGTTATCGTCACCGAGCCATGGGCTCTGATGCATGCACCGCAAGCTGATGGGCTTGTGACCAAAGAGGAGGGCCTTGCTTTGGCCATTCAAACGGCTGATTGCGCGCCTATCTTGTTGTGTGAGCCCGAAAGTGGTGTGATAGGGGCCTTTCATGCGGGATGGCGGAGCGCGCTAGCCGATATCGCTTCCCATACTATCACAGCTATGGAAAAACTTGGCGCAGAAAAGGAAAAAATCCAAGCGGCGATTGGGCCTTGTATCTGGCAAGACTCGTATGAGGTTGATGTTAATTTTCTAGAGCCTTTTGTAGAAGAAGACAGTCAGAATATCCGTTTCTTTATCAAGGCAGGGCAAGAGGGGCACTATATGTTTGATTTGCCAGCTTATGTCAGGGCTAAACTACTTAAAAGCGGTATAGCGTCCTGTGAGATGTCGATCGCAGACACATACCAAGATCCTAAACGTTTCTTTAGTTACCGTCGTGATAAAACGACAATGCGCCTTTTGTCATTCATAGCACTGAACCTATAACGGAAGATTCCAATGCCGCAGCAGACCATAATTCCCCCCATTACACCGCCGGTTATCGCCATGGATTATGCTGGGGTGACATCGCGCTTGATTGCTATGGTGATTGATCGAATGCTGCTTTTGATTATGACGGGTGTCGTCTTTATATTGCTGATCCCGGTTATCATTGTCGGGGGTATTGTTGTGCTGCCCTTCGGGATATTTCCGGGTATTCCTTTTACAATAGCAAGTTTGTATCTTGTCCTCGCATGGCTTTATTTTGCGACGATGGATAGCTCTGCACGCGGAGCGACCTATGGTAAAAGACTTATGGGTCTGCGTGTTGTCGGGGAAGATGGCCTGCGTATTAGCTTTACACGCGCAACAGTGCGTTATGGGATTAGCCTCGTCTCGGCGACGATCTTTTTGCTTGGCTATCTGATGGCTTTTGTGACCAGTAAAAGGCAAACCCTTCATGATATGGTTGCCGAAAGCGTTGTTATTGTGCCGAGATCGTAAGTTTTGGTTAACTTGTAGGGGCTAAAAAGAGCCATTTTTTGCTGGTTTTTTTCGTGGAAACAAATTATTAGCCTTCCTATGTCAAGATAAGCTCCGGTAACGCGCCCTTAGCTCAGCTGGATAGAGCAACTGCCTTCTAAGCAGTAGGTCGTGGGTTCGAATCCCGCAGGGCGCACCAATTTTACTAAGTTCGCATATTCTGTAAAAACCTTCCGACAGCCTCGGCTCCACCACGATCATATTCGATAAAAAGCTGGGTGCCGATAATCGCGACGTCGGCATGGCCGATAAGTGCAGTAACATCCTCTTTACACTGAATACCAAAGCCAAGACCTATTGGAAGGTCTGTAGCCTTTTTATAGCGTTCAATCAGGTCAAGGGTCGATTGATCCATCTGTGTCTTGATGCCGGTTACTCCCTTACGCCCGACACAATAGGCCATGCCTTTGGCATAATGCGCGATGGTGGCAAGGCGTTCGTTTGTTTGCGTCGGTGTGAAAAGATAGATTGATGCAATCTCGTAACGTGTGCACGCATCAAGATAGTCGGCACCTTCCTCGGGGGGGAGATCAGGAACAATCAGAGCCTCAATGCCCGCCCCCTTGCTAGCCTCAAAGAACCGGTCGATTCCATAGGCGAATATGACATTGTAATAGGTCATAAAGATGAAAATTGTGTCGGGATACTGCGCTTTGAGCTTCTGGGTAAAGGCAAGGGACTTGGTGGTATTGGCTCCTGCTTTCAGGGCTTTGTCGTTTGCGCGAAGAATAACGGGGCCATCCGCCATCGGTTCGGAGAAGGGTATCTGTAGTTCGATAATCTCCGCTCCTGCGTTGATCATTGCGGCAATGATCTTTTCGTTTTCCTCATAGGAGGGATAGCCCAGCACAAGGTGAGGCATCAAAAGAATGTCTTTTTGGGAGCGAAGCGCTTTGATTTTGTCTTTGAGCGACTTAGTGTGCGGCACGATAGGCCTCCGCTTTCTGAATTATAAACTCTTCCCATTTGTCGTCTTTGATGGCATCGGCGATGATAAAGATATCCTTGTCGCCACGCCCTGATTGGTTGATCAAGATGACCTCCTCCGGCTTCATATGGGGCGCTTCTTTGAAAGCTTGGGCAAAGGCATGGGCGGATTCAAGGGCAGGAATAATGCCTTCCTTGCGAATTGTCAGCTTGACGGCTTCGACAACGTCCCTGTCTGTCGCGGCTTCAAAGCGCACGCGTTTCTTCTCGTGCAAATCGGCAAGGATTGGCGAGACACCGATATAATCCAGACCCGCTGAGATCGAATGTGTGTCGAGCATCTGTCCTTCGTCATCTTGCAGAAAGATGGTTTTCATGCCTTGCGCAACGCCCAGCTTGCCTTCTTTGGACTTCAGTCGCGCCGCATGTTTCCCGCTCTCAAGCCCCAAGCCACCAGCTTCAACGCCAATCAACTCGACACTGTTATCCTCAAGATAGGCGCTGAAAGCGCCCAGAGCGTTTGAGCCGCCGCCAACGCAGGCATAGATATGATCTGGTTGCTTACCAACCATCTCCTGCATCTGCTTTTTGGATTCGAGGCTGATGATCGATTGGAGCCATCC
Organism: Alphaproteobacteria bacterium; assembly: GCA_034002905.1. Classification (GTDB taxonomy): domain Bacteria; phylum Pseudomonadota; class Alphaproteobacteria; order UBA9219; family UBA9219; genus UBA8914. The sequence continues at coordinate 14,821 of JAVEZQ010000005.1, forward strand.
GACCATCTCTGGAAATGGGTGAGGGCCACAGGCGGTTCCCAGCACATAGTGCGTTGTTTCCATGCTACCTGCCCAATCGCGGAAAGCGGCATTGATGGCATCTTTGAGCGTCTTCGTGCCGTCCGTGACGACATTGACTTTGGCCCCCAGCTTTTCCATCCAGAAGACGTTCGGACGCTGACGCAGCACATCTGTTTCGCCCATATATATTTCGCACTCAAAGCCAAATTTGGCGGCCATTGTCGCGGTTGCGACGCCATGTTGTCCTGCGCCGGTCTCGGCAATTACACGCGTCTTGCCCATCCGTTTGGTGAGTAGGCCTTGGCCCATGACGTTATTTGCCTTGTGCGCGCCTGTATGGTTCAGGTCCTCGCGTTTGACATAAATCTGTGCACCGCCAAAGTATTTGGTCAGGTTTTCGGCATAAGTAATAGGGGTAGGGCGGCAAGAATAAGTGCTCATCAGGGAGACATATTCTTCCCAAAAACTTGGATCCTGCCGTGCCTTTTCGTAATGCTGGATTAGCTCTTCGAAGTTTGTGTGCAGAATTTCGGGGATATACATGCCACCGAATTGTCCAAAATAACCGCAACGATCATTTTTCATGTTCTGTGCCTTTTCTCACTGCTTTGTACTGTAGATAGCATGTAAGGCATCATAAAATCAAAAAGTTATTGTATTGTGTGGCCTGGGAAATGCGGGCTTTTTCTTAGGCTTGTTATCATGAAGTTTTTCTCGTTGTTGGGCATGTCATAAGAAAGGGAGTACATGTAACGGTTTTCCCAGCCTAAATGAATTAAACCCAACATGTAATTGCGTTCCAGTCTCTTCTCGCCGATTGGTGCTGCTTTCATAGTTTGTATTATTCGTGCAAAACTCATGGCGTAAGCGCATGAAGCAATTTTTGCCATCTCGGTTTTGGGAGTTAGGTCGACGAGAACATTATGTGTGGTGTCACAAATTTTATAGATGTATTTTTCTTCTGTACGGATAAGGGACGGATTATTTTGAAATTGCGTATTCAAAATTTTAATTAGTTTTTGTGCTCTATCTGATTTTTCATTTTCTGTTAAATCCCAAATGCCGATCAGCATGCCATAGGTTGCCATAATTTGATTTGTTCTCTGATGGCAATGGTGCGCAACCGTGCTTTTGAATAGATTGATTAATGTTGTTTTTTTTGTTGCTGGTTTATTCATAATACAAATCTTGAAGCAATTGACTGGCGTAAAGGTTCATTCCGTCTTGCCTTTTTAGTGTTCTTTGGGCGGACCAAGATCTATAATATGCACGATTAGCGGGGAAAAACAAAGTTAACACAAAAAATAATGGTTTTAGATAGGTTGTGGATTTAGGAAGTATGGAAAAAGAGTCTTTAAAATCAGCCCACTTACGTAAGGGGCGCACTGGTTTTGACCGAGGATGCGAGGTTTTGCGCACGCATTTAAAGGTTATGCCCCAGACGTCAGGTGTTTACCGCATGCTGAGTCAGGATGGCACGGTTCTGTATGTCGGTAAGGCGAAAAACCTCAAAAAGCGAGTGACAAGTTATACCCAGATTGCTCGGTTGCCGGTCCGCTTGCAACGCATGGTGGCGCAAACGCGCGATATGGAGATCGTTACGACCCATACGGAGAGCGAAGCGCTCTTACTTGAAGCAAATCTAATCCAGCGCTTTATGCCGCCTTTCAATGTTCTTTTGCGTGATGATAAAAGCTTTCCCTATATTTTACTCACGCGCGACCATGATTTCCCCCAGATTGTAAAGCATCGTGGCGCTAAAAAGAGAAAGGGTGAGTATTTTGGGCCTTTTGCCTCAGGCGCTTCGGTGACTGAAACGCTGATGCTTTTGCAAAAGCTATTCAAAATACGGAATTGCAGTGACAGCTATTTTGCAGCGCGCAAGCGCCCCTGTCTTCAGTACCATATTAAACGTTGCACAGCACCTTGTTGTGGACATGTCTCGCAATCAGATTATGAAGAGCAAGTGCAGGAGTTGTTGTCCTTTTTAAAAGGGCAAGCGCATGATGTCCAAAAGCGGTTAGCCGATGAAATGCAGAAAGCAAGCAACGCCATGGCTTTTGAACGCGCTGCCGAACTTCGCGACCGGATTAAGCTGCTGACAAGTATACAGGCCAAACAAGATATCAATGTTCAGGGAATGGGCGATGCCGACATTATCGCCTTGCACAGAGAAGGCAGCCATTCGGCAATTCAAATTTTCTTTTTCCGGGCTGACCGTAATTACGGCACCCGTACCTATTTCCCCTCACATGATAAGGATATTCCGACGGCTGAAATACTTGCCTCCTTTATTGGCCAATTCTATCGCGATAAAGAACCGCCGCCACTCGTTTTGTTGAGCGATCTGCCGGACCAACCCGAATTGTTCGCATCGGCGCTATCTGAGCAGGCCGGACGAAAGGTTCGTCTTGTGGTGCCAAAACTTGATAAGAAACGTCGGGTCGTCGAGCATGCCTTATCGAATGCAAAGGAGGCGCTTGGACGACGATTGTCAAATGCCCGGGAGCAGAAGCATTTGCTTTCTCGTGTGGCGAATCTATTTGGCCTTGATGGGGATATCAAGAGGATTGAGGTTTATGATAACTCCCATACGTCTGGCAGCTATGCCATCGGCGCGATGATTGCTGCGGGGCCAGATGGTTTTTTAAAGAAAACGTATCGAAAGTTTAATATCCGCCAAGCGAATGCACAGGACGACTTTGCTATGATGGAGGAAGTTCTGACACGGCGCTTTAGTCGTCTCGTATCCGAAGATCCAGAGAGGACATCGGGTCTTTGGCCCGATCTTGTGCTGATTGATGGCGGGGTCGGACAACGGAACAAGGTTCAAAAGGTTATGGAGGCGTTGGGCATCGAGGGCGTTTCGTTGGTCGGCATTGCCAAAGGGCCCGATCGAAACGCTGGACGGGAGCGTTATTTTGTCGAAGGAAGAGATCCCTTTACGCTGGAACACGGGGATCCTGTCCATTTTTATTTACAACGGTTACGGGATGAGGCGCACCGTTATGCCATTGGGACTCACCGGGCACGGCGGGAGAAGGCGTTAACCTATTCCGGATTAGAGGAAATCCCCGGTATAGGCCCAAAAAGGAAAAAGGCGCTATTACAGCACTTTGGTTCTGCCAAGGCTTTGGCAGGGGCCAGAATTGAAGATTTGGCGCGGACAGAGGGGGTAAGCCCCCAACTCGCTAAAAAAATATATGATTTTTTTCATAGCAAGGTGTAAAACAGAATATATTAGATGCCAACGATTGGTCTGAATTATGTTCAAGTCCCTTGCTAACAAGCTCACGCTGTCGCGTATTTTTCTTATCCCTCTTATTTTGTTTTTGCTGGTGTTGCCTTTCCAGTGGGCCGCTTGGGCTGCTTGGTTATTGTTCACAGTTGCAGGGGTAACAGATTGGCTCGATGGCTATCTTGCGCGACGTGACAATCAAGTTTCCAAAATTGGGCAATTCTTGGACCCAATCGCAGACAAGCTCCTTGTGTCCGCAGTGATCCTTTTGCTTGTTTATAACGAGAAGATAACTGGTCTCACTGTTTTTCCTGCACTCGTAATTCTTTTACGTGAGGTTGCCGTGTCTGGATTGCGGGAGTTTCTGGCCGATCTTCGCGTGAGTGTGCCTGTTAGTCGTTTGGCCAAATGGAAGACAACAATCCAGCTTTTTGCGTTGGGCTTCTTGATTGTCGGAACACAAAATACGCCAGAATGGATTCACGCAACATTCTGGGGCGACGTCTTGTTATGGATCGCAGCCGTGCTCACGATGATCACGGGCTATGATTATTGGCGCGGCAGCCAGAAGCATTTCGAAGACTAAGGTCAAAGACTACTGCGCGAGTGGTAGGAAACCGTATGGCAGTTCAGCACGAACTTGGCCGTTCGTTGTTGCTGCATGGATCAGCGGTGCGGCAGCGCTGAGAACAGAGCTATACTTTGAGGCAAAGTCATAAAACATCGCGCTACCGAACTGTAGCCGCTTGAGTAAACGCAGCACAAACATTTCCGGTGTTTCTTCAGGTGGGAACTGCTGGAGCCACATCTTTTCATTCTCGCTGACTTTGAGTTCTTTCTTCAACGCGTCCACCGCATCGTCGAGCCCACCAAGTTCATCGACAAGCCCTATTTTTACGGCCTGTTCTCCTGTATAAACGCGACCTTTTGCAAGCTCCGGCATTTTCTCAACGGGGATCTTTCGCGCCGCTGCAACATTGTCAGTAAAGGCTTTATAGGTTTCATCAAGCATGGCGTTCATCCGCTCGCGACCAACCTCATCGAACGGCGAGCGTACGGAGTTGAGAGATTTTTGCTGGCTGTCACCGACTGTATCCCAGGTAATGCCGATTTTATCGAACAGGCCTCCCATCACAAATTTTCCGGCTACAACGCCGATGGAGCCCGTAATCGTTGCTGGGTCGGCAAAAATTTTATCCGCATTCATCGAAATCCAGTAACCACCAGAGGCAGCAACGCGTCCCATAGAGACATAGACCGGCTTTTTGCTTTCCTTTGCCTTGATGAGTGCGCGACGTATTTTTTCGGATGCGACGGGCGAGCCTCCGGGGCTATTGACCCGAAACAGGATAGCTTTGACATCCTCATCCTTGGCGGCTTGTCGGAAAGCTTTGGTAATTTCTTCTGTGGCCATAACATCACTGTCTGCCAGATGAGAAGGTCCGGAGTCAGGCGTATCGGTTATCATTCCCTCGGCATAGATAAGCGCGATAGTTCCTTTCGCGGGTATTTTTTCGCGTTCGCGTGCTTTAAAGTAAAGGTAGGTGTCCGGGCTTACAGGTGTTGTTTTCTCGCCATACTGTTTTTGCAGGAGATCAACGATCTCATCTTCGTAGCCTACTGTGGTAACAAGAGATTTGGCCTGAGCTTCCTTTGTGGTATAGGGGCCTGCCTTGAGTAGTCCATTTGCCTGCTCGATAGAGATTTTACGACCGCCAGCGAGAAGGGCAGACGTCTGGCTGTTTAGGCTATCGAGCATAGCGGTCATGTTTTCTTTGACAGGTTCAGAAAAAGAATCTTGAGAGAAACTCTCCATCACAGACTTGTATTCCGCGCGTCGCATAAAATCAGTTGTAATTCCTAGGCGTGCAAGAGCCTCCTTGCCAAACGGCGCTTCAATATTTTTTTCTCCAAGACCAACAACGCCAATCGGCTGAACCCAAATCTGATCAAAGTATGATGCCAGAAGGTAGCTGTTGGCCGTTCCACTAAAGTCACCATAACTGTCGGCGTAGGCAAAGGTCGCCTTGCCCTTTTCACGAAGTTTCTGGAGTTCTTTCGCTATTTCTTGTGTATAGACGAGTGATGGCTGTTGAGGGCCGAATTTAGCGTAGATGGCTTTGACGCGTGGATCATCCTTAGCAAAGTTCAGGGCACGCGTGATGTACATAATCGGCGTCTGCGTTTCTTCGGAAAGTAAATCAGAAAGCGCAAAAGAGAAACCCTGTGGCCTTTCAACAATAGGCGCGGTGAAATCAAGCTTGAGAACCATCGAGTCCGGTATTTTAGGCGCCTCAATCTCTCTGCCCGCCAAATAACTCCACGTCATATAGGCCCCTGACGCAATACTCAACGTCATCACAAAACCGATGACCGCAAATATGCGGATAATTGTATATTTGAGATTAAACTTCGGGAGGCTGATGTTCACGGGCTATTCCTTTATGTGTTGCGGAAAGGGCTTGCCGGATAGGTTCCCATAATTTTGACTTCATGCGCAAAGAAGGCCAATTCCTCCAAGGCATTCTTGAGTGACGTATCGACAGGATTGCCTTCAACATCGACATAGAACTGTGCAGCCGTAAACTGTCCGTCAACCAGATAGCTTTCCAGCTTGGTGATGTTAACCCCGTTTGTCGCAAAGCCTCCTAGAGCCTTGTAAAGAGCGGCCGGAACGCTGCGCACCCTGAAAAGAAGGGTCGTTATGCAGGGGCTGTCATAGGCTTGCGGCACATTGCATGATTTTGTCAGGACAAGAAAGCGGGTTGTGTTGTTCTTACGATCGGCGATGTCGGCGGCGAGACTGTTCAGGCCATAAATTTCCCCCGCGACCTCGGAGGCAATAACCCCGATCGTGGGGTCCTTAATGGTTTGGCTCAGTTCTGCGGCTGCGAGCGCCGTGTTGCTTCGTACAACGCTCTTAATGCCATGATCTCGCAACCACTGGCGGCATTGACCAAGTGCTTGGACATGGCTGTGTACAATGCGGATATCTTCGAGCTTTGATCCCGGTAGCCCAAGCAAGTGATGCACGACGGGCTGGTAATGTTCGGCGACAATACTCAACCCACTGTTTGGCAAGAGATAGTGTACGTCCGCTACACGCCCTGCGATGGAATTCTCGATGGGCAACATGGCGAGATCGGCCTTGCCTTCATGGACGGCAGCGATGACGTCTTCAAAGGAAGGGCAAGGAACGGCGGCATAATCGGGTACGGCGCGGCGACATGCCAAATCAGAATATGACCCCGGTTCCCCTAAGAAAGCGATGTGATGTGTCATGTGTCTGAAGTGCTCTTTTTTAAGCCTTTCGTCAAGATTCTCTTCAAAATTCTGCACTTTCTTTTCAATAGCTGAGCAGGTATCTTCAGGCTCGATTTTGGTGAGGAGTGTGGCATGGCTTTAGTTTGTCCCGATATGTTTGTTGAGTTAGCCCAGCGTTTGGTCTTGGCGAGCGGGAAGGTTATTACGGCCCATTTTCGTAAACCTTTTTCGGTTGAGGAAAAGCAGGATCTTTCACCTGTTACGATTGCGGACCGAGAGTCTGAGGCGGCCATTCGGCGTATTTTGGAGGCTGAACGGCCTCAGGACGGCATCGTCGGCGAGGAATTTGGCGTTTCGGGCGAGGGTAAAGAGTTTCAATGGGTTATCGACCCAATCGACGGAACACGCGCGTTTGCTTCTGGTAAGCCGCTTTTCGGCACGCTGATCGCGTTGCTACAAAATGGCGTGCCTATACTCGGTGTTATTGATCAGCCGATTCTGAATGAAACATGGGTCGGAGCTGTCGGACAGCCTACTCGTCTGAATGGTCAGATCTGTAAAACAAGAACTTCGTGTGGCGGTTTATCGCATGCCATTGCCAATCTGGGGCCTCAGGCCTTCCCGTTTGGCAATGCTGTGGCGCTGGATGCCTATCGTCGGCTTAGCAAGGCCGTCAAGACGACATCGGTTGGCGGTGATTGCTATACCTATGGTCTTGTCGCTTCGGGGCATATTGATGTCGCGATTGAGCATGACCTCAATCTTTATGATTTTGCGGCCCTTGTCCCAATCGTTGAAGGTGCTGGCGGCAGAATGACAGACTGGAACGGGAACCCGCTCAATGATCGTTCGGATGGACATGTCCTCGCGCTTGGCAATCCATCACTCTTACCAGACATGGTCGAGTTGCTTGAAGGGGCCTTATAAAGGGTATTGATGTGATTAAAGCTGCTATCTTTTTTGGCCTTGTCGGGTTGTTGATTGCCACAGGCGTCATCGCATGGTCTGGGTATGATCAGGTTTTAGAAGCGCTTGAGAAGGCAGGACTGGGCATCATCTGGACAAGTTTGTTCCACATCGTACCGATGATCGCCTGTGTCTTGGGTTGGCAGGCGCTTATGCCGGCCCATGCTCGTGCGAGTAAAGCATTCTTCCTCTACGTGTTGTGGATACGGGCCTCGATTAACAATCTAATGCCCGTTGCACGTATCGGCGGAGAAATAGTTTCTGTCCGCTTGATGATGAAATACGGAATCCACAAATCTCCGGCCATTGCCTCGACGGTTGTCGAGATTACGACATCTATCATGGCCCAGTTTGTTTTTGTTTTGTTGGGTATTTTGTTATTTGCAACTCATGTCACCAATCAGAATTTGATGGCCAAGCTTATGTGGGGACTGGTCATATCCGCTCCGGCAATAGCCCTGATGTTTTGGGTGCAGCGTGTCGGGTTCTTTTCCCTCTTTGATAAACTATTTCATATACTTTTCCGCGAAAAGTGGGCGCGCTTTGCAGGGGGTGCCGCAAGGCTGGATAAGGCTGTAAGGGTTATGTATCGACGGCGCGACAAGGCGATTTATTGCTTTGTGATGCAATTTTTTTCCTGGGCTTTATGCAGCGTGGAGATATGGCTTGCACTTAAGTTTCTGGGTCATCCGATGTCTCTTGCGGAATGCATGATGATTGAAGCTCTTATTCAGGCGACGGGGAGCGCTGCTTTTATTGTTCCCGGTGCGCTTGGCGTGCAAGAAGCCGGATTTCTGCTGTTCGGATCGATGCTTGGGCTAACGCCGGAAATTGCAGCGGCTCTTGCCGTTATTCGTCGTTGTCGTGATTTAATCCTCTATGTTCCGGGGCTGATTTTCTGGCAGTTCCAGGAAGGACGCTGGCTATTAGAGCGAACTCCTCAATAGCCGCACACACATCCAAAGGATTGGTTCGGTCAACCCGTGGATGGTGAAACGGAACCCAGTTAAAGCGTTTGTACCAAAGCTTGCCTTCATGGGCAGGCTTTCCATAGTTATATTCGGCCAGCGGCCGGAACGTTTCTTTTATTATTGTGACATAATTCAAATTGCTTTTTTCAGAGGCATAGAGCGACAGGCATTCCCGTTTAAACGCTTGCTCACTTTCGTTGAGCGTCAAAACGGTTTCCGTGCCGTTTGGATAGGGAAAGGTGTTATTCATGACCTTCCCGCCGCAGAAGTTGTACTCTGCGAACTCAAGGATATCGATGTGATCTGCCATATAAGATGATAATCCGTTCAGGGCATCATGATCGGCATTTCCGCCTTCGTAAGCCGGAACCCAAAGCTGATCGATGGTATAGCTGTGAATGGCTTCCTGTATCTCAAGATAGACATCTGACAATTCTCGCCACAGGTACCGTGCGTCGCGTGTTGGTGTATTAAGCAGGGTTAAATTAAGCTTAGCGGCAACATGATGGGCCTCATTCAAACGGATCCCAATGTGATTGTGATAGTGCTTTCGCTGCCACGGCCAAAGATTGGATAAAGAAGAACAGCCGTGTGTCAGGAAAAGCCCAAAGAGCTTCGCTCCTTGGGCGCGAGCGCACAAAGCCGCCGCGCAGAATCCCACGATTTCATCATCGGGGTGCGGAATTAAGATGAGTATGCGGCGCCCAAACACCGGAAAAGAAGATGTCATCGCATGATCTTAGCCGCAATGGCCGCCTTGTGCCAGGCCGGCAAGAGATCTTCGGCCAGAACGTCTGTCCAATTTGCGATATGGGTATCGGCGTAGGCCGAGGCAACTTTGCTCATATGGATGCGTTTGTTTTTCGAGTTGACGATATCTCTAAGCGCATTGGTCCAGTTCTCAACGCCGCTAGGCACGACATCCATGGCAGGCGTATAATCGAATAGCTTGGCGATACCACTTTTTTCAGAAACAAGAACAGGAAGCCCAGAGGTCATTGCTTCCACGCCTGCCATACTCCGGATCTCAACCTCGGATGTCAAAGCAAGCAAATCGGCGCTTGCATAAAGGACAGCAAGATCTTCAGGATGGACAAAACCAGCCACTGTTACATGGTCGCCCAGACGTTCCTTTAGGTCATTTGCTGCCGGACCTAGTCCTGCGGTGATCAGGTGAACAGGCTTCCCTTCAGCGATAAGGTTTTCAAGGGCTTCGATCAGTGTATAGATGTTTTTGCCCACATCAAGCCTGCCGACAAAAAGGATGATCACTTGTTCGGCAGGAATACGATAGGTAACCTCAACCTCATCCCGGCTCATCCTATGGGGGCCAAACATATGCCGGTCGACACCTAAACGGATGACGTGCGTATTTTCATCGCCAATGACGCTGGCCGCAAGCTGGTGATCCTCTTCACGCGTGTAAAGAGCGGCGCTGCAAGCGGTAAGATGCTTTTTAAGACGTTTGCGCTTTTTGGCTTCCTGTCTTTCCGGTAAGCGCAATGTCTCAATTAAAAACTTGGATAAGATTCCTTCTCCAAAGATTTTCTCAATGGTCAGCTTTGTAAAAACACGGGCATAGGCCGGGGTATCCGTATGAAAACTGGTCACAATCGGAATGCCATATGTGGCTTTGACCTTTTCAGCTGTCTGTGCGTAGGCAAAAAAGCCATCGGTTGTATGGATCACGTCGTAGTGAATGAGTTCTTCCGCAAGTGTCCGGTGATACTTTGCTAAATCGGTGTTGTCAGGGACATACGGTAAGAACTTCAGTTTTTCGGTGCTAAAAACAGGCGGTAGTTGCTTGATCCGTGCCTTATCGCTGAGTGTTTCAGTAAGAGTTTCTCCTGAGCAATAGAGTGTGAGGTCAAGGGGTAAGTCGCTTTGTGCTGCGGCTTGTGCAATACGTTCCCACCCCTTGATATGCCCACCGGAGAGGGGCGAACGAGGAAGGTCGATAAGGGCGGCGACGCGTAGGGGGTTTAGGCTTGTCATTTCCTGCTGAATTGTCTCTAATTGCATCGGGTAATGGGTCCAATCGGGGTGATATTTTCATGATCGTCTTCAACAAACAAGTAAGAAATATCTTAGCCTTGGCCGTTTTATGTTGGGTGTTGCCTCAATCCTTAGCCTATGCGTTACCGTCATCGGAGGGGCTTTTAGAAAAAAAGGCGCATGGAGCATCGGGAGCGGGCGGCGATAAAACGCTTACGATACCGGACTTGTGGGACCAGATGGGGGATGCGCTTGGAAGTTTGTTTCCTGATCCGCTCTTACCACAAGAAGGAAAAGGTTCCGATACCGGAATGCAAGATCAAAAAGATTCTCAAGATAAGCCTAAAATGATCGAGGCTAAAAAGCTGGATGCCACACCCCAGAAACCCCAAACCGATAAAGTTGAGCCCTATAAAGTTTATGCGACACCTGTTCCGGCTGATAATGGAATGGCACAGGCACCCGTTGCAGACGATAGTCAGGTTGCCCCTGCCAATTTGCAATTGTTTCCGATGCAAAGTGCGGTTTCGCAGCGAGTTCAAGACGATAAAGCCCCGACGACTGGCGAGGTGCCATTACCTGCTGTTGAAACATGGATTCCCGAAGAAGCAAAACAAGTCGCCGCACAACCTGCTGCGGTTCAAATCAGGGCTGAAGAGCCGGCTCTACAGCAACAAGCACCTTCTCATGCTCCAGCAGGTATTCTTGATGCTATCCCTGAAGGGAAGGCTCCTCAGACCGTTGTTGCGCCTCAGAATCACTCAGATATTAATCAAAAAAATCCACTCCCCTTGATCGAGTCTCTTCCAAAACAATATTTCCCGTTACTTCCCCTCGATGCCGGAGATGAAGCACAGGCTCAATTGCTTCCCGTGGCAAGCAATGTCGAAATGTCAGCCAATCATGACATGACGACCAAAGCAATTATTGTCATTCACGACATCATGCGTAATTCTGAAGAGAATGTGGCTATGCTCATGACCCTGACGGGCAATATGGGGGAAGAAACATTGATTATGGCGCCACAGTTTCCTATTTCAGCCGATGTCTTGCGCTTTGCGCGTCAACTACCGGATTCAGGAGAGTATGTAGCGCGTTGGCCAGTTGATATGGGATGGAATGTCGGTGGTGAATCGCGCTTGTCCGAGCGTCAGCGTGGCATTAGCTCCTTTACGGCCATTGATTATCTTCTAATGTTCTTGGATGATCGTGAGCGTTTTCCTGTGTTGAATCAGGTTGTCATTGTTGGGCATGGTATGGGAGCGGATTTTGTCCAACGATATGCCGCAGTTGGAAAGGGGCCGGAAATCCTCATGCAGGATGGGTTGACCGTGCGTTTTGTCGTGGCGAATCCGTCTTCTTACCTTTATCCGACAGCCGTCATACCCGTGGATCAGGGAACGCGCTTTGCGCAAGCGGATGAGGCCAAGTGTCCGTCTATTGTTGATTATCCCTTTGGAACCAAAAACATGGTGTCTTATGCTCGTGGCGTTGGCGCTAATGCTATTCTTATGAAGTATCCTGAGCGTCAGATCATGTATCTGGTTGCTGACAAGATTATGCTGGATAATTATCTGGATCGTTCTTGTGCTGCTATGGCGCAAGGTCAGGATCGCTTAACCCGTGGACGAAACTTTGCCAAATATATGAGCCAGAAATTCGGTAATGTCGCAGAACAGAACCAAACCTTCGCTCTTGTTCCGAACGCAGGGTACGATCCTATTGCCTTATACGGCTCTCTTTGTGGTCTTGCTGCGTTATTTGGTGATGGGAGTTGTCACTGAAGAAATGAGGTCGCTCCAGTCTTCTTCAGCAAGGGGACGTGCCTCTTTTCGTTCCAAAATGCGGACTGCACAAAGGGTTGCAAGTTGTAAACTGTCATGCAGGGAGAGCCCCATTGCGTCGCCTTTGACAAATCCAGCTAAAAATTGGTCGCCAGCACCAAGACTGCTGATGGATCTTTCTTGTTTTACTGCGTTGACGTGAACTGTTTCACCGCTGCGTTGCGCAATTGCGCCTTTGTTGCCCAAGGTCGTTACCAGAATTTGATCTTTACAATCCAAGGGGCCCACGAGATTTAAAAGAGAGGCATTCTCAGCTTCATTCCCAATGATAATGTCAGCGTAGGGTTTAACAATATCGTTTGCGAGAGAGGGATTACCCTCCCAATCGCGAATTTCAGACATTGTGATGACAAGCTTTGTGGATGACTTGGCAATCTTAGCGACGGCCTGACGAAACAGGTCCGAAACGTCCTTTCCACTAATAAGGTTTGCGCCAATTAGTGTATAGGCTGCGTCGTTAAAATCGAATGAGTCAAAGTTATCTTGTGTCCAACAATCAACACACCCCTTATGAAGAGCAAAGCTTCGTTCGCCCTCGGGCGTTACGAGAACAACGCAGACACCTGAAGCTACAGTTTGCTTTTCAGCATCGTTGGAAAGATCATCTATACCGCGAGCGTTCATGTCTTGCAGGAAAACGGTACCTGCTTTGTCGCCAGCCACCTTTCCCATATAGGCACACCTTCCGCCCAGTGCGGAAAAGCCGGCGACTGTATTGGGGATAGCCCCTCCAGGATAATAGTGGGCATCGTTTAATTGGCTAACAATTTGATCAATTGTTTCGGCGGTATGATAATCTCCCGTGCCGAGGGGAATGTTGTGCTTTTCAAGGAAGTCGTAGTCAACTTCGGCAATGATATCGATATAAGATCGGCCCATACCGACAAGATCATAGGGCTTTCCGGTATGAGCCATCTTTACCAAACCTGACGGAAAAAAGTCTGAGAATATGGCGCGCCCGAAGAGATTCGAACTCCTAGCCTTTTGATTCGTAGTCAAATGCTCTATCCAGTTGAGCTACGGGCGCCTTCAAACCGCTAAACAACATCGCGGTAAGGCGTGCAACCTAACCAATGACGCCCTGAAATGCAAAGATATTTTTTACTTTCCACTCAATAGGTTGCATTTTTTTTATCAGCGCGTTAACCAGTATATGTCCTTTTCCTGTCCCACGGAGCGTTTTTCTCATGTGCCTGACTTGCGGTTGTAATCCCCACACATCTCATGACCACGAACACAAGGAGGAGACTGGCCATCACCACCACCATCACCATGAGCATGGGCCCATCGGGGCAGTCCATGCCCATGGCACGGATTCCAGCCGGATTTTGCAGGTTGAAGAAGATATATTGGCAGAAAACAATCATTACGCGGCTCATAATCGGGAACGCTTCAAAGCGCACAAGATCCTCGCTCTCAATATGGTTTCGAGTCCGGGATCAGGCAAGACAAGCCTGCTGACCCACACACTGACGGCTAAGCATGACAAGACGGCTGTTATTGAGGGCGATCAATTCACGGACAGGGATGCCGAACGCTTGCGCAAGACGGGTGCGCCCGTGATCCAAATCAATACGGGGAGTGGCTGCCATCTGGATGCCCATATGGTCGGTCATGCGCTGGAGGATCTCGACATGGAAAGCGGCAAGCTTGATGGCGGTGTGGTCTATATTGAAAATGTCGGCAATCTTGTCTGTCCGGCCTCTTTTGATTTAGGGGAGGCGGCCAAAGTCGTCCTGCTCTCTGTGACGGAAGGGGAAGACAAGCCTATCAAATATTCGCATATGTTTGCGGCATCCAAATTGATGCTGATCACCAAGATGGATTTGCTGCCTTATGTGCCCTTTGATATCGAACAGTGTATTGCCTTTGCGCGAGAGGTCAATCCGACCATTGAGGTCATTAAGCTGTCCGTTCGCAACAACGAGGGTGTGCAGGATTGGTTTGACTGGATTGATACCATGAAGATTGCATAAACGTTTAGATAATGCCCCAACCAGACGCATCCATTGTCGATAATATTCTCAAATTGCCTTGCGAGATGCCAGCCGTTTTGGCCGTAGGTGCCTATTTGAAAAATGCACTGTGTCTTATTCAGGGGGATGAGGTTTGGATTAGTCCCGAAAATGGTTCGCTGGATCAACCGGAGGCTATTGACCGTTTTTATTCACGTGCGCAGAAGCTTCTTGCCGCAGCGCGGATCAGGCCCGTGGCGGTTGCGCATGATCTTCATCCGGACTTCCCCTGCAGTCGATGGGCCATGGAATGCGGTTTGCCGTCCGTCGCCATCCAGCATCATCACGCGCATATTGCGGCTGTGATGGCTGAGCATGCTCTTGCCGAACCTGTTCTTGGTCTCGCGCTGGACGGGTTTGGTTTGGGAGGTGATGACGGGATGTGGGGTGGCGAGCTTCTTTCTGTCGATACAAAAGGCTTTGAGCGTTTCGGGCATCTTTATCCTTTACCTCAACCGGGTGGAGATATAGCCGCGCGTGAAGTCTGGCGAATGGGGGCTGGTGCCCTTTTCGCCATCGGAAAGAAAGAGGAGATCGCCACGCGTTACGCGACTTTTGCTGGCGCAAAGCATCTCCCTGCCTTCATAGAAAAAGGGGTCAACGCTCCGCTGACAAGCAGTTGCGGGCGGTTGTTCGATGCGGCCTGTGGGCTTTTAGGGGTCAAGCTCTGCGCCGCTTTTGAAGGGGAAGCACCCATGGCGCTTGAAGGGTTTGTAACGGTTCCCCAAGTTATGTCGGGAGGGTGGGTGCTGTCCGATGACGGCATACTTGATCTGCGGCCCCTATTGGCCGCTTTATTGAACTTATCGGCAGAGGAGGGGGCCAACCTCTTCCACGGTACCTTGGCGGCGGCGCTAGCCGATTGGCTTGTCTGGGCCAGCCAAAAAACAAATATCGTGAAAGTGGCCCTGGCTGGTGGTTGCTTCTTCAACAAAATCTTGCGTGAGGCTTTACAGAAGGCGACAATGGGAAGCGGCCTAGAGCTTCTTTGGCCAAGGCAGCTTTCTGCCGGAGATATGTCGATCGCAGTTGGACAGGCTTATGCGGCCGCTCTTCAACTGAACAATGAAAGGTGATGGTCTTTAATGTGCCTTGCTATTCCTGCCTTGATTACAAAGCTTATGGACGATGACCGTGCGATCGCGAATGTTGCCGGTGTCAATCACGAGATTTCCTTGGCGCTTGTCGAAGGCGTTCAGGTTGGCGACTATGTGATGGTGCATGTTGGTTATGCCTTGTCCAAGCTTGATCAAGAAGAAGCCCAAAAGACACTCAAGTTGTTTGACGAGATGTATGAAGCGGGTGGGTATCCCAAGCTGGGGGCCGCGTCGTGAAATATATCGAAGAGTTCCGCGATCAAACGACGGGCCAAAAACTCGCTGCCGTTATAGCCCAAGAGGTTCAAGAAGGGCGCGAGTATCGTTTTATGGAGTTCTGCGGCGGTCATACGCATGCGATCTTTCGTTTTGGGCTGCCGGACATTCTTCCCACAAACATCCGTATGATCCATGGGCCCGGATGTCCCGTTTGTGTCTTGCCTATGAGCCGGATTGATCAAGCGATTGCGTTTGCCAAGCTTCCGAACGTGACGCTTTGCTGTTATGGTGATATGATGCGCGTGCCGGGCGGGCAACGGACGAGCCTGATCAAGGCCAAGGCCGAGGGAGCAGACGTCAAGATGGTGCTGTCGCCGCATGATGCGCTAACCTTTGCCCAAGAAAACCCGCATCGTGAGGTTGTGTTTTTCGCGATAGGTTTTGAAACAACCACGCCACCGACTGCCGTTATTCTTAAACAAGCGGCGCAGTTGGGGCTCAAGAACTTTTCTGTCAGTTGTAATCATGTTTTGACGCCGCCAGCCCTCAAATGGCTATTGGATAGCTGCACAA
Source organism: Alphaproteobacteria bacterium (assembly GCA_034002905.1). Lineage (GTDB taxonomy): Bacteria > Pseudomonadota > Alphaproteobacteria > UBA9219 > UBA9219 > UBA8914. Next base: position 31,024 of record JAVEZQ010000005.1, read on the forward strand.
GCGAACAGGGCGACACGCCGCCTTTGGATGGTTTTGTTGGCCCGTCCCATGTCAGCGCGATTATTGGAACAAAGCCTTATGAAATCGCTTCTCGCGACTATGGCAAGCCTGTCGTGATCACGGGTTTTGAACCGCTTGATGTTCTTCAGGCGATTTTGATGCTGGTCCGTCAGGTTAATGCAGGCGAAAGCAAGGTCGAGAATGAATATAGTCGTGCCGTGACGCAAGACGGTAACATCAAGGCCCAGAAGCTGATGCATGAAGTGTTTGACCTGCGCGACAGCTTTGAATGGCGTGGATTGGGTGTCATTCCGCATAGCGCGCTTAAAATCCGCGAGAGTTATGCCACCTATGATGCCGAACGGCGTTATGATGTGCCTGTTACGGCTCCTCAGGAAAATCCCGCTTGCCAGTGTCCGGCCATCCTGCGCGGTGCGAAGGAGCCTTATGATTGCAAATTGTTTGGCAAAGTTTGCACGCCGGACAATCCCATGGGGGCCTGTATGGTTTCGAGCGAAGGCGGCTGTGCAGCCGCCTATAGCTACGGGCGAAAGAGATTGAAGGAAGCATCATGAAGCTTGATCTTGAAAAGGGACGTGTTGATCTGACACATGGCAGCGGCGGACGCGCGATGCATGATTTGATCTCAAATCTCTTCGCGAAGCATTTTGATAATCCGCTCCTTGCCGAAGGGAACGACCAAGCCATATGCAAAATTCCTGAAAGCTACGGCTCAAATCCGTGCCTTTCCGTTAGTACCGACAGCTTCGTGATTTCCCCGCTGTTTTTTCCGGGCGGTAATATTGGAAATCTTGCCGTGCACGGGACAGTGAATGATGTAGCGCTTGCAGGGGCTAAGCCCCTTTGGCTGACGGCTGGATTTATTCTAGAAGAAGGGTTTCCTCTTGTTGATCTAACAAAAATTGTGGCCTCGATGGCGCAAGCTGCACAGGAAGCAGATGTTCAAATCGTCACGGGCGACACCAAGGTTGTGCCGAAAGGCAAAGCTGACGGGTTGTTTATCAATACCACGGGTGTTGGTGTTGTTCTGGTTGATCCTCTGCCATCTGTTCGGCAGATCGAGGTAGGCGATGCCATCATCATTAATGGCCCGATCGGCGATCACGCGGTCGCGATTATGGCGGCGCGTGAGAATTTGAAATTTGATGAGGAATTGCTTTCGGACTGCGCTTCGTTGAATGGTTTGATCGAGGCTATGGTTCAGAGCGGAACGGTCATTCATGCGATGCGCGATCCAACGCGCGGCGGATTGTCAGCGACCTTGAATGAAATGGCGACTTCGGCCAAAGTCGGCATTCATTTGGACGAGGCGGCAATCCCCGTTCGTCCTGCTGTCAAAGGCGTATGCGAGATACTGGGTCTTGACCCGCTGAATCTCGCGAATGAAGGCAAGCTCATCGCCTTTTGTCCGCAAGATCAAGCCGAGCCATTACTTCAAGCAATGCGCGCACATCCGCTTGGATGTGAAGCTGTAGTCATTGGCCATACAACCGATAACCCACATTGTTTTGTCGAGATGAAAACAAAGCTTGGCGGCGTGCGTATGGTGGATTGGCTGACGGGGGATCAGCTCCCCCGTATTTGCTAGCAGACTTTTTTTCTAGCAGACCAGCTTTTTAAGGGCTTCGCGAACCTTTTCACCATTCTCGGGATCAGCGAGTGAGAAAGCAACATTCGCCTCGATAAAGCCTATTTTGTCACCGCAGTCATAGCGCGTGCCTTTGAAGCGCAGGCCATGGAAAGGTTGCTTGCCAATCAAGCGTGCCATGCTGTCGGTGAGCTGAATCTCGCCGCCAGCTCCAGTGGTCTGGGAGTCGAGTTCATCAAAGACTTCGGGTTGAAGAATATAGCGTCCGATAATCGACAGCGTCGAAGGCGCTTCAGCAGGTGCAGGCTTTTCAACAAGTCCCTTAATCTTGGCCAGACGTCCATCATCGCTTTCAACATCAAGGATGCCATAGCGGTTGGTTTGTTCGCGGGGCACATCAACGACACCGACGACGTTGCCGCCTGTCTCATTATAGGCTTCGATCATCTGTGCAAGACATCCCTTTTGTGCCAAGACGACATCGTCAGGCAGAAGGATGGCAAAGGGCTCGCGTCCCACCATATGACGGGCGCACCAAACGGCATGGCCGAGGCCAAGCGGATCGCGTTGACGGGCAAACATCAGATTGCCTGAGGGGATTTCGGTGGTTTCCAGAATTTTAAGTTCTTTGTTTTTCCCGCGCTTTTCAAGGGTGCGTTTCAGGTCGTTGTTGCTGTCAAAATGATCTTCAAGAGCGCCTTTTCCGCGTGATGTGACAAAGATAAACTCTTCAATTCCGGCAGCGCGGGCTTCATCGACGGCGTGCTGGATCAGCGGACGATCAACGAGCGTGAGCATTTCTTTGGGCATTGCCTTGGTTGCGGGAAGAAAGCGCGTTCCTAATCCGGCAACGGGAAATACAGCTTTGCGCACAGGTTTAATCATTATCTTCATCTCCGTTATTGTGTTGTTGGGGTGATTAGTTTCCGTCAGGCGGAAGGGCCAGTACGTCTTGTACGGCCTCTGATATCTCTTCCAAAGAAAAGGGCTTGGCGATTATGCGATGAACAAGCGCATCAAGGTTGTGAGCGCGCATGCGTTCCTGCGCATAACCGGAAATCATGATGATGCGGAGGTCGGGGTACTGACGCGAGGCTTTAAGTGCGAGAGCGATCCCGTCAAGATTAGGCATAACGATGTCAGCGATCAGAACGTCAAACGGTTCTTGATTCAGCGCTGCCAGTGCTTGCTGGCCATCTTCGACATCAACGATCTTTCGATCATCGGTTTTGAGGGCCCGCACGACAAACTCGCGCACAGCAGGATTATCCTCTGCAACGAGGATTCTCACTTGCTTGATTTCATTCGAATTACTTTTTGTCATGCGATAGTTCAACAAAGTTCAAATTGACCTCGATAACGGTTCTTTCAGGGGAGACAATTGACGAGGTAAAGGGTACCGCTTCATCTGGTTCAAGTGTAGCCTTTGGCGGCTTAATAAGCCAGCTTTGGATAATTTGCCCATCTGGTGCGACGGCGTCAATGTTAATATCTGGAATTACTTGGACTTTTTCTGCCTTCGAGATAATAACGCCATTGATGACGAGGTGCATGGCCCCGTCCATGTATCGACGCTGGGAAGTAATGCGGGATAGGGTTAATTGATCTGAGGAGATGGCCTTAACCCAGCCCATGGAGCTATAGAAGCTTTGAGCGGCGGGCCATGTCCGTACAATTGGGCCATGCGCGACATAAATCACGGATAGGATAAACAAGACAAACGCGCCACAAATCGTCAGGGCGACGCCCATCAAGTTCAGGAGCCTTTCCTTTGTAAAGCGCAGCTTTGGGGGTGCTTCTTCAATAATGACGATAGTGGGAGTTTTGTCGACTTTTGTCTGTTTGGCTGTGGGGGGCTCTTTTTGTTGTGCGGGGGTAGGTGGCGGTGAAACAGGTTTGTGTTGCCCTGACTGCCTTTGGTGCCAGACCCATTTGCATTTGGCACAACGAACCGTACACCCGCCATTTTTGAAAGTTGTGGCAGGGACAAGGAAACTCGCTTTGCACTTGGGGCAAACGACAATCATGCCTTTTTTTATGGTATTTGAAGACTTAACGCAATATCGGAAAGAGCTATGCCTTAATCTTCAGGCAACTCGTAATTCCCGAATACGTTCTGGACATCGTCATTGTCTTCAAGAATGTCGATGAGCTTTGTCAATGTTTGGGCGGCATCACCTGTCACGGGGATGTCATTCTTGGCAATCCAGACAAGTTTGGCACTTGATGGGTCACCAAATTTGGCTTCAAGCGCCGTACGAACGGCCCCAAAATTCTCAATGCTCATAGTAATGTAGTGCGCATCCTCTTCGGTATCAACATTATCTGCACCCGCTTCGATAACAGCTTCAAACATTTCGTCCGCCGTCGCTTTGTCGAGTGGATAGACAATTTCGCCCACGCGATCGAACATAAAGCTCACCGAGCCGGTTTCACCCAGATTGCCGCCGTTTTTTGACAGGGCTGTACGGACTTCTGCTGCGGTGCGGTTGCGATTGTCCGTCAGGGCTTCGATGATAAGGGCGCTGCCGCCGGGACCATAGGCCTCATAGCGCACTTCTTCATAGGTACCCTTGTCATCAGAACCCGGCTGGCCAGCTTTGATGGCGCGTTCGATGCGGTCCTTGGTCATATTCTTGATGCGTGCTTCGGCCAAAGCGGCGCGCAGACGAGGGTTAGCTGCAGGATCGGCTGAGCCCAGTTTGACGGCGACCGTTATTTCGCGAGCGATTTTGTTAAAGATCTTTCCTTTTTTGGCGTCGCTGATCGCTTTAGAGTGCATCACATTTTTTGCGTGGGAATGTCCAGCCATGGTTCGTTCCGTCGTTCAGTAGGTTAGAGATTACACGTTAAACTTAAAGTGGAAGATATCGCCATCTTGGACGATATAGTCTTTGCCTTCTTGGCGAAGCTTTCCGGCTTCGCGCGCGCCGCTTTCACCTTTGCAGGCGACATAGCTGTCGTAGTCGATCGTTTCAGCCTTGATGAAGCCGCGTTCAAAGTCCGTATGAATGACACCTGCCGCTTGCGGTGCTGTTGCGTTTTTGCGAACGGTCCATGCTCGCGCTTCCTTGGGCCCAACTGTAAAGAAAGTAAGCAAACCCAGTAGGCTATAGCCCGCTCGTATAATCTTGTTCAGTCCCGGTTCGTTCAGGCCCAGAGATTCTAGAAACTCTATCTTGTCTTCATCGGGCAGGATCGCGACTTCGGATTCAATCGCAGCGGCGATGACGACACATTGCGTGCCTTCGGCCTTGGCCTTTTCTTCGACACGTTTAGAAAAGGCGTTCCCCATGGCCGCTTCACCTTCCGAGACATTGGCGACATAGAGAACGGGTTTAGCCGTGACGAGCGCAAGCTGCTTGAGGATAACGACCTCTTCGGGCGAAAGCGTTTCCAAAAGAACGCGGGCAGGTTTTCCGTCTTGTAGAATTTTAAGGGCCGGTTCCATGACTGCCAATTGTTCTTTTGCCTCATTGTCGCCGCCTTTGGCTTTTTTCTGGGCGGCCGTCACACGCCGCTCAAGGCTTTCCATATCGGCTAGCATCAGCTCGGTCTCGACCGTTTCGGCATCGCGAACGGGATCAATGGAGTCTTCAACATGGGTGATGTCGCCATCTTCAAAGCAGCGAAGCACGTGGATAATGGCATCAACCTCGCGGATATGGGCGAGGAACTTGTTGCCCAAACCTTCGCCGCGTGCTGCACCACGTACAAGACCGGCGATGTCGACAAACTCAAGCTGCGTCGGGATGATCTTTTCGGAATGCGCAATGGCCGCCAGTTGGTCCAGTCGTGGATCGGGTACACTGACACGGCCAACATTCGGCTCGATCGTACAAAAAGGATAATTGGCCGCCTGTGCCGCTTGGGTCGCTGTTAAGGCGTTAAAAAGGGTCGATTTGCCTACATTCGGCAAGCCCACTATTCCGCAGTTGAAACCCATGATATTTCCTGTATTTTATGCCTGAAAACGGGGTTTATATCGCATGAATGACATCGACGCCATACTTTTCGATCTGGACGGGACTTTGACGGATTCTGGTCCCAGTATCATGAATTGCTATCGCTATACCTTTGATAAATTAGGGTTTGACTGCCCCCCAGATCACGTCTTGCGTAGTTTTGTCGGCCCACCCCTCAACCAGAATATGGAAAGCGTTGTTGGACCAGAGCTGGTGGCTGATGCCATTAAGCATTATCTTTATCATATGGTTGACGAAGGAGTCGGCCTCAGCGAAAACAAGCTTTATGCGGGTGTTCCTGATCTTCTCACCACGTTAAAATCTGCGGGGAAGAATATTTATCTTGCGACCTCGAAGCGTCATCCCTTGTGTGACGATGTACTTATCCATTTTGACCTAATGAAATATTTCAGCGCCGTTCATGGATGCAATCGCGATGGCTCACAGTCCGATAAAGCCCTTGTTGTCGCCAAGGCTCTTGCCTCTGCGGGATGCAAGCCTGACCGTGCGATCATGGTCGGTGATCGCTATCATGACATCGTCGGAGCCAAGAAGAATGGTTTGCAGAGTATCGGTGTGCTTTGGGGCTACGGCTCGCGGCAGGAGTTGGAAGAGGCGGGGGCTGATTATATCGTTGAAACGAGGACTGAACTAACCACTCTCCTTTTGGCCGCTTAATAACGCTTGAATAAAGCCTCCTTGATCGCCCTTAAAGAGAAGGGGAAGGGCTTGGGGTAGTGCTCTCAGCAGCGGCTCGAGCCAGACTTTATCAGCCTTGGCAAAGTTGCCGAGAACATGGTTTGTCACGTCCTCGCGTGAGCCGGGGTGACCAACGCCCAAGCGAATGCGCCAATAGTCTTTGCCGATATGGGCATCGAGGGACTTGAGGCCGTTATGTCCGCCATGTCCGCCGCTTTGCTTGACCTTCACCTGTCCGGTAACAAGGTCGATATCGTCATGAATAACAGTGACGGCCTTCGCTTCCAGCTTGTAGTAGCGCAAAGCCTCACCAACGGCTTCGCCTGACAGGTTCATATAGGTCTGTGGTTTGATGAGCAGGCATTCCGCGTCACCAATCGTGGTCGTTGCAATAAATGATTTAAACTTTTTCTGCCAAGCCGAGGCTCCGGTTTCTTGGGCCAACACGTTAACAGCCATAAAGCCGATATTGTGCCGGTTAAAAGAATAGTCGGCCCCAGGATTTCCAAGGCCGACTATGATCTTTGTTGGCTGCGCCACGGCTGCCGCTTATTTCTTGGCTGCAGGCTTTGCCGGTGCCGCTTTACCGGCAGGAGCCTTTGCAGCGGTTTCCTGAGCTTTGGCGGCTTCAGCAGCTTCAGCCACAACTTGTGAACGCAGAGCCGACGGCACTGTGATCGAGGCAATGGTGAAGTCTTCGGTCGTCTTGGCGGCCAACTTGACGCCTTCGGGCATCTTGATGGCCGATAAATGAACCGGCGCACCCAAAACGTATCCCGAAAGATCAACTTCAAACTTCGCAGGAATATGGGCTGGGTTGCAAACGACTTCCAATTCGTGATGGACGATATTGAGCGACCCACCGCGCTTGATGCCGGGTGACTTGTCCTGATTGGTGAAGGACAGCGGAACTTTGACACGCGTTTGCGTATTCTTAGAAACGCGCAAGAAGTCCACATGTTCGGGATAGTCTGTGACGGGGTTAAACTGAACATCGCGCGGAAGAACGCGTACAGTCTTGCCGCTAATCTCGATATCAAAAAGCGTTGTAAAGAAAGCGGCCTTGTTGACGTGAACAATCAGATCCTTAAAGGCAACGCTGATAGGGGTTGGGGCTTGTTTGTCGCCATAAATGACGGCTGGGATTCGATCATTGCGGCGTACAGCGCGTGCGGTCCCCTTGCCGACACTTTCACGCGTTTCAGCCGCAAGCGTTAGGACTTGCGTCATAGTTTACTCCATATTGTGTGTCATCGGATAACAATCCGGTGACGTGTTAAACCAGCCTCCAGGGGTGCTGGGTTGGCCACGTGGCCATGTTTCCTGTCCGAATGTTACACAAACAAACTGGAAACGGATCTGTCTTGACCAATACGGGCGATAGCTTCAGCAAGCAAAGCCGCTGAGCTAAGTTGCCTTATCTTCTCCGAAGCCTTGGCGGCATCCGAAGCGGCTATTGAGTCCGTACATGTCACGCTGACAAGCGACGAGGCATTAATGCGTTCGATCGCTGGGCCAGAGAATACGCCATGGGTGCAGTAGGCTGCAACACTTTTCGCACCGGCTTGGATCAGGGCTTCTGCTGCGTTGCACAGAGTACCCGCCGTATCAACCATATCATCTATAAGGATGCAATCCTTGCCATTTACTTCACCGATAATGTTCATCACTTCGGATTCATTGGCTTTTTCACGCCTCTTATCGATAATGGCTAGATCGGCATCCAAGCGCTTGGCTAGGGCTCGGGCGCGGACAACGCCGCCGACATCTGGAGAGACGATGGTTAAATTATCAGGCATCTTGCCCTGAACGGCACGATTTTCTTTGATGTCCGCGATCAAAAGAGGGGCGGCATACAGATTATCAACCGGAATATCAAAGAAACCCTGAATTTGTCCGGCATGAAGATCCATCGTCAAAACACGATCAGCGCCCGCAATTGTGATCAGATTGGCGACTAATTTGGCCGTAATGGGGGAGCGTGGCGATGATTTACGATCCTGTCGACTATAGCCGTAATAGGGCATGACGGCGGTGATCCGTCGTGCCGAGCTTCTTTTGAGGGCATCGATGGTAATCAAAAGCTCCATAAGCGAGTCATTGCTGGGATAAGAGGTCGGCTGAATAATAAAGGTGTCTTCACCACGTACATTTTCAAGGATTTCAACAAAGACCTCTTTATCCGCGAAGCGCCGGATGTTTGCTTTGGTGAGGGGAAGCCCCAGATTTTTGGCAATAGCTTCGGCGAGCTGGGGATTATTCGTTCCAGCAATCAGTTTAATGTTCGATGCCATGATGGTTTCCGTTTTTTCAGCGTGATAGCGTCTTCGGATCTGTTCTATAGCAAGTCGGTTTTGACATGTAAATGATCGTAAATAAAAACATGAAAAAAGAGCGCCAATTGTAAGAATTAGCGCTCTTTATAAGATGTTTTACATCCTAGCCGTTAGTCAGTTTCTGGATAACGGGTTTGGGGGCTGTCGCACGATAATCATCTGGCCGTGTGGGGCCTTCCATGACAGCAACCAAATCTCTGGCTAGAGGAACAACATTCGGGTTTTTAAGGCTCTCATAGGCATTAGTCAGTTTTTTGCGGCGGCCATGCAGGAGGGGAACAACCTGATTCTTGGCATCTTTCTTTACAACCAGCTCAGGGGTTGGGGTCGCGAGCTTTTCGGCATTGTCTGCTGCCTGATTTTTAAGGAAGATTGGTGTGTAGCGAACATTTGCGCCCATCTTATAGGATCGGGGACGGCGGCCCATCGCATAGAGATGCGGACGCCCTTTCGCTCCATTCGGTGTGAGCTGTGGGGCTCTGCGCATCAGGTTCAGCAAGGTTTTTTGATCACGCGCTCGGCAGAACGGCATGAGGTCATTGCCCGCGTTGCGAAGCAGGACAAGAGCCTCAAGGGCATGGTTGTGATAGCCGATTTTGCCAAAACGGGCTTTGGTTTGTTCAAGTTTTTGCTTAACCTGTGGGGTCATTTTTAACGTTTGCCCTGCGCGAGGCTTGGCAACGGTATCCTGAATGCGACCAATGACACGTTCCAGCATTTTCATTTCGGTCTTACTGAGACGTGTGTCGGGCGAGGGGGCTGCAGGCGAGGCGGCCATAACGACCATCATGTCGTTTCTGCGCACAACGTCCTGTGACAACAAAACGGCATCACCCGTTGGGCCTGCGACATTCTGAAGATTTGTACCGGAGACAAAACCTAGACGATCACTCATGACATCCTCTCTCTACACATGGTATTATATGACCACGGGCCTATTATTAGCACAAGTGAAACCGCCCGTCTAGAAAATCACAAATCATTTCCATAAGTTAACTATAGAGTTCTTTTTGAAAGGGGGCTTGTTTTATCAAAAGAAAATGGATGTGGGTAAAAATGCTGTTTACCAATAGAAGCTAATGATTTTTAAGACAGAATAAAGCGCTTTTTGCTTGACCTGTGCCGGATGCCTCAGTATGAATCCGACTTTCGCCGGGAGCGGGCGCGCCTTGTGTCATTGGGTTGAGCCGCTGGGCGCTTAAAAGAAACACAAAATTGGCACTTAGGGAAAACAACATGGCAAATCATAAATCGGCAGCTAAACGTGCGCGTCAGTCCGAGAAACGTAATGAGCTTAATCGGTCACGTCGTTCTGCAGTTCGTTCTGTGGCAAAGGCAGCTGTTAAGGACATCACTGCAGGTGATGTTGAAGTCGCAACGTCTTCGGTTCGCAAGGCTGAGTCAGCATTGGCGAGTGCAGTGAGCAAGGGCGTCATGCATCGTCGCACGGCAGCACGCAAGACTTCGCGTATGGCTAAAGCTGTTAAGAAACTTGCGCTAGCAAAGAAAGCTTAACGCGCTAGCGAAAAGAAACGAATTTTAATAACGCGCAGCGAACCTGCGCGTTATTTTTATACCCACCCCATTTCTTGCTTATTTGGGGCATAAAATTCCATCATTTTGTGGTCGTGATTATTTCCATAAAAACGATTCTTTTTTCAACGTTCTTGCTTCAGACCCATTGAAAAACGAATCACTTTTGTTCTATGTTCATGACCGCAAGAAAACACCCGCGTACGAAGGTCATAACATCATTCTTTAATATACGGCGTTTGCCATACAAAAGATGATAATAATCGAAACATGGGATTTTTCTTCACGCGTAGGATCTAAAGTTTCTGTCGTCGTTTGTTATCTGCTTGCCAAGACGGGTTGTAATGAGATCGTTCGTATCGACTTGTAACCTGACCCCGTAACTTTTGTTTTTGTTAATGAGGATTTCTATGGTGTCCCACGCAGTCCATTCAGAAGTTTCCGCAAACTACGACTCTTTTGAAGATGCTGCTGATGATACAAAGGGCACAAGTGAAACTCTGGTTTCTCAGGCGGCATGGGTTGATCTGCGCGATGCCTTACGAGAACGTTTGGGTGAGACGTCTTATCGGCGGTGGATTGAACCGCTTAAAGGAAAGATCCAAGTCAACGCTGATGATTCCCTTGATGTCACATTGCAAGTGCCAACGCGTTTTATGCGCGATTGGATTGAGGCTCATTACGGTGATATCATTCGCATGCATTGGCGCCAGATTGTCGGTGTAGGAGATGTTGGTTTTGTCGTCTTGTCGCCTCTTCAAAAACAAGAGGCGGAGACTGAGCAAAATAGTACACCCTCATCGCAGGTGAACAAGCCCAAGGTAGCCGAACAATCCAGAGATTTTATTGATCGTATGCCTCCGGTAGCAGCGTTTCAGGATGAAGCTGCGCTTGATAGCCGCTTTACATTTGAAAATTTTGTTGTCGGAAAGCCAAACGAGCTGGCTTATGCCGCTGCACGTCGCGTCGCCGATGCCGAACACCCTGTGTTCAATCCCTTGTTCCTTTATGGTGGGTCGGGGCTTGGTAAGACGCATTTGATGCACGCGATCGCGTGGCAAATCCGCAAGAACTTTCCCAATCGCCGCGTTATCTATATGTCGGCTGAAAAGTTCATGTATCAGTTCGTCCGCGCGCTTCGTTACAAAGACACAGTATCTTTTAAAGAGCAATTCCGCTCCGTAGATGTCCTGATGATCGATGATGTTCAGTTTATCGGCGGGAAAGACACAACGCAGGAAGAGTTCTTCCACACCTTTAACGCGCTGGTGGATCAAAATCGCCAAGTCATCGTTTCGGCTGATAAGTCGCCGCAAGATTTGGATCGTGTTGAGGAGCGTTTGCGCTCACGCCTCGGTTGGGGACTTGTCACAGATTTACATCCTGCGAATTACGAATTGCGTCTTGGCATTTTGCACTCAAAGGCGGAAAAGCTTGGCTGTCAGGTGCCGGACAAGGTTCTGGAGTTCCTTGGCCACAAAATAACTTCCAACGTGCGTGAACTCGAAGGCGCGTTAAACCGCATTGTTGCGCATTCGCAGCTGGTCGGCCGCACGATCTCTTTGGAAATGACACAGGAGGTATTGGCCGATGTGCTCCGTTCAACGGAGCGCCGCATCACTATCGATGAAATCCAAAAGAAAGTGGCCGAGCATTACAATATCCGCGTTGCCGATATGCACTCTGCACGTCGTGCGCGGGTGGTGGCGCGTCCGCGTCAGGTAGCAATGTATCTGGCCAAACAGCTCACGCCGCGTAGCTTGCCGGAGATCGGCCGCAAGTTTGGCGGGCGCGATCACACGACCGTTATCCATGCGGTGCGCAAGATTGAAGAGTTGTCAGCTTATGATCCGACTTTCCGCGAAGATGTCGATCTTCTTCGCCGTCTTATTCAAGGGTAAACCCAAGCTTTTTGATACTGGCTTCTAGCTCCGTGAATTCGGTGATGACGGAGTCGACGCTCATGGCTACTGGAATGTTGAGTTCGCCGTGTGTAATGATGATGCATTTGACTCCGGCATTCTTGCTGGCGAGGACATCATTCATGCTGTCACCAACAAAAACCGTCCCTTCATTTCTTACGCCAAGCGCATCTAGAACACCTTTGACGTGGCCGGGGTTCGGTTTGTGAACCGTGAAAGTGTCTCCACCGGCGATAAAATCGAAATAAGAGGCAAGACCCAGAGTTTTTAGCTGGTTTGTTGTGGCTTCCTCGCTTTTATTCGTACAGATAGCAAGCTTGATGCCTCTATCGTGTAGGCTCGTGAGGGTATCGCGAACATGTGGATAGACCTGCTCCGGATCTGGGGGCATGGTCCGAATATGTCCGATATATTTTTTAACATAGGGGTAGATGTCGCCGGATGGTAGGCCGCCGGACTGTTCAAGCGCATGCTGACAGGTTTCCATAATGCCCTCGGCCATACAGCCCTTGACCTGCTCCTCGCTGAGCGGTTGGCGGCCTTCATCAGCGAGCATAAGGTTAAGGCCTTGGCGGAGATCAACCCGGCTATTCAGAATTGTCCCTTCAAGATCAAAGATAATGGCTTCAAGACGTTGCATTTATAGTGCCCTAGAGTATCATAACGAAACGAGTTTAGGCGACAATGGTAAAGAAGCTATGACCACTAATCAAAAGAATATTCATAACAAACCCTTAGCTTGCGTGGTTTTAGCGGCGGGGCAGGGGACTCGCATGAAGTCGAGTTTGCCAAAGGTCCTTCATCCGGTGGCGGGAGAGCCGATGATTTGCCACAGCACCCGTATCTGTGAAAAGCTGTCTGCGGATAAGATCACGGTTGTCATTGCGCCCGATATGGAGGCTGTGGAACGTGCCGTTGCGCCCTATCCCTGCGTCATCCAGACGAAGCCCTTGGGGACAGGTGATGCCGTTAAGGCCGCAATGCCTCACTTGGAGGGGTTTGAAGGGGATGTCCTTGTCCTCTTTGGCGACACGCCGCTGCTGACGGCTGAGTCCATCGCACGCCTGTGTGACAAGAAAGCCGAAACGGACGCGTCGATTGTTGTTGCTGGTTTCCTTCCCGATGATCCGGGCGCTTATGGCCGCTTGCTGGTTGCCGCCGATGGTTCGCTTGAGTCAATCGTTGAAGCCGCTGATGCAACGCCTGAGCAAAAAAAGGTGAAGCTGTGCAATGGTGGGATCATGCTGTTTGAGGCTCAGGCTTTGCGCACCTTGCTTCCCCGTCTTCAGGCAAACAACAGCAAAGGCGAGTATTATCTGACCGATTGCGTTGAACTTGCGAACAAGCAAGGGTTCAAAGTTTCCTGTACGACGATTGCGAACGATGATGTGCGCGGCGTCAATACGCGTGCGCACTTGGCCGAGGTCGAAGCCGTGATGCAAGACCGTTTGCGTCAGCAACATATGGCGGAGGGCGTAACAATGATCGATCCGCAAAGCGTCTTCCTGCGGGTCGATACCATCTTCGGACGCGATGTTGTTATCGAGTCGAATGTCGTGTTTGGTGCTAATGTCATTGTCAAAGACAATGTTAAAATTCTTTCTTTTTCCTATCTGGAAGGAGTCATGATTGAGAAGAGTGCTGTGATCGGCCCCTTTGCCCGCATCGGAGTCGGCAGTACCGTCGGTGAGAAAGCTGAGATCGGCAATTTCGTCGAGCTTAAGAAAACAAAGGTCTCCTCCGGCGCTAAGATAAAGCACCTTTCCTATATCGGCATGGCGGATATCGGGGAGAAGGCCAATATCGGGGCCGGAACGATCACGTGTAACTATGATGGATTCTTTAAATCGCGCACGGTTATCGGTAAACGAGCCTTTATAGGTTCGAATTCAGCGCTCGTGGCGCCGGTGAGTATAGGTGATGAAGCCATTGTTGCGGCAGGGAGTGTGATCACAAAGAATGTGCCCGCCAACGCTCTAGGTTTCGCACGCGCCGCGCAGAAGGTTAAAGAAGGGTGGGCCCTTTTGTATCGCAAAAATCAGGAAGCCAAGAAACGGGGTGCGTAACGCTTGCGCTCCTTTTGAACTGTGGCAACAATATGATTCTTTGCGTTTTTTACTGATATACGGTATATAGGGACAAGATCAAAGCTCGGGGGATACCATGGATCAAATCAATGAAGACGCTATAAAAAAGCATGTTAAGGACAAGGACACATGGTTGCGTTTCGTGTATCTTGTTGTGTTCGGCTTCGCTTTTTATCTATCGACCATTTTGACCTTTGCTGCGTCAATCTTCCAGTTTTTGGCCAAGTTGTTCAGTGGTAGCATCTTTACGGGCCTTGCCGAATTTGGATCCAGCCTTGCGACCTATCAGGCACAGGTGACGCGATATCTGACCTTTGCTTCGGATGAAAAGCCATTTCCTTTTGCGCCATTTCCGAATGCCGATGCTTCGCACTCCAACTCGGCCAAACCGACAGAGACAATTGAAGCAGAAGTCGTGCGTGTCTCTTCGCATGATGCTTCGGATAACGAATAGTTCTCTCGACAATTGAATCAGAGGCGGGTCGGCTAATGAGTAAAGCTGTTGCGGTTGTATTGGAAAAATCCCTGATGATGCCATGGGTGGCTGCAATACTGTTTGCTGTTAGCACGGCCTCCCTGTTGACAGCTTATATTGCAGAAACCTTTTTTGGTGTTGCGCCGTGTGAGTTATGTATCTATCAGCGTGTGCCATACGCTTTTGTTGCATTTTTGACAGTCTTTGCGATTGCTCAAAGGAACAACAAAGCTGTAACTGACAAAGTTATTGGACTTTGTGCCGCGCTTTTGTTTGCGAATGCGGCAATTGCCATTTTCCATTCCGGCGTAGAGCTACAATGGTGGGAAGGAACAGATGGCTGTGCAGTGAATCCAGCTGTCTTTAGCGATCCAGAAGTTGCCCGCAAGATGCTTTTGGAAACGCCAGCCGTTCGCTGTGATGAAATTAACTTCACATTCCTTGGATTTACGATGGCCAATTGGAACATTGTGGCGTCATTCTTCTGGGGCCTGTATGCTTTGCTTCATGCGATGGGCTATCGCTTGAAATGTAAGGGATGCTGTTCTTGCCAATTGGCATGAAGCTTAAGTCTCTTCAAGTTCCGTATCCCAATAGAGATAGTCGCGCCAGCTTTCGTGCAGGTAATTTGGCGGAAAGGCTTGCCCATTCTTGTGCAATTCATGCGCAGTCGGTTTGTGCGGGAAGCGGTGGAGATTAAGGCCGCATTTATCAAGCGTGCGACAGCCTTTTGTTGTGTTGCACAGGCTGCACGCCGTCACGACATTTTCCCAGGACGTGACCCCGCCCTTTGATTTAGGCAGAACATGGTCGAATGTCAGTTCACTTGTTAAATGTCTTTGTAAGCAATATTGGCATTGGAAGGAGTCACGTAAAAAGACATTAAACCGTGTAAAAGCCGGATGGCGTGTCGGTGTGACATAATCTTTTAGGGCGATGACGCTTGGGAGCCGCAATTCATAGGAAGGGGATTTTACAACGCGTTGATATTCTGACAGAATGGTAACGCGTTCCAGAAAGACAGCTTTGACGGCGTCTTGCCATGACCACAGAGACAGGGGATAGTAGCTCAATGGACGGTAATCGGCATTGAGGACGAGGGCCGGGCAACTATCCGGTGGTGGGGCCATGGTGATCCCTTCCACTAACAGGGGGTTGCTGTTCGTCAAACCGAATGAAATTTCATACGGTTCACGCTAGAGTTTCTAGGCGAAACAAAAGATTCGCGCAAGGGGATGGCGTTAAATCCGAAAAACCTGCCTTAAGAACCTTACGCCTTGCGTTAATCCGGCATCATCAATGCTGTGCCCCAGCCCCTGACAGGGGAAGGCCATCACGTTGATATTTACGCTTTGTAGGCCTTGTACAGCTGCATAAAGGGCCCCAAAGGGAACGACTTCATCGCTCGTGCCATGGATCAGCATAATCGGCGGGCTTGATTTACGTTCGAACTTGAGGGTTTCACCGCCTATCAATGCGCCAGAGTAGCCCAAAACGCCTGCAAAGGGCTTTTCGCGTCTGGGGGCGACGTATAGGCTCATCATGGTCCCTTGTGAAAAACCAAGCAAGGCAACCTTGTCCGATGTCAGATTGCGCGAGGCCATCAACTGATCGAGATAGTCGTTGAGAGGTTTTGCTGCTTTTTTTACGCCTGACAAGACGGCATCGGGCGACCAATCTTCTCCGCTGAACCATTGATAGCCAAAGGGAGAGAAATCGCAAGGGGCAGGGGCATTGACGGCAACAAACTCGGTATTGGGCAGATAGGGGCGCATGGACTCACCAAGGCCGATAATACCGCTGGCACTGTCACCAAGGCCGTGCAGAATAACGACAAGGCGTTCAACCTTGCCATCGCCCTGCGGTTTAAGCGTGACGTCGGAGAGCATCGATAACCCTTTCATCTTTCTCAATATTATTTGGCAGCGACAGGGGGAACGGCTGCATAGACGATATTTGCCGTAAGCACAATCTTTTGGGCTCGCTCCATTGAAGCGCCTCCAGCTGACATGGCATCGCTGCTGACGGCCATTTCCATCATAGTCGAGGCCTGGGCGCGCATCATCTTTGTTGACCGAGCCATATTTTGGGCAGAAAAAGTTCCGCCACTGCCCTGAAAATCAATGTTTCCGATACGGTAGCTGCGGCCGGCAACGCTTTGGTTCAAAACGCCGAGTTGTTCCGTTGCCATCTTGTATATTTGTGTACGAAGCTTGTTTGTCGCATCCTGTGTTTCAGCAAGAGTCGGGCTAAAATCGATATCGACAACTTGGATTTGCATGCCGGCTTTGCTTTGCTTTTTGGCTTGTTCGTTTAGGCCGTTGAGAGAGGCTTCAGGAACCCGGGCCTCGAAAATGGTGCTCCAACGCTCCATGCCGGTGTTGTCCTGCGAGCGGGTGAAGGAAACGAGACGCCAATCCGCCTTAACAACCTTGTTGATCGCATCGGTCATATCGGCACGCATCGTTCCGGCTGTTTTCTCGCTGACAGCGGCTTCGACGCCGACCACGACACGTGCTGATTTCGTTGTTACCCAATCTTCAGCGGAAAGCTGGATCGAAACGGTATCGTCAGGTTTATAGGAGTTCTCCGCCATCGCGGTTGAGATGGGAGAAACAAGAAAGAACAACGCAAGTAAAGCTATTTTCTTTGTCGTGGACATGTTTCTCTCCTTTTTTAGAAATCAAGGTTAGCATAATGTTTTGCTGGTTTAAGTCCAGCAATATGGTCGCCCAGAAGCGGTCGAAAACTTGGGCGCGACTTTATGCGTGCGTACCACTCCTTTGCTATCGGGTGCTTGTCCCATGGAACGTCGCTCAGATAATCAATGACGGATAATTGAGCGGCGGCAGTCAAATCCGCGAGCGTGATGTCCTCTCCGGCAAGCCAGTTCCGTCGTTCGATGAGCCAAGCGATATAGGATAGATGCCCATTTATATTGTGATATCCAGCTCTTAGCATGGCGCTATTTGGTTCGCCGGTTCCTTGTAGACGCTTGTAGGCTTTTTCACCAACTATAAGCGTTGTGCATTCGATGTACATTTTATACTCAAACCAATGCACAAGCCGCCTGATTTCTGCATTTTCCTCTGGCGAGTTGCCGAGAAGGGACAAACCTTTGATCGTTTCCTCGATATATTCACAGATGGGCGTTGATCCACATAGATAATAGGTTTTTATATCCCCTTCTTCAATACGACTATCAACTTTGAGGGCAGGCACATCCCCAGCGGGGGAGATCATGTAATAGTCTGGGCTAGGATCCCAAGGTTTTTCAATGGTTGAGGTAAAATTGACTTTTTTCTCTCCCATAAGCAAGCGGACCCTGCGCGAAGCGGGATCAAGCGGATAGTGATAAAGGCTGTAATGAGAAGAAGGCATTGGACCTGAATCGTTGTTACTGGCTTGTTTTACCACATCGGGTAAGGGACAAAAAGAGGGTGAACCATGGTTATTTTGTGGCATCAAGGGTCAATTTGAGAAGAACAGGGATAAAACCCGCAACACCACTTTCCGGATCAAAGCCGATAATGGGCCATCCATGGTGAAACCGGCTTTCGATCCGTCCCAGATGGACGAGCACGCCCTGATTACCTTGGCCGCCATAGGTTCGAACAACAGAGGAGAACATTGGGCTGATGTCGAGAAAGTTTCCAAAAAAGATCATTAAGGCGCCATTGACATTATAGGACTTCGGCACTTCGCTTTGTTCTCGAAATCCTTTTTCGAAGAGGATTGGGATCTGAGCCGTTGTGTTTGTCAGTGGAAGATCGTCTCCCAACCAGCCAACGGAACGTTCACGGTAAGTCAGCAAGTAAGCAAAACTATACATCAAGAGCGCAACCCTATGATGCAAAGCTTCATCTAATGGGGCCATATTGGCCCAAAGGTAGATTTTTTTGACAAAAATTTGCTCGTGCTCGCGAACAATGATCTCGCGGCCTCGGGCGGATTGTTTCCAGTCGATCCTGCTGGCCGGTTCACCACCCTGATATTTTCGGTACTGCCATACCTTTTCGGTGCGAGAGGTCCGTTGACGCGTTTCAGGAGAAAAACGTAGGCATTCTGCAATTTGCATGGCCTCGTTTATCAGGCGCTGATCCCGTTTAAGGGCCTGCTTTTCAGCCATGCGCGATGGTCTCCGTCATGGCCTTCAGAACATCATTGATGCTGACATTATCAGTTCTGGCCATGTAATTGAGTGACATACGGTGAAGAAGGACGGGACGGATCAGGGCGTGCAGGTCTTCCATGGTGGGTTCATAACGACCAGCCAACAGGGCATGCGCGCACATGCAAAGGCTTATGGCTTGCGTTGCACGAGGACCGGGACCCCATGAAACATATTGATTAACAATCTCAAGTTTCGATGTGCCGGGACGGCCATTGCGAACCAAGGTCAAAAGGGCATCCAGAAGTTTGTCCGACACAGGCATGGATTTGACCATGCTTTGTATTTCTCTTAAATCATTAATAAAAATAATTGATTTGGGAATGTCCTCGCCTTTTTTGAATGTTGCGCGGGCAATCTGCTTTTCAGTCTCATAGCTAGGATAATCCACACTGACTTGGATCAAAAAGCGATCGAGTTGAGCTTCTGGCAAGGGGTAAGTGCCTTCCAGCTCCAGCGGGTTTTGGGTTGCAAGCACGTGAAAAGGTTCGGGTAAAGCATATTCACGACCACTGATCGTGACATTGTGTTCCTGCATAGCCTGAAGTAGGGCGGACTGCGTGCGCGGACTGGCGCGGTTGATTTCGTCAACCATCAGGAACTGGCAAAATATCGGGCCCGGTACGAAGCGGAAATTGCGTCGTCCATAATCGACTTCCTCAAGGACTTCGGTCCCGACAATATCATTTGGCATCAAGTCGGGCGTGCACTGAATTCGCTTGGTTTCAAAGCCAAGCGTTTTGGAGACCACGGAGACAAGAAGTGTTTTGGCGAGCCCTGGAACACCAACCAGAAGGAGATGCCCCCCCGCCAATATGGCTGTAAGTGTATGACGTACCGTCTCGTCTTGCCCAAAAACAAAGCGGCCGATTTCTTGTTGGACTTCGTCAAGCTTTCCGTGGGCCATTTGCATGGCGCCGATGGGGTCTGTAGAATAGAGATCGGTCACATCAACCTCATAACATGAATTATGGCGAAAAAATCATAGATTATGTAGTGTATAAAGATGAAGAAAACGGAAACAAGTCTGATGCGCACATCAACCGAAATTTTGGAAAAGCATCCTGAATGGGTGGATGTGTGGGGTCTTGCTCCTATCTTTAGTCTTGTGCGGCAGGCGGGAGGTGAAATCCGCGTTGTTGGGGGAGCCCTTCGTGATGCTTTGAGGGGTGTGCCTATTAAAGATATTGATTTCGCCACAACTTTGTTGCCTGAGCAGGTTCGCGTAGCTTTTGAGGCGGCAGGGTATAAAGTTGTGCCGACGGGAATCAAACATGGAACTGTTACTGTAATTGTGAATGCCAAGAATTACGAAATTACGACTCTGCGTCGCGATCTTGCGACCGATGGTCGGCATGCGCGCGTTGGTTTTACTGCGTCGTGGGAGGAAGATGCGGCACGACGCGATTTTACAATCAATGCGTTATATATGGATGAAGAGGGTGTCCTTTACGATTATCACAAGGGTCTTGCCGATGTGAAAGCACATCGGCTCGTGTTTATAGGTGATGCCCGATTACGAATTCAGGAAGATGCTTTAAGAATCCTCCGTTATTTCCGGTTTACTGCCGCTCTGGGTCTAACCGAAAAGAGCCAGATTGACCTCGCTTCCTTTCAAGCTTGTTGCGATCTTCGGTCTTTGATCGACAATTTATCCGCCGAGCGCATCCGTCACGAACTGATGGTCTTACTGTCTACACCATCCCCCCTTTTTGCCTTACAGCTTATGGCGGAGGCTGCTGTATTGCCTCATCTCCTGTCGGGAGTGACGACAGTAGGGTTTGTGCCCGCACTCCTAAAGGTAGAGGCCCAGAGAAAAGTCAGGGCTTCACCTTTTGGTCGGCTCTTGGCCCTGACATCGGATCAAACGCCTCTGGCGTTGGCAAAAAGGTTAAGATTTTCGCGCCAAGAGACCAAGCAATTCATCTCTCTTTATCAGGGGTATTTGAGGCTTAAAACAAGATGTGACGAGGCGACTTTGCTCCAGCTTTTGTATCGAGTGGGGGGTGAAAGGGCACGCGATTGCGTGCTTTTGGTTCAGGCAGTGGGCTGTGCTGTTTCTGATAATCTTTATAACATATTGGACGTTCACCACAATACACCGGCCTTTCCTTTGAGTGGACGGGATATTCTGGGGCTCGGAATTGCGCCGGGAGAGAAGGTCGGAGAATTTTTGTCACGTGCCTTAAGCTGGTGGACGATGCAGGCCTATCGTCCTACTCGCGACGAATGCCTTGCCTTTCTTAAAAACTTGATGGGGAAGAGATTGGGAAGAAAAGATCAGTGAACGCTGACGGGGTTCATCTCGTACTGGCGGATGGTGATAAACGCGATATCTCGATCTGAAACAGCCGTGAGGATTGTTCCGTCAGCGGCATGGATAACATGTATCTTGCGCCCATTGACAATAACAGGACGCACATAAGCCGTGTCCTCGATGCCAAATGCGACGAAGTCTTCCTTGGTTAGGGGAGTTTGGCCGAGCATATCCATGCCTATATCCTCCATACCCTCATTCTAAAGGAAAATTGGTCAACCAATTATTAATAAATTGCCGTTTTTATGGTCATATGTTGCGCGTATCGTTCAGATTCGCCGAGTCTTGTTAAGAAGGGGAAAAAATGACTGAGAAAGTCGTCTACTGGACGTCCGTTGTCGCGGCGACAATCGCCTTGATAATCGGAATTACCAACATGGTCCTTATCAAAGGGAACCAGGAAATTCAGGCAAGCGTTGCTCAAAAGCAAATGGCAATTGATACGGCGGGGAAGGTATTGCCGCTTAATCAGCAATTGTCGCAGGCTTTGTATCAAGGAGCTGTTAAGTCGGATGATGCCAAAATCCGCGATTTGCTCACATCACAAGGCTTTATCTTGCCCGCGGCGCAGGATGGCAAGCCATCTGCTGAACCAAAGAAAAAGTGAGAGGGGGAATAATGTCCAAAGAAACGAACTCGTGTCTATGTAGTAGCGGGAATGTACTTGTCCCCGTGACTATTATGGCCTTAACCCTTGTGATAACGTTTGGGTATCAAATGGGTCAAATCCTCTCGGATCGTAATCGCCTTGTAGCGATGGATCAGCAGTTGAGTGAGCCCTTTGCGCAAAGCAAAAAGTTGAATGACCAGTTTGGTGGGCTCGTTCGCGGAACAAACTTATTAGCACAGGAGGGTAATGAAACGGCGAAGCAGCTGGCCTCGCGACTTATCGAGCTTGGAATCTTGACTGCACCAAGCGAGGCGCTGAAACAGCCGGCTAAGCCTCCCGTTCCTATCGACACCCAAAAGAAGGAGGAAGCTGTTAAGCCTTAACAGCACGCTCGTGTTGTGCACACCATTCGGGGCGGTCGCCGGGCCGCCCTTTTTATTTTGGGTAAAGTTTTTAACCGGCGTCTACAGGTTTTCTCAAGGCTTGCAGGGCCGCGCAGTTGATACTATCGGCGCGACAACAACGGGCCGCCATCTCAGGTTCACAGTATTCGCAAAGGGAGTGCGGGGAGGGCAAGATGATTTGGTGTTTGTCAATTGTGAAGCCGCGATCTCTAAAATTCTTCAGGACACGCGAAAAAGTTTCAGGTTTTATGTTCAGGTAAGAAGCGATAAGCGCTTTGTCAAAGGGTAAATTCAGTGGTTCACCATCAAGCCCTGTCTCAAGGCGCAAATTGGCCATAAACCATCCGACACGTTGAATAGCGGAATGGAGCGTTATTTGCTCGTATTGTCCGACAAGCCGCATAAGCCTCTGTTGGGTCAGGGAGAGGATGTTTTGTGCAAGTTCTCGATTGCTTATGATGTGATCACGCATAACAGCACTGGGGAGGGCGAGGATTTGAGATTTGGTGATCGTCTTGGCGGCGAGAGCGGACACGACATTATGTGTAATTCCCATATCCAGAAGGCATTCCCGCTTGCCTGCAATTTGAAGGATGGATTCTTGCCCATCCTGATTGATTTTGTATGTTTTGACCCAGCCGTCCAGAATAATAAAAAACTTTGAAGGTGTTTCTCCTTGTCGAAGGAAGGTTGTGTTTTTTGCATAATCGACAAGACGCGACCCCTTGAGCATGGATCGGAGGGTTGAATCCGAGATGCTCCTGAAAATGGGTAAGGCCCCGATATGGGGCAACTTCATCTCAACATCGATGTCCAGCGCTTGGTTTGTTCTGCTGTGGGTCGCAAGGTCAAGGCCTTCATCAATCAACACGACTACGGTTTTACGCAGTGTTTCATAGTGATGCTCGATTTCCTCCACAAAGGCAGTATACCAAGCCTTGAAAGGCACATCGGATAGAACGCTTTTAGCTTGGCCATTTTGGATTCGTAGAATGATTTGGTTTGCATGGTTGATCGCCCGGTCTGGATATCCATCATTACCATCTATGATTTTCTTCATGCCTTCATCTGCAAGGCCATAGAAAAGTTTTTGACGGGAGAGATACGCTTTTGCCACTCCCGTTAATAGGTCGATTTCCGTCTTGCTAACCTCGCCATGGGCATAAATCGTCGCCCCTCTGTCGCGCAATTGGCAAAGATAGAACAGTGAAGCGATATAATGGATCAAGGCACTCATTTGAGAGGGGCTGAAAAGAGGGGTCGTTGTGAGCTTGCCAAGCAAAATTTGATGCAAAGGGTATTCAAGGTTAAAAAGATACCATTCGATCAAGGCATCCTGTTTCATATTGTTGCGGAAGGACTCGCTGTCCCGCAGAGCATAGGCTTCAAGAAAGTGCTTGGGTAAGTTAGCCAAGAAATCAGGTTGATTTTTCTGGGCGAGTGTAAAGTACTTATGGGTCTGTTCCGACAGGTCATTAAAAGTAAAATCTTCAGTGATGGTGTGCTGCATGGGGGAAAGGGCCGCGTAGCCTCGTTCCCTTTGCATCGCTTCATAAAGCGAGATCATCGTGTGGAGAATGTCTGACATGGTCCTAATGAAAGGGAAATTTGGCGTAAATACCTTGTGGCGGCATATCATCCCATTTCTTGATCTATGTCAAGGATTGCGCTCGTTTGTTCTTTATTAACTAGTATTGTCGTTCGGAGATAAGGCATGCTTAAACCATCTATTCCCATCCCTCTATCGCGCGTTACCCTACAATTTGTTCCCCGGCATATCGTCGAACGTGTAACAGATATCGTTTGGGCGCGAATGGAATCTCGTCATCCTAAATTAATGGAAAACCTTGAAAAGCTGCCGAAATCTTATGTAATTATAGATCCAGTTGATGTCCCGTTTGTCTTTGCGCTGGACCTTATAAAAAGGCCCATATCTTTTTCCTTGTACGAAGAAAGGCCTTTAGGCCCTGTCATTGAGCCTACGGCAGCGGTGCGCGGAAACCTTGAAGCGTTGGTCAATATGCTTGAGGGGCATGCCGATGGTGATGCGCTTTTCTTTTCTCGTGATATCCAGATTACAGGTGATACCTCAATCATTGTCGCCTTGCGCAATACATTGGATCGGGAGGAAATCTTCCTTTTGAGGGAAATTGTCTCTTTATGCGGTCCCTTCGCAGAACCCGCAAAGCATGCGATAAACATTGCTGACAAGCTTGCCTCACGTGTTAAAAGGGCTGCGTCGACGCTTCACAACGAAATGCACCGTCACAAGGCCTAAAGGGAATGCCCAAAGACTCCTATCTTGAACTTGTTTGTCCGGCAGGGACTCCGGCGGCGTTGCGTGCTGCTATTGGTGCGGGGGCGGATACCGTCTATTGTGGCTTTCGTGATTGCACGAATGCGCGCAATTACCCCGGCCTTAATTTCGACGTTGAAGAAATGGCCGAGGGAGTCGACTATGCGCACGCGCATGGGTGTAAGCTTCTTGTCGCGATCAACACCTTTCCTTTGGCGGGCAATCCGGAACCATGGCACAAGGCTATCGACAACGCAGCTACCGTCGGCGTCGATGCGGTGATTATGGCGGATGTCGGCTTGTTGGACTACGCGACCAAGCATTATCCCGATTTACGCCGCCATTTGTCGGTGCAGGCGGCGGCCTCCAATCCCTTGTCCATCGCCTTTTACCGTGATCGCTTTGATATCAAGCGCGTGGTTTTGCCACGCGTTCTTGAGCTGAGCGAGGTTGCTGCCATCATCAAAGAGATTGAGATCGAGACAGAAGTTTTTTGCTTCGGGTCTGTGGGCACGATGTCCGAGGGACGCTGTTTTCTTTCTTCTTATATGACGGGAATGTCGCCCAGCAGCGATGGGGTTTGTGCGCCGGCAAGCTATGTCTCTTACAAAGAGGTTGGCGATTGCACGCTTTCGTGCCTTGGGGACGTTGTGCTGAACAAGTTCGGGAAGGATGAACCGGCTGCTTATCCAACGCCATGCAAGGGACGTTATGTGACCAAGGGACAGCCATCCTATCTCTTCGAAGAGCCGATTGGCTGGAATGTGATCGAAATATTGCCCCAATTGAAGCAGGCGGGTGTTACGGCGCTTAAGATCGAGGGAAGGCAGCGTTCACGCGCCTATGTTGCCGAAGTTGTTGGCACGTATCGTAAGGCTCTTGACGAATTGTCCGCAGGTGCTACGGCCTCCTCGACGGGTGACTTGCACGGGATTGCTGAAGGCGGACGTCAAACATTGGGCGCCTACCGGAAAGGCTGGCGCTAATGAGCAAACTAACCTTGGGGCCGATCTTTTATCATTGGGGTGCGGAGAAGCAGCGGGATTTCTATTTTCGTATTGCCGATGAGGCCCCGATCGACTGCGTTTATTTTGGCGAGATGGTGTGTTCGAAGCGTGAAGTTTTTTTTGAGCCTTATCGCGACGAAGTGGTTGAGCGCCTCACAAAAGCAGGCAAGCAGGTTGTGATTTCGACGCTCGCCCTTTTGACCCTGAAGCGAGAGCTTGAGCATATTCAGGCACAGGCACAAGGCGACTTGATGATCGAGGCCAATGATGTCGCTGCGATCCAGTCGCTACAGGGAAAACCCTTTATTGTCGGACCAACCATTAATGTGCTCAACGAAGGTGCGATGGACTTTATGGCGGTACAGGGCGCCAAGCGTATCGTCTTTGCGAGTGAGCTGACGGGACGTGCTCTTGTCACTTTGGCGGCGCAGCATCCCGACATTGAAAAGGAAGTGCAAGTCTATGGCCGCCAGCCCTTGGCGATATCCATGCGTTGTTATCATGCGCGAGCGAATGGCCGCGATAAGGACCATTGCCGTTTTGCTTGTGGAGACGATCCTGATGGTCTGTCCGTTGATACGCTGGAGGGCCAAGGCATCCTGACTATCAATGGGACCCAGACCCTTTCGCATGGTTATGTGATGTTGCTGGATGAATTAAAGGAAATGTCGGCGGCAGGGGTGACCCATTTCCGTCTGGCCCCTCAGGATGTAGATATGGTTCAGGTTGTGACTCAGTATCGTGACTTTCTGGATGGCAAAAACGAATCAGAATCAGTCCGTAGAGTCCTTATATCGTTGAACAAAAATGTTCCGGCCCTGAACGGCTTCTATCATGGTTGTGCAGGCAAAGAATACGTTGCCTGATAGAAATAGGGTAGGAAATCCGACTGAAAACATGCCTTTCCCCATGAGAAAGTGGCCTTGGGCGATGATCGAACCGTAGGTTGTTTTCCACATTTTCGTCCCCAACTTTTGCCTCCAGAGGGAGGTATCAGCGATTTCAAATTCTACCCATTTATGGTATTAATAGAGGGGTGGTTGGTCCGGTGTCGTATCGAATGGCAATCCGGTTGAATCATGTCAATATCGTGGCGATCAGGGGTTAAGTTTTCTTCACAAACATTAACCTCCAATTTTTAAATTACTTGATATGGATCAAGAGCGGATACCATATTTTGTGTTTTAATACCCTCATATCGCCTTTATGTAGTAGTTCGCGGGTGGCCACACAACCGCCCCACGGTTTTCTTTTTGGTGTCTTCGGAGGTTAGTCGTATGCAGGAACAAGCCACAGCGCAGGTCATTTCGTTTGAAAAGCACGCAGCATCCCTTGAAAAAGAACTTAAAAATCTAGGCACCAATATCAACTGCTCGGAGTCGGTTGATGAGTACCTGTCCAAGTCTGATTGGCGTATTAATGCCAATGCCAATGTCGGCTATAGCCATGCGGGCCTGATTAACAATCTAGCGGGCAAGGTTATTGCGAATTTCTGGCTCGATGAAATCTATACGCAAGAAGAGGGACGGGCCCATCGCGAGGGCGACTACCATATCCATGATCTCGATAGCCTGTCTGGCTATTGTGCCGGATGGAGTCTGCGCCAGCTTTTGAGCGAAGGCTTCAATGGTGTGCTGGGACGTGTTTCCAGCCGTCCGCCACGTCATTTCCGTGAAGCTTTGGGCCAGATGGCGAACTTTCTTGGCATCCTCCAGTCCGAATGGGCTGGTGCACAGGCCTTTAGTTCGTTTGACACCTATCTGGCTCCATATGTTTTCCGCGATCAACTTGATGATGATGAGATCCGCAAGGCTATTCGCCAGTTCGTCTATAATCTGAACGTTCCGGCGCGTTGGGGTCAGTCGCCCTTTACGAACGTGACGCTCGACATCACGGTGCCAGATGATTTGAAGGTACAGATGCCGATGGCCCGTGGTGAGCACCTCTTTGCAAAGCTCAAGAAGGGCGAGGCTGACAAGCTACTGGCGTTGGCCAAGTATCGTCGTCCTGACATCAAGAGTCTTTGTGAACTCACCTATGCCGACTTTGTGCCGGAGATGGAGCGTATCGTTCTGGCGTACTACGAAGTCATGACCGAAGGCGACAGCACCGGCCAACCCTTTACCTTCCCAATTCCGACAGTGAACATTACTGAGGATTTTGAGTGGGAGAACAAGATCGCTGACGCTATCTTTGAAAACGCCGCGAAGGTTGGAAGCTCCTATTTCCAGAACTTTATCGGCAGCCAGTATATGCGTAATGACAAGGGCGAGCGGGTCGAGAATCCTGAAGCTTACAAACCCGGTGCCGTGCGCTCGATGTGTTGCCGTCTCCAGCTTGATTTGCGTGAACTGCAAAAGCGCGGTAACGGCTTGTTCGGTTCGGCGGAAATGACGGGTTCGATTGGTGTTGTCACGCTGAATATGTCACGATTGGGTTATAAGTTTAAGGGTGACGAAGCTGGGCTGTATGCCGAAATCGACCGACTGATGGACATGGCCAAGAGCACATTGGAAAAGAAGCGCGTCTTTGTAAACGAGCTTTTTGAGCGTGGCCTTTACCCCTATACGCGTCGTTATCTCTCGTCTTTCCGCAATCACTTCAGCACCATCGGCGTCAATGGCATGAACGAAATGGTCCTGAACTTGACCGAGGGCAAGCATGATATGGCCTCGCAGGAAGGTATTGGGATTTCAATTCGCATTCTGGATCATATCCGCACGCGCCTTCGTGTTTATCAGGAAGAAACGGGAAACCTTTACAATCTTGAAGCTTCTCCGGCTGAAGGGGCAACCTATCGCTTTGCCAAGGAAGATGTGAAGCGTTTTCCCGGCATTCGTCAGTCCGGATCGGGCCCCAACATCTATTACACAAACAGCAGCCAGCTTCCTGCTTCTTATACCGAAGACCCCTTTGAAGCGTTGGATCTGCAAAACAAGCTACAGTGCAAATATACGGGTGGTACGGTTCTGCACATGTATATGAACGAACGTCTTGAGTCCGCTGACTCTTGCCGTCGGTTCATCCGCGCTGTGCTTGAGAACTATCAGCTGCCTTATATCACCATTACGCCTGTCTTCTCGGTTTGCGACGAGCACGGCTATCTGAAGGGTGAGCATCCGACCTGTCCTCATTGTGGCGAGCGGACGCAAGTCTGGACACGTGTGATGGGCTATTTCCGTCCGGTCGACAGCTTCAATATCGGCAAGAAAGGCGAGCATCGCGAGCGTACCCACTTTACCGAAGATGCGATCCGTCGTCACAGCGCCTACAGCAATTGCTGTGTTTCGGCTTGCTGCGAGGAAACAACGGAAGCACCTCGAAACGAAGTTGCGGCCAACGTTGCATAACGTTGTCGTCGATTCATTCAGGAAAGAGAGGAGAGGGGGGCTTCCCCCTCTTTTCGTCTAGAGATAGTGCAGCAAGAACATGGGACAGCTCTTTGAAATTACGCCTTTTTCTCTCCTCGATTATCCGGGGGAGATGGCCTGTATCGCGTGGTTCGCAGGTTGCAACATGCGGTGCATCTATTGCCACAATCCCCAGATCGTACAGGGAAAGGGGGAGAAAGAGGTTCAAGAGCTTCTTGATTTCTTGGAGCGCCGCACGGGGCGTTTATCGGGCGTCGTTTTTTCAGGGGGAGAGGCGACTCTTTATCGTGAACTCCCATCGCTGATCCAGCGTGTGAAGGCCATGGGTTTCAAAACAAAGCTCGATACAAATGGCTCGCGGCCGGAGGTCTTGCGCGAGATTTTGGCCCAAGGTTCGGTCGATTACGTCGCCATGGACTATAAGTGCCCGCGTGAGATGGCCCAATCTCTGATTGGAACGGCTAAGCTATGGGAACCGTTTCGGCAATCCCTTTCCATGATGATCGAAGAAGCCGCACACACTCCCTCCCTGACCTTTGAAGTGCGCACCACAGTGTTTGCCGACAAAATGAGCGAGCAAGAGTTGAACTGGATCATCAATGACTTGGACCAGTTAGGTTACGCTGGCACCTATTACATCCAGAATGTCTTCTCTTTTGGCGAAAAGACCATAGGAAACATTCCTGAACCGGAATGTGAAATTAACCGTGGTAAGCTGGCAAAGCCCAAAAACTTCACATTGGCTTTTCGTAATTTCAAAGAGTAAAAACTTGTAATAATTTGTCGTGATATTTGAGCATCTTGGCGCTTGTCAACGCCCACGAAAAGCGACAACATCCCCCTGTCATCTCAAAGTGAGCCATCTGGTTTGCTCAACGCGTAGATCTTAGGAGAGGTAGCACCATGTGCGGTATTGTCGGTATGATTGCCCAGCGTCCTGTTGTTGATATTCTGGTTGATGGGCTTAAGCGTCTTGAGTATCGCGGGTATGACAGCGCAGGTGTCGCGACACTTGTGAACGGACAGCTTGAAACGCGGCGCGCCGTCGGCAAGCTCAATGCGCTTGTTGAGAAGCTACAGCGCGAACCTTTAGGCGGCATGGTTGGCATTGGGCACACACGCTGGGCGACCCATGGCAAGCCAAGCGAGAATAACGCACATCCCCATTTTTCGTCGCAGGTCGCCGTTGTCCATAACGGTATTATTGAGAACTACAACGATCTTCGCAAAGAGCTGGAGGCCAACGGTCACGTCTTTAAATCTGAGACGGATACCGAAAGTATTGCGCATCTGATTACGGATTTCCTGAACAAAGGTCTGACACCTCAGGCTGCAACGGCGCAGGCGCTCAAGAAGCTTGAAGGGGCCTTTGCTTTGGCGATCATTTTCACCGGGCATAATGACCTGTTGATCGGTGCGCGGCGTGGCAGCCCGCTTGCGATTGGCTATGGCAGCCATGAAATGTATCTGGGCTCGGACGC
This sequence comes from Alphaproteobacteria bacterium, assembly GCA_034002905.1. GTDB lineage: Bacteria > Pseudomonadota > Alphaproteobacteria > UBA9219 > UBA9219 > UBA8914. The sequence goes on from JAVEZQ010000005.1 coordinate 61,307, forward strand.
TTTGGCGCTCGCGCCGCTGAGTAACCGCATCAGCTACCTAGAAGAAGGAGATTGGGCTGAACTTACGCTGGATGGCGCTGTCGTACACGACGAGAGTGGCGCAATTGTTGAACGCAAGGTTCATGAAACGGCCTTGTCCGGTGCCATGATCGGGAAGGGCGAATATCGTCACTTTATGCTCAAGGAAATCTTTGAACAGCCAACGGTCATTGGCGACACGATGAGTGCTATGATTGGGAATGATGACGAGATCATTTTGCCGCATTTGCCCTTTGAGTGGTCGGATATTTCGCGTCTGACACTTGTTGCCTGTGGTACGGCTTATTATGCTGGTTGTGTCGCGAAATATTGGTTTGAACAGCTGGCCAATCTGCCTGTCGAACTTGATATTGCCTCCGAGTTTCGCTACCGCCAATCACCGATGGCTGAAAATGGCGTGATGATCGTCATCTCACAATCCGGTGAAACGGCAGATACGCTCGCAGCCCTCAACTACGCCAAGAAGCACGGACAAAAGATCATGGCGGTTGTGAATGTCCAGCACAGCACGATTGCGCGTCAGTCCGATTGTATGGTGCCGACTTTATGTGGCCCGGAAATATCGGTTGCTTCGACAAAAGGTTTTTCAACGCAGCTTACAGTTCTGCTTTGTCTGGCTATTGCCGCAGGGAAAGCCCGTGGCGTTCTTTCACAAGACAAGGTGCTAGAGCTTATTCAGGCCTTGCGCGAAGTTCCGGCCCGTATCAATGACGTCTTGCGTGAAGATCACAAGATACAGGAGCTGGCCCAGCAGATTATGGATGCAAAGGATATGCTCTATCTGGGACGCGGATTGCTTTATCCGATCGCGCTTGAAGGAGCGTTAAAGATCAAAGAAATATCTTACATTCATGCGGAAGGCTACGCGGCGGGTGAGTTAAAGCATGGTCCCATAGCGCTTATCGATGATGCGATGCCTGTGGTTGTCATTTCTCCCTATGATGGCCTTTTTGAAAAAACAACGTCCAATGTTCAGGAAGTCGTGGCGCGTGGGGGCAAGGTGATCCTGTTTACGGACAAAAAAGGCAAGTCTCAGCTTGTGGCAAGCCCCTATTGGACAATGGAACTGCCGGATGTCCACCCGACCGTGATGCCAATCCTCTATGCGATTCCCGTTCAGTTGTTGGCCTATTACACGGCCTTGGCCAAGGGAACGGATGTGGACCAACCCCGTAATTTGGCGAAAAGCGTGACCGTCGAGTGACAGTAAGGGCTTGAAATAACGGGGGGCGTGGAGAAACTATTTGTTTTGTTGCCACCCCTCTGTTAGGGTCTATTTGTTATGACTAGCAAAACAGCCATCCTTTCAAGCAAAGCAAGCGTCTTCTGGCGCGGCTTTAGCTATGGTTTTGCTTATTACTTCCGGTAAGGCCGGAACATACACACTCACCCCACTCACAATTGAAAAAGTTTTTGGCCCTCTTAAGGGGGCTTTAACCCAATAACGATATTGGATCAGGCTCATGTTACAGCACACAGAAAACACCGCATGGAACCCCGCGTCTTGGCGTATAAAAACCGCGCTTCAGCAGCCGGACTATCCCAATCCCGATGAGGTTCTCAAAGTTACCGAAATGCTTAAGGGTCAGCCGCCTCTGGTTTTTGCGGGCGAGGCGCGTCGGCTTAAGAAAGTCTTGGCCGCGGTCAGTGAGGGCAAGGCTTTTTTGCTCCAAGGTGGTGACTGTGCTGAGAGTTTTGCGGAGTTCAATGCGAAGAATATTCGCGATACTTTTCGTGTTTTGCTCCAGATGGCTGTCGTCCTCATGTTCGGTGGGGCGTTGCCTGTCGTCAAAGTGGGGCGCATGGCGGGACAATTTGCCAAACCGCGCTCTGATGGGATGGAAACGCAAGAGGGCATGAGCCTTCCCAGTTACCGCGGTGATATCATCAACGGTCTGGATTTTACGCCGGAGGCGCGCGTTCCTGATCCCCAGCGTATGATTCAGGCCTATCATCAGGCCACATCAACGCATAATCTTCTGCGGGCCTTTGCGCAGGGGGGGTATGCGGATTTGCACAAGGTCCATTGCTGGAACCTTGATTTTGTAGCGGAAGGGCTACAGGCTGAACGCTATCGCGATGTGGCGACGCGCATCAGCGAGGCGCTCGACTTCATGCGAGCCTGCGGTATCGACGGCGAAACGACCCCGGCACTCAGTGAAACGGAGTTCTTTACCTCACATGAGGCCCTGTTGCTTCCTTACGAAGAGGGCCTAACGCGTGTCGATAGCACGACAGGCGACTGGTACGACGTTTCGGCCCATATGCTCTGGATCGGTGACCGCACCCGCAGTCCCGACGATGCGCATGTGGAGTTTCTGCGCGGAGTCCATAATCCGTTGGGCATTAAATGTGGTCCAAGTCTTAACCCTGACGATTTGATCCGGCTCATTGATGTGTTGAACCCGACGAATGAGGCGGGTCGCATCACCTTGATCGCTCGTATGGGAGCCGGAAAGATTGAGCAGGGGCTTCCCCCCTTGCTCCGCAAGGTGAAGGCTGAAGGGCGGTGTGTCGTTTGGTGTAGCGATCCGATGCATGGCAACACCGAAAAGACCAGCAACAATTACAAAACTCGCAACTTTAATAAGGTTCTAAGTGAGGTTATTGGATTCTTTGACACCTGTCTGGCCGAAGGGGTCTGGCCCGGCGGCGTCCATTTAGAGATGACGGGCCGTAATGTAACGGAATGCATGGGCGGCTCTTCGGATTTGAAAGAAACGGACCTTGTTTCTTGCTACGAAACGCATTGTGACCCGCGTTTGAACGCTAATCAGTCATTGGAGTTAGCCTTTTTGATAGCGGGGCACTTAAAAAATGCACGTCGTTACTATAGGACTGACGATTAACCATTGGCGAGAGGTTTTATCCGCGCTATCCTCTGATGTGACAACCACAAAAAAGGGGGATTGTGCCATGACTGTGCGAACATCTCTGATAGCGGCTTCTGTGTGTATTTTCCTTTCGGCCCCTGCCTTTGCGGGTAATTTGACTTACTCGGACAATCGTGGGGTCTGGGCAGCGACACATTGTATGAAGCCGCAGGTTCCGGGCAAGCTGTCCAGTAATTCGGAGGAACGGGCCAACAACCTCAACGCGCAAATTCAAGAGCGTAATACTTTTGTCGCGGCAGCTCAGCAATATATGGAATGCATCAAGAAAGAAGCTGAACAGGACGCAACCGCGGCCAGTTATTTGGTAACCCAAACCGCCCAAAAGATGATTGCCGAGATGCAGCAGGAAATCATGCAAACATCTGTGCCGATGACAAGCGGCCAAACGGCCGACAAGTAAGGCGCATAAGGACATCGGGGGACACAGATGGGTGAAAATTTGCTTCTGGCTATTGCACAACTCAATCCTGTAGTTGGCGATATCACGGGTAATGCGGCAAAGTTGATGGAAGCATGGCGCGATGCGCGTGGCAGGGATGCTCATCTGGTTATTACGTCCGAACTCTTCCTGACCGGTTATGTGCCGGATGACTTTATCCTGAAACCACGCTTGTGGAAAATTCTGCGAGAAACGGTTGACGCGCTTGCGCGGGATACGGCAACGGGTCCGGCTATCCTTTTAGGCACGCCATGGGTCGTGGACGACAAACTCTATAATGCCGCCTTGCTATTGGAAGGTGGCAAGATTCTTTGTGCGACCTACAAGCATGAATTGCCCAATTATGGTCCCTTTGATGAAAAACGATGGTTTCGGTCCGGACCTCTTCCCATGCCGTTTTTGTGGAATGGGACAAAGCTTGGCGTTATGCTTTGTGAGGACATGTGGGAGAAAGACGTCACTAAAAACTTGTGTGAGTTTGGGGCCAATCTCCTCATTGTGATGAATGGAAGTCCGTATCAAATCGGTAAACAGCAAAAGCGCTATGACATTGCCAAAGAACGGGTTCTTGAATCCGAACTGTCACTTGTCTATGTCAATCAGTATGGCGGGCAAGATGAGATGGTATATGAAGGGGCCTCTTTCGTTCTTGGCACGGATGGTGAAGTCAAGGTTCAAGCAAATGCCTGGCGTGAGGATTTGACTTTTGTTGCCTACACAGCCCATAACGGCGTTTTCACGCCGGCTGTTGGCAAGATAGAGATTGTACCAAATGCTGAATCCTCAATCTACAATGCGATTGTGACTGGGCTTCGTGATTATGTTACCAAAAATGGATTTGAAAAAGTTCTTCTTGGCTTGTCGGGAGGGATTGACAGCGCGCTGGTTGCTGCGCTCGCTGTGGACGCGCTCGGCCCACAAAATGTGCGCTGTGTTATGATGCCATCTGATTATACGTCACAAGAGTCGCGAGAAGACGCCAAAGAGATTGCCAAGGCTTTGGGGTGTAAGCTTGATACGATCCCTATCCAAAAAGCCATGAGTGTTTTTGATGAGATGCTTGTGGAGCAATTTATTGGCTGTACGCCCGATGTAACAGAAGAGAATATACAGGCCCGTATTCGGGGGGTTCTTTTAATGGCTCTTTCTAACAAGAGTGGAGCCATGCTTCTTTCAACAGGCAATAAGTCGGAACTTGCGACAGGGTACGTGACTTTGTATGGCGATATGTGCGGGGGCTACGCGCCGCTCTGCGATTTGTATAAAACACAGGTTTATAAACTTGCAAAATGGCGTAATGAAAACAAACCTGAAGGGGGAAAAGGGCCAGCAGGCATGATTTTCTCGCAAAGACTTTTGGACAAGGCCCCGTCGGCAGAGCTTGCAGTAGGTCAGAAAGATCAAGATACTTTGCCGCCCTATGAAACACTTGATGATATTCTGAAGTGTTTGATCGAGCAAGACCTTGGGGTCTCGGAAATCACCATGATGGGTCATGACCCCATTATTATCCGGCGCGTATACACGATGCTGGACAAGTCAGAATTTAAACGTAGGCAAGGCGCACCGGGACCCAAGATTTCGCGGCGTCACCTTAGAAAAGACAGGCGTTATCCAATTACCAACCGGTTTGCGGACAGATGGCGCACACAACAAACGGATTAGAAAAACATGACAGATAGACAAGCGATGATCCGCCAGATTAAGGCGCATCTTCATGATGTACTGGTGGATGCCGTGTTCCCGGAACTTCCTAATTTTGGGCGTGGCAAGGTTCGTGACCATTATGATCTTTCCGGCAATCGTCGTCTTATGATTACGACCGACCGCCAAAGTGCTTTTGATCAAGTGCTTGCCGCTGTCCCATTCAAAGGACAGGTTCTTACTGCTGCTGCACGGTTTTGGTTCGAGGAAACCGCTGATATCATGCCGAACCATATTATCGAATACCCCGATCCGAACGTCATGCTTGCGAAAAAGCTCTCCATGCTACCAGTTGAGGTCGTCGTGCGAGACTATTTGACGGGATCCACATCGACTTCGATTTGGTCGATGTATCACGTCGGCAATCGCAAGCCCTATGGCATTCCACTGTCTGACGGCATGAAGAAAAATGACAAGTTACCTCAAACGATCATCACGCCAACAACCAAAGGTATTATGGGCGAACATGATGTGCCTATTAGGCCCGATCAAATTGTCGAGAAGGGCTTGCTCACACAAGAACAATGGGATGAGATCGAGCGTAGTGCCATGGCGCTTTTCACGCGTGGCCGGGAAGTTGCCGCCCAACATGGCCTTATCCTTGTCGATACAAAATATGAGTTTGGCTATGACGAAAACGGGACCCTTACAATAGCCGACGAAATTCATACGCCTGACAGTAGCCGCTATTGGATTGCTGAAAGCTATCAAGAGCGTATAGCAAAGGGGGAAGAGCCGGAAAGTCTTGATAAGGAGTTCTTGCGGCTCTGGATTGCTGATCGCTGCGATCCTTACAAAGAATCCATTCCTGAGATTCCAGACGAGACGCTTGCTGATTTCAGTGCGCGTTATATCGGCTTATACGAACGCATCTCCGGCAAAGATTTTGAAATGCCAACTGGCGGTATGCCGGTACGTGAGCGCGTCCGGCGCAATATTCAAAAGTACGTCGAATAAATTTGTGGTGCGAGGCTTACTGCTTGATCGCGCGTAGTTTGAAAACGAATTTTAGTGCTGTTTCGTCCGCATCGACTTCACCTAGTATGCCTGACTCGCTATAGGGAACAGAACCAGTGAGCTTAATGGTAAGCGGCGTGCTGTCGTACGTTGTACCATCAGTCCCGCTTTCCTTTACGGCATCAAGGATAATATCCTGATCATGTCCTTTGATTGACAGGCGTCCTTTGACTTTGGCCTTGTCGCCTTCAAACTTGGTAGGCGCCGTTTCAACAAAGGTCAATTCTGGGTACGTCATTGTTTCCAGAAGGGAGCGAAAGTTCATGGCCGTATCCGTACGTGCCGCTTCTATGCTGTTTGTATCGATGGCGATTTTGAGGCCTGTGAGCGTGTTTGTGTTGGGGTCGTGCAAGAAAGCTGCCGTCGCATTTTGAAAAACGGCAGCCTCGCTCTTCTTGTCCTTTTTGACAAGCTGTATGCCAGCGTCGAAATATTGAGGCGGAATATAATAGCGTCCGGCTTGTGCGGCGAGTGCGATGCCCGTGGCGGCAAGTAAAAGGAGAGTGGAAAGAAAGAAACCCAGTTTTTTCATACATCCTCCTCAGCCAAGGAACAGTAATTCTATTGCCAATATCCGGGGATAAACGCCCACCCGAACTGCCTGCGCTCCCATCTATCCGGTGTCCAAGCCGCTGTCGGATTGGGCTTTTCAATGTAGTATCCGGGAACCCAGAAAAACTGTACCCCGTCATAATCCCAGTAACCAGCGCGCCATGTCAAAAGCATCGGTGCGGGAGACATGGGTTTGGTCTCGTAATAGCGAGCAGGGGGCGCAGAGGGCGCAAGCCGGATATAGCTCCGCTCCATTATTGAGCCTTGAATGTCACTGGGGCCAGATGAACAGGCCGCCAGAGTCATGAAAAGGCATGTCGCGATAAGGGGCAGCCTGAAGGGTTTCATTTCTCTGGTCTCCAATGAATTAGAGGATTGTTACAACGAAATCTTCGATGACCATGTTGGCCAGAATTTTTTCCGACATGCTCTTGGCCGCTGCAATGGCTTTGGCTTCGTCCGTTTCGGATGTTGTCAGGATAATGGTCTTGCCGACACGTACATCTTCGACCTTTTCAAATCCGAGATTTCCCAGTGCGTGTGATATGGCTTTGCCCTGCGGGTCTAAAACGCCATTCTTGAGCATAATATCAATACGTACCTTCATGACTTATCTTTCGTTGATCGTTGTGACATTGGTAAAGATAGGATAAGTGGCGGGCGCACCGTTGGCGACATCTTCGGGAAGAATGCCAAGACGACGGGCCACCTCTTGATAGGCCTCTTCAACGCGACCCAAATTTTCGGAGAAGCGGTCGCGATCCATTTTTTCGTTTGTGCGAATATCCCACAAGCGGCAATTGTCCGGCGTAATTTCGTCAGCAAGGACAATACGCATATCCTCATGATCAATCATCCGGCCAAACTCGAGCCTGAAATCAATGAGACGTAAGCCAATCCCAAGGAACAAACCTGACAAATAGTCATTCACGCGCAAAGCGTGTGCGGTAATTTCATCGAGTTCGTAGGGGTTCGCCCAGCCAAAAGCGGTGATATGCTCTTCGGTTACGATGGGATTATCCAGCTCTTCTTTTTTGTAATAGAACTCGATGATCGAGCGGGGAAGCTGTGTGCCTTCGGGCAGACCAAAGCGCTTGGCAAATTTTCCAGCGGCCACATTGCGAACGACAACTTCGATCGGGATAATGTCGACTTGCCGTATTAATTGCTCGCGCATATTTAGGCGGCGCATAAAATGCGTCGGTACGCCGATGTCGTTGAGTTTACTCATCAGATATTCGGAAATGCGGTTATTTAAAACACCTTTGCCGGTTACGATGCCCTGTTTTTGGTTGTTATTCGATCGCGCATCGTCCTTAAAAAATTGAACAAGCGTGCCGGGTTCTGGGCCTTCAAAGATATCCTTACCATGACCCTCAAAAATTCTTCTACGCCGCGTATAACGAAAGCTCATCTCTATGAACCACTTTCTGGTCTGTCGCCGGGCGGGAGTACCTCGCCCTTTCGCCCCATTTATAGCAGGGCAGAATGGGATAATCTACCCTGACCTAAACAGGCGAACAGCATTATCTTTCTCGAACAAATACAATAGGATACGAAGGGCCTTGCCGCGATCGGTGGCCAAATCGGGGTCGGTGGCCAGAATATGCTTGGAATCAGTGTTCGCCATGGCCAAAAGCTTCCGGTCGCGCAGCAAATTGGCCATCCGATAGACGGGCAGGCCGCTTTGCCTTGTTCCCAGAATATCGCCGGGTCCGCGAAGCCTTAAATCCTCTTCAGCAAGGCGGAACCCATCCTCGGTCTCCCGCATCATCGAAAGCCGCTCTTTGGCCGTATCATTGAGTGGCGGTTGGTAGAGGATCAGGCAGTTGGACTTTGCGCTGCCACGTCCGATGCGTCCGCGCAGCTGATGGAGTTGCGAAAGACCAAAGCGCTCGCCATGCTCGATGATCATCACACTGGCATTGGGGACATCGACGCCCACCTCGATGACTGTTGTGGCGACGAGGATTTTGATATCGCCCTTTTGGAAATGATCCATCACCAGCTTCTTCTGCTCCGAAGCCAAACGGCCATGGACAAGGCCAACTTGCTCGACGGGGAAGATCTTGGACAGCATTTCAGCGCGTTGTGTCGCGGCGGCGAGGTCGCTTTTCTCTGATTCCTCGACAAGGGGGCAGACCCAATAAATCTGGGCTCCGCTTTTCAGGATACGCCGCACGGCAGAGATGATCTCGTCCATCCGGTTCATATCGAACAGGCGCGTATCGATCGGTTGACGTCCCGCTGGCTTTTCCATAAGGCGCGAGACATCCATATCACCATAAGCGGTCAGCGTCAGCGTACGCGGGATAGGCGTCGCGGTCATAACAAGAATGTCAACGCCTTGCCCTTTCTGCGAGAGCTGGAGCCTTTGCTGCACGCCGAAGCGGTGTTGTTCATCGATGATTGCGAGGCCCAGATCATGAAAAGCGACATCCTGCTGGAAAAGCGCATGGGTTCCGACGACAAGCCTGAGCGACCCATCAGCAATACGCCGGAGCGTTTCGTCTCGTTCTTTGCCGCGACCCTTGCCAAGTAGCAACCCGATTTCAAGCCCCAAAGGCGTAAGAAAAGAGGTAAGCCTTTCATAATGTTGGCGCGCCAAAATCTCTGTGGGGGCCATAAAGGCAGCCTGCGCGCCTGACTCAACGGCCGCTAACATTGCCATCACGGCGACAATCGTTTTTCCGGAGCCGACATCCCCCTGTAACAGGCGCAGCATCTTGCTCTCGGAGGCCATATCCGCAAGGATTTCATCCACAGATACCTTCTGTCCCTCGGTGAGTTGAAAGGGCAGGGTGTCTTGTAACTTGCGACGCAGCTTTCCATCACCTTTCAGGACACGGCCACGACCATTGCGATGATGGCGACGAATAATGGCGAGCGCGAGTTGATCCGCCAAAAGCTCATCATAGATCAACCGTTGTAAAGCCTGCTCCTTTCCCGTTCCTTGCGGGAGGTGAAGGGTTTTCAGGGCGTCTCGCCAGCTCGGCCATTTTTCGTGTGCTAATAAATCAGCGTTATGCCATTCCGGCATATCGGGCAGGGTTGGGAGAACTTGCCGGACGAGACCGGAGAGCTTCTTGCTCGTAATCCCTTCGGTCAAGGGATAGACGGGCTCCAAAGGCGGGATCTCGTTTGCCCGATCGGGAGGCAGAGCATAATCGGGATGGCTCATTGTCCAGCCACGACCAAAACGCTGCAACTCGCCACTGATGACGATAGGCTTGCCAACGGGATAAAGATTGGCCAGATAATCGCCGCGCTGTGTGAAGTAATTGATGGTGATATCGCCGCTGCTATCCGTCGCGATGATACGATAGGGTTTGCCAGGACGGGCGGGGGCGACATGCTCGACAACGTCAACAGTAAGCGTTGCGATTTTTCCTGTCTGAGCCGTGCGGAGTTTGGGCTGATAGCTTCTATCAATCTCGCCAGACGGCAAGTGCCACAACAAATCGACGGCCTTATGTAGATCAAGCCGCGCCAAATTGCGTGCAACCTTATCCCCCACTCCTTTGAGGGAGGTCAACGGCGTAAAAAGGGAGAAGAGTAGAGTAGGGCGCATGGCGCTGATTTTACAATCATTCTTGCCAGTTGGACAAGATGTGATATATAGCCCGTTTCCTCTATAAAACTCACGAACCTCTATGTTTGTTACGCAGTTCAGCCTGACCACATCACATAAGCAGCGCATCTCCGGTGTGCCTGCGGGGCATGATGCGCGCCTGATCCTCGATCTTGCAGTCAGGGCAGGGCGGCAACCCATCGTCTATGTCGCTACGGACGAGGTCAAAGCGGCCTTACTGATCGAAACCATCGGGTTCTTTTCCCCCGATCTGGAAGTCATACCCTTTCCGGCTTGGGACTGCCTGCCCTATGACCGGATCTCGCCACATCCCGACATTGCCTCGCAAAGGATCGCGGCGCTGATGCGCCTTAAGCGGCCCTTCGACAAGCCCGCTCTGATTGTGACAACCGTTAACGCCTTGATCCAGCGCGTTGTGCCGCCCGAAGCCCTCGACAAGCAAGCCTTTGCTGTATCCGTAGGCGATACGCTTGATCTGGATAAGCTAACACTGAATCTCGTTGCGTCCGGTTATCACAAGACAAGCACCGTGCGCGAAGTCGGCGAGTTTGCTGTGCGCGGGGGGATTATCGACCTCTATCCCGCCGCTTTGTCCCAGCCCCTTCGGATTGATCTGTTCGGGCAGGAGGTGGAAGCAATCCGCGCCTTTGATCCGCTGAGCCAGATCACCACAGGCACGGTCGATCATCTGTCCATGATCCCGACTTCCGAAGTCATCCTTGAGGATCAAACGGTCACGCGCTTTCGCGGAAACTACCGCGAGCTTTTCGGTTCGACGCTTGACAATGATCCGCTTTATGAAGCTGTGTCGACGCGCCGCAAGTTTCCGGGCGTCGAGCATTGGCTCCCGCTCTTTTACGATCGTTTGGTGGGCCTGTTAGATTACCTTCCGGCGGTCCCTGTCTTTTTCGAAGCGCAGGCAACGGATGCTATCCTGTCCCGCTTTGAGCAAATCAACGACTTCTATCAGGCACGACAGAGCCTTTTTACCGCAACACTTAAGGGCAAAAATAAAGAGTCCGTTCATAACGTGGCGCCCTATAAGCCTGTGCCCGTTGAACAGATGTTTCTGTCGCCGGAAGATATCGATACAGTTCTTAAAGGGCGCGCGCTCGGAGTCCTGTCGCCGTTTCAAGAGCCGGATGATTCCGCGCTTTTCGGTGGTGGGCAAATAGGCCGTGATTTCGCTGATGCGCGTGGGCGCGGCGATATGGCTGAGTTGTACAAGCGTGTGAAGGACTATATCCAAGAACATCAGGGGATGGGACGACGCGTTGCTTTAGCCTGCTACACACGTGGCTCGGCTGAGCGCCTTTCCAGCATATTCAAGGCGCACCAGATCGATGTGATGGAGGCGCCGCAAAGTTGGCGCGAAATGACAAAGCTTGATCCCAAGCTTATCACCATCATGATCCTTGGGATCGAACATGGCTTTGTCTCGCCAGACCTTGTGGTGATTACAGAGCAGGACATTTTGGGCGATCGCCTTGTGCGCAAGCCCAAAAAGAAAAAACTGGCCGCGCAGTTCCAACTCGAACTCGACAGCCTGAATGTCGGCGATTATGTTGTGCATAGCGAACATGGCATTGGGCGCTATGAAGGGTTTGAAGCCATAAACGCACTCGGCGCGGTGCATGATTGCATCAAGCTGATTTATGATGGTGGCGACAAGCTGTATCTGCCTGTTGAAAATCTTGAAGCGCTGACACGTTATGCGAATGCCGATAGTGCCGTGGTTCTCGATAAGCTTGGCGGGGCAGGGTGGCAATCACGCAAAGCGCGTGTCAAAAAGCGTCTCTTGGAAATCGCCGACTCTCTTATAAAGATCGCCGCCGAACGCCACCTCAGAAAAGCCGATATCATCGCGCCGGAGCAGGGCGGGTACCACGAGTTTTCAGCCCGTTTCCCCTATAATGAAACAGAGGATCAAGCGAATGCCATTGACTCCGTGATGGATGATTTTTCATCGGGACGCCCGATGGATCGTCTGGTTTGCGGTGATGTTGGTTTCGGTAAAACCGAGGTCGCACTTCGTGCGGCCTTTGCGGCGGCAAGTTCGGGACTGCAGGTCGCTGTCGTTGCGCCGACAACCCTTCTGGTGCGTCAGCACTTCCAGAACTTTGTGACGCGGTTTAAAGGTTTCCCTTATCGTATTGTGCAGCTCTCCCGCATGGTGAATGCCAAAGAGAGCAAGGAGAACAAGCGCCTTCTCGCTGATGGCGAGGCCCAGATCGTCGTCGGCACGCATGCGGTGCTGAGTAAGGATGTCAAATTCCAGAACCTCGGCCTTGTGATTATCGACGAGGAGCAACATTTTGGTGTGAAGCAGAAAGAACAGCTCAAGGAAATGCGAGCGGATGTTCACGTGTTGACGCTTACCGCCACGCCTATCCCGCGCACCTTGCAACTGGCGCTAACAGGCGTGCGCGAGCTTAGCCTTATCACGACACCGCCTGTGGATCGTTTGGCCGTTTCCACTTATGTCCTGCCTTTTGATCCGCTTGTCATCCGCGAAGCCCTGATGCGTGAGCATTACCGCGGCGGACAGAGCTTTTATGTCTGTCCCCGCATCGAAGATTTGCCGAAAGTTCAGGAAACCTTGCGCGAATTGGTGCCTGAACTGAAAATGGTGTCGGCACATGGCCGGATGAGCCCGACCGAGCTTGACGATATCATGACCGCTTTTGATGCGCGCAAATATGATCTTCTTCTCGCGACCAATATCATTGAATCCGGCCTCGATATTCCGAATGCCAACACCATCATTCTGCATCGCGCGGATATGTTCGGTCTGGCCCAGCTTTATCAACTGCGCGGTCGTGTCGGTCGCGCCAAGCAGCGAGGCTACGCCTATTTCACCTATAATCCTGTGATGCCCTTATCCTCCACGGCGCAGCAAAGGCTTGAGGTTATCTCCACGCTTGACCAACTTGGGGCCGGGTTCCAGCTTGCCAGCCACGATATGGATATACGCGGCACGGGTAATCTTTTGGGTGAGGAGCAATCCGGCCATATCCGCGAGGTCGGTATCGAGCTTTATCAGCAAATGCTGGAGGATGCGATTGCTGCCGTCAAGGCTGGTGGTGGCGTCGAAGCCGTCACTTCGGGCCAGACGGTCACCGATCGCTGGTCGCCACAGATCAATATCGGGCTTTCGGTCATGATCCCTGAGACCTATGTGGCAGATGCCAATGTGCGTATGGGGCTTTACCGTCGTCTGGCCGAAGGGTCGGAGGAACAAGACACGGACTCTATTGCCGCCGAAATGCTCGACCGTTTTGGCCCCTTGCCGGAGGAAGTCGAAAACCTGCTGCAAACGGTCAATATCAAACTCCTGTGCAAGAAAGCTGGCATTGCCAAACTTGATGTGGGCCCCAAAGGCGCGGTGATCGGCTTTTATCAGGATAGCTTTGCCCACCCTGAGCGCCTGATCCCATGGATTGCGGCTCAGACGGGCACAGCCAAAGTGAGGCCCGACCAGAAGCTAGTCGTTATGCGTGTTTGGGACGATATGGAGCGCCGTATTCAGGGCATCAAGCAGCTGCTTGGTGAGATAATCTTTCTTGCCCAATAAATTTTAAGAATGCTTACTATATGTTAGCACTTTTTCTTTAACATGTAGGCGTTACGACATGCCGGAGAGCCAGTTCAATGAGTGATAGTTACGTCGACGCTAAAATTTTGGAAGCTCTTAAAGCCACAAACAATGACGAGCGGGATGCCCAAAAGCTTGTGATTACTTGGGCTGTGCGTGATCAGGCTCTACTCATCGGCCTGTCCAAGCCGCACCTTAAGACCCTTGTCAAAACCAAGATTGACGAACTTAATCGCAAGAGCAAAAAGGGCAAAGTCAAAGATATTCCGCCTGAAATCAAGAAGATGGTCGTTTCACCTTCTAAGGGGGAGAAGCGTTCTCCCGTCAAGGCACCACCTCATCATGCCTCAAAGCGCCATGTCTCGGTCATGAACCAGATCGTCGCCGCCTTTAAGAAAAAGGCATAAGCGCGCTTGTAACGAACACGGAAAAATCAAAAATCACGGGCATGGAACACGTTTTTACGTGCATCTAGGGGCGTGATCGCGCAAAATAATCCACGTTTGATTCGTGTAACGTCTTGTTTTGCTTATGTCCGAGATCGACCAACCCACTGAACCCAACCAAGAACCAGTTCCTGAGGTCCTTACCCATGGGCCGGATGACCTTGTCGTGGCGCTGGCTGGCTTTGATGGCCCCATAGACCTGCTGTTGTCGCTAGCGCGCGAGCAAAAGGTTGATTTGTCGACGCTGTCGATCTTGCAACTGGCTGAGCAGTATCTGGACTATATCAATAACGCCCGCAAGTTGAGGCTTGAACTCGCCGCCGATTATCTGGTCATGGCGGCATGGCTAGCCTATTTAAAATCCCGTCTCTTGCTTCCCGAAGAGGAGACACAGGATGAGAACGCCGCCGATATGGCCGAGGCGCTCAAGTTCCAGCTCCTGCGTCTCGAGGCGATGCAGAAGGCCGCAAAGTCTATCTTTGAGCTTCCACAGCTTGGCAGCGATACCTTTATGCGTGGAGTGCCGGAAAAGTTGGAGGTGATTGAGAAACCGGTATATCACCTGCCGATCTATGATCTTTTGTCGGCACTTGGTGCGCCGTTACGACGCCGCAAGCACGAAACCTATGATATCAAACCCAATCGTCTCTACACTTTGGAAGAAAGCCTGACACGCATGCGACGTATGCTGGGCGGCTTCATGGATTGGGGTAATTTGCAACTCTTCATTCCAAGCTTACTTGGCCACGATGCGCTTGAATCTCGTTCAGCGATAGCCTCGACTTTCGCGGCAGCTCTGGAAATGGTCAAAGAAGGACAGCTTGAGATCCGACAAAGCCAGTGCTTTTCTGCTATCTATCTTCGCAATAAACCCAAGCCATCCACGTCATCTGACGATACGGCTCCATCCGGCCAGTAAGAGTGAAATCCATGACCGACGAAATGACAGAAGTTCAAAATGAAACGTCAGCTCCTGAAGCGACACCGGCCGAGGTGGTTGCAACGCCTGAGACTGAACTCGACGAAAGTACGGCGCTACGCGTTGCGGAGGCTTTGCTGTTTGCCAGCACGGAGCCTGTGACACTATCCTATTTGCAGGAACAACTTAAAGGCTATGAAGACGTTCCGGCGCTCTTGGCAGCTCTACAGGAAAGCTATAAAGAGAGGGGCGTCAACCTTGTTCAGAATGACGGTGTGTGGAGTTTCCGCTCTGCACCTGAGCTTGCGCCCTATCTGACGGTTGTCCGCCAGCCGCGCCGCAAGCTTCCGAAAGCGGCCTCAGAAGTCTTGGCTATTATCGCTTATCACCAGCCCATCACCCGTGCAGAGATCGAGTCTATTCGCGGCGTCGAAACAAGCCGCGGGACTCTCGACATACTTCTTGAAACGGGATGGGTTCGTCCCGGCAAGCGGCGCGACACGCCGGGCCGTCCGCTGACATGGAAGACGACACCGGATTTTCTCAGCCACTTCAACCTTGCTTCCTTGTCGGAGCTTCCGGGTCTTGATGATCTCAAAGCGGCGGGGCTCCTTGATACGCGTCCCGTCTTTGCCAGCCTCAAACCGGATGGCGACGAGACGCAGAGCATGGAAGATATTGTGGCTGCCGAGGATGAAGCCAACGCCTATGGGCATTGGGTAGAAGAGGGCTCGTGAAAGTGCTGATCGCCATAGCCTTTCTGGGCATGGTCAACGCCTATCTTTATGGGCGTTTCAATAGCTGGTTCAAAATCCAAGGATGTCCAAGCGGATTTCTGGCCATTGTCTTCCCGCTCTTTTTCGCCGTTCAGCTTTTATGGCCTGTATTGGACATCTGGATGCGGGAGTCTGGTGGGGCCAATATCCCGCTAGGCTTGCACGACATTCTTGTCAACGCCTCCTTTATCGTGCTTGGGGTCTTCTCCTGTCTAATTGTCTACACCCTGCTTGCGGATTTTGCTGGCCTTGTCGCACGCATTTTCTTGTCGGATCAGCAACTCATAGCGTTTATCCGTGCGCTAATCATTCTGCCGCTTGTGGCAACTGCTGTGAATGTTGTGTGGGGATACTCTAATACGGGGAAGGTTGCCGTTGTTCCTGTCGAAATTGCGATCCAAAATCTCCCGCCAGCTTTTGAGGGGTATAAAATCGCGCAAATATCCGATACCCATATCGGTACGAATATCGACAAGGACTTCGCACAAATGGTTGTTGATCAGGTGAATGTCTTAAATGCCGATATGGTTGCCCTGACTGGTGACTGGGCTGATGGCTTTCCGCTGGAACGCAAAGACGCTGTCGCGCCCTTTAAGCGTCTCAGGGCCCCTGATGGCGTTTATTATGTCACGGGCAATCATGAATATTACTGGGATGCAGTGGGATGGGAAAACGAAGCGCTTCAGACGGGCTTTCACACTCTGGCCAATACACACATTATGCTGAACCGCGGTTCGGAAAAGCTGGCAATTGCTGGCGTGTCTGATCCGACCTCTTTATCGATTCCTTCGACGCCGCCAACCAATATTGGCGCGGCATTGGCGGGGGTTCCCGCTGGTGTGCCTAAAATCCTTTTGGCGCACCAGCCTGTTGTTGTAGAGAGCGCCGCGAAATTGAATGTCGATCTCGTTCTTTCCGGCCATACGCATGCGGGACAGTATTTTCCCTATACCCTGATTATTCATCTGTTCCAGAAGCGAACCAAGGGGCTCTATGAAGTTGGGCCGCTTCAACTCTACATTAACCGTGGGACGGGCTTTTGGGGTCCACCGCTTCGCACGGGCGGACTGGGCGAGATTACGTTGATAACTTTGCATTGCAAGTAATCGCGGTTTGGTTGTTGCGCGCTCAAAACAACCTTTACTGATCTCACAAAAAAATGAGCAAAAAAATGATAAAAGTATGGCTTTTTATCTAGCGTTGAAGTACCGTTAACCTTAAATATACATTCCGTTCTGTATGTATAGTTCCACACAAAAATGCGCATAAATCACGCGCTATGTTCTAAAGGGGGTGGCGATGACTCTGGATCATCTGACGATTGGCATCATTGGTGCCGGCCGCATGGGAAGTGGCCTGGCTGAGTATGCAGCAGTTCAAGGTGTCAAAGTCGTTCTGGTTGACCCAAAAGAAAAGTCCCTGACCGTTGCGTTGGCGGGTATCAAAAGAAATCTGGCTGACAAAATCTCCGCTGGGACTCTTACGGAATCGGAAAGCGAGGCCATTCTTTCACGGCTTAAACTGGGTAGCAATTACGCGATCCTTGCGCCATGCGATTTGTGCATCGAAGTCGTTGTCGATAATGAGAGTATCAAGAAATACATTCATAAGGCTGCGTTGAAACACATGAAGGCCGAGGCTGTGCTGCTTAGCAATACACTTGTGCTTTCGATCGAAAATCTTGCGACGGGTAAAGCAAAACCTGATCGCTTCATGGGTGTTCGGTTTGATTTCCCGCCACAGTCAACTACGGGCGTGAAATTGATCCGCTCCAACAAAACTTCCTCTGAAGCTTTCGACAAAGCACGATCTATCCTTCAGCAGATTGGCAGGCAAGTTACCGAAGCTGAAGATGTTAAAACCAAACGGCGTCTATCCATTCGTATGACGCAGAGACTTTGTATTGGCAGTGTTTTCCTTTCAATCTTTATTATACTGTGGGGATTAACAGGTGCCGATGAGAGTGTTTCTCGTCAGTGGATTTGGGGTGGACTCACCCTGACATTCGGGTGCTCAGTTTTTATGGCACGCTATTTCCTTCATATGTCCAAGCGTATCGCGAGGATTACAAGAGCGATGACAGGTCTTGCGTCAGATGATCTCAAGGTCATTGTTCCCGACACGGACAAGGAAGATGAATATGGCGATCTTGCCCGTATTGTCGATGTTTTTAAAATGATTGTTACCCAGCTGGATCAAATCAGCGAGCATACGGAAAAAGAAAAGATGGCGGCTGAAGAACGGCGGCTGTCGATTGAACATTGCGCTGAAGACTTTCGTAAGGTCGTGACGGAGGTTGTTAACCTCGTCTCCTCAAAAGCCAAGGAACTGCGAACAGATGCCCAGGATCTTAGCAACGGATCCAGTCAGACAAGCTCGATGGCGACGCTTCTTTCAACTTCTACGGAACAGACTATTAGCAGCATCAATGCGGTTGCGTCTGCTTCGGAGGAGCTTTCTGCCTCTATTGGCGAAATCAATCGTCAGGTTACCGAAAGTTCACGCATCTCTGAACAGGCAGTCAGCCAGACCCAGCGCACAGATACAACAATATCTGGCTTGAGCGAAGCTGTTGTGCATATTGGCGAGGTTGTGCAGTTGATCAAAAACATTGCGGAGCAAACAAACCTTCTTGCCTTGAACGCAACGATTGAAGCAGCGCGTGCGGGAGATGCGGGGAAGGGCTTTGCTGTTGTCGCGGGAGAAGTCAAGAGTTTGGCAAGCCAGACAGCGCGTGCGACCGAAGAAATCGTTGGTAAAATCAGTGCGATCCAAACTGTAACCAATGAAGCTGTTGAAGATATCCGTGCCGTCGGCTCTATTATCGAGAAGAATAGCAATATTTCGCAAGTTATTGCGGACGGCATCCGTCAGCAGGATCAGGCAACCAGAGAAATCTCGCGAAGCATACAGAATGCTGTTGAAAACACGCATCAAGTATCCGAGTCCATCAAGCAGGTTACAACGGCTGCGGCGGGATCGAATGGCTCTGCACAAAATCTTTTGAAAACTTCGACCATTTTGTCGGATGAATCCCAAAAGCTTGAGAAACAGATCGCAACATTCCTTGGGAACGTCTGTGGGCATTAGGGATTTGACACGATATGGATTCTGTTTATCGGGCTTTAGACAATCTCGTGCCCTTTCCTATGGAAAGCATTCACTTCGATCTCGCTTTCTCCTATAAGTCTCTGGTCCTTTTATGCCTCGCGGGTTACTTTTTATTAAAACTTGACCAAAGGAAAAGGCGTAAAGTAAGAAGTGATACGTCAGCAAGGATATTTCATTTCCCGCTGCGGATGGTGCAACGGCAGCAAAATCACGCGATCGGGAAGCGTCCTCGCTTACCGCTCTTATGCCAAAAGACGTTTATGGACGATTACGAACGGCAATTCTACCTACGCCTTGTTAAGGCGTTACCGGAGTGTTATGTCTTCCCGCAAGTTTCCTTTAGCGCGTTTTTAAATTCGTCGAACAAATGGGACAGGCGTTATGAGGTGCGAGGACGTTTTAATCGGCTTGTTGCCGATTTTATTTTGTGTGATTGCGAGAGCTTTAGACTTCTTGCTGTAATTGAGTTGGATGGAAACTCGCATGATCGCAAAGATGTTCAGGAGAAAGATAAGAAACGCGATGCCTACCTTGACGAGGCTGGGATCAAGCATAAACGATTTCGTGCGCCGCCTCAACCATCCGAAGAAGAGATAAAGGGCTGGTTTCAACGGGTCATACAGAACTGACCCTAACGCGCAAAAGACGGGTAAATCAGCTCAGGGAGAATCTGCGAGCCTTTGGTGCAAGGATGAATGTGATCATAATCACCGAAATAGTCATTTATGAAAATCACGTTATCGTAGCAGTTAAGTAAATCCGTATTGAGATTGACATTTTGCTCCCGCAAAACATCCATAAAACGAGCTCAAAAGGTTAGTCACCGTGCGAACTCCCGTTCTGCTGCCTGAATTCAAAATAATGTAACAAAATTAGTCCGTTATGTTCTGTATGTCATTGCAAAACATCCGAAAAAGCCAATCTTTCTCATCTATTACATCCCATTGTAATAGTTAGATAAATAAAGCCCCTATTTTTGTGCTAGAATCTATTCATCAAGGTCCATGAAACTAATATAATTAAGAAAATATTTGCCATTTATGCCCTATAATAATGATATCCCACGTTTTTTTAGGAGTCATGGATTATGAGAAATATGTGCAATTTTGTCGTGGCTACACTTGTTTGCTCAACGGCACTTTTTTTCATTAACGTGAACGCCTCTCTTGCCTATGATCAGGCAAAATCTGTGTCTGCAAAAGATCCATCCACCACATACAATCACTATTCATTGTCGGCCAACAAGGCGGGCTCAGGGGCTAACGAAGACAAAAAAGTTATCAGCGATACAGAACAGACAGGTTCTCCAACGACAAAGCCAACCTTCTCCGCGAATGCTGGTAAAGAAGATGCACGCGTCGCCATCGACGTGCATAGGATATGTCGTTGGGTTGATAAATCTCCAAACAATGTGAAGAACCAAGATTTGTTTGTCCCCTTTCAGACATATGAAGAATGGGTTGCGTTCGTAAACAACGCGCCAAAAGATATTGTTAAGCTTACACCTTGCTCGAGGCCATCAGCAATCATTCCTCCTAATGATCCAGCGGGTAAACACCAAGGTATGTTCTGCTACAATAAAGATGGTTCCAAACAAACGACTGGACTACGTTATACAAATTTTGCCTATCAGCGCGTGGGTGCCGTTCTCAAGAATGTCGAACCAAACCCCAGTCTGGTCTTTGATAAGTGTTACACCAGCGATCGCACAGGGCCTTTCCCTAAGCAGGTTGACAAGATACTTTCTATGAAAGGGCTTGATGCAGACCGCACAGTAAACGGCATCAAAGTCGGCACGACTGCCAACGATAATAACAGTGACTGGTTGGTTACTTCAGTAAAGTACACTACGCCAACAGCTGCTTGCGGCACGGCCAATAAAGCCAATCTTTCAACAATACCCTCAACAAGCACCCAGCTTTGCAGTTATGGCGTTGCCTCCGCAGTCGGTGGTACTGGTCCGTGGACATGGACCTGTAGAGGTCTCAAAAACAAAGCAAGCTGTATGGCAAACAAAAAAGTGGATGGCAGTTGTGGATCTGCTGATGGGAAGAACCTGACAACAGCTCCCACTGTGGCAGAACGATGCACGGCGGGCTCCGCCTCTGCATTGAGTGGATCAGGCCCTTGGACATGGACTTGCAAGGGATTGAACGGGGGCAGCAACGATTCATGCAGTGCCGAGAAAACAAACCCCACATGCCCACCTGTTTCAGTATATGGTCCGTCCCATCCAGTCATCGGGAATATAGCTCAACCTTTGAATGACGGATATATGTATGTCAGGGTTTCTGGTTCCTACCATGGCAAAGCCGAGTCAAATTACAAGAAAAGCTGGGATAGCTACAACAGTAAATGGGCGTACCACAGCTGGGCATCTGGAAAATGTTACTGGCCGAATTTTATGATGAGTGGTGGCAATTATAATGAACGCTGGGTCAATTGTATCGTAACTGATTATGTTAAAACCAAAGTTGATGGTTATTCGGACATGACTGGATCGTGTACGGTAGACACAGATAACTACCTCTCTCCGCTCAAAGTGAATTTGGCTGAGCGCAATCCTTCCATGAACAGCACGAGGCCGACAACCTTCTATCTGACTCTTTCTGATGGAAGAATAATGGAAGGAAAAGCAACGGGCGGGTTAAACCCTGATGAAGGGTGGCTCATGGTTCATCGTACGAGGGATCCCCTTGTCTTCAAAAACGGGGCGCTGAACGCAGATAACTGGTTTGGTGACCGTGATGGACGCTCCCTCAACGGTTTTACAGATCTTGCTGAAACATTTAGCAACTTTATTGAAACCGATGAAAATGGGCAGCGTTTTATCCCGCTGAATGTCCTAACAAAAGTACAAAAGCAAGAAAAAGCAGAGTATGCGGCAAAGAACCCTAGTCAAATAACGGATCCGTCCTTTGACCTTCGTGTCGTCGACGCACGAAACGCAGAGCGCTTTGCTTCAGATTACTTTAGTCGCATTTACGTAGACTATCGAAATGTCGTTGAAGCAGATAGTAAGGATGGCCAGATCAAGGGAAGCAACAACATAATCCTTGAACGAGGCATAGCGCGTACAGTCAATGGCAGAAACACCGAGATTTTGGATCAGTGGTTCGTTATCGATCTGCCGGCAGATATGAGTCCTCCAAAGGGCAAAACAAAGTCTCGGATTTTGCCTGCTAGGAAGTAAAGAAAGTTAGCTTATCAATCATGAAAGAAAAGGGCGGGGTTTCTCGCCCTTTTCTTTATATGATCTAATGGAAACAAAACCCTGTTTAAGGGTATTTTTTGATCCTGATTATTGAGAGGGGTCAGGGCGAAGTTAAGCTGAGAACATGACGAATAAACGGATGTTTGCGATAAAAAAGGGAGAGCCTTAAGCCCTCCCTTAATTTGTTGTGTATAGAAAGAAGTTGCCTTACGCCTCGTTCTTTTTGCTACGCTTATAGCCAAGCAACCCAACCAAGCCAGCACCGAACAATGGTAGCGCGGCCGGAAGAGGGACAGCTGAAGCGAGCGATGTCGTAGTATAGCGTGTTGTGATTGCAGTCGTGTCCGTGATGCCTTTGAGGCGAAGCGCAATACTGCTGAAGCTGGTGGCTTGACCCGTTAAATTTGAAAGAGCCAAGGTGAAAATTGTTGAGCCAAGAAAGCCTGTCAGTTCCGGCTTAATGTCTGCGGGAACGAAAGTAAAATCATAGGCGGTCGTTAGTGCGGCTTGTCCAGAAGATAGCGTGTAAGTAAAAACGATTTTCGTATTGGCAGCCAGATTAAGGTTCGCCTCGTCGAGAATCGCGTAACTATTTCCATTTGGCGCAGACGTAACCGTGGAAATATCGCCCTCATAACCAGCAGTCAGAGCGCCGCCGTTCAGGTTCATATTGACAGGTGCTGAATTGGGGCTGCTGAAGCTAAGTTCGGCAGCTTGAGCTGGAACTGAGGAAAGGGTCGCTAAAGCCAATGCAAGAAAAGTTAAACGCTTCATTGTGAGCCTTCAATACGTGGGTGTTTAGTGCGGATCCGGATCCTTCCGCCCCCATGAACCATCCTATCACCCAAAATTATAAAGGCAACAGGGATTCTATCTTTTCAACAGGTCATGGGAAAGATATAGCTAACCCCTTGAAAAAATGGTCGGAGAGAGGATACAAACCCCCGACCCCTGCGAGAGATGCGACCCCATCCAGCCAAGACGAACCTCGAAGATACGACAGGCCTGTGCCTCGTTGATTTTTTGTTCCTACCTTACAGACGATCAGGTACTTGGATCGGTCTCGATGGTGCGAAGTTTTCTAGATGAGAAGAAAGGGGCCGTTGGCCCCTTTCTCGTCTATATTTTGTTATTTGTGTTCCTCGCTGTAAATAAAGCGATAGGAAAAAGCTCCGACGACTGCACCGATAATCGGAGCTACCCAAAAGAGCCAAAGCTGTTTGAGTGCCCAATCGCCGACAAACAAAGCTGGACCAAGACTGCGGGCTGGATTAACCGACGTGTTGGTAACCGGAATGCTGATGAGATGGATCAATGTTAAACAAAGACCTATTGCTATTGGAGCAAAGCCGGCCGGAGCCTTTGAGTCTGTGGCTCCAAGAATGACGAGCAAGAACATAGCGGTCATTACGATCTCAGTCACCATAGCGGCTCCCATCGAGTATCTGCCCGGGGAATGGTCGCCATAACCATTGGCAGCAAAGCCGGATGCAACAATATCAAATCCGTCCTGACCAGAAGCGATGTAGGCTAATGCGGCTGCGGCCAACAAGGCCCCGATGCATTGAGCAATAATGTACGGAATGATGTCTGCTTTAGGCAGTCGCCCAGCAGTTGCCAAGCCAATAGTAACGGCTGGATTTAGATGACAACCCGAAACAGGTCCAATCGCATAGGCCATTGTCAGTACGGTGAGGCCAAAGGCAAAGGAGACCCCTAAGAGACCAATGCCAACCGATGGAAAGGCGGCTGCCAACACAGCGCTTCCGCAACCACCAAGTACCAGCCAGCACGTTCCAAACATTTCGGCTGTAAATCTTTTGCTTAAACTCATGATGAACCTCTTTCGTTAGAGTAAAAAGAGTGGTGGCATGAGGATGATCTATAACGTTTCTTTTGTCAAATTATCAGCCTTGTACTTATTCGCTGATCCAATTCTTTCAATTTATTAGAAGTCCATTATCCGCGTTTCTTTGGAGTTCTCTTTGGCTTTTTGGTGCCTTCCAACGGGCTTGAGCGTTGTTGGTAGAGTTCAAAGAGGAATGCCACGCGGTCGCTGTCGCGCTGAAACTTCTTTTTGCTGTAGGCGGCATCAACGGCGGCATCGAGTTTCTGGTGAGCCTTGACGAGTTCGTGCGGCATGGTCAGCGGATCATACAAATCGGCAAGCGAAGATTCAGGGTGCTTGGCACGAGCATCTAAAACGCCCTGTGCCGTTTCCTCGATAACCTGTTTCTGCCTAATAGTGCCCCATCAAAGTCGAGCACTTACCGCATACGTGAGCTTGGCATTCAGAAACTTAGTGCGTTGCCCTCGGCAGGTAGAAACTTCCGCGTTAATCCAAAAAAGTGGGAAGAACTCAAGGCAAATCTGCAAGGCGACGCCCCCGAGCACGTGAAGGACGATCTGCGCGCGCTTTTGGGACACTGTGAAGAGTGGCTGTTTCGGTCATTCCAGCAAACGTGTCAGGACTTACGTAGCACATTAGACCTTCAGTAATCGTTATCAGAAAAGGAGATAACGATGCCGAAGGCTGGCCTAACAGCGGTTCGTTTCCGCAATCATATTGTCAAAGTAATTTATCGTGTTGGCTTGCCAAGGGCATTGGCGCATATGCCGACGGGGATTGCCTATTCTGGCCCCCCCCCTGATTTGTTCCTATGATTCTTTACTTGCCGAGGAAGCCGCCGATAGCCTTGCCAATTTCGCTTTGTTCGACGGCACCTTTCAGGGACTCAATACCTTGCTTGCCCAGTTCTCCGGCCAGATTTCTCTGACCCACTTCGATTGATTTGGCAGATATTTTCTGAAGAAGAATTTGCGATAGCTCTGCTGACGTTATGCCGCCGCTGTCCTTGCCGATGTTATACATTTCAATCGTAGGCAGTTTGGCATCGACCAGATTTGTGCCTGCGAGCAGGGCGTGGCTCAACTTGACGCTGCCATTACTGACGGTCAGATGTTCGACAATAATTTTACGTTCTGCCGATTGGTTGCCGTTGGTTTTGGTTTCCGAGGTAGCTGTCTTACCTTCAGAAGAAATAGAGGAGGCAAAGATCCTGACGTTGTCTTGTATCTTCTGAAGATTGGAGTCGCCGCTCTTGATGACTTCATAGGTCAGTTCAGGTGCGTCAATTATAATGTTTTTGATCAGAATGGGGCCAGTTTCTGTCACTGATTTGGGATCGACTTCGATTGCGACGACACCAAACTTCATGGCACTTTGATCGGAAAATCCGGTTGGGTTGCCAAGGTTGAAACCCTCAAGCGTGACTTTGCCAGAAGAAAGGTCTAGTTGAACATTCCGAATGGATACCGGCGCGCCAGCTGCCATCGTTCCGTATTTCTCGACACCTCTTTTGATGATGCCGTCCAAATTTGAGCCGACGAGGTAAAGGCCAAGCCCGACAATCAGGAGAAGGGATAGAACGCCTATCAGAAATTTCTTGATCATGGTGACCTCCACAAAGGGGTTGTTCTGTTTTAATTCTAAGCAGAAACTAGGATAAAGAAAAGATCAGAAAAAAGATGGACGAGAAAAGAGTGTATTATTACAGCTGTAATGTTTTTCGAGAGCTCAGAAAAACCTAACCCTTTGAAAGAAATGGTCGGAGAGAGAGGATTCGAACCTCCGGCCCCTGCCTCCCGAAGGCAGTGCTCTACCAGGCTGAGCTACTCTCCGACTCCGTCCTGAGGCGGCCTTTATAACGCAGAATTCCGGCGCTTCGCAACGGGAATAATGTGTTGATTTCGCGTTTATTTGCGGCCTGAGCCCCCAAATCAAGGGTTAATAGGCCCGATCAATCGTAAAATCGATCGTATCAATGAGGGCAGTTTTGATGGGGCCCTCGGGGAAAAGGCCAAGAGCGTCGCGTGCAATAGCCCCATAGTGGCGGGCCCGTGCGATACAATCACGCAGGCTGCCGTGGCGGTTCAAGATATCGAGCGCATGAGCAAAGTCGCCGTCTCTTTGTTTCTGTTCGCCAAGTGTGCGCTGCCAGAAGGCGCGTTCGGCTTCATTGCCGCGACGGATGGCAAGGATGACAGGCAAGGTGATTTTTCCTTCGCGGAAATCGTCTCCGACAGTCTTGCCAAGTCTTGCTTGCTGGGCCGAGTAATCTAGCACATCATCAACAATCTGGAAGGCGATGCCCAGATTAAGGCCATAGGTGCGAAGCGCCTCTTCCTCACCACTAGGGCGTGCAGCGATCACCGCGCCAATGCGGCATGAAGCGGCGAAAAGCTCGGCAGTCTTGGCTTTGATAATATCCAGATAGGTCTGCTCGCTGATCGTGCTGTCATTCTGTGCGGTAAGCTGAAGGACTTCACCTTCGGAAATGACGGCTGAGGCGTTGGAGAGAATGCGCAGAACATCAATCGATCCATCCTCAACCATTAATTGAAAAGATCGTGAAAAGAGAAAATCGCCAACAAGAATACTGGGTTCGTTGCCGAACATGGCGTTGGCCGAGGGCGAACCGCGACGCAAGTCGCTCGCATCTACCACATCGTCATGCAGAAGCGTCGCCGTATGGATAAACTCGACAGCGGCGGCCAATTTATGGTGGCGATCTCCCTGATAGCCGCACAAACGTGTGCACGTGACAGCGAGGAGGGGGCGCAGCCTCTTGCCCCCCGATGCGATGATATGATGCGCTAGATGGGGGATTAGTGGGACGTTGCTTTGCATCCTTTGCAGAATAATGTGGTTAACGGCAGCCATATCTTTGGCGGCAAGATCCTGTAATACATCAAGCGCATTGGCGGGTGGCTCGGCTTGCTCGGATCGAAGGGGGATAATATGGACCATAAAAAACGGACTGGATTGAGGTTACAACTGGCTTGTGGCAGTAGTATAGCCATGAATACGACGCATGACAAACTTTTGAATGGGCGCCTGAGCCTTGAACAACCGGCGAGGGGAGAGGGGTATCGCGTTGCTGTGGATAGCCTTTTGGCGGCGGCGGCGGTGCCATTGTGTGCGAATGACCGTGCGGCGCTTCTGGATATGGGGTGCGGTGTTGGCGCGATCATGCTGGCTGTTGGCGTTCGCTGTCCCAATGTGTATCTTACAGGGGTTGAAATTCACCCTCCGATCGTCGAGTTGTGTCGTCGCAATATTCTGCACAATACCTATGAAGAACGGGCTTCGGTCGAGGAGGGGGATATCACAGCCCTGCCCCTCGGCTTGAAGGGGTGCTTTGACCATATTGTCTCGAACCCGCCTTTTCATGATCCCAAGGGGCATACGGCCTCGCCCGAGGCTTACCGCAAGCTGGCGCTCATGGAAAGTGAGGACGCAGAGGCTTTGCAGAAATGGGTTGGGAGTGGACGTGCGGCTCTGAAGGAAGGTGGAAGTCTCACGATAATCTTCCGTACTGACAGAGAAAGCGAACTTGTCGCAGCGGTGGAGCAAGCGGGGTTTGAGCAGCTTGCTATTCGTGAAATTCTGTCGAAAGAGGATACCACGTCCAAACGGATTATTCTTCACGCCATCAAACCGGCTGAAGAACAGATGTGTGGGATAAATCATTCTTATCGCGCACATCCACAAAGGAAAAATCCCTTTATCTTATACGGCGTCGATGGTCGTTATAGCAAGATGGCTGAAGCCGTCCTTCGTGGTGCGCAGAGCATGGCCGATGCGATGGGGGAGTAATGCTGCCTCAAACAGTGCCGAGGGACTAGGCTGGCTATTCGTCTTGTTTTGCCTTTTGCCAGAGAGATTCCATCTCACTGAGAGAACTTTCCTCGATACGCCGTCCCTGCGAGTCGAGCTGGTCTTCAATATAGCGAAAGCGGCGTTCGACCTTGCGGTTGGTGTGTCGCAGCGCTTCCTCCGGATCGATACGCAAATGGCGTGAGAGGTTGATAATCGCAAACAGAACATCGCCCAGCTCGCTCGCGATCCGGTCTTTATTCTCTGCGCCTTTGTTAATTTCACAACCAAGCTCATCGAGCTCTTCATGAATTTTTGCAATGACATTGGCGTCTATTTCGTTGCCATTACGCGGCCAATCAAATCCGCCTTGCGCCATACGCTTTTGCAGCTTCACAGCGCGTAGCATCGCGGGAAGGGCTGTGCTGATATCATCCAGAAGGCTATGCTTCTCCTGAGCCTCCAGCGCGGCTTGCTGGCGTTTTTCGAGCTTATCTTTCTCCCAGTTCTGGAGCACTTTTTCTGCGTTATCGACACCCGTTCGATTGCCAAAAACGTGCGGATGGCGTTCGATCATCTTTTCGGCTTCGCCGCGCGCGACATCATCGAATGTAAAGTGTTGATTTTCTTTGGCTATTTGGCTCAGGAAGACGATCTGGAGGAGGAGGTCGCCCAGTTCTTCGCAGAGGTGTGTGGTGTCATTTTGTTCAATGGTTTCAATAACTTCATAGGATTCTTCAAGAACATATTTGGCAAGGCTTGCATAGGTTTGTTTGATATCCCAGGGACAGCCGGAATTTGGGTCGCGCAAACGCTGCATAACATCAAGAAGTTGGTCCATAGCATCGGACATGAGCGGAAACTTTCGTTGCTTGTGGTCAGGCGTAATGGTGTCAGTTCTAGGCGCATCAAAAGGCGCGTTCAAGGATGCATTTATCTTTAAATTTTGTGCGCAAAACGCGACATTGAAGGCCGTTTAACGGTGCAATTTTGAGCATTTTTTGCCGTGTTTTTCAGCATTTTTGAGGGCCCCTTACACCCCTCCGTCTGTCGCATAAGATATATTATGTTAAATCGTGCTATAGGCAAAGCTGGGAAAAAGAGGGTCGGCAGTCATGTGCAATAGAGAGAAGTATGGCAACGGCATCAGCAAGGTTGCGCAGATGTGCTTAAAGCTCGATCACCAAACCATCATAGGCAGGTTCGACATGATGTGGGAGTTTCGCCCGCAATGAGCAGTAATCCATCGTTTGGTTCATATGAGTCAGGTAAGCCTTCGCAGGCTTCACACGCTCGATCCATTCGAGAGTCCTCTCCAGATGAGCGTGAGAATGGTGTGGCTCTTCGCGGACAGCATCGACAACCCAAACCTTCACACCGCGAAGTGCTTCAAAGGCTGCTTCGTTAATCTCGCTCACATCTGTCGAGTAGGCAAAGTCGTTAAAGCGATAGCCAAGGCAAATATCGCGCCCATGTTTGAGCGGATACGTTGTCACATGGATATCGCCAAAATCCATTGGCCCTTGAATGATATAAACCTCAACAGCTGGCCGATAAAACTTGTCCGGCGTTCCTGACTGGAAAATATATTCGAAACGATGCGTCAGCTCTTTGATCGTTACTTCATTGCCATAAACCGGCATCGGCTTGCGTGTCATCCAGTTCACGGTACGGATATTATCAATGCCGTGACAATGATCGGCATGCGCATGGGTATAAAAGATTGCCGTCAAATCCTTAATGTCGGCTCTTAATAATTGTTCGCGCATGTCAGGCGATGTATCGACCAGCAAAACTTGATCTTTGTCTTCAACAAGAATGGACGAACGCAAACGCACATTGCGTGGCTCGTTTGGATCACAGTTTCCCCACTCATTCCCGATCATAGGAACGCCAGCTGAGCCCCCGCATCCCAAGATTGTGACCTTCATGGGGCGCCTCCTCCCCTCCCAACTTTTGGAAAGAGTTTCAGGAAGTTGGCCGTCGTCGCGGCCTCAATTTCGCCAAGAGAAACGCCCTTTATTTCTGCCAATTTCTTTGCAGTTTCAATAACATAGGCTGGTTCACACGCCTTCCCGCGATAGGGAATAGGGGCCAAAAAGGGCGCGTCCGTCTCGATCAGAAGGCGATCAACGGGTATATCCCGCGCAATTTCGCGGATGTTTTGGGATTTGTTGAAGGTAATCATGCCGGAAAAGGAGATATAAAAGCCAATCTCCAACCCGTAATCAGCCATGCGCCGTTCCGAACTAAAGCAATGCAAAACGCCCGTCAGCTCGTCTTCATGTCCAGCGCGTTCTTCACGCAAGATTTGGATCGTATCATCCTCGGCATCGCGTGTGTGAATGATCAGTGGCATGCGTGACGCGATACAAGCACGAATATGCGTGCGAAAGTTTCGCTGCTGCGCTTCGCGTGGGCTGTGATCATAAAAATAATCAAGGCCCGTCTCGCCAATACCGATTGCTTTGGGGTGCTGTGTCAGCGCCACAAGTTGATCAACCGTGACTTCTTCGCCCGGCTTTTCGGCTTCATGCGGGTGAACAGCCAGCGAGAAATAGACATCCGGCTGTGCCTCGGCAATCGCCCTCACCTTTGGAAAATCCGGCTGCGAGATCCCTATCGTATGAAAAATCCCCACACCGGCCGCGCGAGCGCGCGACAACATCCCGTCAAGATCGTCTTTCATATCTTCGAAATCAAGGTGACAATGGCTATCGACAAACATATGACTAATCTCTCACAGAAACCCTAATATCCTGTTACGCAGTAAGATAGAATGGATTCCGGCTTTCCCGCTACGCTCCTGTCGGAGCTTCGCCGGACGTGGACGCCGGAATGACACGAGGTCCCTATTCCTTCGCTTCTTCCACATAGCGCGGGAAAACACCCTGTGGCGTTGGCAAAGGCGTCCCAGCTTTCAACGCGTGGGCCTCATCAAGGCAAGCAAAGCTGCGTTCACTCTCCGGCACAGCCAATAGATCGAGCATTTTGGCCATCGATTCCGGCATAAAGGGCTGCACGAGGATCGCAACATAACGAACCGTTTCCGCGAGTACATAAAGCACCGTCGCCATACGTGCGGGGTCTGTTTTCTTGAGCGCCCATGGTGCCTGCTCATCTACATAGCGATTGCCATCACCAATGACATCCCATGCGGCATCGAGTGCTTTATGGAAAGCCTGAACGTCAAGCGTTTCGCGCATCTGATTCAACAGGTTTTGCGCTTTACCCAGCAAGGCCCGATCTGCCTCAGTGAAAGCACCGGGTGTCGGCACCTTCGCCTCGCAGTTCTTTGCAATCATCGAAAGAGAACGCTGCGCCAAATTGCCAAAATCATTAGCAAGGTTGCTGTTGATCCGCGCGACCATAGCTTCATGGGAAAAATCACTATCATTGCCAAAGGGCACTTCGCGCATCATGAAGTAACGTGTTTGATCCAAACCATACTGTTCAATCAGCTTGTTGGGATCAATCACATTGCCAAGCGATTTGGAAATCTTCTGCCCCGCGTTTGTCCACCAGCCATGGGCGAACACACGCTTTGGCACAGGAAGACCCGCCGCCATCAGAAAGGCTGGCCAATAAACGGCATGAAAGCGCAAGATATCCTTACCCACCATATGTAGATCTGCAGGCCAGAAGGCCTTGTATTTATCGGCGTTCGTATCGGGATAGCCAAGCGCGGTGATATAGTTGGTCAGCGCATCCATCCAGACATACATGACATGGTCAGGATCATTGGGAACCGGCACGCCCCATTTCATCGCTGTGCGTGAAACTGACAGATCATGCATGCCTTGCTTCACAAAGGAGATGACTTCGTTGCGACGATAGTGCGGCAGGATAAAATCCGGATTTTCGTCATAGAACTTAAGGAGACGGTCGCCCCACTGTGACAGGCGGAAGAAATAGCTGGGTTCCTCCATCCATTCGCATTCAGCCCCCGAAGGCGCGATCTTGGTATTATTCGGCCCGTCCGTCAGCTCGCTCTCGGCATAAAATGCTTCATCGCGCATCGCGTACCAGCCCTCGTATTTGCCGAGGTAAATGTCGCCCTTCTCGATCAAAGTTGACCAAAGAGCCTGCGCCGCTTTGTAATGACGCTCTTCCGTCGTGCGGATGAAATCGTCGTGGCTGAAGTTCATCACCTTCGCAATGTCACGGAAATTTTGCGAAACCTTGTCAGTAAAGGCCTTGGGGTGCATACCCGCTTTTTCCGCCGACTTGGCAACCTTCTGTCCATGTTCATCGGTTCCGGTCAGGAACATAACATTATAGCCGTCGAGCCGTTTAAAACGCGCCAAGACGTCACAAGCACAGCTGCAATAGACATGGCCAATATGCGGAACGTCGTTTACATAATAAATGGGCGTAGTAATATAGTAGTTTTGGGTCATGACATGATTTCCTTGGTTTAATGTGCATTTTAGGAGCGCCATACGCCTCCCGTCCAGTCCTTTTCAATTGCTTACATGCACATTCGGCTCATGTCGGACACCGCATTGATAAAGGTTAGTTTCTTGTCGAGGTTGGAGGCTTCCGCCGAGGCCAATCGCTCGCGCGCAGTATCCCACAGCGCTAAGGCCTGTTCAAGCCCTCCCTTGTTAACCAACACCTTTGCAAGAGGATGCCTCCCCCCCTGCCCGCGCGCCAGACTTGAGATCGTGCGCTGGATGGTCTCGACGATCAGCTCGGAAAGGATAGAATAACGATCAATTTCCGCTTTTTTCGCTATTTTATCACCCAATTCATGGAGGCGGATCACATCGATCTGAGGCAAGGCGCATAACATAGCTATAGCTTCGTCATAAAGCGGGACGATCTCGCTTTCGATAATTCGTAGTGCTTTCCCGACACTTCCGCCTGCCAGCTCCGCGAGACGGGTTTTGTCGATACCGTCGGGTATTTCGATCATCTGGCGGCTGAGTATGGTCATAATTTCGCTTTGCGTCAGGGAATTAAGCGCGAGAACGCGACAGCGTGATTTGATCGTCGGCAACATCATGCCGGTCGTCGTTGTCGTGAGAAAGATAAAGGCATTCGATGGCGGTTCTTCGATCATTTTCAGGATCGCATTTTGCGCATTGCGCCCCAAAGTATGCGCTTCGTCAATTAGTGCGACGCGATACTTGCCGTTGGCCGGCGTTAGCGAAAGAAACGGCGCGAGTTTGCGCGCTTCTTCGACAGGGATACTCGCCTTCATGGCACCCGTCTTTTCATCAACCGGACGACGGATAACCAGAAGATCGGGATGTGACTCAGCCAAGATCAGGCGCGCCGTCGGATGCTCGGTATTAAATTGCATGGGGTTGTTCTCCCCACCCGACAGGATGTAATGCGCAGCCATATAGGCAAAGGTCGCCTTACCAATCCCCTCTTCCCCAACTATCAGCCATGCATGATGCATCTTGCCGGAGGAAAAGGCTTTCACAACCTCATCGAATGCCTGCCGATGACCGACAAGCTGTGTGCACTGATGAGGGGAAAGCGTTTCGGGCATGTTCTCACTGTATCATATAGTCTGGTCTAACACGTAAGTAATATTGTCCAGCTTTTGGCTCGTACTTTGACAATATTTGATCAAGTGAACCATTATATAGCATTTCATCCAAGGCCACATCTATCATACCTTTGAGTTTAACTTCGTCATGAGGCATCCAGAAACTTTGAGGCGAAACGTATATAATCTTGCTGTTTCCGACTTTAATCGCACCGGGATTACTCTTAAGAAAGCCGTCTGCATCTGCTGAAATCATCACGGTTGCATCTGCCTTTTTGGTCGCGACTTGCATAAAGACATCAGAGATTGGAGCCATGTCAGGTAAACTTAAAATTTGAGCTTTAGGAAACATCTGTTTCATGAATGTGACCGCTCCTGTGCCATCAACACCGGAGAGCTTCACATTTGGATCATTTACCCATGAAAGGTCATCTGCACTACGTGCTTCGTCTTTATGTACATATAAACTTGTGTTCGTAAAAAAGGCTACTTTGGAGACCGTCATCACCTGCCCACGTGATGCATTCGATGCAATAGGAATACACAACATGTCAAAACGGCCATTCTTCAAATCTTCAGATACTGTTGCTGGGGTGGTTTCAGTTGACCAGTCTACTTTGAGTTTTAGATTCTCAGCCATCTTTTCAACTATGTCATAAGCCGGTCCTGATAACTGGCCTGTATTCACATTTTTTTTAAGAATCTCAGCAACAAAGTATCCGCAACGTAGCGTGCGGGTCCTCTGGATCCGATCAAATGTTGATTTATTATTGATGGGCTCAATTTTGGCTACGTGCTTAGAGCTATTGCTCATAATCTGTGCCGTTGCAAAAGAAGAAATTACACTTACCAGTACGACAAGTATCCAGTTACGCAGCGACATAGTATGTCCTTTCTATCAATTCAATTCCTGAAGTAACAGTTTAATTGCGTTTGACACTGTTGATTCATTTTGAGACGCATCGATAATCCGAAAACGTTTCTCGTCCTTGCTAGCCAAATCCAGAAAGGCATGGCGCAGAACATTATGAAAGTCATGTTCCTTGGATTCATAACGATCGCTCTGACCGGCGCGACCATTGCGACGTTCAACACCAAGATCGACCGGAAGATCAAGGATAAGCGTCATATCCGGCCAGAAATCACCAGCAATCTCATGGTAAAGTCGATCGACGACATCAACGCCCAATTCAAGCCCGACCCCCTGATAGGCACGTGTCGAGTCGACAAAACGATCGGAGATAACCCATAGACCCTTTTCGAGTTTTGGCCAGATCGTTTTGACAAGATGCTCGCGCCGCGCCGCCATGATCAAAAGAAGCTCGGTCATGGAATCCCAATAGCCTTGCGGTTTCTCAAGCCATAGGGTGCGGATGGCTTCTGCCCCCGGCGCCCCGCCGACTTCACGCGTGGAAAAAACCTGAATCCCATTCCCCTGCAGATAGGCGCAGATTTCTTTGATCTGTGTCGACTTTCCTGCGCCGTCGCCGCCTTCCAGAGTTATGAACTTCCCGCGCGTTGTCATCAGGCATCAGGCTTTCTTCAGCAGACGAAGAAATTTATACCACAAAGCTTTGGGTACGCTCAGGCGTTTAACATCTTCCATGGCCACAAGCGGCACTTCAATAGGCGGAACGTCAGGAATGCTGATCGTTGCCTTGCCTAATTGCTGGCCCTTTAGGATTGGCGCTTCGGTTTCAGGGTTTACTTCATACACAACCTGTATTTTGTCTTTTACAGCGCGTGGCAGAACTTCATTCAGTTCCTTGCCTGCGGCAAGACCAACAGATGGCACATTTCCAAGCCATATTTTGGCTTCTGCAACTTTATCTGTGGTGTTGAGCAGAGAAAAGAACCCGTATTCCCGATACGCCCACTCGATCAGTTTGGCTGGCTCATCGGCGCGTTCCTGCATTGAGGATAGACCATTGACGACCGTAATTACACGCCGGTTCTCACGGACCGCCGAGGCAATCAACCCATAGCCCGCATCTTCCGTATGGCCGGTTTTGACTCCATCCACGCCCATGTTACGATAAAGGAGCGGATTGCGATTGCCCTGCTTGATGTTGTTATAGGTAAACTCTGTTTCCGAGTAATAATGATAGTATTGGCCATGCTCATTTATCAGGTGCTGTGCCAAAACGGCCAAATCACGCGCAGTCGAGTAATGGTTCGGATCAGGTAGGCCCGTTGCATTCACAAAGTGAGAGTGGATCATCTTAAATTCGCGCGCCTTGTCGTTCATAAGCGTAGCGAAACTGCTTTCCGAACCGGAAACGGCTTCCGCCAAGGCTACAGCCGCATCATTTCCGGACTGGATCACGACGCCGCGGATCAAATCTTCAACCTTCACATCTTCGCCTGCGTTTAAAAACATGCGCGAACCGGGCTGTTTCCATGCCTGTTCAGAGATTTTGACGGATTGATCCAGCTTGAGCTTGCCACTCTTGATGGCATCCAGAACCAGATAGATTGTTAAAACCTTGCTCATCGACGAAGTCGGCATGACCGCATCGGCATTCTTTTCGTAAAGGACCGCACCCGTCTGGGCATCCATAACAATCGCTTGCTTGGCCAAGGTCTCAATAGGGCTTACGGCATTTTGAAGAAAAACCTTTTCATCGGCAGATGCGACAGGGATTGTTTCAACTGTTTTTTCTTCCGATTTCTCAGCAACCTGTTCTTGCGCAACGACATAAGTTGGTGCGAGGGCCAACAACATAATCAAAACCAGAAGTTTTTTTTCCATCATTTCTTTCCTTTCCCTGTCCTAATCAACAATAATTTTAGCTGAATCATATCCAGCATTTACGACTTTTTTGAGAAGTTTGTCAGCCTGTGCAACATTTGGAATCGGGCCCAGCCGGACTCTGTAATACTGTACGCTTTTGACCTGTACCGGAGTCATCGTTGTATGGCCAAGCTTCACAAGCTTGCTTTGAAGTTTGCGCGCATTCTCAACATTCGTGAAAGATCCTGCCTGAACATAGATCTGGTTGTTTCCCGTCACCGCCACCTGTTCGACAATTGGAGGAGGTTTGAAGTTCGAGATTGAAGATGGGACGCTACTTGGCGTTTGCGCTATACTAGCCGTTTGGACGGGGGGTGAGGATGCCGTTTGGAATGGCGCATCACTTGGAATTTGCGCGGGTACCGAAGCCACAGTTTCTTGTCCTGTTGAACTGCCATAAGAACGCATGGCATCCGCGATAGCCTTGCTTTCCTCGGCCATGACCTGCACACGAACCTTTGCTGTGCCCTTTTTCTCAAATCCGAGTAGTTGGGCGGAGCGTTGCGAGACGTCAATGATACGTGCACCGGAAAAAGGCCCACGGTCATTTACACGGACAACAATAGACCGACCATTATCAAGATTTGTCACTCGTGCAAGAGAAGGCAACGGCAAGGTCTTATGCGCTGCCGTTAATTCATTTTTGTTATAGGTTTCCCCATTCGCTGTCTTTAACGAATGGAAATCATCCCCGTACCACGACGCGATGCCCATTTCATCGTAACTGTAATCTTCAGCCGGATAATACCATTGCCCTTTGATTTGATAGGGACGCCCAACCTTGTAGTAACCACCACGTTCTGTTGAAGTCCGGTAATCACTGTCGTCTAGCAATCGTCCTGAAGATCTTTGCCCGCCACCGCAGGCCGTTAACAGTAATAAGAGAGAAAGCGTGCCAATCAGCCGCGTACAATCTTTTGACATGGTTTTGTACGTGTTCATTCCTGCCTCAATATAGCCATGGTGTTTGTTCAACTGCTGCTCTTTATGGCATCAGCAAACAGGCCGACGGTCACAGCAAAATAGGTAGAACGATTCCATTTCATAAGCGCCTTGAAGTTCTCGAAGACGAGAAAGCGAGGCCCCTGAGAACCATCAGGCTCAATAAGATAGGCTATTTGATCGGGATGTCCAAGACTTTCTCCACTTAACGTCGTTATGCCATGTTTATGAAAATAGGAAACTGGATAGCCCTTCTCCAATCCCATCATTTGGGATGGAATTGAGGTCGATCGCGCAACCTCTACCCCCCACCTATGGGCGCCGTTCCATCCTTCTGCCTTGATATAGTTTGCGATTGAGGCAAAAACATCGCTTTCGCTCCACCATATGTCCCTCTTTCCATCACGGTCATAGTCCACTGCATAGGCGCGATAAGTCGAAGGCATAAACTGGCACTGTCCCATGGCACCAGCCCATGAACCGGTAAAAGATTCAGGGGCAATCGCTTCCTCATCCAAAATATGCAAGGCTTCAATGAGTTGGTTGCGAAAGAATTCTTCGCGGCGTCCCTCGTAAGCCAGAGTAGCAAGGGAGTCTAGAACCGAAAATTCCCCCATATTGTCGCCAAAGCTGCTCTCAATACCCCATAATGCTACGATCAATTCTGCCGGTATGCCGTATAGCTTTTCTATTTGCTTAAGCAGTTGGTCGTGTTCGGTAAGGAGCTCTTTTCCCTGTGCAATGCGTGAAGGTGGTAGAGTCCCTCGGAGATAGTCAGCAAATGTTTTTTTCTTTTCCGGTTGGCGAGCATCAAGCTCGATGACTTCAGTGTCGAGCGTAATTTGTGGCATGACTCGTTCAAGCGTTGTAGGACGGACCCCCTGATTATAGGCGTCAATTTTCAACTGAGCCAACCATTGAGGGAAAGTCTGTTGGGCCTGTGCTGCTTGAGCAAAAAAGATAGAAAACACGAACAAGAAAGCGAGGCTGCTATATTTCATTATGCCCATGGTCGTTTAATCCATCCATGTGTCCAATAGGTTGCAAGGCCATAATATTCATGCATGGCGAGTGAAAGATAACGAGCCTGCTCGGATAAGTTCATGA
Source organism: Alphaproteobacteria bacterium (assembly GCA_034002905.1). Lineage (GTDB taxonomy): Bacteria > Pseudomonadota > Alphaproteobacteria > UBA9219 > UBA9219 > UBA8914. The sequence continues at coordinate 99,610 of JAVEZQ010000005.1, forward strand.
TGATTTTTAAAGGATAGTTCCCTTTTGTAAAATAATCGGATGGTGTAGGCTTGACCTGCCATCCCACACCTTCGAAACAAAGAATAGAACGCGGCATATGAAAGGCCGACGTCACAAGGAGCCAGTTTGAGCCCTCTTTGGGATTAACAAGTTCCTTGGTGAAAAGCGCATTTTCTCGGGTATTGCGAGACTTCTCTTCAAAACGAATTACTTCTGTATTGATCCCGCTTCCCTGCAAAGCCGCAAGAATGACATCCTTGGTTGCCACATCGTGTGCCATACGCTTGGCCCATGTGTTACCGGTTATAATGATTGGCTTGCCAGGGTAGCGCTCTGCTAGCCTGATCAAATAGAGGTAGCGCTGAGCCGAGTTCTTTAAGACTGGCTGAGTGCGGTATCCTGTCGTTTCTGGATCTTCATCGGATGTTAGAACAACAATTCCGTCGATATCCTCTGGCAGTTTGGTTTGAGCGTAGCGGTTTTCAAGCGGCGTCAAGGCCCACTCACCCAGCGGGAGAATCGTAAGAGTAAAATAAAAGAGAGCTATAATCAGGATCACAGCTCTTATAAAACGAGACGACTTTAGAGAGGGGAGAAAAGAAGCGAGTGCAGCACAAAGCAGAACCACCGCAAACAAGTTTGTCGGGATCATGAATGGGCCAATGAGTTTAGAGATTGGAAAAAACACTCCCCCCCCTTTTTTTTGCTTAAACCTCCATCCCCAATGCGGATTTATAGAGGTCTAGTAATTCTTCCTGTTCACGTCGTTTTTCGACTTCAAGTCTTCTCAGGCGCACGATTTGACGTATTGTTTTGATATCAAAACCAGTGCTCTTAGCTTCGCCATAAACGTCTTTAATATCTTCAAGCACAGATGCCTTTGATTCTTCAAGCTTCTCTATACGCAATATGAAGGATCTTAATCGTTCACTAGATACTTCGCCGGACGTGGTATCGGACATACTCGTGGCTCCTGATAGGATGGATTCTGAATGGATGACGCGTTTTTAAGACCTCAGGCGCGAAAAAGAAAACGTTTTTTTCAACCTATCCCCAACTTTAATAAATCGCAAAGATTCAGTCCATTATGATAACCGCGCGTTCTCCTTTACCTCGGTCGGTTTGCATGCCCTATGTGATACGTGACAAAGACAACAAAATTGTCCGCGCAACCGCGACTCCTATTCATGGGGCTGAGGCATTACCCTATGATCACCCTGATTTAATTGCTTTCCTGACAGAGAATGGGCAAGACCAGCAGATCGTGACCGACTCGCTCCATGAACTTCGGCGCACTGACCCTGAAATGTCGCGTGCTGTCGAGGACGTGATCGTGGCTCTATTAAAGAAAAACATCTTAAGAATGACAGATTTGCCGCAACCAGTTCAGGAACGCATGGCCTATCGGGTCAAGATGCGCATGGTCATTCAGGATGCCTATGACCATGCTTCATCTAAACACAGCAACGCCCAGATGATGGCTTCTGTCAAGAAGTTGCCTCAGGAGCCTGATCGATAAAGCAATGCAAAGTCACTTAAACCGGCTCTGCCACCTGAAGGGGAGCGCTGCGGTCAAGCACATTCTTTTTAAGAAGTTCCGCGATGTTTTTGTAAGCCAGCGAAATCCCCTCATCCGGATGCCTGATAACTACGGGTACGCCATTATCAGCGTGTTCACGAATGCGAATATCAAGCGGAACTTGGCCAAAATATGGAATATTTTGACGTTCAGCTTCTTTGCGTGCGCCATCTTTGCCAAAAATCGGCGTCTCGTGTGCGCAATTCGGACAGCAGAAGGACGACATGTTCTCGACAATCCCGATCACAGGAATATTCAGTTTGTTGAACATGCTGATCCCCTTACGGGCATCAATAAGCGCCAAATCCTGTGGCGTAGAAACGATGATCGCACCATTAATGGGCATAGTGTGGGCCAGCGACAACGGTACATCGCCCGTTTCGGGCGGCATATCGACGATCATGATGTCTTTTTCTCCCCACGCGACACCATTGACGAAATTGTTGATCGCATTATGCACCATCGGCCCACGCCAGATCATCGGTGTATTGTCATCTACTAGCATTCCGGCGGAAACAGCCGATATACCATGAGCCTCTTGCGGCATCATCATTCCGGCTTCATTCAGTTCCATCTCTTGTCGTAAGCCCAAGAGTTTTTGAATGTTAGGCCCACGGATATCGGCATCAAGAACGCCGACGCGGTAACCCAAGTAAAAAGAAAGCGCGATGGCCAGATTAACGGCTGTCGTTGATTTTCCAACACCGCCTTTGCCGGAAGCAACGGCAATCACATATTTGACATTCTGAAGGCTTTCCGGCTTGGGCATAGCCTCACGCGGGGCCGGTTTCTTCGAGCCACTCATTGATGGAATAGGCGCATGTGACGTGAAAGCCACAATGGGTTCGACGTTAGGGGCGAGCGTTAAAAGGGACTGCTCTATACGCTCTTTGAGTTGTTTGATTTGATCGCGTGTTGATGCGGGCGGCACCTGAACAATCAGTTTGACCTGCTTTTTTTCATTTTTTTCCTCAAACTGAAGGGATGAAACAGAGCTATCTAAATCCATTTCCAGACCCACATGGCTCAAATCAATACGGGCCAAATTGTCCAAAACATCTTTATTCGTAATATTTACCATACGTTACCTCTGCGTTCCTGAGAAAGTAGAACTTAACAACTTTAATCAACTATGGCAATAATGCTCAGCTACTCATTGTCGATTCTTGAGGCCCAAATGGAACGCAAGCCCTTTCCTCATGCCCACATTCTTGGCATTCATCCCCTTACGTCCGAGGATATTGCTTATATCCTTGAACTAGGCGCCCATTACGCAGTCGTCAATCGCTCGCATCAGAAAAGAACTGACCGCCTCAAGGGTAAATTGATCGTCAACATGTTTTTCGAAAACTCGACGCGGACGCGCTGTTCATTTGAAGTTGCGGCGAAACGGCTCGGCGCCGATGTCGTCAACTTCTCGACCGCAACAAGCTCCATGCAAAAAGGTGAAACCTATTCGGATACGCTGCGCGTTATCAATGCAATGCAGGTGGACGGGTTTATCATCCGACATGCCGAGAACGGTGCTGTGCAACGTGCCGCCTCGATCGTGGACGGCCCCGTTCTGAATGCCGGCGATGGAAGCAACGAACATCCCACACAAGCTTTGCTCGACGCGCTTACAATGATCCGCCACAAAAACAAACTTGATGGCCTTAAAGTCGCCATTTGCGGTGACATTAAACACAGCCGTGTCGCACGTTCGAACGCTTTACTCTTGAACAAGATGGGGGCCTCTGTCTTCTTTTTTGCGCCGCCGCCTTTCCGTCTTGATGACACCTCCGACCTTTGTATCGTTGAATGCGAAAGCATGGATAAGGCCCTTCAGGACGCCGACGTTGTCATGATGCTCCGCATCCAGAATGAACGGCTCGCTCATGGCGAGTTTGCCATGACGAGCGAAGCCTATCACAAAGCCTATGGCCTCACACATGAGCGTCTGAAAAGCGCAAAGCCTGACGTCATCGTCATGCATCCCGCCCCCATGAATAGAGGCGTTGAAATTACAGACGAGCTTGCTGATGATCCACGACATAGCGTTATCTTTGAGCAAATGGAAATGGGTGTTGCTATTCGCATGGCGTGTCTTGATCTCCTAATCGGCGGGGAGAAGCCATGATGAATTATCTGGTTCCCTTTTTGGCTTATCTCATTGGCAGTATCCCTTTCGGCCTTCTGATCACAATGATCGCCGGACAAGGCGATATCCGCGAAATCGGTTCTGGCAATATCGGCGCAACGAATGTGCTGCGGACGGGCAAGAAGTCGCTCGCTGCGTTGACATTGGTTTGTGATATGCTCAAAGGAACCGCGGCCGTTCTTCTCGCCTACCTTGTTTCACCGCAGGCGGCCATCGCAGCAGGATTGTGCGCCCTGATCGGACATTTGTATCCTGTTTGGTTGAAATTTAAGGGAGGCAAAGGCGTCGCAACCATGCTGGGTGTGATGCTAGGCCTCTCATGGCCAGCAGCCATTATTACCATGCTCCTTTGGTTGATAAGCGCTGTGATCCTGCGGATATCATCAGCCAGCGCGCTTATTGCAACAGCGGCCCTCCCCATTATCGTAACAACGCTAGGTCGCAGCGATCTTCTCATCGTATCAAGCTTGATCGCGATCCTCATTTACTACAAGCACGCCGCGAACATCAAAAGGCTCTTACGTGGTTGCGAGCCCAAAATTGGCGAAAAGAAAAAGGGTAATGGCGACAATGCGGCAGCAACAGCTGAATGAGGATGACAAGCTGGCGTGGCTGGCGCTTGCCCGAACGGATCACATAGGCCCCATAACATTTCGGCAACTGATCCGGCGGTTTGGAACGGCAAAGGAGGCTCTTGATGCCCTTCCCCGATATGCCGCGAAGGCAAACAAGAAGTTCACACCGCGCAATATCGCGTTAGAAAAAGCAAGACAGGAAATAGATGCGCTCTCGCATGCTGGGGGCGAGCTCATCTGTGCTTGTGAACCGGACTATCCAGAACGCCTGACACAGATCGAAGACGCACCACCCGTTTTGACGGTCAGAGGCCGCCGCGAGCTTTTGCATGCCAATCAAGTCGGGGTCGTCGGTGCACGCAATGCTTCGCTGAATGGTCGCAAAATGGCAGAAAGCATTGCGCAGACTCTCTGTGATGAAGGCTATGTGATAACATCTGGCCTTGCGCGTGGTATCGATACGAGTGCGCACACACGAGCCTTGGATTCAGGAACGGTTGCCGTGGTTGCGGGCGGCGTCAATATTATTTATCCGCAAGAGAACACCGCACTTTATACAAGGATGTGCGAGATGGGGTGTGTGGTTAGCGAACAACCCTGGGGCTCCGAACCCATTGCCCACCTCTTTCCGAAACGTAATCGCATTATATCAGGACTCAGTCTGGGGGTTGTCGTGGTCGAGGCCGCGAAGCGTTCAGGTTCCCTCATCACGGCTCATCAAGCCCTTGAACAGGGCCGCGAGGTCTTTGCCGTTCCCGGATCGCCGCTCGACCCACGTGCGGGAGGAACAAATGAGCTTTTAAAACAAGGGGCCATTTTCACGGAATCTGGCCGCGACATCATCGACCATATTATACGTATGCAAAGCCGCCCACGCGCTTTGTGTGAAAGACAGGAGGATGATTTCGTTTATGCAGAGGTTGAGGAGAAGGCCCCGGATCGTCATGATCTTGACACGGCACGTGAAGAAATCTTAATGAATTTAAGCACTTCACCGATAAGTGTTGACGAACTGGCCCGAGGATGTCAATTGTCACTGCCTTTGGTGCTGTCCACCCTTCTTGACCTTGAGCTGGAGGGGGCTATCGAAAGGCAGCCGGGACAGCGCATTGTTCTAACGGGATAAATTTTTATTAGCGGGGTAGAAGTGCCACAAAAAGTTGTGATCGTCGAGTCCCCTGCCAAGGCTAAAACAATCAATAAATACCTTGGCGATGATTATAATGTTATTGCTTCCTTCGGGCATATTCGTGATTTGCCGACAAAGGACGGCTCGGTGCGTCCTGACCAAGATTTTGCTATGGAGTGGGAGCTTAGCGAGCGCGCAGACAAGCCCGTTTCTGAAATCGTCAAACTGGCCCAGAAAGCCGACAGTGTCTATCTCGCATCTGACCCTGATCGTGAGGGAGAAGCTATTGCCTGGCATGTGAAAGAAGTCCTGAAAGAAAAAGGTCTTGCGGAAACTTTGCCGATTCATCGTGTCACCTTTAATGAAATTACAAAGTCTGCGGTTCTTTCGGCCATAACGCATCCACGCGAAATCGACCAATCGCTGGTCGATGCCTATATGGCACGACGGGCGCTTGATTACCTTGTCGGGTTCTCGCTGTCTCCGATTTTGTGGCGCAAGCTGCGCGGCTCTAAATCCGCTGGACGCGTTCAGTCAGTTGCCCTTCGCCTGATCTGCGAACGCGAGGCAGAAATCGAGTCGTTCCACTCTAATGAATATTGGACGATCAAAGGTACTTTCATAACGCCGAATGACGGTGAAATTACCGGAACCCTGACTCATTTCGAGGGCCAGAAGCTCGATAAGTTCTCGATCACGTCCCAGCAACAGGCTGACAAGATCAAAAAAATTCTTGCGAATTTATCATATCAAGCCAGCAAGATCGAGCGCAAACAAGTGAAGCGCAACCCCTATGCGCCATTCACAACCTCGACACTGCAACAAGAAGCGTCTCGCAGACTCGGTCTGGGTGCGACACGGACCATGCGGGTTGCACAGCAACTGTACGAAGGCACAGATATTGCGGGGGAGACCGTCGGTCTCATTACCTATATGCGTACGGATGCCGTCAGCTTGTCCCAAGAAGCGATCAGGCAAATACGCGGCGTTATCGAGCATGATTATGGCGATGATTATCTGCCCAGAGAACCCCGCGTGTATCAATCCACGGCTAAGAATGCGCAAGAAGCGCATGAAGCCATTCGTCCGACAGATGCGGGGCGCACGCCTAGCCTTGTTGCGCCCTATCTGAGTACTGATGAACTCCGTCTCTATACACTTATTTGGCAACGCGCCGTCGCCAGCCAGATGGCAAGTGCCGTTCTCAATCAGGTGAGTGTCGAAATCGCCGAAGACATTCAAGCGATTTTCCGCGCAACCGGATCGACGGTTGTCTTTGACGGTTGGCTTAGAATCTACCAAGAGAATAAGGATGAAGATGCATCGGATTCTGCACTGGGTTCTGAAGAAAGCATAATCCCGCCCCTGCAAGAAAAGGATGTGCTGAATCAGAAGAATATCGTGCCGGAGCAGCACTTTACCCAGCCGCCTCCCCGCTACAGCGAAGCAAGCCTTGTTAAAAAACTTGAAGAGCTCGGTATTGGACGTCCCTCAACCTATGCCAGCATTATGCAAGTTTTGCAGGATAGAAGCTACGTCCGTCTGGACAAGAAACGCTTCATCCCCGAAGATCTTGGCAGGATTGTAACAGCGTTTCTCGAGAAGTTCTTTTCGACCTATGTACAGTACGACTTTACGGCAGATCTTGAAGAAAAGCTGGATAACATCACGAATGGCAGTATCGCGTGGAAGAACGTCATGCGCGATTTCTGGTTTTCCTTTTCAAAAGCCGTCGAGGAAACGACTGATCTCAAGGTTTCCGAAGTTATTGATGCGCTGGACGAAGCGTTAGGTCCGCATTTCTTCCCGATACATGAGGATGGAGTTGATCCACGCAAATGTACCCAGTGCGCCGACGGACGCATGGGCCTCAAGCTTGGAAAGTTTGGCGCTTTTATTGGATGCTCCAACTACCCAACCTGCAAAAACACGGCCGCGCTCACGGCGCACACCTCCGAGGCCGCCGTATCTGATACGAATCATTTAGCAGGACCCCGCGATCTTGGTGTTGATCCTGCAACAAACCTTCCGGTGACCATCAAAATGGGCCCCTATGGACCTTATGCCCAACTTGGCCCGGCGACGACGGTTTCTTCAGAGCCCGCACAGGAAGAAGAGACACCAACAAAAGGTTCAAAGAAAAAGAAGAAAGCACCTGCAGAAAAACCAAAGCGCGTTTCTTTACCAAAGGGAATGGATCCCAACACGATCGACTTGACTACGGCGATCAAACTTCTGTCTTTGCCCCGTGAAATCGGCAAACACCCGGAAACAGGCGAAATGATCACGGCCACCATTGGTCGCTATGGCCCCTATCTTCAAATGGGTGCCCTATCCCGTAGCCTGCCGGACACGGATGATTTGCTTACAATTGGGCTCAATCGTGCGGTTGTCCTGTTTGCAGAACCAAGCAAAGCGCGCAAGCGGCCCAGTGCCACCGCTAAAAATCTTGGAGATCACCCCAAAGATAGCAAGCCGATCACGTTAAATAGTGGACGCTTTGGACCCTATGTCAAATGGGGACGGACGATGGCAACCGTGACCAAAGCCTATGATCCTGAGAGCTTGACACTTGAACAAGCTGTTGAAATCATCGAAACGAAGCTTGCAAAGGTGGCCGTCCCAAAAGCCAAGGCCTCTAAAAAACCCAAGGGTTCCAAGAAAACGGAAGCCGAAACAAAAAGCGCCTCCGCTTCAAAAGCCAAAACATCAAAGACCAAGGCGAAGAAAAGCTCTTAGTTCTATTGCGACAAAGATCACCGTTTCATGCGTATATCGTTTGACAAACGCGCCAGCGTACCTAAAGTATCCCTATCATCTTGATGAAACATGGGATTGAGTAAGAATGAGCTCGGAAAATGATGACGGCCCTTGGGGTGCGCCAAGCGACCAAGGTAACGCCAAGAAAGATCAGCGAAAAGACAGAATTATTCCCCCATGGATGGGAAAAGATTCTGGCCAACCTGAAGGTGGCCCCACTCCTACGCCTCCCCAATTTGATGACATCTTAAACGGTGCCAAAGATTATCTGAACCGCTATAAGCCCGAAAGCAATTTGCACGCCTTCCTTCTTCTCGTCGGTGCGCTTGTTACCCTTTGGCTGTTGAGCGGTTTTTATATGGTGGGGACCAACCAACTTGGTGTTGTGATGCGCTTTGGCGGCTTTCACCACACGGACGACCCGGGTTTGCGCTATCACCTTCCCGCCCCGATTGAAGAAGTTCTTCTGCCCATCGTTACCGCGCAGAACGAAATCCAGATTGGTTTCCGTGGCTCTTCGCGTTCTACCGAAAGTGCTCGTTCGGTGCCTGAAGAAAGCATGATGCTCACGCAGGATGAAAACCTGATCAATGTTCAATTTGCGGTTTTTTGGCGCATCAAAGAGGTCAACAACTATTTGTTTGAAATCCGCGATCCCGAACTCACCATCAAAATGGCGGCCGAAAGCGTTATGCGTGAAGTGATCGGGCAAAACAAACTCCAATTTGCCCTGACCGAAGGACGGGGGCAAATCGCCGAAGAGGCTCGCGAGAGACTGCAGAATCTAGTTGATGAATACAAAACGGGTGTAACCATAACCCAAATCAACCTACAGACAGTTGCTGTTCCCGATGATGTCAAGGCAGCTTTCCAAGACGTTGTCAACGCAAGGCTGGACATGGAGCGTTTCCAAAATCAGGCCGCCGCGCATGTCAACAAGGTAATTCCCGAATCCAAGGGAGAAGCTGCCAAACTTCTGCAAGAAGCCAAAGCCTATCGCGACCAGAAAATCGCAGTAGCCAAGGGCGATGCCGAACGTTTTGAAGAAGTTCTGACTGCTTATAACGGTTCAAAAGATGTAACGAAAAAAAGGCTATATCTGGAAACTATGGAAGAGATTCTCTCGCACGCCAACAAAATCATCACAGATAAATCACCCGCAACTTTTCCAATCTATCCCCTTCAGGATATGATGCAAAAGAACAAGGGGGAATGAGGCTATGACCCATAACAACAAACCTTTTATCATCTTTTTTAGTTTCCTCTTTGTGCTGCTCGCTGCACTGAATAGCTATTTTGTTGTGCGACAAACGGAACAGGCTATTGTCTTTCAGTTCCGCGATGTTGTCCGCGTCGTGAGTGAACCGGGGCTCCATCTCAAAGTTCCCTTTTTTCAAACGGTGCAGAATTTCGAGCGACGTGTTCTGGCTGTCGATGCTCCATCTCAGGAAATCATGCTAGCCGAGCAAAAACCTTTGGAGGTCGATGCCTTCGCACGCTATCGGATTACCAATCCCCTGCTTTTTTTCCAAAGGTTGAAGGATGAACGTATAGCCAACGATCGGTTGGGCAGCATGTTGAACTCTACCCTCAGAAGCGTTCTGGGTCGCGTTAAGCTTGCGGTTCTGCTCTCTTCGGATCGTGTAAGTGTCATGAGCGATATTTCCAAACAACTCAACAACGAAGCCGTTGACTTTGGCGTGGAGATCATCGACGTCCGCATTCGCCGGACTGATCTGCCTCAAAAAACAAGCGCTGCCGTTTTTGCGCGCATGCGTTCGGAACGTGAACAGGAAGCCGCACAAATTCGGGCCCAAGGGCAACAGGAAGCCGTCCAAACCACATCTGATGCAAACCGTCAGGCAACGATCATTCTCGCCGAAGCCCAAGGTGAAGCGGAAAAAATCAAAGGTGAAGGCGATCGCAAAGCCCTTCAGGTTATGGCGCAAGCTACCAATAAAGACCCCGAATTTTATGGTTTCTGGCGGTCTATGCAGGCCTATCGGGAGGGTTTGAAATCCCATAACACAACCTACATCTTGAATCCTGAAGGTGAGTTCTTTAAATATTTTGATGCCAAATCAAACAAGTAGGGCCATAATCCTGCCAGATTTTTATCTAGAATCTTTTTAAGGTTCTGGATTGTAACAAGGAGTGAGTCATGAAAACCTTGCCTCAACGTCTGATTGCCATTCTTGTTCTCTTGGTCTTCTTTATCTCATCGCCCCTATATGCGATGGCCTCGGCACCTGAAGATGGCTTTGCGGATCTTGCGGAAAGGCTCTTGCCTTCGGTCGTCAATATCTCGACAAAGCAGACCATTGTTCAGGAAATGGATGCGCCTGAGTTCGAATTCCAAGTTCCGCCGGGGTCCCCTTTTGAGGATTTTTTCAAAGAGTTTAAAAAGCGCTATGAGGAAACCAACCCTCAGGGTGACGAGCCGACTCCCCAAAAGAAACACAAAGTTGCGTCTCTTGGCTCTGGTTTTGTTATAGATCCCAAAGGATATGTCGTCACAAATCTGCATGTCATTCAGGATGCAGAGGAAATTACAGTCATCCTTCAAGATGACACCAACTTGCGCGCTACGGTTGTTGGCCGTGACAAACGCACAGACCTTGCCGTGCTTAAGGTTGACAGTAAAAAACCTCTTACAGCTGTCTCCTTTGGTGATAGTGACAAGGTACGGATCGGTGACTGGATTCTGGCTATCGGCAACCCCTTTGGTCTTGGAGGCACTGTAACAAAGGGTATTATCTCGGCCCGCGCGCGCGATATCAATTCCGGTCCCTATGATGACTATCTTCAGACTGATGCCCCGATTAATCGCGGGAATTCTGGCGGACCCATGTTCAATATGAAAGGGGAAGTTATCGGCGTTAACACAGCCATCTTCTCACCGTCTGGCGGTTCTGTCGGTATCGGCTTTGCAATTCCCTCCGTGATGGCCAAGAATGTCGTACAGCAACTCATTGAGCATGGCGAAACCAAGCGTGGCTGGCTCGGGGTGCGTATTCAGGAAGTTACGCAGGAAATAGCCGATAGCATGGAAATGGGCAAAGCGCGTGGCGCTCTTGTTTCCAGCGTAACCGAAGGCGGGCCAGCCGCAGCGGCAGGCTTTAATGTCGGTGATGTTGTCATCGCTTTTGACGGTAAACTGATCACTGAAATGCAAAAGCTTCCGCGTATCGTCGCCGAAACAGATGTCGGCAAGACGGTCAACGTCACGCTTTTGCGCAAAGGCAAAGAATTAACTCTCAAGGTCAAAGTCGGAAAGCTTGAGCAAGAGGACGAAGAGGAAGGGCAAGCTGAGGCCCCTGCGAAGAAGAGTGTGATCAAGTCTGACAAGATTGACCTGCTCGGCATTAATGTCGCACAGCTGACCGACGAGCTTCGTAAGAAGTATGATCTTGGCAAGGGCGTCTCTGGCCTCTTGATCGTCAGTGTTCAGACTTCTGGTCTGGCGGCCGATTTCGGCCTCAAAGAAGGTGATGTAATCTCTCAGGTGGCCCAAGCAGATGTCGTGACGAGCGAACAGCTAAAAGCCGCTGCAGAAAAACAAAAGAAAGAGGGAAAGCCCCTTCTTATCCTTGTAGACCGGAAAGGCGACCTGCGCTTTATTGCGATACCGCTGGCTGACGATAAAAAGAAGGATTAAAAGGCAATCCTCGATAACAAGGCGGGAAGGTTTTGTACCCTTCCCGCCATTTTTATGTCGTGCTAAAAATTACTGGTTATTTGTTTCGGTCTTTTCCGTCGCAAGACGATTGCTGGCCGTTTCTAAGGCGTCTTCAAGACGCCGCATAACCGCAGAACGGGATAGACCGGCAGGTATGGCTGGTAGAAACTCGATTGTCGCGACACCCGGCTTTTTAATAAAGCTATTCTTGGGCCAGAACAAACCAGAATTGACCGCCATGGGAACGATGGGAACATTTAACTCTTGATAGAGTGCCGCCACGCCAACCTTGTAAGGCTTATGTTGTCCGGGTTTGACGCGTGTCCCTTGCGGAAAAATCACGATTTTACGCCCTTGAGCCACAGAACGCTGCGCCGCTTTCATCATAAGCGCCAAGGCTTTCGCCCCGCCTTTGCGGTCAACCGGGATAAGGCCCGAAGCTTTGGCATACCAACCCCAAACAGGAACGCGCATGAGCTCCTTCTTCAAAACAATCGAAGGGTCATAGAAAAGGACATTAAGCTTGCATGTTTCCCAAGCCGATTGATGCTTTGCTGCAATAATGCAGGCCCCTTCGGGCACATTTTCCCAGCCAATAACCCGATAGTCGAGGCCTATAATCGTTCTTTCAAAGAAAGTAACGGATGACTGCCAAAAGCGGATAACGCGGATCAGCTTATCATGCGGAAGAAAAATGACCCATATAAAGAGGATCGTTGGAACCAGTGTCCAAAAAAGAAAGACGAAGTTAAAGATCAGGGAGCGCACCCAAATTTCAACCTTTTTCATATTGGTTCCTTAGAATTATGCAAAAAGATATGCCCACAAATACTTGTTATATTCTCTCATAAGGAGAGAGACGGTTCCCGGATGTAACCACCAGTTCTCCAGATGGACTGTGTTGGGCGATACGGGGAAAGGCATGATTTTAATATTCGGCATCTGGCGTTCAAAGATCATCATGCTGCGTGGCATGTGATAATGCGCCGTTACCAATATCATATATTGGAACTTTTCCTTCTCCATAAACGCTTTTGTTTCGGCCGCATTCCCCGTTGTATCGTTGGCCGCATAACCAAGCGTGATGCAACAATCCTTGACCTCCGTTGGGATATCGTCATCAACAACGATGGAGTCTACTGAACGGACCATAGGGTGCACGCCGGAAATCAAAAGCTTTTGGCCTTTGTCAGCCATAAGAAGATCCAAGCCAGCCTTTACGCGTTCGCTGCCACCCGTCAGAACAACAATAGCTTGTTGAGCGACAAGATTGCTGTCGATCTGCGGCTGGATACAGGAGGTCACTTTTCCAACAAAAGAGGAAAAACCGATAACCCATACAGTGACCAGTATCCAGATGCCGGTCGTCATCATAAAGCGAATGAAGCGTAGGAAAGTCATAGGAACTGCTTTAGTTGTTTGAGGGCCAAAAGACGCGCGGACACCACAGATAGGGCAGTAGCACAAAGTGGAACCAAGGTCATTACAAAAACGATTGTAACCCACGACATGGGGGCAACAACGGATAAGCCTCCGGATGTATTCAATATTAGTATGATAACAATTAGGGTCAGTCCAGCCAGACCAAACCCTGCCACAGAGGCGGGCAGCGAGAGACGCTGGATATGATTTTGAAATTGAACAGCAATCAAGTTATCCGACGCGCCAATAAAATGCATAAGTTCGATCGTGTCTTTCTGGACGGCTGTTACAGCGCGTGCTATTACGGCCACGACCGTCACTAATGTGAAGAAAGTTAGAATAATCATGATGATGGATAAATAGCCTAGTACATTCAGGAAGCCCATCAACGTGTTCATCCAGCCAGCATGGCTGTAAACTTTAACTTTTTGATAAGGAAGAGAAAGGCGCTCCTTGACACGATCCGCGCCCGATTGCACAGCTCCTTTGAGCTGGACATCAATTAAAACGGGTAAAGGTAAAGAACGCAGAAGTTCATCGTCTGAAACCCAACTCTCTAGAAGTCTCTGTTTCTCTTCATCCGATATTTGTTTGACCGATGCAATATCCGGATTTGTTGAGAGCTCCTGCAAAAGCTTGTCTGCCATTTTCTGTCGCTCAGCCTGTCCCTCACCATTCAGGAACGGAAGTTCCAGAGTCATGCGCGTTTGAAGTTCATCGCCCCAGGCAACCGATGTGCGCCCCAAAGCGGCCTGAGCCGCCATGGCAAGGCTTCCTAAATAAACAAGCACGGTCATCAGAATGACAAACATCATTCCAAGTCGTTGCTCATGAAAAGCAGTAGCAAACAGGTTGTTTGGTATAGACATTCACCTACCAGCGATTTCTAGGCAGCTTTTTCGAGCGACGAAACAAGACGGCCATGTTTGAGACGTAAAATCGGTTTGGCGTATTTGCGTACAAGGTTCTGCTGATGGGTCGCAAAGATCACTGTTGTACCCATCTTATTGAGTTCCATAAACAGATACATCAGCTTTTTCGACGTCTCTTCATCAACATTCCCCGTCGGTTCATCCGCTAACAGCAAATTAGGCTTGTTAACAATTGCCCGTGCGATCGCTACGCGCTGTTGTTCGCCACCTGACAATTCGTGGGGCATAGCATGCATTCGCTCTCCAATACCGACCCAGCTCAGGAGCTCTTTGACATAGTCCAAAACAATCTTGTCGCTTGCGCCGGCAATCCGTAATGGCAAGGCGGCATTTTCAAGCGCTGAAAGATGCGGGATCAACCGGAAATCCTGAAAGACTATTCCAAGCCTGCGTCGAATCGCCGGAAAGTCGCCCCTTTGCAGTTGTGACGTGTCTTTGTCAAACAAAGTAATTTTGCCGGAAGTTGGTTTTTCCATCTGGTAGATCAGACGCAAAAGGGAAGTCTTCCCTGCCCCGCTTGCGCCTGTCAGGAAATAAAAGACACCAGGCATCAATGCCAGATTGACATCACTCAGGACAACCTGATCCTGATTATAACGCAGCGAAACATGTTCGAAAGATACCAGCATGCCTCAAGAATCTTATGAATAGTTGATGATGGACGTCCAGAAACGTTCCATTTTTTTGAGCGATTCTATCATCTTTGTAATTTCCTCTGCACCCAGTTGAGCTTCGCCAAGCTGCGTAATCTGCTTTTCAAAGTAGCTATGAAGCTGGGCGTGAAGCTTAAGCCCCTTCTCCGACAGCTTAACCCTTACCGAACGCCGATCATGCGGCGAGCGCTCAAGAACCAGATAATCCGCCTCCAGCATCTTTTTGACGTTATAGGAAACATTCGTCCCCAGATAATAACCACGTGCCGTTAATTCGCCGATGGTCATCTCATCCTCGCCAAGATTATAGAGGATCAGCGCCTGTACGTTATTGATATCCTGAACACCGTTTTTATCGAGGTCAACTTTCACAACTTCGAGAAAATGGCGATGAAGCCGTTCAATCAAGAGGATGGAGTCGTAATACGGGTGGGTCACTGGGATCTCCTCGGTTCTCAATACCACAAACAAAGTGTGATTATATGGTCGAATCGTACTCCTGCTAAATTACGTTAAGTCGTTGGGTGAAGTCAAAGCATGTTCATGCCTATCGCGCCATCTCACAGACAGGCCGATATCGACAAATTTTAACCTGCTGAAACAAGTTAGAGAGCGTTTGACGCCACACCTGCCGAGGATAAGGCATCACGGATCTGCGATTTCAAACGTTCTAGCCCCGCTTGATCTGCGGCTTCGGCACGCGCCACCAAAACGGCCTGTGTATTCGAAGCGCGCAGGAGCCACCATCCATCCGGCGTTTTGACGCGGACGCCGTCCGTTGCGTCAACCGTTGCCCCGGCGGCTTGTAGCCGTGCCTTGATTTCGTCGACTACGACAAACTTTTTGGACTCATCAACTTCGAAACGAATTTCCGGCGTGTTGATCATCTGGGGCAGTGTATCGCGCAATGCATCGAGCGTTGTGCCAAAGGTTTCGATCAACGAAATCAAACGGACACCGCAATAGATAGCATCGTCATAGCCATAGTACTTATCGGCAAAGAAGATGTGGCCACTCATCTCTCCAGCCAACGGCGAGTCCGTTTCCGCCATCTTGACCTTGATCAACGAATGCCCCGTTTTCCACATTAAGGGCTTGCCGCCATCTTTGGCGATTGAATCAAAGAGGCTCTGCGAAGCTTTGACATCGGCAATAATCGTCGCACCGGGATAAGACTTCAGGACTTCCTTGGCATAAATAGCGACAAGCTGATCGCCCGCTACGATGCGTCCCTGTGAGTCAACGGCCCCAATACGGTCTGCATCTCCATCAAAGGCGATGCCCAGATCTGCCTTATGCTCTGCAACAGCCTTTTGCAAATCGACAAGATTTTTTGGCACAGTCGGGTCAGGATGGTGATTGGGAAAACGACCATCGATATCGCCGAATAGGATAATGTGTTCACCGGGAAGTTTTTTGAGTAACATCGAAAGGACTTGACCCGCAGCACCGTTGCCGTTGTCCCAGACAACCTTCTTGCCTTTTGTTCCTTCAAAATCCTTCAAAAGACGCTCAACATAGGCGTCAGCTATTTCCAAGTTGCGCGCAACGCCCTGCCCCTGCGCGAAATCGCCAGCTTTGGCGATCTGGGCGATTTTCTGAATCTTCTCTCCATAGATCGGCCCCCCTCCGGGCAACTTTTTTGACATCAGCATCTTGAAGCCATTCTGATCCGGTGGGTTATGCGAACCCGTGACCATGATACCGGCGTCGGCCTTTGTCTCATAAGTTGCAAAGTAAAGCATCGGCGTTGGTCCCAGGCCAATCCGCTCTACCTCTAGGCCTGTGGTCAAAAGACCTTCGACCAACGCATTTTCGAGCGCAGGCGAGTGCGTACGACCATCATATCCGACCATAATTCGTTTACCGCCTGCACGAACGATCATCGTACCAAAGGCCTGCCCAATGGCCATGGCATCTGTTGTCGTGAGGTTTTCCCCAACTGTGCCGCGAATATCATATTCACGAAGAATTACCGGACTGAATTCATGGTTCTGTAACATATAAGGCCACCCTTGTCTTTTGTTGCTTGTTGGAAGCTATCCGTATTTTGTTAATAGTGCAATATGAAGCCGTTTTTTTGGGCCGTTTTAGGGCAAAATGGTCTTAAATCGTCTCAATAGACCTATTTCGCTTTAAAAATTCGCAAGGCTACAAAAGATAAATTAGTTCAACTTTAGAAACATTTATTAATTTTTATTTCGTAAGCTCTTGTCGCGTAAAACCAATTTCCATTTGCGAAATTATTTGGAAATTCGAACTTCTCTAACTTACAGAAAATCCAATGAAATCTTAAGGTTACCTCAATAAAGCTGTGGGAAAATGGAAAGTGGAGAAGTCTAGAGCACATGAAACATCGGGGCAATAAAGGGCTATCGTCGCAGGTTCGCATGACCAAGAGCGTTAACATATTTAGACTGAGCGCGCAGTACCGACCAAGCAGTCGCAATCGTGCCAAACGAGGCGTGACGGCCGTTGAATTTGCCCTTATTGCGCCAGCACTTTTTATTTTCTTGATAGGCATTACAGAAATCACCTTGCTTATGCTGGCTGAACATATCATTGAGAATGCGACCTATAACGCATCCAGAACGGCTAAAACGGGGTACGTTGCGGAAGACAAAACGCAAGAAGAAACTGTGCGGAATGTTCTGCTGGCGCGTCTTGCTGGCCTGAATCCATTGATCGATGTGGCAAAAGTCTCAATGACATCTGTTGCCTATGCTGATTTAAGCGACATTGGACAGCCGGGGCAAGGCGAAGTCTCTCTCGGCAAGCCCGCCCAGATTGTCGTTTACACCATTTCCTACCCATGGAAGTTCTTCACGCCGTTAATCGGCGAGATCATGGGAGATGAACACAATATTATGAACTTAACGTCACGTATCGTGGTGAGAAATGAACCTTACGATTAACAGACGCATGCGCACGATCCATCAACTCGCCAGCACAGCCAAAAAGAAAGGCGCTGTTGCGATCGAGTTTGCGCTGACCTTGCCGATTTGGGTCGTGCTCTTGATTGGCAGCGCGGATGCCGCCTATATGATGATCATGTCCCAACGTATTGATCGCGTTGCCTACTCTGTAACAGATATCACGACGCAGTCGGATACGCTTACCATGAACGACCTAAATAACATTTTGCTCGCTGCCGGACAACTGATGCAGCCCTTTGAGTTCGGGGTCAAAGGCGTTGTTATCGTGACCTCTCTTTACAAGCCTTCTGGTGAGCCGACAAAAATAAGCTGGCAATATGTCGGGGGTGGGTCCCTTGAACGAGTCAGTAAAATCGGAGCCGTGGGCGCTACGCCCATCATGCCCAATGGTCTGACCCTTAATGACAACGAGAATGTGATCGTCTCAGAGGTCTATTACGATTTTGAGCCCATGTTTGTTAATGCCGGCGTGTTAAAGCATGCGGATATCTATAGAACTGCGATTTACAAGCCAAGACTTAGTCCTTTGATTACACCGCCGACATGAAGGTAAGGAGTGTGTGCAATGCTTACGAGATTGATTAAAAAACTCTGGAACGGCAAGATTGAATCCTTCGTCAGCAGTGAAGGTGGGATGACCCTTCCTTTGCTTGCCGCAACCTTCATGACGGTTATTTCCTTTGTCGGCGTTTCGGTTGATATCGCACGATATCAGCTTGTCCAGTCACGCCTTTCCTTTGCCCTCGACGCAGCGGGGCTTGCCGCCGGATCGACTTTTAGCACCACCAACCTGACATTCGAATTGAACAAATATATGCAGGCGAACTTTCCTGCTCACTACATGGGAGCCGAAACCCCTCTGATCCAATCACAGGTGAGTGGTGATAAAAATGTCATCGATTTGATGGCAAACACCACGATGCCAACGACATTTATGAATGTTTTTGGCATTTCGACTATGTCTGTCGAAGCAACGTCTCAAGTCACGCGCAAGGCCTCCGGTCTTGAGATTGTAATGGCCCTTGATAACACGGGTTCTATGAATTCAAGCGGTAAGCTCGCTGCGCTGAAAGATGCAACAACCTCGCTTGTCAATATTTTGTTTGGATCGCATGAGACAGTCAAAGATCTTTGGATCGGTCTCGTTCCCTTCTCCCAAGCCGTCAACATCGGCACATCTCGAACAGATTGGATTGATCAGACGCACTTTGCCACGCTGAACTGGGGCCCAACGAGCTGGGCTGGGTGTGTGGATGCCCGCGAGACGAACAGCCGTGATCAGGTCGATGACCCACCAACCGTCGAGTTGTACAAGGCATATTTTTCTCCTAGTACGGATAACCGTCCCTATCCCTATAACACTTGGAGCTATATAAATGCCAACAAGTGGATTATCGACCGATCACCTTTGACCTACTCGAACTATATCGACGAGGATCTTGGGCCGAATGCGTATTGTCCCCAACCCTTGACGCCGATGACAGGAAGCAAAACGACCATCCTGAATGGCATTAGCAGCATGGAAGCTCGCGGCAACACGCATATCGGCCTCGGCGCTATTTGGGCGTGGAATATGATCTCTCCGCGCTGGCGAGGCTTGTGGGGAGGTGAAATGAATGAAAAAAGCCTTCCTTTGGATTATGGCACCAAGAACATGAACAAGGCTGTGATCATCCTGACAGACGGTGAGAACACCATGAGCAGCACGATCTTTACCGCTTATGGCTACCTGAGTGATGGAAGGCTCGGGACAACAAGTAGCTCGACGGCTGTGACGAGGCTTAACACTAGATTGTCGAACGTATGTACGGCCATGAAGAATAAGGGGATCTACGTATACACGATCGCCTTGGGTTATCCGGGGACCAGCACGATCGACTTGCTTAAATCTTGTGCATCGGCACCGAATTACTTCTTTAATTCGCCGACGTCGTCGGAGCTAACAACGGTATTTAATGCCATTGCCGACTCCTTGTCGAACCTGCGTATTAGCCAATAATAGTTTATATATCATTGGGTTAAGGGGGGTGCGCAAGCCCCCCTTTTCTCTTTGAAATTAACCATTATTTTGCCTAACAATCTGTTATGAAAGTATTTTTATATGTTGCGAGGCCGTTATATTAAGCTTAACGTTAGGCGATTTTAAAGGTGTTTCGTGTATCCTTGAATCATATTTGCTTAGGGCCACATTTTATAAGGGAGATATATCATGCCGGGAACAAAGCCCTCTTTTTCATCAAGTGGCGATCAGGTCAAAATCGTCAGAATGACAGATCGTCAGCGCGAACTGGATAAACTGCCCTCCCCTAAAACGAGGAGATGGGTTGTCAGCCGCAAGGTGCAGGTTGTCTCGGCCGTTCGCAATGGCGTGCTAAGCTTGCCAGAAGCCTGTGAGCGTTATCACCTTTCCGAAGAAGAGTTTCACTCATGGGCTATCCTGCTTGATAACCATGGTACAAGTGGCTTGCGCACAACGCGCCTGCAAGATTATCGCCAGAAGCCAACAGAGCACTAAACCACAACAAAAAAGACCATCTTTCGTAGGGATCTGTCATAAGGTCCGACGAAAGATGGTCTTTTTTATGTCTGCAAAAAATAGAATATACGGAAAAAGGTGTTAGGCGGGATAATTAACGTACATAGACGTGGACTTCAGCCGACTTGGCGTCAACCGTTTGTGTGCTGCCCATGACAATACGCGAAGGTGCCAGACCAAGCTGAACCAATGCCCGCTTGACTGTCTCTGCGCGACGTGTGGACTCTTCCTGAACTTTCGCCAATTCGGAAGGATCGCCACTTAAAGGGGCAACCGCGACAACGCTAAACTCACTCTGCGGCTTATGTTGGAGAACCGTGCTTACGGCCGCCGAGAGCTGCTGCTCGTATTCCACATTCGACTGGTTGAAACGAATTAACACTAAAAGGCGCCCAGTTGTGGGCGCCAATGAGGGGTCAATACGTCCATCACCTATGTTAGGTGCCTGACTGCTCGTGACGGGCATAATCGGGGCGGCCGAGGGTGTGGGGGAGAACCCGCCCCCTTGCGTTTGCGGCGGCAAGGACATAACAGGTGACGGATTTACGATAACAGGACGGCTGGCCATGCTGCTTCCCAGAAGTTCACCACGTGTGATGGCAAAGGCCAAGGCCTGCAAATTGCCACGTTCTGTTGTCAGATATACAGTCTGGCGCTGAATGTCATCAGCGACCTGATTGCGGAGATAGTCAAGCTGCACGATCAAACGGCTCACTTCATCACGCAGCAGGCGTAATTGATCGTGATCTTCATCGACGGCACCCGAAAGTAGGAAGCCAGCTTGTACAGACTCCATCATATAAGAGGCAAGAGAAGCATCAGCCGATACAGACGTCTGCAAAGCGTTCAAGCGATTGAGCGAGTTCGTCACCTCGTTCAGACTAGCCTCGGCCTCTTCCCATTGACGCAACAAGATCGGATTACCGCGAGTTGTTCCATTCTGGAGGCGTGCCGTGATGGCGGCCACCGTGCTGTGATACTGAACAGCACCGGCTGCTCCATTGGAGCGCAGAACCATAAACTCACTTGCGTTTAAATTGACCGAGGAGCGTAACCGTAATACTTCATCACGGAGCTCTTGGGCCCGGTTACCAACCATGGTGCCACTTGAGGGGCCAAATCCCGCCAGCGAGTCATTTGCCCCGCTTCCTGAGGAAGAAAGCGTTGAGGGCATATCCTCTGGCGCCAACTGCATTGGTGTACTATCGAGACCAGCGATCTCGCTATTCACCAATGACCCTCCTCTTCCAATGTTACTCGCCGAATTTGCACCATCTGGTGATGCCCATACGGGAGAGCCAGCAGAAATAACAACAGCCAATAAAACGGCTAGTACAGTTTTGCGGAGCATCGCAAATTCCTTCGTTTGCATCACGTTACACCCATGAGCGATTACAGAGACCTTACAAACCACTTGATCCTAAACACATATATTTAGAGATAACTGGCGTAAATTCCAAGCACTCAGATTACGAATCTTTTACATCCTAATTTGTTAACCGCTTGATAACAAGAAGAACCTCACAACATTTTTGTGGCCATTGCGCCACACCCTTAAAAGAAGATATAAAGTCAAATACGGAGAAAGCACAAACATGACACATCAAGCCCCCAAAACGGACGTTAACTTAGAATCACATTTGGTCAACGACGATCAGGACGGTATGCGCCTTGATCGCTGGATCAGGAGGCAGTTTCCTGGTGCCACGCAAGCACAAATCCAAAAATGGGCCCGTACCGGACAGATACGTGTCAATGGTAAACGCTGCGAAGCCTCGACACGTCTTGAAATAGGTCAACAGGTCCGCCTTCCGCCAGGCCTGCAAAAGGACACAGCTTATAGGGAAGAGACCAAAAGAACCCTCAGCGAAAAGCGCCCCCTACGGGACCCTTCGCTGCTCACAAAGCTTGTCTTATACGAAGACGCCGAGGTTGTGGTTATCAACAAACCCTCCGGTCTAGCCGTTCAAGGCGGGACAGGGTTAAAGGAAAACCTTGATGATAGCCTTATGGTTTTTAGCGTTGATGGCGTGACACGCCCCAAGCTTGTTCATCGGCTGGATCGCGAAACTAGCGGAGTCCTGCTTATCGCTCGCACAGCCTATGCCGCCGCGAAACTCGCTGCTGCCTTCCGTACTCATGAGACAAAAAAGATTTATTGGGGCGTCACGCTTGGCGTCCCGCGCCCTTTGCAGGGCCGCATTAATGATCCAATAATAAAAGTCGGACAGAAAGTGCGCATCGCATCTGCGGACGATGAAGAGTCCAAATCGGCAGAGACTCTATATGAGGTTGTTGAGAACCTTCATAAGAAACTTGCCTTTGTGGCTCTGTGGCCCCTGACCGGCCGTACACACCAGTTGCGCGTGCATATGGCGCATAAAGGCACGCCGCTTTTAGGTGATCCTTTATATAAGCGTCAGGAGACGATCGACAATATTCTCGATCTTTCCGGAATGAGTATCGGCAAAGGGCTCCATCTCCATGCGCGTCGGCTTGTGATCCCTCACCCACGCCGAGGAATTATTGACGTTACGGCACCGCTGAGCGAAGAAATGCAAAAAACATGGAAATCTTTGGGATTCTCTACTAAAATCGGTGATGTTTTTGAAAATATGGATTAGGTGGAGGAAGATGATGGCCAAACAGACAGATAAATCATCCACGACAAAGATTGTTCTCACAATCATTGTGCTGACTCTGATGCTGCCTGTGGTCGGGATTAGCCTCTTTTTATCGACCTTTGATATCAATAGCTATCGCGGCCAAATCGAAAAGACTGTCCACGATAAAATCGGGCGAACCGTAAGCCTTAAGGGCCCGATAACATGGTCATTCTCGCTCCAAGACGGATTTAGCGTCTCGGTGGAAGACGTCACAATCGATAATCCTTCGTGGGCCAGCCGCGAGAACATGGCCGCGATCGGATCCGCCAAACTGCATGTCGAGATCGTCCCTCTCTTGCAAAAAAAGCTGAACATTATTGCCTTTACGCTGGATAAAGCCGACATCTTGCTTGAAACGGCACCAAGTGGTGAAACAAACTGGGCCCTCACCGCTGCAGCACCTGCGACCAATACAAAAAAAGCTGAAGACAAAGCAAAAACAAGCCCGACAGAGAGCGCGGCCCCAATCGCAATTGATGTTCGCGAAGTCAGCATTTCCGACAGCCGTTTTGGCATGCGTGATGCGAAAGGCAAGACAAGTGTCTTTGATGTTCCCACTTTCAAGCTGACATCCAGTGGAAAGGGAACGATGACATTCTATTCCGGCTCTATCGCCGGTAAGGAGACAGAACTGCAGATCGAAGGCGGCAAGCTGGATGAAGTCACGGGCCCCTCATGGCCTTTCAATGCTCGGATTGCCTATGGCGACATGAAAATTTCTGCCGTCGGCACGCTTAAGCAAGCCAAAACAGTGGATATCACCTCCTACAACGTGTCGGCGGGAAGATCGACAATCGAAGGCGTTATGCTCGTTCAAACAGGCGGCGCGCGTCCACAAGTTAAAGGGACCATCAATAGTGCTGCCCTGACGCCTTCGGACTTCGCGGGCGGGGCAGCCGCCCCTGCCGCAACCAGCGAAAGCGCCAACAAGGAACCTGCTGCGGACAATCAGGCTTCGACAAGCGAGAGCGGTAAAGTCTTTTCGCAAGAGCCCATTGATCTGTCTGGTTTGCAGAGCGTTGATGCCGACCTGCAAATCCAAATCGAGGAACTCCCCGTCGGAGATACTTCTCTTGATAAACTTAAGGCAAAAGTCGCGCTGAACGCAGGCAAGCTAAGTGTGACCCCGCTTACGGCAGAACTTGGCGGAACACCTGTCAACATGATGTTAAACATTGACTCCAACGCGAACCCGCCCGCTCTTTCGCTCAAGGTCAAGACCGATAAAGTGGATATGGCCAAGTTTGTGAGTCTTGGAGGTGCAGAATCCGCTTTTCTGGGCAAAAGCGATGTTGATATGAGTATTACAACCATGGGTAACAGCCTTCATGACTTTGCCTCTTATGCCAACGGTTACCTCAATCTCACGATGGATGCCGCAGAAGTTTCTTCAAGCACTTTAAGAGATATTGCCGGAACCCTGCTTCAGCTTTTCGCCCCTGGCGTCAGTGATGTAGCCAGCATGCATGTGAACTGTATGGCTCTGCGCACGCAAATTACCCAAGGCTTGATGGAATCAAAAGGACTGTTAATGGATTCCAACGTCACGACAATTGCAGGTGATGGCTATATCAATCTTGCAGATGAGCGCGTCAATCTAGCTTTGCGCACCAGACCCAAAAATATCGGGATAGGCAGCATCCTGCCCTCAATGAATATTCGAGGCACTTTGGCAAACCCAAGCTTTGAAATGGACAAGGCAAATGCTTTGGCAAAAGTTACAGGTCTTTTGAACGGCGCCGCTTCAGACGACGGAGTTCCTGTTATCGCCACGGCACCTGCGGGGCAGAACGCTTGCGTTCTGACTTTAGCCAATCCTTTTTTGGCACAGCCCAAAGAACAGTCACATGAAGTTTTGCTTCCGAAAGGGGTTGGCGGTGCGGCCGAAAAGGTAAACAAGTACATCAAAGACCTTGGAGATAAGCTGTTTCAATAACCCTCCCTAATACCGAGATTCATATGAGCAAAGTTAGGACAAAAACCCTCCCCGTCTATGAATTGACGGAAGTCGAAGGCTTTTTCTGTCTCCTTCGAGATGGGCGCTACCTTATGACACCAGCGGGCAGTCCCTATCGACATCCCAATAAAGACCTTATGGACGCGATTCTGCACGAATGGCAGGCACAGGGGGACACCATTTGTCCTAATACCATGCCAATGACCCAGCTTTTTGCTACGGCCTGCGATATTGTTGGGAAGGACAGACAGAAAACAGCCAACGGACTTCTTGCTTATGTTGCCACGGATCTTTTATGCCACTGGGTCAAGTCGCCGGATAAACTTGCTTTGATACAATCTGAACACTGGCAGCCATATCTTGACTGGTGTAAGGCCGCCTTTGGCGTGACCTTTCATGTGTGTCACGGTATTATACCAGCAGATCAGGATAACGAAACACGCGAAGCGATGCTCGAAGCTATCGAAAAGCTTGACAACTTCGCGCTTGCTGGGCTGAGTAGTGCCGTCGATTGTTCCGGTTCCCTTGTCCTTGGCCTCGCCCTTACATACGGCAAATCATGTGCAAAGGACATTTTTCAAGCTTGTGAGCTTGATGTTCTTGACCAGTCAGAAAGATGGGGCAGCGATCCCGTGACGGAGGCGCGCAACGCCGCCATCCTCAAAGAGCTTGAGGCTTGCGAAAAATGGTTCGAGGTGATTAAGCGGTAAAGCTACTTACCCTTCCCCTGCTTCGGGATCGAAAAGGTCGGCCTTGTCATCGCGGTCTTTCCAAGCATCCGCATCAGCGGGAACATCTTTTTTATGCGTGATGTTTGGCCATAGCGCGGCATAGTCACGGTTCACTTCGGCCCATTTGTCGGCGCGGGGATCTCCATCCTGCACAATCGCATTGACCGGGCATTCCGGCTCGCACACGCCACAATCAATGCACTCGTCAGGATTGATGACCAACATGTTCTTGCCTTCATAGAAGCAATCAACAGGGCACACCTCAACACAATCCATATATTTGCAACGGATACATTTATCGGTCACGACGTAGGGCATATTCTCTCTCCAGACTGCTATCAAACCATGTCCCCAAAGAGTAACTGGGGCTTTTCTCTCATAAACCGTCGCTTATCAAAGCGCCAGCCTTTTTTGCAACCCCTTCATTTTCAAGGCAAGGTAAGGCATGATATATAACACATTGATTCTTAGCCAAGGGAGGGGCGTTATGTCCACGTCAAAAGCAATTTTATTGAGCGCACTTTTAATAGCTTTTAGCCTTTTTGTCTCGCAAGGGCTGCCGCAGGCTCACGCAAATACAAAGGGCCCTTTCCAGCTTATGAACCACAGCAACACAACTGCCAATGCCGGCGTGTTTCGCTTGGATACATCCACTGGCGCGGTCAGCTATTGTTTTGTGTCTGAACAGAGCAAATTGGTCTGTAGCCAATATGTAGAGTAAACTCCCTCGTGCACCGTTGATCTTTTTCGAAAGTACATTCGCATGTCCATCGCCACATCCCTTACAACGAAACAAGCCAAGGGAAACATCCCACTGCATGCCCTCTCGGCAAAAGACTATTCAGCATGGCTCAAGTCGCAACCTGCCCATGTCAAATCGTGGATCAAGGCCGCTGCTTTTGAAGGAAAAACGGGGCAATATATCCGGATTCCCGCCAAGGATGGCGCTATAGCGCAGATTGTCACTATTCTTTCAGAGCCTGTCAGCCAGTGGGATATCGCTGCCCTCCCCGGCCTCTTAAAAGAGGGACGCTATGAGCTTCACTCTGCCATGGATGAATCGGTTACAGCCAAACTGGCCCTTGGTTGGGCCTTGGGTTGTCAGCGCCATACACTTTATAAAAAAGACGAGGAACCAACAGCAACTCTTTGTCTTTCAAATAAAACAAACACAAAATCTATCATCGAAACGGCCCTCATTCTTGCGCAGGCCCGCACCCTTATCACAACGCCAGCCGAAGATTTGGGGCCTGTGGAACTCGCTGAGGCTGTCAAAAATCTGGCCGCAAAGTACAAGGCGACGTTCAAACAAATTGCAGGAGACCAACTCAAAAAGCAGGGCTTTGAAGCAACACACCGCGTGGGTCGGGCGAGCCCCCGCGCCCCACGCCTTATTGAGATGAATTGGGGTCATAAAAAACACCCCAAAGTCACCTTAATTGGCAAAGGCGTCTGTTTTGACACGGGCGGCCTTGATATCAAGCCTTCTGGCGGCATGTATCTGATGCGCAAGGACATGGGAGGGGCTGCCGTTGCCTTATCCGTAGCGGCGATGGTCATGAGTGCAAAACTTCCCATTCAGCTACAACTGATAATCCCCTGCGTCGATAACGCAATAGACGGCAATGCTTTTCGTCCCTCGGATATCATCAAAATGCCGAATGGCAAGACAGTTGAAGTCGGCAATACAGATGCAGAAGGACGCTTGATTCTTGCCGACGCGCTATGTGCGGCAAGTAAGGGTAAGCCAGATTTAATTATCGACTTCGCAACACTGACTGGTGCCGCACGTTCAGCTGTGGGAACGGAAATCTCCGCGTTTTTCTGTGATAATGACGAATTGGCCCAAAAGCTTTATGAAGCAGGATGCGCAACCGAAGATCACCTCTGGCGCATGCCCTTGTTCAAGTCCTATCAGAATATGCTCAAATCGCCCTTCGCCGATATTACCTCCTGCCCTGCGAGTCCCTATGCCGGTGCCATTACCGCGGCGCTTTTCCTTCAAGAATTTGTGGACAAAGCGACCCCGTGGATCCATCTGGACTTTATGGCTTGGAATACAAACGCAAAGCCTGGACGTCCCGAAGGTGGTGAGGCCATGGCAGCACGCGCTGTGACTCTATTCCTTGAGAAAAGGTTTACAAGGACGTGAAAAAAGACTTTTTTTCCCTCTAGCCTCATCGAAAAATAGAGGATAAAAAGCAACATCGGTTTCATAAACCACCCCCCTACCTTCCTCGGATGAGCCATGAGAGACTCGAAAAAAAATAAAAAAGTTGTCTTGCGAATCAAGGCATAAAGACACACACTCCGAGCACAGGTATTCCACACACGCAACAAACAGTCAGGCAAGGAAAAATATCGTGAGAACACAACAACAAGCTTTGGAGTTATGGCGTCACAGTCTCGTTGCAAGCGTTCGCGGTGATTCACCCGACCTCTCGGCACGCCAGATGGCCCTTTTACTCAGCGTATATTTGGGTGAAGGTCCCCATACAGTGCGCGGGCTTGCAAAGGACCTCAAGATTTCCAAGCCCGCCGTCAGCCGTGCGCTTGATCGGCTGGGAGAACTCAATTATATCCGTCGCGAACGCGATGACCTTGATCGCCGTAACGTGCTTGTGCAGCGCACGCCCAAGGGTGGCAAGTTCCTGCTCGACTTTGCCTCGCTTATCCATACTGCTGAGGAACAGGTTGCCGCTATTCCTGCGGACAGCCAACTTGCCTTTGCCCTTGAAGCCATGACAGCAACTGTGGATGCTTTGAGTGACGCTGGCAGCGAAGATACGCAATCCCAGCCAGCCACACAACAAAGCTGGACCGACGCAGCTGCGTAACCATAGAGTATCAGGGCTTGCACTCTTAATGTTAGAGGCAAGCCCTCTGATTACGCATACCCCTTAACGATACATGGCCGAAAACACTCAGCTGGACCCACGTCTCAATGCCTATCGCGCCGACATGGCCCATGTCGCATTGCAAGGTGTTGTTCAATCCGAGCGTTTTGTAGAGCCCAAGCTTTATCAATGTATCAAGGGACTCGCTCCCATGCTGGCCGAACCCAAGGGCACGGCCCCGCGCATCAGCGAAACGCGATACGGGGAGTTTCTGGACGTCTTTGAAACACGGGAAGATGGCTATGCGTGGGTTCAAAATCGCAATGACAGCACCGTCGGCTATATTCTGGCTGAAAAGGCCTTGCTCGAAACCATCGCCGCGCTTGTGAACAGAGTGAGCGCCTTGCACACTTTTGTTTATCGCGAACCTGACATCAAATCGGCCACACTGGATCGCCTGACCCTCGGCTCTTTTGTTTCGCTGGATGGCGAAGACGGCGAGTTTTACGTTCTGGCCAGCGGCGGTTATGTCTATAAAAAGCACATTGTTCCGTCGGACGAAGTGCAAACGCCAGACTATGTCTTCACGGCAGGACAGCTTTTGGGCGTTCCCTACCTGACCGGTGGGCGCACGCCTCTAGGCATCGATTCTTGCGGCCTTGTGCAGCTCGCGCTCGATCTGGCCGGTCATGAAGCCCCACGTTTTTATGAACAAATCCATGAAGTGTATGGTCACCCGTTACCCTGTCACTGGCGCGACATCCTGTGGAAGCGTGGAGATCTCGTCTTTTTCGATCGGACGCAGCATATCGCTATTGTGACCGGACCGGACCATGTCATTCACGCCAGCCCCCAGACCATGACGGTCACGGTCGAACCGCTCGATGCCATGGTCAAGCGCGGCTATATCATTTCGGCGGCGGGCAGGCCATAATGAATTACCGCCACATCTATCACGCCGGAAATATGTGCGACATTGTCAAGCACAGTATCCTGATGCTGCTGATCGACTATATGAAGCAAAAGGACAAGGGCTTTGCCCTACTCGATACGCATGCGGGATGCGGTATGTATGATCTCAACAGCGAGGAAGCGCAAAAGACGAATGAGTCTGACGAAGGTATCGGCAAACTCTGGACATCCCGCGCCCGTACGCCTGAAGCGTTAGCACCCTATCTCTCGATCATCGAAAAAGTAAACCATGATGGCTTGCTTTCCTTCTATCCGGGATCGCCTCTCTTTGCCGCACACAGCCTGAGGCCGCAGGATCGCCTCATCTTATGCGAGCTTCATCCCGAAGATGCATACGCCCTTCGCCGGACGATGCGGCCCTTCCCTACGTCGCAAATCCATAACCGCGACGGCTACGAAGCCATCAAAGCGTTCCTACCTTTTGCCGAAAAAAGGGGATTGATCCTGATCGATCCACCCTTTGAAGATCGTGAAGAGTACAGCGCGCTGATCAAAGCCCTCGCGCACTGCAACGCACAAGCGCCACAGGTGACCGTTGCTATCTGGTATCCAATCAAGGATCGTCCGGCCATATGGCAATTCCATGAAGATTTGTCTGCCCAAGTGAAGACAGAAGCACTCGTTGCCGAGTTCCTGTTCCAACCTGAGGAGTGCGCCGACAAGCTGAATGGAAGCGGCTTGGCAATTATCAACCCGCCATGGATTCTCCATGACCAGCTTTCACAACTCTTCCCTGCGCTTCACGATTTGTTGAAAACGGAAATGAACAATAATGGATCGATTATCCGTGTGCTCACTCACAACAAGATAGCCATGATATAAAAGGTTTTTAACTTTCAATAGCCAATTATTTTATAAAACATAAAGATCCAAAATCGTAAAATTTTTTATAGATATATTAACCATGAAGCGTATACTGCACTGCACCAAGTCTTAACCATGTGGAGGTATACCATGCGCAAAACATTACTCGGCCTATCGTTAATAACGATGGCTTTCCTGTCAAATCCTCTGGCTGTGCAAGCTAATGATACTATTTACTTTGGCGTTATCCCCCTTGAAAGCCAGCGCGCCATGAAAACAAAATTTACCCCGCTGGCAGAATATCTTTCAAAAGAAATAGGTAAACCCGTGGAGGTTGTAGTTGGGAAAGATTATCAATCCACGATGGATGATATGGGCACCGGAAAAATTCAGATTGCATATCTGACACCCACTACCTATCCGAAAGCGGAAAAACAAAATCCGGACGCTCAAATCAAGCCTCTGGTCAAGTTTCAACAAAATGGGAAGGCAACCTACTTTACTCAAATTATCGCCAATCCTAAATCCGGGATTGAAAAACTTGCTGATATTAAAGGCAAAAAGTTCGCCTTTGGCAGCGAAGATTCAACAGCCTCCCATCTGATGCCACGCAGCATGCTGGTCGGCGCAGGAATTGACATCGACAAGGATCTTGCTGAACACAAATTCACGGGCTCGCATTCGAATGTTGCTCAGGCTGTGACTTTGGGATCGATGGATGCCGGCGGTGTACAAGACTCTGTGGGCGAGAAGTTCGCAGCTGAAGGAAAAGTCAAAATTATCGAAAAGTCAGGTGAGATCCCCCAGTTTCCGATTTGCGTCAACAAGCATCTTTCGCAAGAACTGCAAGACAAAATCAAGGCGGCTATGGTTAAGCTGAATGCAAACAACGAGGAACATAAAATCATCTTGACCTCAATCGACAAAAAATACACCGGAAGTGAAGAAGCCTCTAGTGCGGATTATGATATTATTCGCAACATGATCTCAAAGCTTTACGGCGACAGCTTTTACTCAAAGTAAAAGCTAGCCTAAGACATGAGGGGGGCAATGATATGCCCCCCGAAATGTCCCCTTAGAAGACGAGAATACATGAGCTACGACTTGTTGCATTGATTGAAAAAGGTGCGGGATATGCTGATTACGTGGAACAAACTGAACATCAAGTACAAACTTTTTATTGTTGTTGGAAGCCTGTTAGTCTTCACAGTTATAACCATAGCATCCCTTCTTATAAATGAAATGTCCGCAAACAGCAGACAGCTTTTCGGCGTCGTACAAAAACAAAATGAAAGTGTAAAAGACGGGCAGTCGAAAACGCTAGCGGATATCGAGCAAAACATTAAGAGCTTTTTCGTAACCCTTGAAAATAATGTGAAAATTACCTTTAATTCCCTAAAAGAAAAACAAGGCGAAGTTGCCCAGAACTCCCTGAAAATTAAACTGAACGGCCTGTCTGGCATGGTTGCAAGAATGGCTGGCAATGCGATATCAAATTTCGACTTTGATTCTCTCAATGCCTTTTGTGAAGACGCGACAAAAGACCCTGATATATTACTTATGTACATTATAGACGCGAGCGGCTCGACCTTAACAACCTATATCCCGGAAAATAAAGAAAAGCTGACGAAGCTTGGCGCTGATAAAATAGACAATGTCGATGATTTAGCTAAAACAATCGAAAAGGAAAAAGGGTTGTTGAAGCTTGAAACTGAAATCAAGCATAAAGATACGCTTATTGGAAAAGTAGTCACATTTGCTCACACAGACTCAATTCAGGCTCAAGAAGAAGCTATCGAACAGGATGTTGAAAAGGCCGTTTTGTCTTTTAAAGAGGATATGACAAAGACAGAAAATTTACTTGATGCGGAATTTACTGGACTACAAGGAACTGTAAACAAGCAGTTTGTTCAACTCCAAGAAAAGCTTGAGAAAGACAGCATGACTTTCATGGCTCAATCTATCGGGATGAGTGTAACTCTTGGACTTGTGTTGATTAGCGGTGTTCTAACACTGCTCATGATCCTTATTTCTCATACTATTTCCAACCCGATAAAGAAAATTGCGCACGCCTTAAAGAATATCTCTGACGGAAATCTTGACATCGAAATCCCTGGAAAAAATCGTGAAGATGAAATCGGGGAGATCTCGACAGCCGTCGAGGTATTCCGAAACAACCAAGAAAAAATTAAAACGATGGAAGAAGAACGGAAAATCGCAGAAAAACGAAATGAAGAAGACAAAATTCGTGAAATAAACACACTCGCCGATCACTTTGAGGAGACAGTCGAAGGTGTAGTTCAGAATGTTTTGACTTCCATACATGAGATGGGAAGTTTGGCTGACTCCTTACGTAAAATCTCGACTGAGGTCACTAATCAATCCTCGAGCGCATCAACGGCAACACTTCATGCGGCATCCAATGTTGAAACAGCATTTAAATCCACAAAGGAGCTTGCTACCTCCATCAGTGAAATTAGACAAAAGGTCGAAAACTCGGCAGAAATTGCCAAAATTGCGGTATCAGAGGCTAATAAGGCGGATACCATGATGGGCACCCTTTCACAAGCAGCAGGACAAATTGGCAGTGTTGCAAGTATCATCTCAGACATTGCTGACCAAACAAACCTCCTTGCATTAAACGCCACCATTGAAGCAGCCAGAGCTGGAGAAGCAGGTAAAGGCTTTGCTGTTGTTGCAAGCGAAGTAAAGAACCTTGCCAGCCAGACTGTATCTGCCACAGACGAAATCAATAAACTCATCTCGTCCGTGCAGCAAGCCACAGAGCACTCCGTCGAGGCCATACATTCGGTCGGTCAAATCATTGAGAAAATTAATAACATCTCGACCGATGTATCAACATCTGTAGATCATCAAAACAGCGCAACGATGGGTATTGCTGACAACATTGAAACCGTTTCTACCGAAACGAAGAACGTGACGAATAGCGTTGGGATTGCCGCAAACGCTGCATCAGAAGCAGAAACTCTCGTTTCCCATTTTGTCGAGTTGGTTGAAACATTATCCACGCACTCGGAAAAACTGAAAGAAAGCGTTGATGGTTTCTTAGGCAATATAAGAAACCGCCACGCAATAAACTGATTGCGTTCAGAACACAAAAAAGGCTGCCATGAAGACGAGCATTATTATAATCGTCTAGCCATGCGGCGAAGAACCGAACAGGCGGCGATAAGCCGCAATCTACTTCATGCGATGCGTAAGGCGTAACTTAAAGTGCGCTGTCTCGCGACTGAGCCCAAGGACTCGTCCAGCGCGTCGCGAAGACACGCCAAACGATAATTTTTTCTTCACAAGCAACTCTAATCCCTTTTGGCTGCAATTTGCAGGAAGAACGTCACCTTTTCTTACTAATGCCTGTCCTTCTTTTTCTTGTTAGGTCTCTGAACGAATATTTCCTAAGAAGGTCTGAATCTCTTGCCGCAAAATAGCTGACTGTTTGCTGAGATCAGCAGCCGAAGAGAGAACCTCGTTTGCAGACTTTTGTGACTGGGTTGCAGCCTTTGTTACATCGACAATACTGGAAGAGACTTGACTTGTGCCTTCAGATGCCTGCATGACGTTATTCGAGATTTCCTGCGTCGCTGATGCCTGTTGCTGAACGGCTTGAGAAATATCCTTAGAAATCTCGTTAATCTGTTCGATCGTTGATCCTATCGCTCGAATGGCAGAGACAACTTCGGACGAAGCAGATTGAACCATTACGATTTTTTTAGAAATTTCTTCGGTCGCACGCGCAGTCTGATTGGCAAGTGACTTGACCTCACTAGCAACAACAGCAAAACCTTTGCCGGCGTCCCCTGCCCTCGCGGCTTCAATTGTTGCATTAAGAGCCAGAAGGTTGGTTTGCTCTGCAATTTCCTGAATCAGGCGCACAACGTCGCCTATCTGTGATGCGGCATCGGCCATTGTCGTTACTGTCGTGTCCGTACGCTTGACCTCTGTGACAGCATTTTGGCTAATGCGCGCTGACTCAATGACTTGTCTGTTGATTTCGCTGATAGAGGCCGTCAGTTCCTCTGAAGCTGATGCAACTGTTTGAACGCTAGCTGAAGCCTCCTCTGTTGCGGATGCCACAGTTGTTGACAAGCAACTGGTTTGCTCAGAAAGCTCGTTTA
>JAVEZQ010000006.1:0-98601 GCA_034002905.1 Alphaproteobacteria bacterium
GGCACGAGCAGCGCGGTAACAACGCCAGCAGTTGGAACGAATGACTGGTTGAATATTGGGAATACAATCTATGGCGATCTGAGCACGGGACGCGTGGCTCTGGGTGCGGCGGCGGTCACGGCTGGAGCCATCTTTGATCTGAGCAGCGCGACGGGCACGGCCAAGTCTTCGATGATCCTGCCGAAAGATACCACGACCAACCGCCCGACGGCTGGCGTCGAAGGCATGGTTCGTTACAATACGACGGATCATATTATCGAGGTCTATCAGGGCAGCACGCCAACATGGGTACAGCTTGCCGCCGCAGGTACAGGCGCGGCATCCTCAACCCTCGGCACGGCGGCCGGCACGCCAAGCCCTTACCGCGATGGCGAGGCAACGACAGGTCTTTACAGCAGCGCAGCGGGACAGGTGCAAGTAGGCATCGCTGGAACCGAGCGTCTCCGTGTCACGGCAACGGGAATGCATGTGGTGGGCAATATCAATCTTGCGGCTATTACGAACTATTACAGCATCGGCGGCTCGAAAATCCTTCATCAACCAGCGAGTGATACGACAAGTATAGGTGTTGGAGCAGACACCCTTGCTGTGCAAACGGCAACAAACCTTGCAAACACAGCCTTGGGCTATCATGCGGGAAGTCACATAACATCCGGAAATGCTAACCTAGCATTAGGTCCGAACGTTGGTTCAGTTACACTTTCAACCGGCTCATCCAACATCTTGATTGGCACGAGCAGTGCGGTTGATACGCCAGCTGCCGACACAAGCAACTTCTTGAACATCGGCAATGTGATCAATGCCAATATATCGTCACAGTTGGTGGGCATTAACCGTGGCACGACTCTGGCGATCCATCCGTTTCAGGTTGGCACATCCTCGTCGAATGGTAACGGCGCTTACCTGACATCGGCCGGTGTGTGGACAAGTATTTCGGATGCGCGTGTCAAAGAGAATGTAAAGCCTTTGGCTTATGGTATCGATGATCTCATGAAGTTGAGGCCCGTGTCCTATGATATGAAGGGCACGCATGAAAAGCAGATAGGACTCATTGCACAGGAAGTGATGAAAGTTGTACCCGAGGTTGTTTCTGGCAGCGAAGAGACGCGTTACGGTCTGAGCTATGACACTCTGCTTGCTCTAGCGATCAAGTCGATTCAGGAGCTGAAAGTCGCCAATGACAATCAGGCCAAGACGGTTGCCCAGTTGTCTGAGGAAAATGTGCAGCTACGGGCGAAGATCCAAGACCTGCACGACCATGCGTCGGGAGCCAAGGTCACGATGGATGACCATGACCTGATTATGATGGTGATCAAAGTAGGTGGTGCCCTGTTTGTGTTGATGTTGACTGGTGTGGGATTATGCGGATATGGCTTGTGGCGCGCCGCACGGAGAAAAGCCGCCTGACGGACAAAAAAAGAGGGGCAATAAGCCCCTCTTTTTTCAGCCTTCAACGCCTGTTTAATGATGATTAGGATGCCTTTTTGCGCATGGTTTGCGGGATATTCGCTTCGTTCATAAGGGATGCAAGCTTGCGCCGACGCCCGCGTATAGGTGTATCGACCACGCGTTCGCCAGTATCCGCGATATAGCGCAGCTCTTTCAGACAGCGCTGCAAAAGCACAGCCTCGCGCAGCTCTTCGCGGTCGCTAATTTGCATATGTTCCATTCTGTTCTGGACGATGTCGATCAGGATCTCGACGCTTTCTCTTGAGAGTTCCATGGACGCTCTCCTTCCCACTTAAAAGGGATATAAATATATACGCCTCTAATGCTTCTATTATTTATGAAAAAACTTAAAATCAATTGAATAAAATGTGACATATTATGGTAAAAACAGCATATTTTTTATGTTTTGAAATTACAGAGAAAAAGACAATCTGGTTAATGATCAAAAAAGTCACGCAAGTATTTAATGGGGCCCGCTGTCTCATACTTTTGAAACTATAATTTGGTACAATTGGCGTTGATAACAAGGAAAGTATTTGAATGCCAAGCGATACACCCAAAAGCGTCAAAAAGAAGCTTATTCATATGACGGCTTCGCTCTGTGCCGCAGGTATTATGAGCGGACCTGTTGCCGTAGCGGCGTCACCGCATATGCCGGACACAAACGCCAGATTGTCCCAAAGCATCACGTCTCCACACGAGGTGGGGTATGAAACGGGAACGAATAGGCCCATCCCGGCATTGCGAGCGGAGTCACAAAGTATTGATGAGCTTTTAAATGGTACAAAGATTTTGGTTCTTGATGCAAGGACCATGCACGAAAGCTACGGGAAAAAGGGTCCATCTTTTGATAGCGTCAAGAAGGAGTTTCGCGAGGCAGCACAAACGCAAGGATATAGCGCTCAGCAAACAGAACAAATTATTGCACGGATCGATTCGTCCAAAGGCTTTCACGAATCTTTCTTTAACAGCTCTATGAAAGGTGGGTTTTATGCGATGCTTGTTCCGGGGCAGGGAGAAAAGACAGGCATCTTTCTCGGAACAGATGTCGATAATCCGCAAGCTGGACTTACGAACTTTAAGGGATATCTTTCGGGTATAACGGGCATTTCGGGAATTGGGGAGAATATACCGGACGGGGTCGCTCGGAAATTACAGCGGTTTTTTTATAATCACGAAATAGCCCATCTAGGTGACCCGCTTTTGGAAAAGCAGGCGCAAGCGTTCGCCGACAAAACGCCATTACAGGAAGCCGCGCCGATGTTGATCTCTTTGGAAAAAACAGCTGATACGCGATCCGCCCAGACAGAGGTTGACACGTTTCGTAGTCTAGAGACGGTTCAGGTCGCGCGGGACGTGCGTTTCGTTGGAATGCTGCACGCACCCGCGTTCCAATATTGTACTATGTATGAACTGGATAAGATTGCAGCAGAAGCAGAAGGCCGCTCCTGGCAAGGCTTTTCACAAGACAGGGCCCTCGTGGCCTATAACGGTATAGTCGAAAAGTTGCCGAACATCATGAATCAGCATACTGAGTTCAAGGGGCGTAAACCCGGTGATGGCTTTGCCGTTTATCCGCTTGTCGGTGGACTGGAAAAGGGACTGGAGCATGGCATATTTAAAGGAGATGAGGTTAAAGTTGCTGGAGATACTGTATCGGCCTTTTATAGGTTAAATAATGCTTATGGAGAGTCTCAACCGGAACGTAAAGTTTCGTCAGACACAGCAAGAGCACATCAACAACGCCCCTTACAGCATACAAAATGACACCATTGACTTGCAAAATAGCGCCTTACTTCCCAACTTTTTCCGAAATGGATTGAATGCGATCGCACAAATGGTTGACGGCGGCGACCATGAGGGCCTCGTCTTCTTGCTGTGTTTGTTTGGCAATCCTACGTGTTTCAATCAATTCATCGGCAAGAACAAGGCAGGCGAGCATAAAAGAGCGTGTTTCGCTGGCAAGGGTTCCTTTTTGAGAAATGCCATCAAGCTTTTCGTTGACAAGCCTGACAATAGCTTCCAGCTTTTTCTCTTCGCCGGTGCCACACGCAACCGTATAGTCACGGCCCTGAAGCTGGATATCGACTTTAGTTGTGGGGGATTCACTTTTTTGGGCGGCGGTGGCGCTCATATCAGGCGTCTCCTTTTGTGCTGAGAATCTTCTCGACGTGACCGATGGTCTGGTCAAGTCTAAGGGCCAGTTTCTGGGCAACGGCCAGAACACCGGTTTCTCGAGCCTTGCTTTGTTTCAGGATTTCGACGAATTTTTTATGGGATTCGGCGCGGTTAGCATTATCGATCCCTACCTTGTCCTCAAGGTCAGAAATAACGGTATCCAGTTTTTCAAGAGCGTTTTTAAGGCGCTTCATGGGTCTTCCTTTCGAATCGTCACGTTGCCGATTTGATCGGCCAAGACTAGGGCTATATAGAAGCTGCGTCAATCTCCCTTATTTAGGGACCAGTTGGGGAGAGTATAATATTAACCTGTTGCCTTGTCGTCCTTTTTCCGGCATTTTCGCAAAACGTTTGACCCTGTCTTGGAAGGCCTTGAAATGTCCGTTGCTGCCGCCGATCCTTTGCATAAACATATGGCCAATGCTTTGCGCGCTCTTTCGATGGACGCCGTTCAAAAGGCTAACTCGGGCCATCCGGGCATGCCGATGGGCATGGCTGATGTTGCTACTGTCCTTTGGCGTCATTTCCTGCGGTTTGATCCCAAGGCCCCTCAATGGCCGGATCGGGATCGCTTTATCCTATCGGCGGGCCATGGCTCGATGCTGCTTTATGCTTTGGCGTATTTGACGGGATATGAAAAGATAGACCTTGATCAAATCAAAAACTTCCGCCAGCTGGGCAGCCATACACCCGGCCATCCAGAGCGTGATTTGGCAAGCGGCATTGAAACAACAACGGGACCTCTGGGGCAGGGTGTCGCGAATTCGGTCGGTTTTGCCTTGGCAGAGCGCATTTTGAATGCCCGTTTTGGTGATGAGCTTGTGGATCATCGAACTTTTGTGATTGCCTCGGACGGTGACCTTATGGAGGGCATCAGCCATGAGGCAGCATCGCTGGCAGGACATTTGAAGCTTGGCCGCTTGATCGTCTATTACGATGATAACAAAATTTCGATCGATGGATCGACGGCTTTGTCTTTTACGGAAAATGTCCAGGAACGTTTCCGCGCTTATGGCTGGCACGTTCTTGAAGTTGACGGGCATGACCCAGATGCCATTGCGTTGGCAACGGAAGCGGCTTTAGCCGAAACAACGAAGCCTTCCTTAATTGCCTGCAAGACCATTATTGGTTATGGCGCGCCGAACAAACAGGGGTCTTCGGGGTGCCACGGTTCACCGTTGGGGGCGGATGAAATTGCTGCCGCACGCGGTGTGCTGGGCTGGGATGCTGCCCCGTTTGAGGTGCCGGAACATGTCTTTATGGCATGGCGCGGCGTTGCGAAGCGGGGAGAAAAGGATCGCGCTTTGTGGGAGAGGCGCCTTGACGGTGCTGCGAATAAAGAGAGTTTTCTTGCCACGATGTGGGGAGATGTTCCCGCCGATGCC
The DNA here is from genome assembly GCA_034002905.1 of Alphaproteobacteria bacterium. Lineage (GTDB taxonomy): Bacteria > Pseudomonadota > Alphaproteobacteria > UBA9219 > UBA9219 > UBA8914. The sequence continues at coordinate 5,013 of JAVEZQ010000006.1, forward strand.
CTTGAGGCTTTGTTGGCCTTGAAAAAGAAAGTGGCTGCAGAAAAGCCCAAAAAGGCCACACGCCAGTCTTCGGGAGATGTTCTTGCGGCGCTCGTGCCGACCGTTCCTTCCTTGATTGGGGGTTCCGCTGATCTGAGCCCATCGAACAATACACAGGTCAAGGAAACGAGTGCCATTTCTGCACCATTCTTTGCGGGACGTTATATTCATTTTGGCGTGCGCGAGCACGGTATGGCGGCTGCGATGAATGGCATGGCACTTCATGGGGGTGTCATTCCCTATGGCGGTACCTTTATGCAATTTGCCGATTATTGCCGCCCGTCTATCCGCTTGGCGGCGTTGATGAAGCAACGTGTTGTGTTTGTCATGACGCATGACAGTATTGGCCTTGGCGAAGATGGCCCAACGCACCAACCGGTCGAACATTTGGCCGCGTTGCGGGCAATTCCTCATCTTATGACGTTCCGTCCGGCCGATGGTATCGAAACGGCGGAATGCTGGCAGATTGCGCTTGAGACAAAGGATGCGCCGAGCCTTTTGGCTCTTTCTCGCCAGAACCTGCCGACGGTGCGCGAAGACGCTTCGTCTGAAAATAAGTCTGCGCGTGGAGGGTATGTTCTTAAGGAAGCCAGCGGTCCTCGCTCTGTAACGCTTCTTGCGACGGGTTCGGAAGTGTCCTTGGCGCTTGAGGCGCAGCAAGCGCTTGAAAAGGAAGGCATCGCTGCTGCGGTTGTTTCTATTCCTTGTTTTGCCTTGTTTGATCGTCAGGATAAGGCGTATCGCAAGACGGTTTTGGGGGATGCGCCGCGTGTGGCAATCGAAGCTGGAGTCCGCATGGGCTGGGATCAGTATCTGGGAGAAACAGGTGCTTTTGTCGGTTTGTCAGATTTCGGGGCTAGCGCGCCTGCTGAAGAATTGTACAAGCATTTTGGCATCACGGTCGATGCCCTTGTCGCGGCGGCTAAGTCCGTGATTAAAAGTTAATTGAATAGGGGATGAAGGAGATCACTTATGACAACACGTGTTGCTATTAATGGTTTCGGGCGCATTGGCCGCTTGGCGTTGCGGGCGGCAATTGAGTCCGGTCGTGACGACATTGAATATGTCGCATTCAATAACCCGTCAGATGTTGGTATTTGTGCCCACCTGTTCAAGTATGACTCGGCCCATGGTCGATTCAAGGGGAGTGTTGAAGTTGATGGCAACGATTTAATCATCAATGGCAAGCGTCTACGAGGCACACAGGAAAAAGATCCGTCCAAGGTGAATTGGGGGAGCCTGAATGTCGATGTTGTGATGGAATGCTCCGGCAAGTTCAAAAAGCGTGGAGAAGCGGCCCTTCATCTGGAGTCGGGAGCAAAGAAAGTGCTGATTTCGGCGCCGGCAACTGACGAAGACCTCACGGTTGTTTATGGCGTGAACCATAAAGATATCAAGGCCTCACACGTGATTGTCTCGAATGCGTCCTGTACGACCAACTGCCTTGCACCAGTTGCTTATGTCTTGGACAAGACCGTCGGGATTTCGCATGGCTTTATGACGACTATCCACTCTTATACGGGGGATCAGTGTCTTGTCGATGCGTCGCACAAGGATTTTCATCGCGCGCGTTCGGCAGCGGTGAGTATGATCCCGACCTCGACAGGTGCGGCCAAGGCCGTTGGCAAGGTTTTGCCAAGCCTGAAGGGTAAGCTGGATGGAACGGCCATTCGCGTGCCGACGCAAAATGTCTCGGTTGTCGATTTCAAGTTTGTTGCGAAGAGGCCGACGACGGTCGAAGAAATTCAGGAGGCGATGAAAGAAGCTGCGAATGGCGAGCTTTCGGGGATCTTGGGTGTTTATGATGAACAGCTTGTCTCAGTTGATTTCAACCATGACAGCCATTCTTCTGTTTTTGCGCTTAACGAAGTCAAAGTTGTTGAGGGCACTTTCGTTCGCGTTCTCAGCTGGTATGACAATGAATGGGGCTTCTCCGCGCGTATGAATGATACGGCTGTTGCCATGATGAATGCGAAATAGGACTTATCAAATTATGTGATAAAAAGGGGCCGTTGGGCCCCTTTTTTGTAATCACTCATCTTTGTATTTTGGATTATTAATGGCTTCGGTCCACGGTTTGCCATCGATATAAAGGGCCTTGAATCGAACGGGACCGCTTTCAGATATAGCTACATCGACGGAGAATTGCGGTGCCGTCTCTTGCGCCAGTTTGAGCGTTTCTTCAGAAAGAGGCTTTGTTGGGAGCGGATTCTTTTTCTGATATTCTATTTCCCTTTTTGCGTTTTGAATTCGCTGCGCTTTTGAGAAAAGCGTATCAAGCTGTGCTGCCTTGCGCTCATCGACAAAAAACTTATTGCCGCCATAGTGGGCAAAGAGGTTTGTGTTGAGCGTTATAACAGCACAGTCTTCTTCTTTTGTATTAGCCGGAAGAAAAATGGCCTTGGCAAAGGGCTCATCCGAAGCTTGTTTGATACAGACGTGCCAATCTTTATTTTTTGTTTCGTAATAGCTTGGAGCGTTGGTAACGAAATCCGAGTCGATTTGAAATTGGATATAGTGACCATGGAGCAGACTGACGGGGTCATAACCTGTAATGGGGAAACGAAAGGTCGGTGCGTGGTTTAGTTCGTCCAGCGCCCCATAGACGAAACCGCACAGAAACAGTGTTGGTACGGTCAGGACAACAGACTGGATCGTTCGTTTGGTTGTTGGTGAAATCATGGATTTCCTCCTTCCCCGCGTGCGGGTAAAAGCCAGACAGGTTTGTAGGCTATGATTTTCTTGAGACCCCACGCCATAAGCAGGAAAAGACTGCCTGTGAGTAAAAAGCCAACGCCTTGAACAGCAAGCGATCCCATAATTTCGATATAGGCGATGAAGATGCGGATGCCGACCAAGATGGTTGCCAGCGTCCAAAGCTTATCGATTCCAAGCCGCAGACCCATGGCGCCCATAAAGAGCCAGTAAAGGCAGAAGAAGAGCCCGCCAAGGAAGACGCTTTCGCTGTGGGGAATTAAAAGCGGTGCAGCCGCAAACCCATAGCTGACGAGTAGGATGATTTCCCATTCTCGTGCTTCATGTTTCCAGAAAGGTTTGATCAGGCCCTTGCGGTTGGAAAGATTCAGAAGGTAAACGAGTAACGTGCCAACACCAGCCGTGATAAGGCTTCGCAAGGGGACAGGGGCAAAGAAGTCATGGGTTTGTTGTGGGGTATCAAACCGCCAGTAAATTTGGGCCGTAGTTGCGCTTATCACGATGAGAACCCAAAAGAGCCCTTGCATCAGGTTTGTCCAAACGGGCAAAAAAGCATCGACCTTCTTGAAGCTAAAGAAGGTGAAGAGAAGGAAGGGCATAGTGGCGAGCAAAACTTCTGCTACTTCTCTGGGAAGCTTTTCCATAGAAAAACCAAAGACAAAGAAGCCGATGGCGAAAAGCCAGACGAAGGCGAGCCCTGCATGTCGTGCATAAGTCAGCAGCATCGGTGTTGCGAGCAAAAGCCAAAAGCCAACGGGTTGCCATAGGGGTGCTTGTGTTTGGAGCGTTTGTCCAATCAAAGCAATAAAGGTCATCAACAATCCGGCAAGGAAGGAGATGAGAGCTTCACGTTGCCATGAAGGTTTGTTAAAGAACTTCAGGATGATACCTGCCACTACCAGATTAAGAACGGTGTGACCGAGGATTCGCATGTCGGGCGTGATCTTGTCCCAGTTCGAAGCGATGAGAGAAATAACGCCAAGAACGAGGCTGAGCACACCAAGCCCACCGAGGCCAAAGAACAGGCGGGAGCGCCCCTTTTCTTTTTCATAAGTCAGAATAGCTTCGACTTGCTGCGCTGAAATCAGCTGTTGATCCGACCAGTGCTTGAGTTTGTGTGTCAGGCCCATGTGTCCCCGCTTGTTACAGGAGAGAAGGGCTCTATTGGGTCAGAGAGGCCTTAAAACTTTGTTAAGGATTTGTTGCCGCTAGACTTCCATCATCTGCGGCGTATAGGTCCACAGGAGGAAGCACCGTACAGTGCGATTGGGATAAATGGCGCGCAGGACGGTGCGGTACGCCTCCATTTGCGCACGATAGGGGGCAGGAATCCCGCTGCTGAGAAGAGGCGGGGGCCTGTTGGTTTTATAGTCCACAATCCAGACCTCATTGCCGACAAAGGCCAGCCGGTCAACTTGCCCTGCGATCAGTCGGTTACCGCTTCGCCCGATCAGGGGCTGCTCGGCACGGCTGTTAGGGCCAAAGAGGGGGGCGAAGCGTTTATCGCTTATAAGCCGCAGAACTTCTTCCTTAATCTCGGTTTGGGACTCTTGATTCAAAAGATGTGATGGGTTGGCCAGATAGGTTTGGGCCACTCGCTCGCGCCGCGCTGTTTCGATGTCCGGAAGGCTTTGTAATAAACGGTGGATGATCCGTCCTCGGGCAAAACGCTTATCTCCCGGAGATAGGGCCGCGGGCTCTAACGCTTCATCCTGCGCACTGGGGCGTGAGGGGACAAGCGGGCTTGGCGGATCGGGTTCTGGCATGGGCGGCACCATGGCCCATGCCGGTATGTTCGTGCTGGCGGGGACGTCGCGCTGTCTTTTTGATACGGGAAGTCGTGCGAGCGAAGCGGCATCGGCAACCACGATGTGTGGTTGTATCACATCGCTGGTCTCGACAAATGCTTCTTCCTGATGAAGCGGGGCAAGAGCACTTTGGATAAGGCCATACCAGCTTTGCTTCCCGTTCGTCGTTGGAGCCGCCTCGTCGTCATCCTTGCGCGCGCGTTTTTCATAACCACCAATATAAAGCCGATCAGCGGCGCGTGTCAGCGCCACATACATCAGGCGCCGATGTTCCTGTAGCTTTCGTTCTAGGGCGCGATCACGCAAGGCTTTGAGCTGAAACACTTCCGTCTCGCGAGGAAGATAGAAGGGCAGGCCGGTCTTTTCATCCCACAGGAGCTTATCAATCTTGCTTTTGTCCGGAACGCTCAGAGTGTCAGGTAAAATGACGATGGGCGCTTCCAGCCCCTTGGACGCATGAACGGTTGTAATGCGAACGCGTCCTTCGGGTTGTTCCAGTTCGCGTTTAATTTCCATGTCCGAGGAAACCACCCAATGCAGAAAACCTTGCAAAGATGGCGCGATATGCTGGCTATAGGATTGCGCAACATTGAGCAATTCATCGATAGGATCTTCGGCATCGGGGCCGAGCCGGGCGGCAATAGCGCGGCGACCGCTCAGCGTATCGGCCGGACAAGGTGTTGATAAAATATGCACGAGTAAAGCCAGCGGCGGCAGCTGATCGGCTAAGGCCGCAAGGCTTTTAAGATAGGCGTGCCATCGGGCGAAGGGCTCGCGGCCCATTTGAACCAGTCGATCCCACAAAAAGCCTTCGCGTCCGACAGCGAGCGTCATCATCTCGTCTTCGCTGGCGCCAATCAAGGGGCCGCGTAAAACGCAGGCGAGGGTCAGATCATCTTCGGGTAAAAGCGTAAATTGCAGAAGGGCCGTCAGGTCCATAACTGCAAGTTGCTCGGTCAGCATCATGCGGTCAACGCCAAAGACGTCAACATGTTTGTTCTTTAATTCGCGTACCAGATGATGAACAAAACGATCGCGCTGCTGGACAAGAACCATGATGTCGCCATATCCCATAGAGCGATTATTACCCAGCTTGGAATCATAGACCGTGAGTCCCCGTTCTACCCACTGACGGATTTGGGAGGCAACACGTGCTGCCATTTCAGCCGCAGGATCGTCGGCGGGTTCATAGGCCTGTGGAATATCCCATGAAACAGGTTCTTTCAGTCGTGTGGTGGATGGTTTCTCTTCGTCAGAGACGGCGTCTTCCTGCGAGTGTGATTTGAATAAAGGCCAGACTTCAACACGTCCTACGGCTTTTGTGCGGAAAGGCGTGTGGGTGATGGAGGCGTGCGCCACGCCGCGACGAACGGGTTCCGCGTCAAACACGGCATCTACGGCACGTAAAATCGCAGGGGCCGAGCGGAAGGAGATGTTAAGCGGCTCCTGATGCAATCCTTCGGGAAGTGCTTCGGCAATTCTTTCATTGAAATAAGTGCGCATGCGCTCGAACTCGTCGGGATCGGCACCCAGAAAGCTATAGATCGACTGCTTTTCGTCGCCGACCACAAAAAGGGTTCGATTGATGCCGCTTCGCGCCGTCTCGCCGACAAAATACTCATCGGCCAGAATTTTGACGATTTGCCATTGCGCCGGATTTGTGTCCTGCCCCTCATCGACCAGCATATGGTCAATGCCGCCGTCGAGTTTGTAAAGAACCCATTGGGCTTTGTTTTCGCGGGAAAGCAGGGTGACGGTGCGTGCGATCAAGTCATCATAATCCAGAAGGCCACGCTGTGTTTTGCGTTTTGTGTACTCTTCGACAATAAAAAGCCCAAGATGCAGGACGGCGGCGGTTTCCGTTGCGCATTGCGCGCGGTTGAGGCTATCCAGAACCTTGACAAGGCGTTGTGTTTCTTGCGCGATCACCTCTTGAACAGAAGGATCGGCTTTTTTGACAGGCGCATCGGGAACATGGGCTCTTGGCTTGCCGTCTTTGGTCAGAAGCGCGTCGATATAGTTATCCAACGTCGCCGCGCGTGCGCGCGCATCAAGTGCCAGCCATTGTAGCATTTTCCTGCCAGCTTCGCTTGATTTGGTCCCACCTTTTTCGACAAGAAGTTGTGCCGCGTGCAGTAACGCTTTGCGCTCAAAGTTTTTCTCTTGCGCTGCTTTTCTCATAAGCGAGGAAAGAGTTTCGCCGGGATCGAGCCCAAGGGCTTGGTGAATAGAGGCGCACAGTGTATCAAGGCTGCCATGAAGCTCTATCGCGGTGTTCAGGCGTTTATATTGCTTTTTGACATCCTCGATCCGCGCCGTAAGTGTGCTTTGGGCAAGAGATGTGGAAAGGGTGGCAAAGGCCTGCACAATGGACTTGCGGCCTCCTTGCGCGATGGTTTGCAAGGCATTGTTAAAAACGTTCTGCCACAGGGCTTGGGCTTCGGCTTCCTCCATGACGGTGAATTGGGGGGGCAGCCCGGCTTCCAAAGGAAACCGTCCAAGGATTTCTTGAGCAAAGGAATGGATGGTCTGGATTCGCATGCCGCCCGGACATTGCAAGACGGTTGCGAACAAACGGCGAGCAAGGGCCCTTTGGGACGGCGAAGACGGCACGCCTTGCAACTTGTCAAGTTCTTGCTCGAGCGCTTGTTCGCTGCACGTAGCCCAAAGCGACAAGCGATTGGTGATACGGATGGCCATTTCGGCTGCGGCGGCACGCGTAAAGGTGAGACATAAAATTCTTTCAGGTCTCACGCCATCAAGCAAAAGGCGTGTGACGCGGTCAGCCAAAACTTTTGTCTTTCCTGAGCCGGCGGAGGCGCTGACCCAGACGCTTTGATGCGGATCGGATGCGCGTTGCTGCGCGGCATCGACATCGATCAAGCGTCCTCCTTGTTGCAGGTCTTTGACGATAGGCGAGGTTGACTTTGCGCTCATGACGCGTCCTCTCGCCCGCGCAGCCATTCGGCGGCCCGCGCCAGATGGGCATAGTCATTATATTTCATGGCCAGACGCGGATTGGGTTCGGCGCGATAGGGCATGCGCGGGTTTTGATAAAGACGCACGAGTGTTTCAAGGCCTTCGCTTGCTTTTTCGACCTGTTTCAGGATCGTGTTGCTGCGGCTCTGAACAATTTTGCTTTCGTTTTTTTCTGATAAGGCCCAATAGGCAAAGTCGGCGGGTACCAGCTTTTTGCCATCGGTGAAGGCGCCATCAAGCGCCATCCGTGCGAGCAAGGGAAGCTGGGGTTCATGTCCGGCAAAGACTTGCTTTTTTGTCGGAATAGTCCCGGTTTTGTAATCGATAATCGAAGCGTCACCTTCGGGGGTGAGGTCGATGCGATCCACCCGTCCGCGCAAGGAAAAGACGCCGTCAATGACCTTGATCACGCCATCGCCTTCGATGATATGGGGGCGATAGCCTTCTTCGTAACGTTGGACTTCATGAACAACAAACCAATCGGCCAAACGCTCAAAACGCGGCCACCAAAAGGCCCGCACTTGGGGTCTGTCGGCAAGGGCCGAAAAAACCGTCTCTCCGATTTCAAGCAGCCTTTCTAGAGGGGGCACGGCTTTAGCCTTGATCTCTTCGCGAACAAAGAGCTCAAGCGCCTTGTGGATGAGGTTGCCATAATCCGAAGCTGCAACGTCGGCGTCGATGAGGTCAAGTTTTTTGAGCTTGAGGATATGCTTGGCGTATATCGCATAGGGGTTGCGATACCACGTGCCTATTTCTGTTACCGAAAGCTGCCGTGGTCGAATAGATGGCGGAGGCAGGGGCTCCGGCGGGGCCATGGGGAATTCTTGCGCGGGACGATCAAGCGCTTGCGCCCATTCATGCCAAGGGAGATCGGGCGTAAAAAGTTGGTTTGGGTCATAGCCTGCGGCACGCGTGACAGCCTCGACTTGTAGCCAGAAACGCGACGGAACGGCGGGCGATCCCCCAACACGCCGCGCACGCGTGACCATCACTTCCGGCATAGCCGCAAGTTGGGCGAAATCATGGGCGGACAGGCCAACGCGCCGTTCAGGAAGCGGCAAACCGAAATCGCGCTTCATGGGACGAGAGAGCCATGGATCGATGGCGGGTGCTGGTGGCCAGATGTCTTCGCTCATGCCACCCAGAAGGCAAACATCAAAATGGATCAATCGCGCCTCGAGCGGCCCGAGAATGTTCAGACGGGGGTGATGACCATAACGTGGTCTGACCGGCACTTGGTGGAGCAACGCTGTAAAAAGGGCAGCATAATCGCCGCCGGTCAAATCGGGCATCTGCGCGCTTGCGGCGCGCCAGGCTTCCAACCATATCACGGCGGCTTCTCCGGCTTCGCCGCGCCACAGACGATCCGCACCGTCCTGCTGCGGGGTTGTTGCCATATGCTGCGCGAGGCTAATGTGCGCCTCAATTCGCTCTGTTAGGGGGCGCTTGTCCCGCCAGTTTTCCTGAAGCGGCTTAAAGTGGTTTGCAATCTTTTCGAGCCACAGGCCGATGTCCAGTTGCTCTTGTTTCATATGAGCTGCGGCGCCGTCCCACCCATCGGCACGTCGCACGCCTCGCCAAAGGGCCCGTTCCGTCAGTCGCGTATAGCGTCGACACCAGATGGGATCAAGCCCTGCGGCTGCCAAGGGATGTTTGAGAAGGGAGAGGTAGGCGATGGCACTTGCGTCCGGCTCGGCGGCGGCAAGGATGTTGCTTAAAAAGCTGCCGACGGGCCACTGATCCAGCGGCGTACCGGCCGAGTCATTGACATCAATATCCCATCGCTTGAGCGTTGCTGCAACGCGCGCTGCAAGGGCCCGATCCGGCGTCACAAGCGCGGCTGTTTTGTGTGGTGTTTCCAAGATTTCACGCAAACGCAGGGCGAGGACATCTGCTTCTTGCCGCACCGTGTCGAGCGTGAGAAAAGACAGCCCCTTGAGCGCGTCCTTTGGCAAGGTGTTTTGATCAAGGTGTAGCCATTGATCTGTGGTGTTGGCAGGACGCAAGGCTTCGCGCAGCAAGGACAGGCGATGGGGGTTTTGTTCTCCTTCTTCATCTTGCCAGAGACGCACATCGGCAGGCGTAAAGCCATTTTGCGCCAGCCAGTGGTGCATGGTGAATTGTGGATGCGTTTCTTCGATCTCTTCGCGTGTCTCTGGATCCAGCGCGCGGTCAAAGCCGGGCAGGATTACCTCGCCCTGTTCTAGTCGGGCAATCGCAGCCATCATCGCGCCAACGGCTGGATGTGATCCCGTCGATCCTGCCGCGATAATGGGTGTTTCCGGCGGCATGGCTTGCCATGTTTCGACTTGTCGCTTCATGATCAGGGCGCGGCGCTGGGCGGGATCGATACATCCTTCTTCTTCTAAAATGGCGGGCCATGTGTCGAACAGGATCGACAAAAAATCGAGCGTCTCTTTCCAATGATCGGACAGATAATCGGGGACGATATGGTGTAGGGCCGATAAATCCAGCCCTTCTGTGTGGACTTGATCCAAGAGAAGCCCAAGCGATTGTGCCAAGCCGGTCGCTTGTTCATAGGGCAGCGTTGGGTCTTTGGCTAGAATGCAGCGGATCAACAACATCTGCCGACGGAGCGGCGTGATCGCGGGCGGGATGTCATCCTGTTCTTGAACAGACGTGAAGTCCAGATCCTCTTCGTCAACATCGCCAAGGGGGCGCATGCGGGGAAGAAGGGCAGCCCCTGCTTCTGTTACGCGCAGAAAGGCCTCGCGGAGCGCACGTCCTGCACGGCGGGTGGGCAGGTAGATCATCATTTGTGAAAGGGCAAGCGGGTCGCCTTCTGTTTGTTCCCACAACCCTTGCGCCAAGGTTGTGACGAAGCAGCGATCAGGTGGGATCGTGAAAATACCGCTCATTCCCACCCCGTATTTGTGTCGAGCAGCCTGTTGGCCTCTTTTAAATCTTCGGGCGTGCCCACGTGGTAACAGGTTCCATTGTGTTCGATCCCGTAAAAACGTCCTGACTGTTCCATACGATCAAAGATCACGTTATTGGAAAAAGCTTGCGGTAGAGATTCATCATATACGGATGGATTTAGGATCATCGTTGAAATCCAGACATAGGGACGCGGCAATGGTGCGTTCTTGCGCCAAAGCTTGCCGTTTTGTTCCATCACAAAGTCGCCTTTTGCCTTATCAAAGCCTCTGGCCTTGCTGGTGGGGAAAAGGAGCATTAGCCCGTCCATTTTGGCAGAGTCCCATGCGCGCGCCATGCGGATGAGGGTGGGATCGGGGCCATCAAGCACAGGCATATCACCGCCTAAAACGAAGAAGGGCTTGCCGCCAAAGAAAGGAAGGGCTTTTTTAACGCCGCCACCTGTGTCCAGAATAGCATCTTCACGCGAGAAAATGGTTTCTATATCTGTGCGCGCAGTTAAATGATGTTCAATCTGATCGGCCAGATAATGCCCGTTCACAACAACGCGACGTAGGCCAAAAGCCTTGAGCTTGTCGATCGCCAGATCCAGCATGCTGCGGCCGCCGACAGACAAAAGGGGCTTTGGTGTTGTGTTTGTGAGGGGGCGCATGCGCATGCCAAATCCGGCCGCCAAGATCATGGCGGTATCGGAAAGGAATGGAAATGCGCTGGGGACCATATTTATCTCCCCTTATTGTGGTGGAGGACATGAAAGAAACCAGTGACGAACTGGCGTAAGGGCCGGAACCTTGAGAAGGGCTTGAAGAGTACGCCAGACACGTGGGATGTGATCGAGTCGATTAAGCTTGACCAGTATGCCGAGAATTCGCGTGTGTCGTTGTGCGGCATAAACCTGTGTTGCGGCAAGCAAGGTGTCAAAGGACACCATATTGTTAAGCGTACAATAGCTTTGAACAACGTCTTCCATCTGTGAAAGTCCTCCATCGCGTCGAACTTCTTCGCACCAGGAGGCGAGGTCATAAGCGATGCAGCCAAGACCTGCGTCTTGAAAGTCGATCAAGCCAACAGTTTCGCCCATAACCGGTTGAGGCAAAAGCATCATGTTATCGGGCATAAAGTCGCGCAGAAGCAAGGAACGGGGTAAGGAATCGAGTGGTGAAAGAACTTGATGCCACGCACTAGCGAATAAAGCTCGCTCCCGGACTGTGGCCGAACGCCGGAAAAGGCGAGGATAATAATAGTCCAGAAACAAGGCCGCTTGTTCGGAAAACAGTGCGGCGTTGAAAAAAGAAGTTTTGAACGCTCCCAGCATGGTCTCGCGAAAGTCTTTATGGATGCGGGCTAGAATGCTGACGGCCTGCGCATCAAAAAAGGACCGGTCACGCCCCGCATCCAGAAGTTGGCCGACATTCTCCGTCCCGAAATCTTCCATCAAAACCAGACCGCGTATGATGTCGCTGGCATAGATGGTCGGCGCGGCTATGCCCAGACGACGAAGGAGCGTCGAAAGATGCACAAAGGCGTCGGTGTGCGTGTCTGTACCTGCATCCATCAGGATGACCGAAGAGGGATGCCCCCCTTCGCGTGTGAGCCGCATAAAGGTACGTGAAGAAAAGTCGGCAGGGACATGATCCAGACAATAATCTTCCCAACCCGCATCCCGAATAAAGGAAAGTCGTTCCGCCTCAGTTGCCATTTGTGAATTCCCTGGCTATTTTGTTCGACCAACGTGGAGATAGCGCTTCTATATCAACAAAACGCTCTTGCTTGCTACCGAAAACGAAAGTCAATTGTAACGCGTCACCGGGCATATAGCCGGAGGCTTTCTCGGGCCATTCGACGAGAACTGCCCCATCAGCAACAGCTTCATCAAAGCCAATTTCCTCGATTTCTTCGGGCGTCTTTAATCGATAAAGATCGAAATGGGAAAGACGTAATTTTGACAAATCATAAGATTGAACGAGGGTAAAGGTCGGGCTTGGAACGTCGCCTTTGTGACCCATTGCCCAAAGAAGATAGCGGGCAAAGGTTGACTTACCCGTGCCCAATTCGCCTTTAAGGAGCAAGACATCACCCACATCAAGTAACGGAGCAATCTTTTGCGCCAGTTTTTCGGTTTGGTTGAGAGAGGAAAGGGAAACTTTCACTTCTATCCATCCTTTATGCCCGCAACTGTGCAGGTTCGGCCTGCTGTGGTTCTGGTGTTTTAATGGGAAGAAAACAGCTAATACGTGTGCCGTCCTTTTCGTCGCTGAAGAGTTCAACTCGCCCGCCGTGAAGTTCAACAAAGCTTTTGACGAGACTGAGCCCCAGTCCTGCTCCGCCCTGTCGAAGGTGGGCGTTAGCCTTTTCAAACTTGCCAAAGATGCGATCTTTGTCTTCTTGCGGGATGCCGACGCCGGTATCAAGAACGCTCAGAATGATCCATGGTTCCTGCTTCCATGCGACGATGGCGATGTGACCGCCGGGAGGCGTGTATTTGATGGCATTGCCGACAAGGTTAAACAAGACCTGCTTGATCCGGACTTCGTCAACTTCGAAGGTCCCAATATCCGAGGGGCAGTCGATCAGGATTTCAAGCGACTGTTGTCGTCCCCATTCGGCCATCAGCTCTTTGGATTCGTTGAGAAGTTCGGCGACGCTAATCTCGCGCCGTTCGAGTGTTAGGCGGCCCGCCTCGATCATGGCAAGATCAAGCACATTGTTGATGAGATGGGAAAGCTTCTCGCTTTCACCCCGAATGGTTGTTGTGTATTCAAGCTGACGTTCATTGAGCGTACCGAAATATTGTTCGCTCAGGATGTCGGCAAAGCCCATGATGGTGTTAAGTGGTGTGCGCAATTGATAGGAAACGTTGGCAACAAAATCGGATTTGAGGCGATCTGCTGTGGCGAGGGCCGCGTTGCTTGCTCTCAGGGCTTGTTCGACGCGGATGGAGTCCGTCACGTCCAAAAAGCTATTGAGCACGGAACCGTCTGGCAGAGGAACAATCATATACTCGATGATGCTATGATCCGCACGCTCAATGCGTCCGGCGCGTTGTTTACGGTCGAGCGCATAGCTCACCATCTTTTCCTTGCGTTCGGGCCACTGGTCGTCTGGCACGTTGAGCAGGGGCCTAGCGGCTTCGATGAGGTCGTTGACATGCGTATCGGCGGACAAAAGCTCCGGTGGATAGGCCCACACGCGCCCCAAGGCCGGATTGTAAAGACGCAGGCGTCCGTCGGGCCCAAAGACTGCAATCCCTTCGGAAAGGTTGTCGATCGTTTCGCGTTGAACGGCCATCAAGGTGTTATAGCTGGTTTCCAGCTCCAATTGGTCGGTGACGTTTTCATAAACAAACATCAAGCCGCCGAGCGGATGCGGCGCAATAAGGTTCCGTAAGCAGGTTGAATCCGGCAAGTGAAGCACATCTTCGCGTGGCTCAAGCAAGGATGTAAAAAGATTAAGGTATTCTTTCTTGTATTTCTGGAAATCGGTCTGCTCAGGGATTTTTCGCCTTGCCCGAAAATCTTCCAATACCTCGCCAAAGGTCGGCTTGCTGTCTAGAAAGCTTTCCTGAGCTTCCCATAAGCGCAAATAGGCACGGTTGTAAAACTCTAGCTTGGCATCGGGACCAAAGACCCCGATGGCCGCGCCGAGGTGTTCTAAAACCTCATGATGCGAAATCAAGTGGCGCCGCAGCTCTTTCTCTTTTTCTTCCTCGGCGGTTACATCGATGGCGAACCCGATCAAGACGATGGGATCGTCTACTGTTGTATTTGGCGTTATCTGGTTGAGAGGGGGCAGGGGGCGTTCGACAACTTGCAAAAGGCGACGATGGCCATTGATAACGGCGTGGTCGCGTCGTGTGATCGGGGCACCAGCAGTAAAGACTTCGTTGGCCAAAGCCTTTCCGCCCTTGGATGCGGGGCCCATCAGTTCATGTTGTTCGCTCAGGACCTTTTCGCGCGGGATATCCATAACGCGGGCATAGGCCTCATTGCACATAGCCAGTGATAAATCCGCACGGCGTGCCCAAACGGGAAAAGGCAGAAGGTCAAAACAACGCTCGATTTGTTGTAGATCTGCTGTGGATGCCGTGGAGGGCTTGTCTTCTTTGGGTTCCGGAACCGTTTTTTGAAGCTGTTCTTCGTGTTGGCTCAACTTTTGCGCGGCGACGTGGACTTCTTTTGTAACGGGCTCTGCGGGAGCCCCTGTTTTGACGGCCATGTCTTCGGACAGAGGCATAAATTTCAGAGCCTCTTTAGAGTAGTCACAAAACCACAAAACATCTGCGTGCGGGCCTTCCCTGCCAATGCGAAAGCGGTTTCCGACCAGCCAAAATGCACGACCTTCTGCATGTGTGGCATGAACGGCCATCGCAAAAGGATCGCCCGAAAGTTGCAGTTTGCGGAAGGCGGCAAGCAGATCGCTGCCTTCTTTGACCGCTGCGATCAAATCATCCATGTGCGTTATCTTTTTGCTTCCCAATCGTGCCGAAACGCCTTGTTCTTCCCTAAGCAAGCCCTGCGGGGTAAAGAGGCAATATCCGCCGGGTAAACAACGCAACATATACTGCAAGCGATCGGCAACGAAGCGGATATGGCGAAGATGCCTTTCGGATTGGGTTGTCTTGCGCCAATAGGACCACAGAGCAAAACTTTCTCCCACGGCAAAGACGGCAAGCGCGACAACGGTCAAGAGTGGCCATTCAAGCCCCAGTCCGGCACCGGCAACAATCGTAAAAACGATGGTTGCGCCAAGGATCGCGATGAGGGGGGCTTTGGTGAACAAATGCTTCAACATGGGCTATTCAAAAGGGTTAAGGGGGCAGAAGAACAAAACACGAGAGAACTATACTGCACGCGAAACGGGGGTGTGTTCGTTTCGCTGTTTTTTATCAAAGAGGGAAGCAACGACGCGCACGGCCATGCGGTGTGGAATCGCCAGTGTAATTTTATATCCATCAAGGTGGATCACGCCCATTGCTTCAAAAGGTTCGAGTGCCGCAATTTCGGCATTGAGGGTGACCAGAGAAAAGTTATGTTTACGGCAAACAGTTTCAAGATTGACGGACATTGTACACATCAGGGATTCAATGATCGCGGCGCGCAATTTGTCTTCACCTGTCATGACAAGCCCGCGTTTTGTCGCAAAACCTTCGGTGCGTAGAGCTTGCACGTAATCTTCAATGCCATGGGCGTTTTGGAAAAAGTGTCCTTTGCTGGTGCCGATGCTGCTGGCGCCGATACCAAGAAGTGATCCGGCACAATCATCCGTGTATCCTTGGAAGGTTCGACGCAATCGTTTGTCAGCCGCAGCCTTGGCCAGAGTATCATCGGGGTGGGCGAAGTGATCCATGCCGATCTCGACATAACCTGCATCCACAAGGGTTTTGCGCGCCAGTGACTCCATGGCCAATGCGGCATGTGGTCCCGGCATAATGTATTGTTCGAGCGCGCGCTGGTGTTTTTTGACTTGCGGCACGTGGGCATAGGAAAACAGAGCGATACGCGAAGGATGCAATCTTGCAGCTTGTCGCGCTGTTTGAGCAAGAGATGTAGGTGATTGGAATGGCAGGCCGTACATTAAATCAAAATTGATTTTTTCGATCCCGTATGTCCGCAAAAGATCGCAAGCCTCTTTGACCATTTCATAGGGTTGAATGCGGCCGATCGCGCTTTGGACTTCGGGATTAAAGTCCTGAACGCCAAGGCTCACGCGCGTCACACCCATCATGGCAAGTGTGCGGGCTTGTGCTTTTGTGATCAGGCGGGCGTCAAGCTCGATGGCGACTTCTTGACAGGAGCTCATATCAAAACGTCGTGCGAGCGCGCCAAAGAGAAGGCCCATGTCTTTTTCTGTCATAATATTGGGCGAACCGCCGCCTAAATGAATGTGGGAAACGCGGCGCTGTCGTTTGGCGGACAGGGCAACCTGTTCTAGTTCTTTGTGAACATGTTCCAAATAGTTCGAAACGTCTTCATGCTTTTGTGTCGCGCAGGTATGACATCCGCAATAAAGGCAAATCGTTCGGCAATAAGGGATGTGAAGATAGAGAGAAACAGGTTCTTCGGGCGCAATTTGTGCCAGAACGTCCCGATACTGTTGAGCAGAAACCCCGTCCCGAAACGCTGTTGCGGGGGGATAGCTGGTATAGCGGGGCACAGCTTTTCCCAGCCACAGATCATCGCGTCCTGATTTTTGTCCCAAAAGGCCAAAAAAAGGATCATCCAAGGTAAAACCATCGCCGGTTTCCGGCGTGATGTGAGGCAGGGCAGCCGTCTGGTTCATTCACGCGGTCTTTCAGTGAATTCTGATAGCGAATCAATAGCCTATCATAGGGAAATCTAGGATAAAAGCGAGGGCCTTTGTGTTTTTTAGGCAGTTTTGACTGCGGAATGGACAGCGGGAGCCGGCTCCAGCGCGACCTAAATGTGCCACACCCTTAAAAAATAACCCTTTAACGTAATTTTTGGGCTTGAACCGAACTTGTAAACTGCCTTTAATGAAAGTGGTTGAAGCCATTTTGACTTTTTTATGGTCCGGCCTGGACTCTTACCTGTGGAGTATATCATGAAGATTTCCCTTAAAACCGTTCTCGTTGGTGCTGTTCTCGCCCTTGCAATGGGTTCGACAACGCATGCTTCTGTTCTTGATGTCGTGCGTGACAAAGAGGGCACCCCTGTCCTTGCGCAAAGCGGCGATTGTCTGCGCACGAACTGGGACAGTGATTCAGAAGCCTGCCACAAAAAGGCCGATGTTCAGCCGACCATCAAGATCAGCACGGATCGTGCGGCGGTTTACTTCGCTTTTGGTAGCTCGAAGCTGACCGCCCAGTCCAAGAAGGTCTTGGATGAGGTTGCCACGAAGATTCAGGCGAATCCTACCGTTACGGCTGTTCGTGTTGCGGGATATGCTGACCGCATCGGCAGTGCAGCGGCGAACGAGAAACTCTCTAAGCGTCGCGCTGATATGGTCCGCAAGTACCTTGCTTCCAAGGGCGTCGTTAACACACAAATCGTTGAGATCCGTTGGTTTGGCGACAGCGCTCCGGCAACAGATTGCAAGAAGGTTTCGAAGAAGAAGCTGATCAAGTGCCTGCAGCCGGATCGTCGCGTTGAAATCGAATACGACTCGGTTGTGGTTGAAAAGGTCCAATAAGTCCGACTTCAAGTCGATTGATAAAAACCCGCTGACGTTTGTCAGCGGGTTTTTTGTTGGGGGTTGCTCCCCTGATACTGGGTTCTTTTTTTCTTTGGAGAACTAACCCACTGGGCGCGGGGACATAACATTGCTTACGACAAAGAGCAGCAGGCCCGATGCGGACGCGACGACGTTTCGAGTGGGGTTTTTGCCTGTTGCGACGTCATGCATGATGCCGAACATGCCGCCGACTGCCAAAGTCAGGCCACCTGCTGCTGGGCTATTTGTTCCAAAACCGATTGTGGCTGCGGCCAGAACTTGAGATGTGTGTGGGTGGTTCGCAATAAAATCGCACGCTTTAGCAAACGAACTTTTTTTACATAACGTAACATTCATGGTTAATAACCCTTCCTTTTCATTGTTTCGTGCAATTATAATTTTTTTCACTTGCGATGAAAGGTCAGACAATACTTTCATCAAAAAGGTGGTTTCCAGAAAAGCCCCTAAAAGCCTACATTTTGAGGCGTCTATAGGACAAGGCTTCCGCAATGTGGGCGGATTCCAATTGTTCTTGCTCTGCCATATCGGCAAGAGTGCGTGCGACACGTAAGACGCGGTGATAGCCCCGGGCCGAGAGCTTGAGGTGTTCCGTCGCCTTGACAAGGAGTTGTCGCGCCGGTTCGTTGAGCGGTGTAACTTGTTCAAGAATTTCGCCTTCGGCTTCGGCGTTAGTCCGAATGGAGGCTTGAGCCTTCCTTGCAAGCGCGGCATAGCGCTCTCTCTGGATTTGACGTACCTTGGCCACGCGGGCGGCAACTTCGGCGGAGCCTTCTCTTGCTGGCGGCAAGGCAAGATCAGTTGGGCTGACTTCCGGAACCTCGACATGACAATCGATACGATCAAAAAGAGGGCCGGAAATGCGGGATTGGTACTCAAGCGCGCATTTCGGCGCTCGACCACAGGCGCGGTCGGGATCCGATAAATAGCCACACCGGCAAGGGTTCATGGCCGCGATCAGCTGGATACGTGCGGGATAGGAGACATGATGATTGGCACGCGAAATGACGGCCCGCCCTGTTTCAAGAGGTTGGCGCAAGGCTTCAAGGGTCGCGCGCTGGAATTCAGGGAGCTCGTCGAGGAAAAGGACACCATGATGGGCCAGAGAAATCTCCCCCGGTTTGGCGCGAACGCCGCCACCGATTAGAGCCGGCAGGGTAGCGGAGTGGTGTGGGTCACGATAGGGCCGGTGGCGCAAAAGGCGGCCCCCCTCAAGAAGACCGGCAAGGGAATGGATCATAGAAACCTCAAGCGCCTCATCCGGTTCGAGCGGAGGGAGCAGAGAAGGCAGGCGCGAAGCTAGCATGCTTTTTCCTGATCCGGGGGGGCCGATCATCAGTAAATTATGGCCGCCAGCCGCGACAACTTCTAAAGCGCGCTTGGCCGTTTCTTGCCCTTTGATATCGCGCAAATCCAGAGTTGGGGCGTTGTCATTCAAGACTTGGAGGTGAGGCTCGGGGCGGTTGAGAACTTGAACCCCCTTGAAGTGGTTGATGAGCGAAAGAAGCGAGGGAGCGGCCAGAACCGGCAAATCTTCACTGGCCCAAACGGCTTCATTTCCGTTATCCTTTGGACAAATAAGACTTTTTTGTGCGGCATTGGCTGCAATCGCTGCCGGAAGCGCCCCTGCGACTTTGGCCGTGGCGCCATCGAGTCCCAGCTCGCCCAGTGCGACATAGCTTGCCAGTTCTTCTTTAGGTAGAACCCCCATGGCACCCAATACAGCAAGGGCTATTGGCAAATCGAAATGACTTCCTTCTTTTACAACGTCGGCGGGCGCCAGATTAACAGTAATTCGTTTCGCAGGTAGGGCAAGGCCAAGGGCGTGCAAGGAACTGCGCACACGTTCGCGGCTTTCAGCCACGGCTTTATCCGGAAGGCCAACGATCATAAAGGCAACAAGACCCGATGATATTTGGACTTGAACATCAATGGGAAGAACAGAGGTTCCCTCAAAAGCCACAGTCCCGATGCGTGCAAGCAACAGAGATATCCTTCACTTATAGAAAAAATATGCCTAAGGCGCCCCTCTGAAATAGGTTTTTTTCACCTATCCCGTCAAGCCCTTCGTTGGGAAAACAACAGTCTCGGCATGAAAGGATTAGTGGCCTGTTTTATTAGTCAAATGTTCATAATATAACGATTAAAACAAAGCGGAGTCTCGACCTGAATGGGTGGGAGGGCTCAGGATCGCTGTGGGCTCAGGAGAGTTGGAAACGATGCTCAATATTCTGGATAATTTTCTTGCTTCTATCCTCGTTGCCGCCAAGCAGCCTATCGAGTCGTTTATCCAGCTGGAAACGGCTGATGACAATACAACCTTGGTGGCTGCTGATGGGTCGATGGTTTCGATTCTTCAGGTCCATGGAACGAGGCTGATTATCGGTGATGCCGAGTATCAGTGGATTATCGATCAGGCAACAACAAAACTTGGGGCGCGTTTTGATCGTCCCGGTTATGCGTTGCAGGTTTACTTCATGCGCGATTCCAAAATGGTTGGGCATGACCTTTCGATGGCAATGAAAAACAATCGCGTATCAGCCAAGGCGTTGGAACTTGATCTGGATGATTTGCTTGATGAAAGGTTAAACCATTTATCCAAGCATCTTGCGCATGAAGAGATATTTTTTGTCCTTTGGACGCGTCCCTCCGCAGTCAACAAAACTGAACTGGACGAAGCGGTGCGTATGCGCCGTTCTCAGAAGTGGGTGGTCGCTAATGATGCGCAGCATCCGTTGGCTGCGCTTGAGCCGCTTCGTATACGCCATAAAAGTTACGTGACCTCCATTATGGCGGCGCTTGACGATGTGGCCGTTCGGGCGACGGTTTGCGATGTACATAGTGCACTCGCATCTGTTCATGCCAGTCTTTATCCAACAACGGGTCATGAAAACTGGCGCGCCAATCTTCCGGGCGATCCGCTCCTACCGCGTGCAGGAGAAAACGAGGCGGATTTGTCTGACGTTTTGTGGCCGCCGATCGGGCGCCAGCTTTGTACGGGTGATGCCGAAGTTATCACGCCATCTATTGTTCGGATTGGCGATCTGTATTGGGCTTCGGTTGACATGACCCTTGGCCCTGCGGATCCGTCACCCTTTACAAATCTTCTGAATCGTCTGATCGATAGCGATGTTCCGTTTCAGATTTCGCTGTTGATCGAAAGCGGCGGTGCCTATGGAACGGGTTTCCGAACCTTTGCTGCAGCCGTGTTGGCGTTTACGAACGAAGTCAATCGCCAGATCCGTGAATCGCTCAAGGCTTTGGCCGAGCTGGCTCAGAGCGAACCTGTTGTTCGTCTTCGTGTTTCCATCTCTACTTATGCGCCAGTACGGGAGATCAAGCTGATCGAAGCACGTATGGCGGCGCTCATTCAAGCGCTGGAATCGTGGGGCTACTGTCAGGCTTCGGCGGCTGGGGGAGATCCGTTACAAACGCGTTTGTCTTCGGCCTTGGGCATCGCTTGCGCCTCGACAGCACCGGCTGCGATTGCGCCGCTCTATGATGTGATTAAACTTTTGCCGTGGCAACGTGCCTCTTCGCCCTTTTCAGAAGGTCCTATCGTGTTCCGCACGCCGGATGGACGTATTTTTCCGTATCAGACAGGAAGTTCGCTGACAACAACTTGGTTTGACCTGATCTTCGCCCAGCCCGGTTCAGGTAAATCGGTTTTAATGAACGCCATGAATCTCGGCACTATTTTGGCGGCGGGGAATACGCGCTTGCCTTTCATTGCTATTTTGGACATTGGGCCTTCGTCGTCGGGGTTGATTTCGCTTATACGTGACGCGCTTCCGCTCGAAAGACGCCATGAGGCGATGCATTTTAAACTCAAAATGTCGCCCGAATACGCGGTCAATCCTTTTGATACGCAGCTCGGATGTCGTTATCCCTTGCCCGAAGAACGGTCTTATTTGATTGAATTGCTTACTTTGCTGTGCACGCCTCCCGGGCAAGCTGCGCCTTATGACGGGATGACACAGTTGGTTGGCTTGTGCGTCGACGAGATGTATCGCTGGCGCGATGACAGTGGCGCTAACTCGGAGCCGCGCCCCTATCTTGTCAATGTTGAGGCCGATGTTGATGCGGCGCTGAGTAAACACAACATTCATTTGCCCGTCGATCCCTATTGGTGGGATGTTGTTGACGCGCTTTATGACGTCGGAGCTTATCACGAATGTACCTTGGCGCAACGCCATGCTGTGCCGACGCTTGTTGATGCTGTGACGGCCGCCCGTCGTCCGCAAATTCGGGCTTTGCTTGAAGAAACCTCGATCGGTGGATCGGCGGAGTCGGTTATTCATGCGTTTGATCGTATGATTGCCTCCGCTGTTCGTGAATTCCCGATTTTGGCGTCGATAACGCGCTTTGATATCGGGACAACCCGAGTTGCGGCCGTTGACTTGCAAGATGTTGCCCCGCAAGGTGATGACACCGCAGATCGACAGACCTCGGTCATGTATATGTTGGCACGGCATGTTCTGATCCGTTCGTGGTGGTTGGGTCAGGAGTCGTTGCGGCTTATCCCGGAAAAATTCCGCTCGTATCACGAGTCGCGTTTGCGTGACATCCGTGAATGTCCCAAACGTCTGTGCTTTGACGAATTCCATCGCACGAGCAAAACAAAAGCTGTGCGGGCTCAGGTCATTCGTGACGTGCGCGAAGGCCGCAAATGGGGTGTGCAGATTGTTTTGGCTTCCCAGCTTCTTGATGATTTCAGCGACGACATGGTTGATATGGCAACAGGCGTGTGGATTTGCGGTACGGCGGTGTCCGAGCGGGCAATTGAGGCAACGGCCGAACGTTTCGGCCTATCCGATACGGCACGATTGGTTATGCGCTACAAGCTGACGGGTCCACGTGCCAACGGTGCGCCGGTTCTTATGCTGCTTAGCACGAACGAAGGACGTTACGAACATCACCTAATCAACACATTGGGCCCGATTGAGCTGTGGGCTTTGTCTACGTCGCGTGAAGACGTTGATCTTCGCACGCGTCTTTACGATGCCTTGGGGGCGCCAATGGCACGTCAGGTTTTGGCGCGCATCTTCCCGAACGGTTCGGCTCGACAGGAAATTCGCCGTCGTATAGTCCAGCGCATGGATGTCGGCGATGTTGAGCGGGCCGGGACGAGTATTGTTATTAGCGAAATGGCGGAAGAGCTGATCAAAACGGCCCGCGAAGCACGTCTTGTCGAGGATTAGTATGGTTAATAGGGGCCAAAAGGGGTTGTAGCAAGTAATTGCTTCAGGCAAGTTACCCTCTTTGTCACAGATATGAGCGCTACCGCCCTTTTTTGAGGTGTGATAGTGTTTCGTTATGAGTATGAATAGGCATAAAGTGTTCTTGCATGCCGGGGGCGCGAGATTGAACGTGATTGGGGCTTAAGAAAATGGCTGGGAGCAACGAAGATCCAACAACAACTTTTCTTTTGGTTTTGGGGGTATTTGGCCTATTGGGTTATGCCGTTTGGTATTTCTTTCGCATAGAGATATTGACCGCTATCCAATATATCAGGCTTGTTGAGTTGGCTCCTCTGGCATTGTTCAGTGATCACGTCCAATATTGCGTCTCGTGGCTTAAAAATGCCTCTGTGACGAGTGAAGTTCCCTCGGATGACGTTATTATGGCCACGCGCGGTTGTTTTGGGGCTAGTCGTGTTGCAAGCATGCCCGTCATTGACGCCATGAATTATTATACGGTGACGCCCAAGAGTTTGGGAGAAATTGGGCGCTTGCTTGGCTCGTTTGTGCGCTGGCCCTTGGTGATTGCTTGCTGTGGCGTGGCGTATTTCGCTTTGTACAAGTCCAAGCGCAATGGGTTTCGCGTCAAATATGATCTGGAGGGCTTTATCAAGATTCAGGGATTGGTTTGGCCTATCATTGCGCCTATCGTCAAATTTAACCCGGCCAAGGCAAGCTCTCGTGTTCCGGGACAGCTTGTTCCGGCTAAATTGCCGACCTTTGCGGAGGCTCTGTCTCCTGAAGAATGGCTTGCCATGCACGTCATTCCCGTCAATAAAAACGTGCCCCAAAAAGAAGCCGTTCATGCGGCTTTCCTCAAGCAGCTTGGGCCGCGCTGGACTGGGATCGACGATTTGCCGCCTTATATGCGGGCTCTTTTTGCCGCGTTTGCGCTTAAAGGCGCGCAGAAGCGGGATGAAAGCGATGAGTTTTTGGGGCGAATTGCAACTTGTTGGAGTCCAAAGGGAGGGTTTCGTATGACGCCGCCCATTGCCGCCGAGGTCAAGAAAATTTTGAAGGACCCAGAAATCGGAGGAAAGGCTTTAGAGGTAGCTTCGAAACATGCTTACCGTACGACGGCGATGTTGGGCGTTTTGAAATGGGCGCGCTTTATGGGGGGTGTTTTGGCTTCGGCAAGCTTCCTGTGGCTGCGTGGGGTGGATCGTGATTTGTGGTATGCCGCTAACAATTTGGGACGCCGCTCTTTTCATACAGAAGGGGCCGGTGCGCTGGCGCATTTTATGGCCGAGGATTTGGCCGGCAAGCCTCTGATGGTGCCCCGTCTTGAAACGGCCATTATATCTATCAACAAATATATGGGTGAAAACGCGGTTCAAATACCCCCGTCCGAGAACGTACAGCAGAAAGAAGCCGTCTGAAACCAATAATACTTAGGGTGTCGAAATGAAGTTTGTTTTGAAGAATGAGTCCGCAGCAAAGGCCTCTGTTGTGTGGCGTAACAAAACGCCGTGCCTTCTCGTTCATTTTTACGCCAGCACCCCCCCGATGGTTTGGCAAATGGATTTAGAGAAAGCGTCTAATACAGCGATCTTGCTTCAGGAAAAAGATGGTCTCTGGTGTTTTGGCTATGGGGAGCCGGGAAAGGATTTTACGGTTGTTGCCAAGTTCAGCAACCGGATTGATGCAGAGGACGCCTATCAAAGGATTCAAAAAGTCATCGACAAGGGGGAGGGAATGTCCTTCCGCCGTGTAGCCAATATGATCTTTTATCTTGTGTTGATCTTTTTTATTTTGTCCCTCTTTTTTGGGCCAAAGGCCCGCGATGCGATGGAGCTCGCGCCGGAAAACGCAGCGGCTCCGGCAACGCCGGCCGTGCAGGGCTTTCAGTTTGGTGGAGGGGAGCCGCAAAGCGCCCCGGCGGCAGAGGAAGATCAAAGCAAGAAATTTGGTGTTCCGCTGGATGCGGACTCCGTTTTGCCATCAGCGCCTTAAGAGAGGCGACGCGGGCAGCGGAGTTAAGGAGAAGAAGACATGGTCCTTTTAAAGAAACATACCGTCAATTATCGCGATTTTATTCGCGATGTCAGGCCGGCTTCGGTGCGGTTCCGTGATTACTGGAACCAGACTCAGCCATTGGCCATGATCGCGCTTGTCATGGCCGGTGCGATGGTTTTTATGCCTCAGTTTTTGGGGCTGGCGGACTTCTTTGCCTTCTTTTTGTTTATCTATGCGCGCTGGGTTTTAAGGGCAAATATCGAATTACCACTCAAGATGCCGAAATATGCCGCTCCGCTGCCGGATTTGCATAATCCGACACCGGGCAAAAAGGGAGCGGGAAAGTCCGAAGGCATCTTGTATCTGGGCAATCTTGATGATCCTGAAGATCCTTATCATCAGGGCGAGTTGTGGTTGACCAACACCGATGCGCGTACGCATATGCTGTTTATCGGCACGACTGGTTCCGGTAAGACCGAAGGGCTCAAATCGATTGTTGCCAATGCGCTGACATGGGGATCAGGCTTTGTCTACATTGACGGCAAGGCCGATACTGATTTGTGGGCATCGCTTTTTGCCCTCGCGCGGCGCTTTGGCCGTGATGACGATTTGCTTATCTTAAATTATATGACCGCGAACTCCGATGATGGCGCGGTCTCCAATACGATGAACCCGTTCTCGAACGGGTCAGCCTCTTATTTGACCAACATGGTTGTCAGCCTTATGCCGGATGCAGGTGGCGATAACGCGATGTGGAAAGAGCGAGCTGTGGCGCTGATGGGGGCCTTGATGCCTGCTTTGACATGGAAGCGTGATCGTGGCGAATTGCTTTTTGACGTTAGCACGTTGCGTGATTACATCGAGTTGCCGGCCATTATTCGTTTGTCACGTGATCCTAATTTGCCCGAGCGCATTATTCGTGCCTTGCAGGGGTATTTGACGACTTTGCCGGGGTATATGGATGCTGCCTTTGATGATGAAGGTAACGAGCGTCCGCCTTCGCCGGATCAACCGATGTATGATCTTCAGGTCGCGCGACAACAGCACGGTTATCTGTCGATGCAGTTTACGCGTTCTCTGCAATCTTTGGCGGATGATTATGGCTATATCTTCCGTGCGCAGCTTGCGGATGTCGATGTCTTGGATACGGTGCTTAACCGCCGCATTCTTATCGGGTTGATTCCGTCTTTGGAAAAATCGGGCGACGAGGCGGCGAACCTTGGTAAAATCGTTGTGGCCTGTTTAAAGGGCATGATGGGCGCTACGCTGGGGAATACGGTTGAAGGCGGCTGGGAGGCTGCAATCGGCAGCAAGCAAACGCGTTCTTCTTCCTCCTTTATGACTGTTTTCGACGAGGTCGGTTACTATACGGCGCAGGGTATGGCTGTTATGGCGGCGCAGGCTCGTTCGCTTGGCTTCTCGCTGATCTTTGCGGCACAGGATTTGCCGTCCATGGAAAAGCGCGTCAAGCAAGAAGCGCAATCCATTTTGGCCAACTGTAACCTCAAGATATTTGGCAAGCTCGAAGATCCCGGTGACACGAAGAAGTTCTTTGAAGAACATGCCGGTGATAACTTCGTTATGGATTCGGGAGGGATGAGCGCAAAGGTTGATACGCTCTCCGGCCTGTTTATGAGCAAGCCCTTCTATGACAACATGGGAACAACGGGTCTCGTCCCTCGTAAACGCGCTGTTTATGACCATTTGCGTGGCCAGCGTGAAGGTGAAGTCCACATGTTCTTTGCCGATTATTTGTGTAAGGCCCGTATGTTCTATGCGCGCGCCGAGCCGGTCAAGGCTTTGCGTGTGCATAAGCTTTTGCCGGTCCAGAACACCACGGACCCGCTAAAGAACAGGGAACGTATCATTAACGAAGTCGCCGCTCGGCTGAATTCGGATGAATGGAAGGCGGCGGATGTTGCTCCTTCTCCCAAGACACCGCCGGAGATTTTCCGTCTGGCAGATGTGCTTGGCGAGGCGTCGGAGCAGGGCAAGCTTTCGCCTGAAGCAGCGGCGCGTGCTGTTGGGGGCTTGCATGAAGTGGTCACGGAATCGCGTAGCCTGTTTGGTGGGCAAGGGGATGGCGTTGCGCCATCTGCGGAAGCGCCGTCGCCACAAGCTGCATCATCACCAGTAACTGATAAAACGACGCCAGCAACCAAAACGGTCAATGTTGGCCTTTCTTGGGGCGGGAATGCGCCGCCGACCGCGACAAAACAGGCGAACATTATTCAGGAAACGCCGGTCAGCGAACAAGCTGATGAAAAAATGATGCCCGCAACAGTTGGACAACATGGCTATATGCCTCAGGACATCGACATGGGCGTTGTGCCTCAAATGGAGACCGAGACAGAAAGCGAAGACGTCACGAAGTTAAAGTTGCCAGAGGATCTGTCGGGATATATCGAAAGCATGGCGGAAAAGTTTAATGCTGGGTTGGGTGATACCGATACGCAGCGAAAAGAATAAATTGTCTCTTTCGAGAATTGTTAAAAAGGGGGGCTTTGCTCCCCTTTTTACATGGGTCTATCAAACGACCTTGCCCATTTACAGCCGCCTATGATACAGGAATGAACGGCTTCAAAAGCGGCGTACGCCTTAGCGGAAAGGAAAGCGATGCGCATTCTTCAGATCATGGCTGGACGAGGACAGGGCGGGGCGGAAACCTATTCCGTTGATGTGATGTTGAGTCTGCATGCCGCTGGTGTGGATCAATGCGTTGTCGTGGCGCCTGATGCCCCCCGCACAGTCGAGCTGATCGCTGCGGGATTGCGTGTGAACACGGACGTTCTGCGTTCACGCTTTCGCTTTATTCGACGTTGGCGTCTGGCGCAGCTGATTGCAACGGAGAAACCTGACCTTATTCATTGCTGGATGCGTCGGGCGGCTTCGCTTATCCCATCTTGGAAAGATGGGCCCGTCATTGGCTGGTTTGGTGGCTATTACGATCCTGCAAACTTTAAGCGATGCACCCAGTTCGTTGGCGTGACGCAGGGGATTGTCGATCATATGCGGCAGAAAGGCGTCCCCGCCGAACATTCGCACTATGTCCCGACTTTTCCGGATGTGCGGGACGAAGC
The DNA here is from genome assembly GCA_034002905.1 of Alphaproteobacteria bacterium. GTDB lineage: Bacteria > Pseudomonadota > Alphaproteobacteria > UBA9219 > UBA9219 > UBA8914. The sequence continues at coordinate 32,916 of JAVEZQ010000006.1, forward strand.
TCCTGTTGATCGCACCACACTGGACACGCCGCATGGCGCACCTGTTGTTCTCGCCCTTTCCCGTCTTCATCCCAAAAAGGGGCTCGACACGCTTTTGAAAGCAGCCGCACAAATTGAAGGGCTCTATGTTTGGCTTGCGGGTGAGGGGCCTCTTCGGCAAGAGCTTGAAAAACTCACGCGTAAGCTTGGCCTTACAGAACGCGTGCGGTTTTTGGGGTGGCGAACAGATCGGGGGGCGCTTTTGCGTTCCGCTGATATATGCGCTTTGCCGTCTCGTTATGAACCCTTCGGAACCGTTATTCTGGAGGCGTGGGCAGCTGGCACCCCCTTTGTTGCGGCTATGAGCGCGGGACCTGCGGCGCATGTCCTTGATGGAGAAAATGGGCTGCTTGTCCCTATTGATGATGTGGATGCTCTCACTTCGGCCCTTCGTCGCGTGATAGAGGATGAGCCTTTGCGCCGCCGCATCATTGTCAACGGGTTTGATACATATTCCCGTACATACACACGTAAAGCGGTTACCGAGCGCATCATTGCGTTATACCAAAGGATGATTGCTTCCTTTTCCGGTCGTTCTGCGGTTTGATTGTTGCGTCTTCCGGCAAAAAGAACACCCTTTGCAAGAAGAGGCTGACAACTCGGTATGGTTAATGGTAAAAGAGGATGCCTTCTCTTGCGCCTTTTTCGGTCTTCTGCTCGAAAAAAGCGTGAATTTTTATTAAATATCAAACTGATAGGATATGCCTATGAGCGAATCTTTTCTGGAAAACAAGACGTTTGACGAAGTGAATGTTGGCGATTCTGCAAAGATCACCCGCAAATTGACCCGCAGGGACATTGAACTGTTTGCTGTCGTGTCGGGAGACGTCAATCCAGCGCATTTGGATGATGAATATGCGGATAAAAGCCGTTTTCATGGCATTATTGCCCACGGCATGCTGAGCGGTGCGATCTTCTCGGCTGTTCTTGGCACCAAGCTGCCTGGGCCAGGCACAATTTATCTGGAGCAAGGAATCAAGTTTCTTAAGCCCGTGCGACCTGACGATACCGTCGAGGTGACCCTGACCATCACGGCGAAAGATCCAGAAAAGAAAACGCTGACCTTTAACTGTATAGGTACGAACCAAAAGGGTCAGGAAGTGATCATCGGCATCGCAACGGTTTTGGCGCCGACGGAAAAGATTCGTTACACCTGCACAGAGTTGCCGGAAGTGAACATTCTACATCATGATCGCATGAGTATGATGATCGAGAAGGCAAAATCCTTCCAGCCCCTGCGGACGGCCGTTGTTCATCCTTGTGATGCCAACTCTTTGGGCGGTGCGCATGAAGCGCGGCAAGCGGGCTTGATTGAGCCTGTTCTTGTCGGGCCTGAGGCGAAGATTCGTGCGGCGGCTGAAGCGGCAGGCATTCCTTTGGATGGGTATGAGATTGTCAATGTGGAGCACAGCCATGCTGCCGCCATTGAATCCGTGGCCATGGCCCGTAATGGCAAGGTCGGCGCTTTGATGAAGGGAAGCCTCCACACCGACGAAATCATGGGGGCTGCTGTTCATCGCGAATATGGCTTGCGCACGGAAAGCCGTATGAGCCATGTCTTTGTGATGGATGTACCGACCTACAAATTCCCGTTGCTGATCTCGGATGCGGCCCTGAATATTGCGCCGGATTTGGAGTGCAAGAAGTTTATCACGCAAAACGCCATCTATATGGCCCATGCGATCGGTATTTTTGATCCCAAGGTTGCCATTCTTGCGGCGGCGGAGACGGTCAACCTTAACATGCCGGCGACATTGGATGCGGCGGCGTTGTGCAAGATGGCGGATCGTGGCCAGATTGTTGGCGCAACGCTTGATGGCCCTTTGGCTTTCGATAATGCCATCAGCACCGAAGCGGCGCGTGTAAAGGGTATTCACTCGGCTGTTGCCGGACAGGCCGATATTCTCATCGTTCCCAATATAGAAGCGGGCAATATGCTGGCGAAGCAACTTGCCTATCTCGGGGCAGCTGAGGCCGCCGGCATTGTTTTGGGCGCCAAGGTTCCCATTATGCTCACCAGCCGTGCGGACGCGGCGCGTTCACGCCTTGCCTCAGCGGCTTTAGCTGTTCTTGCGAATATCGAACAGAAAAGCCGATTGGGAGAGTAATTATGGATACGAAAAACGCTGCCGTCCTTGTCATGAATGCCGGCTCGTCGAGCTTGAAATTTGCGCTTTTTGTCGGGGCGCAGGAAGAGTGCCTTGGGCGCGGCTCGATCACCGGTATCGGGACAAAGGCTGTTTTTGCGGCTAAGGGCCCCGGCTTTGATGGTAAGAAGCTCCCAGATGTTTCCAATGAAAATTGCAAGAGCCCATCGGAGGGTGCGCGAATTCTTTTAGATTGGCTTGACGAGATTATGCCTGACATCAAGCTTGTCGGTGTCGGGCATCGTGTCGTTCATGGTGGCGATATGGCCAAGCCGACGATCGTGCGGCCCTATATTCTGGCCTATCTTAAAACGCTTATTCCGCTTGCGCCGCTGCACCAACCGTTTAATCTGGATATTATTGAGTTTCTTCAGAAAATTCGGCCAAGCGTGTTGCAGGTTGCGTGCTTTGACACGTCGTACCATACGACGGTCCCGTCTATTCACACGCGCTTTGCCATCCCCCGGATTTGGCATGACAAGGGTGTGCGTCGTTATGGATTTCATGGCTTGTCCTACGAGTATATTTCCCGCCGCTTGAAAGAGGTTGCGCCGAAGGCCTATGAGGGTAAGACGCTTGTTGCCCATATGGGCAACGGGGCCAGTATGTGTGCGATGGATGGCGGTAAAAGCTTTGCCACGACCATGGGCTTTTCGGTTCTTGATGGGTTGATCATGGGGACGCGGCCTGGCGTTCTGGATGCCGGGGTTGTCCTGTATTTCTTGCGTGAAGCAAAGCTTGACGAACCCGCCATCGAGCGCATGCTCTATCATGACTCGGGATTGCGTGGCGTTTCGGGGGTCAGCAATGATATGAGCGTCCTTTTGAAGAGCGACAGCCCGAATGCGCGTGAAGCCATCGATCTGTTCTGCCTGCGTGCGACGCGGGAAGGCGGCGGGTTGATTAGCCTTCTTGGCGGCATAGATGCCTTAGTCTTTACAGGCGGCATTGGCGAGAATGCCGCGCCCATCCGGTCACAGATATTGGAATCTCTGTCGTGGCTGGGGATTCGATATGACCAGAAGCTGAATGCCAACTTGCCTCAGGGTGAGGTGCGTATTTCGACGCCGCAAAGCTCGATCGAGGTTTGGGTTGTCCCAACCAACGAGGAGGTTGTTATATCGGGCCACACACGCGAGGTTTTGACTTCTAGACACTAGTTTAACGTCATCTTTCCTTGGTGAACTAAGCCGCTCTTGACAGCAGTTGGGGGCGGCTTTCTTTTTTGGCGAGTGCGGTGCTTTCGGGCAAAAAAAGAAACCGCAAACAAGCTGTTCGCGGTTTCCTTTTTTTTTAAGCTATCCGACTTGAAGCCGAGTAGCTTTTTGTTTCAGCTTACGCTTACTGAGCGATAACTGTCACAGCGCGGCGGTTTTGAGCCCAAGCAGCTTCGTTGCCGCCCAGAACAGCAGGGCGCTCTTTGCCGTAGCTAACTGTCTTGATGCGGGCAGAATCGATGCCTGATGCAACAAGGTAGTTCATAGCGGCTGTGGCGCGGCGTTCGCCGAGAGCCAAGTTGTACTCACGCGTGCCGCGTTCGTCGCAATGGCCTTCGATCGTCACAGCAACCGAAGGATACTTCTTCAACCAAGCAGCCTGGCGGTCGAGTGTCGCACGAGCTTCAGAGGTCAGGTCGGACTTGTCAAAGCCGTAGAAGACGCGGTCGCCAACATTGACAACCAAATCTTCTTGCGAACCCGGACGAGCCGCGCCCATCGCTGAGCCGTCAGCACCCATGCCGTTGGCGCCTGCAGCACCTTCGTCAGAACCGGTTGTGTCGCAAGCAGAGACCAAGACCAGCGCCGCCATGAGGCACATAAACTTTTTGAACATTTCTTCCCCCTTTGTGAACCTTTGGCGGAATAGGCTGGAGCCGTTCATAGGACTTCAGCTTTAGCCAAGACGATTTCAAGTTAACATTTCCCTGATCCGGCTGCACATGCATCCGGTCAGCGGCATCGCTTTTTTCCGGGAGAGTAGGTATCCCTTCCGGATTTGAGCAAAACCTGAAGAACAAATTAACGAGTCATAACGCCTGAATCAAGCGTGCTCTTTTGATTCTTAAGTACAGGTCTTTCGTCAGGACCAAGCGTGGCTGCCACGCAACAGAATCGGCACTCTTGCAATGAATTGTGGCGAAACCCATCGGGTTTCGCCACAATCATGCCTCTAAATTGATTCAATCGATCCAAAAAGGATCAGGGGATCAACGGGGACCAAGCTGGATCGGACGCATCCATCGGCGTCGGAATTTCCCGCTCATTATATCCCGTTAGATCAATACTGTAGAGACGGGCCCGCCGACCACGGCCACCGCTGCCTGTTGGAAGATCCTTAAAGTACATCAGGACGCGTCCGTTGGGAGCCCATGTTGGCCCTTCGACGTGGTACGACTCAGTTAGAAGGCGTTCGCCCGTACCGTCTGGACGCATAACGCCGATATAGAATCGACCACCTTTTTGCTTTGTGAAGGCTATCAAATCGCCGCGCGGTGACCAGACAGGTGTGGCATACCGGCCATCGCCGAAGCTGATTCGGTGGACATCGCCGCCGTCGCTCGTCATCACATAAATTTGCTGTGATCCGCCGCGATCGGATTCAAAGGTGATCTTCCGGCCATCGGGAGCAAAGCTGGGGGACGTGTTGATGGACGGGTGATTGGTCAGCTGCTTTGTGCGGCGTGTGCGTAGATCCATCGTGTAGATGTCGGAGTTTCCTGCCTTTGACAAGCTGAAGACGACTCGGTTGCCGTCTGGTGCAAAGCGCGGCGCAAAAGTCATGTTGGCAAAGTCACCCAAGACTTCCTGCCGTCCGGTGTCGATGTTGAACAGATAGACACGCGGACGATTGCGGTAATAGGCCATATAGGTGATTTCCTGCAATGTCGGCGAGAAGCGTGGAGTCAGAACGAGCGCACGACCATCGCTCAGCAGGCGATGATTCTCTCCGTCTTGATCCATGATGGCGAGCCTTTTGACGCGGGCTGTTCCGGGCCCACTTTCAGCGATGTAAACGATGCGCGTATCAAAGTAACCGTCTTCACCGGTCAACCGCTTATAGATTGCATCGGCGATGATATGGGCCACGCGGCGCCAGTTGTTGGGAATAGTGAAGTAGGCAAGGCCTGTCATTTGCGTTTCGCCAAAGACGTCCCAAAGGCGGAACTCAACCTTCAAGCGACCATCAGCCTGTGTCTGGATGCGGCCAACAACAAGGGCTTGCGCATTCAAAACGCGCCAATCGGCAAAGCGTGGCGCAACAAGCAGTGAGTCCCCATCCTGAATAAAGGAGCGTGGATCGACCATGGAGAAAAGGCCGGAGCGCACAAGGTCGGCAGACACGACCTTTGCGATGTCGCGGCCAAACTGGGCCTCGTTGCCACCTGCGCCGTAAAAGGCAGGAATAGCGACTGGTATGGGTTCAACCACGCCGCGCGTGATGTCGATGCGGATTTCGGCCTTGGCTCCTGTCGGCAAAGCGACGGCGACGAGCAGTGTCAGGAGTGCAAGAGCTTTTTGGAGAGATTTTGTTCTCATAGCATGTCCCTTGGGTCAAAGTTAAAACGAATAGTTTTCCATTTGTCATACTGATCGGGCGGTAACTCAAGCGGCGTGCACTTGGGATTGCGAAGCGCCCGAAGGGCAGATTCTGCAGCGGCGCGGAAATAAGGGTCGGTATTCAGGCGCACTTGATCAACAACCTCGGCTGATCGAACTGTACGATCCTCGTTCACTTCGATCAAGACTTCGACAATGAGTTCCTCGGCATTTCTTGCGCCAATCGGCATGTTCCAGCACCCGCTGATCTGACGTCTCAGAGCGTCTTCCTGACTGATGCTCAGACGATCGGCAAGCGCGGGGCCTTGTTGGCTGACTTCCGCTGTCTCGCTTTCGCCTTCGCGTTTTTTGTCCGATTCTTTTGCATCAGCGACAGGAGAAGGAGCGGGCTTCATTTTTGCCACGTTTTTCAAAACACTAGCCAATGGGTCCACCTGTGGTTGGGGCTTTGGCTTTGGTTTTTCCTTTTCCTTGGGCGGTTCGGGCTTTTTCTTTTTATCGGGTAAGGCCACTTCGTCCGGTTTCGGAGGCTCTTCCTGAACGGCCGGTTTGGGTTCGGGCGGTGTCGGTTTGGGGGGCTCCGGCTTTTTTTCAGGTTCGGCAGGAGCCGGTTTTTCCTTGGGGGCGGTGCGGGCCGACTTTTGTTCTTCTTGCGAACGGATACGCGTGTTGGTGATTTCGCCAATATCCACGATATCGATGGGAACCGGGGTCCACGGCAAAGCGGGGGGCGGACTAAAGAAGGAGGGAAGACCAAAATACAAAAACAGCATCCCACCGACATGCAGGGCTGTCGAGATGGTAAGCGGTGTTTTAAGATCTTCGCGTTGTTGTTTCATGTCTGAACAAACGGCCCGGAAAATAGTTGTGCTGGAAAAGGTCAAGGGAAAAGGAAAAGCGGCTGGATCCTTTGGTTATTTTCCTTTCCTGCTTTTAGCGGCGTCTTTGGGGGAAGGGAGTTCGGCAACCAGCGCGACTTTGGAATAACCTGCGGCACTGATCGTTCCCATAACTTCCATAATCCGGCCATAGGGCACGCCTTGATCGCCGCGAACAAAGATGCGGGCTTCGGGGTTTGATCCCGTGATGGCTCGTAGCTTGTCAACGAGCGCGTCGAGTTCGGATTGTGTTTCCTGCAGGTAAACACCGCCTTTCGCATCAATTGAAATGACAAGGGGTTCCTTGTCTTGCTTGAGAGATTGCGCTTGTGTTTTGGGTAGATCAATCGGCACAGCCACCGTGAGCAAAGGCGCTGTGACCATAAACACGATCAGTAGAACAAGCATAACGTCGACAAGTGGCGTAACGTTGATCTCCGCCATGGGGCGATAGCCACCGCGCCGACCGCGCCGGTTGCTGCCGCCGGATTGCATGGTTGCGCCGCCCATTAGTGTTCTTCCATGTTGCGAGAGAGAGTCGCCATAAAGTCGTTGGAGAAGTTTTCAAGGCGCGCGCCATAGCGCCCAATCTCGGTCGAGAATTTATTATAAGCTGCAGTGGCCGGAATGGCGGTCACAAGGCCGAGGGCGGTGGCGAGCAAGGCTTCGGCAATACCAGGCGCCACCACAGTAAGGCTTGTGTTTTGCGCTTGGGCGATGCCGATAAAGCTGTGCATGATGCCCCAAACGGTGCCGAACAATCCAATGAATGGCGCGATAGAGCTCACGGATGCGAGAAAGGTCATCCATGTTTCGACCGAAGTCATCTCTCGACCAATCGTGACTTGTAATACGCGGTCAATGCGGTTGAGAATGCTGCTACGGCCCTGCGCGGTTGCCAGAAGGCCTTTTTCGCTGGCGGTTCGCCATTCCTTCATCCCGGCAACAAAGACGGCCTGCATCGGATCGCCCGGACGCTTGATTTTTTCATAAAGCATGTCCAAAGAACCCGCATTCCAAAAGCGTTCTTCAAAAAATTCGGCGCGGTGCTTGAGACGCGAGATCTTGTTGATTTTGTCAAAGATAAGAGCCCACGTGAAAACCGAGATCATGATAAGGCCGATCATAATGGACTTGCCGATGATATCGGCATGACTGAACAGACCAAAAATGGACATATCTACTGGGGCAACAGAACCTGCCAGCCGAACCTGGTCAACAATTTGGGGATCCATAAGACTACGCTCCTCGGAAGAAAGAGAATCAGGTGGAAGAAATTTTGGATTCAAGCTTTTGCCGCCACTCGGGGGGCAAGCGCAAGACCTTTCCGTTATGTGTAATGGCAACCAGTGTCACTTTTAAGGCAACCAGAACATTATTGTCGCGCTTGATATCCTGATGCATCAAAAGGCTCGCGCCGCCGATGGAAACCAGCTTGGTTGTTACGATAAGGGAATCGTCAAGGCGCGCAGGGGATTTGTAGTCGACTTCCAGATGCCGGACGACAAAAATTGGGTCCTTGTCGGTCCAAAGGGGGCCTTCACGTCCCGTGACCGCTCGCACCCATTCACTGCGCGCCCGCTCGGCGTATTTCAAATAATTAGCGTAATAAACGACACCTCCCGCATCCGTATCCTCATAATAAACGCGAACGGGAAGGGGGTTAAATCCGTGGCTTGGGGGCGACATAAGCTGTCCATAGTCTGTGCTGGTGTGGTGCTTGAGAATGGCCGCCACAACACCGTTGTCGATCAAGTCTTGAAGGGCCGTGTTGATCATGTTCATAAGGGCGGTCTCGTTGATATCAACAGCGATAACGCCGGGGATTGAGTAAACGGGTTGGTCAAAAGGAATCTGACGAAGGGTCATTGATTGGTTGTTTTTGTTGTAAAGCGACAGGTTGCTTGGGCCGCTCAAGGTTATATCGGCTTTTTTTAGGGCAACGTCCAAAAAGAGCTGGTCCTCACCACCCATTGTGCCTTTATAGACCAGCGTGGCTTTAGGGAAAAACCTTTTGGCAACTTGTTCTGACAGGTCTCCACTATTAACCTCTATCTTGACATCCGGCGTGTTAATCGCACTTGGGTTGTTGTCGAAACGATGGTCATCTGCTCGGACATAGGCTTGGATGGGGCCATAGGTAAAAGGTATTGAACCTGCCAAAACCTTTCCGCGGGCTGGAGTCATAGCCATGCCTGTACAAAAAGCATCGGCTTTTCCGGTCTGAAGCGTTTCTGTGACGGCACCAAAGTCGATTTCTGGTTCCCAAACAATCTGAATTCCGGTGGCTTTTTCAACATCGCCCATCAAATCAACAGCAATGCCTGTTAGCTTACCCGTATTGGGATCTTTGCTGATAAAGGGAGGGTAAAGGGCATAAGCACAGCGCAACGTATTGGTCTTGATAACGCGCTCATAGGCTGTTGATTCAGTTTTTTGCGTGGGTTCCGTGGGGATAAGGGTGTTTTGAAGGAGTAAGGTAATGGCAACAGCGGCGGCGATGGTCAAAACTGTTTTCATTTCCTTAGTCCCCATTCGTTTCGTCGTTTAGGAAATTAGGATGTGTTTCGTTAAAGCCTGCAGGGGTTTTCATCCCCAGATTCTTGAAGCCTGTTTCCGTGAGCATTCTCCCGCGTGGCGTGCGTTGAAGGAGGCCTTGCTGGATCAAATAGGGCTCGATGACTTCTTCCAACACATCGCGGCTTTCGGACAAAGCGGCTGCCAGCGTTTCCACACCGACGGGACCGCCTGCGTAATGTTCGGCGATCATGGCAAGATAACGGCGATCCATGGCGTCAAAGCCAAGCTTATCGACCTCAAGCCTCAAGAGAGCTTGATCCGCCAGTTTGGCATCAATCGAAGGGGCCTTGGCCACGGTCGCAAAGTCCCGCACGCGACGAAGGAGGCGCCCCGCGACGCGTGGCGTGCCTCGGGCGCGTCGTGCTATTTCCTTGGCGCCATCGGGGGTAAGGGGGAAGCCCAGCTTACCCGCGCCGCGCTCGATGATGCTTTGCAGTTCCTCGACCGTATAGAACTGCAGGCGCAAGGGAATGCCGAACCGCTCACGTAACGGACGGGTGATGAGACCGCTGCGCGTTGTCGCGCCGATGAGCGTAAAAGGGGGCAGGTCAATCTTGACGGATCGGGCCGCTGGGCCTTCGCCGATGACCAGATCAAGCTGAAAATCCTCCATAGCGGGGTAAAGAATTTCCTCGACAGCAGCGTTAAGTCTGTGAATTTCATCAATAAACAGAACATCATGCGGCTGAAGATTGGTCAGTAGGGCGGCCAGATCTCCGGCACGGGCAATGACGGGGCCAGAGGTGCTGCGAAATCCGACTCCCAGCTCATGCGCGACGATCTGGGCGAGTGTGGTCTTGCCAAGGCCCGGTGGGCCAAAGAACAAGGTGTGATCAAGGGCTTGACCGCGGCCCTTTGCAGCTTGGATGAAGACTCGCAGATTTTCGCGCAGGGCTTTTTGCCCGACAAAGTCATCAAGATGCGTGGGCCTAAGCGCAACATCGGGGGCTTCCGTCGCGTGCTCGGTGATGGATACGATCCGGTCTGTCCCTTGGTTCGTTGGCGAAAAGGTCATGCGCGGCCCTCAATGTTGGACAGCTCGATAAGGGCCGTTTTAATGAGATTGTCAAGCGTGGCTGTTTCGCCCAGTTTGTTCGCGGCATTGGCTATCGCGCCAAAGGCTTCCATGCGTCGATAGCCTAGATGAAGCAGCGCGGAAAGGGCGTCGTCGGTCAAACTGTTTTGCGGCAGTGGGTTGGCTGTTGACGTTTGTGTTTTGGATGAAGGTAAAAGGACGATATTGGCCACTTTATCCTTCAATTCGGTTACCAAACGAGCCGCTAATTTCGGTCCTACGCCATCAGCTGCGGTTAAAGCCCCCTTATCGCCTGAGGCTAGGGCCTGCGCGAGCCTTTCCGGCGTCAATATCCCCAAGATGGAAAGGGCTGATTTGGTGCCGACGCCTTGGACGGAGGTCAGAAGTTTGAACCAGTCGCGCTCGACGGTTGTCGCAAACCCGAACAGGTTGATGGCGTCTTCACGCACATGGGTGTCGATCCAAAGCACTGCGGTGTCACCGACCTGCCCGATCATATGCTGGGTCTGGGCCGAGCAAGCGACGAGATACCCAACTCCGTTCACGTCCAAAATAATTTGTTGGCCGGAGATGCTGTCGATCCGTCCCGTCAATTTGCCGATCATGGGGCGACCTTTCTTAAACAGGGGATGTGGTGGGCATGACAAATGGCGATGGCCAGCGCGTCTGCGGCATCGGGGGAGAGTTTGCCCGTTCCGGGAAGCAACATGCCGACCATGGCTGTGATTTGCGCCTTATCCGCATGGCCGTATCCCGTGACGCTTTGCTTGATTTTGTTGGCGGCATATTCTGTCACCCTTAGCCCTGCTTGGGCGGCCGTTAAAATGGCGGCTCCACGCGCTTGCCCCAATTTCAAAGCGGAAGCCGCGTTTTTGTTCATAAAGGTCTCTTCGATCGCGGCTTCATCGGGATGATAGGTCTTGATGATCTCGGCGAGTTCGCGTGAAAGCTGGGCGAGGCGCTCGGCCATTTCTGCATTGGCGGCGGGATTGATACGTCCTGCGGCAATAAAGGACAGGCGGTTGTCCTTTTGCTGGATAATACCCCAGCCGGTATGCCGAAGGCCGGGGTCTATCCCCAAAAGGCAGCGAATCAGTGTCATAAAAGGAGGATAGAGGGTTTTGTCGTTGGGGGCAAAAGAAGAACAAAAAAACCGCTGCGGAAAAAGGAGAAACCGCAGCGGCTTTGATGATGGAAAAAAAGTTTTTACCCGTTTATTAGATCACATTTGTGTGCCCTTGTTATTTGACCGCGAGAACCAGCTCGTTTGGCTGTTTCTTTGACTTGGTTTTTCTGTGTAAGCGCAGGCTCGGCCTTGTGCTTATGTTCAGTCACATAGACCGAATTGGCACTCCAGTTGCTGGAATAGGGCCCCAGATTTAATTTGGTCATAACAAGCCTCCACTACGCTTTAAAATCCTAGCTTCTAAACGTCTTAAATATGAGACCCATCATACGGGAAAAAAGTTAGGATAGCGTTGAGGTTTCCTTGCATTTTATCTATTTGGCGCAGCCGTTTTTTGTTTCTTTTTTTAGGATTATCTTTACCATAGACCCCGCAATAGGGACTTTTCAGCGCGTTAGGGCGGGGGATGGAAAATATGATGTTTGAGCCTTTATGGTGGCATTGGGCATTGGTGGGGTTCGGCTTTATTTTGGCCGAATTGGCGATGCCGGTTTTCGTCCTTGTCTGGTTCGGTCTTGCGGGTTTTCTTGTGATGCTGGCGCTGCTTGTGGTGCCGACGCTTTCTTTGACTGTTCAGCTTCTTTTGTGGACGATTTTGTCCGTCTGTATGATGGCTTTATGGTTCCGCATCTTTCGCCGCAGTTATCATAAAGTTCTGGTCGGGCGTTCCTCGGCCAATTTGGTGGGCGAGGTCGGTTTGATTGTTCAGGCGGTTGCGCCGTTTCAAGCGGGACGTGTTCGTTTTCAAAAGCCGCTGGTCGGCTCCGATTTGTGGGACTGCACGGCAGAGGAAGAAATCTCCGTTGGCATGCGTGTGCGTGTTGAATCTGTTGAAGGCAACAAGGTCGTCGTGAAAAAGGTATAGGGCTGTTGAAAGATTTTATACAAATGCTGCGCGCAATCGTGCCCCTTGCGTTGGGACTGGCTCTGGCGTGGTTTGTTTTGGTGGGTGTTTTTGCTCTGTCTCTGTTTGTGATCTTACCGCTCTTGCTCGTCTTGGGTGTGATTGGGACCCTTGTGGCGTGGCATTATAAAAAGAAAATGCAAACGGCAACCGAAGGGGAAATAGGCGTTGCTGTCGAAAACCTTGTTCCCGGTCAGTCGGGCCTTGTGCGGTTTGAGCGCATGGCCGGAGGCGGTGCGTCTGTGCTTGCTTTTACGACCAGCCTTCCCTGCGAAAGCCTCGTGCCTATTCATGCGGGGGCGACGGTATCTGTTGTGCGTGTCGAAGGAAAAACCATTCTTGTTCAAAAACTGGAGGATTAAGCCATGAGTGCATCGTTAATTGTCGTCATAGCCTTTTTGCTTTTCGTGTTTGTGACATTGTCAAAAGGCATCCGTATTGTGCCGCAAGGCGAGGAATGGGTGATCGAGCGGTTGGGCAAATATCACGAAACCTTTATGCCCGGCCTCAACTTTATGATTCCTTATATCGACAATGTCTCACAGCGCATTGTCACAAAGGATGTTTTGCTGGATGTGCAGGAGCAAGAAGTGATTACCAAGGACAATGCCGTGATCCTTGCCAACGCGATTGCGTTTGTCAAAGTCACTGATCCCGTTAAAGCCGTTTATGGCGTTGTCGATTTTGCCGAAGCTATTCGCTACCTGATCATGACAACTTTGCGTTCGATCATTGGCGAGATGGAGCTGGACGAAGCCCTTTCCTCGCGTGAGCAGATCAAGGCTCGTTTGCGTGAAAGCATTGCGGACGAAGTGATGGATTGGGGTCTGACGATCCGTTCCGTTGAAATTCAGGACATCAAGCCTTCGCCGACGATGCAGCGCGCGATGGAACTGCAAGCGTCTGCCGAACGTGAAAGAAAAGCGACGGTCACAAAGGCGGAAGGTGAAAAGCAAGCGGCGATCTTGCAGGCCGATGCTCGTCTTGAAGCGTCAAAGCGTGATGGCGAGGCTCAAATCGTTTTGGCCGATGCATCTGCCCAAGCGATCCACAAGGTTATGCAGGCTGCGGCTGGTGCGGACACCTCTTTGGCATACCTTCTTGGCGAAAAATATATCAAGGCGATGGGCCATCTGGCCGAGTCCCAGAATGCCAAGACGGTTCTGCTCCCCGCCGATATTCAGGAAACGGTTCGCGGTTTGATGGGCAAATTAAGGGCGTAAGGGGCCATGTGTAAAAGGATGTGTCATGCCCGCGAAAGCGGGCATCCACGCATCGTATCAAAAATAGAGGGGAGCGGTTGTTTTTGAGAAGAGCAGGTTTGTTGTGATTGTTTTAGGGCTAGAGACAAGTTGTGATGAAACGGCTGTCGGGGTTGTGGACCGCGCGCGGCCTGCGGGTTCGCGGATTCTTGCGCAATGTGTCGCTACGCAGTTTGAGGAGCATAGGCCTTATGGCGGCGTCGTGCCAGAAATTGCGGCACGGGCGCATTTAGACAAGATGGATATGTTGGTCGAAAACGCGTTGGTCCAAGCGGGCCTTTCGTTCGATCAAATCGACGGGATTGCCGCAACCTGTGGGCCGGGTCTGATTGGTGGTGTGATGGTTGGCGCGATGACCGGCAAGGCGCTGGCGGCGGTTAGTGGCAAACCTTTTATCGCGGTCAATCATCTGGAAGCGCATGCGTTGACGGTTCGCCTGATGCATGATGTCGCCTTTCCTTATCTGCTGATGCTGATGTCCGGCGGTCATTGCCAGATCCTTCTGGTCAATGGTGTAGGGCAATATCAGCAACTCGGAACCACGCTGGATGACGCCGTCGGCGAGTGTTTTGACAAAAGCGCCAAGCTCTTGGGGCTTGGCTATCCCGGCGGACCCTTGCTTGAAAAAGCGGCACAGAAAGGTCGGGCGCATAGCCATGACTTGCCGCGACCTTTATGTGGGCGCGCGGGTTGTGACTTTTCTTTTTCAGGCCTGAAAACGGCCGTCCGCCAAAAGGTCGAGCAGCAGGCACATCCCCTTTCGGAAAGCTTTGTTGCGGACATGGCGGCCAGCCTTCAACATACAATCGCGGATATTTTAGAGGATCGGGCTCGGCAGGCTTTCGCGATGATCGAGGCGCCTGTGACGGCGCTGGTGGTTGGCGGCGGCGTTGCGGCCAACACGGCTATTCGTGAAAGGTTGACGCAAACGGCAGCTTCACAGGGGTTGTCTTTTCTTGCCCCGCCTGTATCGTTGTGCACGGATAATGGTGTAATGATCGCGTGGGCAGGTGCTGAGCGTTTGGCCTTGGGCTTGACGGATGATCTGTCCTTTCGGGCAAGACCGCGCTGGCCTTTGGCTGAGTTAAGCAAGGAAACAGGGGCATAGGATGATGAATTCTTTTCAGCATTTTGGTGTAATAGGGGCAGGCGCGTGGGGGACGGCCTTGGCGCAAACCTTGCGTTGTGCGGGGCGTGATGTCACGCTTTGGGCACGCGAAGCGGAGGTCGTCGAGGCGATCCGTTCAACGCATCTCAACCGCGTTTATCTTCCGCAAATCCCGCTTGATGAGGAACTCAAGGCGACGAATGACCTTGCCGCGCTTTCCTCTTGCGATGTGCTTCTTTTGGTCGTGCCAGTTCAGCATATGCGTAGCGTTTGCCAGCAGCTCACCAAGGTTGGGCTTGGAGCGCAGACGCCCATCCTTGTCTGTTCAAAGGGTATCGAGATTGGCACGCTCAAATTTCCCTCGCAGATTATCGAGGAAACGCTGTCCGGACATCCGGTTGCCGTCCTCTCCGGCCCCAGCTTTGCAATCGAGGTCGCCAGCGACCTGCCCACGGCAGTGACGTTGGCCTGTCGGGATGAGGATTTGGCGACGTTTTTGTGTCATGCGATCAGCAGCCGCAATTTCCGGCCCTATTCAGCAACGGATGTGATCGGGGCGCAAATCGGCGGTGCGATCAAAAATGTTCTGGCTGTTGCGACAGGTATCGCCACAGGCTGCCAGATGGGCGAGAATGCGCGTGCTGCGTTGATTACGCGTGGCCTTGCTGAGATGATGCGTGTTGGGAGTGCACTGGGCGGACGCGCCGAAACCATGATGGGTCTGTCGGGTCTTGGCGATTTGGTTTTGACCTGCTCCAGCACCCAGTCGCGTAACATGTCCTTAGGTTATGCCTTGGGGCAGGGGCGCAAGCTTGCCGATATCTTGGCCGAGCGAAAATCGGTGGCCGAGGGTGTGCCGACGTCTGCTGCTGCCGCCGCTCTGGCCAAACGGCTCGGGATTGATATGCCGATTGTTCAAGCGACAGACGCCATTTTGAACAAGGGCGCAGATGTTCAGACGGTGATCGCTGGCCTCTTGGCGCGGCCGATCAGGGCTGAAGTGGGATAACCGTACGAAGGGAGGGGGGGCGAAAAACTTCCCCCAAAGGTCTCTAGAAACGACACAGAAGACGCGTGAGGCGCCTTGCGGACTTTTCCGCACACCCCCTAGCCTAGAAAAATAAGCTTACCAGCGGCCGCTTATTAGGCTTTTAGGGCTATGTTGATAATTAAGGTTAATTCCGGCGGCATGACTCAATATTTGCGCATAAGGCCGACGAGCTTGCCCTGAACCTGAACGCGGTCGGCGGGCAGGGTGCGGGGCTCATAGCGGGTATTGGCGGGAACAAGTGTAACAGAGCCCTTATCGCGTTGAAGATATTTGAGCGTCGCTTCGTGCCCATCGATCAAGGCAACAATAATAGCCCCGTTATCGGCTGTCTCTGCACGGCGAATGATGACCTGATCGCCGTTCATAATTCCTGCCTCGATCATGGAGTCGCCCGAAATCTCCAGCAGATAATGATCACCCGCACTTTTCCCCCGTGCGTTGGCGATAAGACCCAGCGGAACGTCCATATGGCCCTGAATATCGCTGATGGCTTCAATGGGTGTGCCTGCGGCAATGCGTCCATAAACGGGAAGGGAAAGCGTATCTTGTAGCGCCGTTTTGGCGTTTTGCAGCGCGTCCTTGATCGGTTGAACGACCCTTGTGGCCGCGCTTTCGGGATTATCGGGAAGACGAATGATTTCAAGGGCGCGTGCCCGATGCGGCAAACGGCGAATAAAGCCCCGTTCTTCCAGTCCGGTGATAAGGCGATGAATACCGGATTTGGATCGCAGGCCGAGGGCCGCCTTCATTTCGTCGAAAGAGGGGGGAATCCCTTCGCTTTCCATGCGGTCACGGATCAGGAAGAGGAGTTCTTTTTGTTTGCGCGTTAGCATGGCCCTGCATTTCCAAGACTAGATAGAGAAAAAGAACAAACGTCTTTGTTTTGTTCTATGTTAGTTCTTGGTTTGTGTCAAGGGCGTTTCAATTTTGTCTTCGCAAACTCCATCCAGCCTGCAACGGCAATTAGCAGCACACAACCGAGGAGTACCATCGCTAGACTGACGATCCGGTCATAGTCGGTCAGGATCAACAAAGTGGACACGAGAAGGGAAAGGATTGTCCCGCTGATGTAAACGGGCAGAGAATGACGACCGCACAGCATCATCAGGCTGACATCCCGTCGCGCCCAAAAACGGTGTGTCCGGTTCGGAAGAACCCACACGCCGACAATGGCTAGACAGGCGAAGTGCAGCAGCCTGATGAGGGATACATTTGTTTTGTCATCAAGGATCAAGACAGCTTCGGGAACGATACGGAACGTGCATTGGGGGATGATGTTGACCCATGGCGCAACGGTGATAACGGATAGGAAAAGGATGGTAAGGGCTGTGTAGAACACAGGTGTTTTTCGAGCAAAAGCGACCAGAGCTTTATGCTGCGCTGCGCAGAGAATGCCGCCGACAAAAAGAACCTGCCAAGCCAACGGATTAAAGAACCATGTCCGGTCAATCGGAAAGTTGGGCAGCGACAGGTTAAAATATCCGGCACAAAACCAAAGGGCCAAAGAAGCGCCCGCCGCGAGCCATGGCGTTAGACGCATCAAGAGCCAAGTGAGAGGAAAAAACGCCATCAACACGACATAAAGCGGCAAGATATCTCCAAGATTGGGCAAATACCGCAAAGTAAGCAGGCGAGGAATGGCTTCGCCGGGTTGTGTCAGAAGGGGTAGGAAATTGTACCCCTCGATAATGGGGCCAACTTTCCAGATGGCGTTTGTCCATGCCAAAAGGCCGGCCATGCCTACAACCAGTAAAATATGCGCACATAAGAGCTGCCAAATGCGTTTGGCAACACGCAGGCATCCTGTAGAAAAGCCGCCATGAACAAAAAACTTTTGAAAGGCCAAATAGGAACTGATCCCGGAAAGAAAAACGAAAACCTCGGCTGAATCTGAAAACCCCCAGTTTCTAAGCGTCAGGGCGGCAAGGATCTGACCGGGAATATGATTGATATAAATCATCAACAAATAGATGCCACGCCAGAAATCGACTGACAGATTGCGCCCCGATGGAGCAGCGACGGCGGGAGCAAGAGACATTCAAACGGCCACGCATGATAGAAGATGGTCTGTCATGCCCAAAGTCTTCGCCTTATGCAAGGGGCTTTTTCTTGTGGCGCGTTTGTTCGGCAAAAACTGCAACATGGGTAATTTTTTCCACAGTAGTCGAGTCCTGCATCATTAGAAATCAACAGGTTGCATTTTGGCATGGCGCTTGCTGCTAGTCAGAGTGCGTGTGAGGAAGCGAGTCTTTTGCGCAACAAGGTTCAAAGCGAGGTGTTTCATGTCTCTTTATGCTGCTATGCAGGTTGCGGTTGGTGGGTTGTCGGCACAGTCGGCGTCCATTGGTAATATTTCCGATAATTTGGCCAACTCCCAGACTGTGGGGTTTAAAGGGATCCAAACGAGGTTCGAATCTCTGGTTACACAATCAAACCAGTTTGCCAATGATCCGGGCGGTGTACGTGCAACGCCGTATTATACGAATAGTGAACAGGGCAACCTTGTTCAGTCGTCAAGTGCCACGGCGCTGGCTATTTCAGGCCAAGGGTTTTTTCCGGTGCGTCCGGCTGTTGTTGGTGGAGATGGCCTCACGACGTTTGGTAACACAACATTCTTTACGCGCGCCGGAGACTTTAATCTCGACAAAAACGGCTATCTGGTCAATGGCGGCGGGTACTATTTGACAGGATATGCTGTGGATGCTGACGGTGTTGTCGATACTTCGGCTTCAGATCCGATCCGTTTGTCGGAACTCCTTGATAACCCAGTTGGGACATCTTCTGTAGACTATGCGGCGAACCTTCCGTCAAGTGCGGCGGTAAACTTTGCGTCATCGCCTTCGACCATTCAGGTTTATGACTCTCTTGGTGGGGCACATGACATGACCTTCACATGGACCAAAACCGCAACAAGTGAATGGGCCTTGAACATCGTTGTTCCTGATGGGGTTTCAGATGGCGCAACGCCACCGACCTATTCGGATTATAATGTTGATATCGATTTCACATTTAACGACACAACCAACGCTGGTACGATTGATGCGATTGCTGCAGACACGGCGGTACCGGCGCAGTGGACGGTTATCGATAATTCTACAGCACCGGAAAATAAAGCGCAGGTTCGTTTCAATTTATCCTTTGATGGCTCTGGCACCCAGCCGATTACAATTGATTTCGGTACCTACGATGTTTCCAAGGGCGTAACCCAGTTCGCTGACACCACCGTGTCGGTAACCACATTTGATCAAAACGGTATCCCCCGTGGTTCGTTTCAAAGCTTGTCGATCGATGAAAGCGGTTATGTGGCTTTAAACTACGATAACGGGCGAACGCGCACGATTGCTCAGATACCGGTTGTCCAGTTTTTTGCTCAGGATAAGTTGCAGCGTGTGACGGGTGGCGCCTTTGAGCAGACGTTGGCTTCAGGTTCTGCGCGCTATAGTGCGCCGGGGACAAATGGCGCAGGTACGATTATCGGCAACGCGCTTGAGGGTTCGAATGTCGATATTGCGGACGAGTTTACCCGTCTTATTCAGGCGCAACAGGTTTATTCGGCGAACGCAAAAACGATCACGACAACGAACAACATGATGCAGGAAGCGATCAATATTATCCGTTAATACTGATTTCGTGATCAAGTGAGGGTAAAGCAATGTCGGTTACATCAGCCTTGACTGTTTCCATGTCTGGCATTCGGGCTGCTTCAACGATGTTAGAGTTGACAGCCAGCAACATTTCGAATGCCCAGACAGAAGGATACACGACCAAAAGTGTGGTAACGTCCTCGGCCCTGTTGGGAAACATCGGGGGCGGCACCAATGTTACTGGCTTTGAACGTGCAGAAAACAATTCGCTGTATGTCACCTTGGCAAAAGCCACAGCGAATAACGGCCTAAGGTCGGCGCAAGACGATTATCTGTCTCAGGTTCAGGATATTTTCGGAACAAGCAACAGCGACAATCCGACACTTAATCAGGCATTATCCAGCTTTGTCTCCTCGTGGACTAATCTGGCCGCGACGCCGGAAAGCCTCGTGACGACACGGCAGGTTGTGCAGGATGCACAGGTTTTGGTTGATGAGATTGTGCGTATCTCCAGCGAGGTTGAGGATTTGGATCGTCAGTGCTTTGCCGAAGTCAATAGCACGCTTAAGGACCTTAATTCTTATTTGGAACAGATTAAGGATTTAAACGTCAAGATTGCCCAAGCCTATAACTCCGGTCTTTCTAGCGGCGATTTGCGGGATCAACGCGATGTGTTGGTCTTAAGGGTTGCTGAAATTACGGGTGTGACCATTCTTCAAAGGGGTTTTGGACAAATTGCGCTCTATTCGGCCACGGGTTATCAGCTTGTGGATGGGGGGGCCTATCGGGAGTTTGTCTATGATGGGACAGACGTAACCTCGGCAGCAAATACAGCGCTTTCGCTCAACGAGGCTTTGGGTGGAGGAAGCCTTCAGGCTTTGGTCGATTTCCGCTCGACAACCGCGCCGGTTAGCACGTCCCCCGGGGTCAGTGTTATTCAAAAGCTCCGAAGCCAACTTGACGGCATTGCTGATGCCTTCTTGTCCACAACAACGACAGCGACTTCAGGAGAGGTTACGTTTGCAACGGCCTATAATAGTGCAACGACAGGT
Organism: Alphaproteobacteria bacterium; assembly: GCA_034002905.1. Taxonomy (GTDB): domain Bacteria; phylum Pseudomonadota; class Alphaproteobacteria; order UBA9219; family UBA9219; genus UBA8914. The sequence continues at coordinate 53,300 of JAVEZQ010000006.1, forward strand.
GCGGGTCAGCTTGCGTCCGGCTTCTTTACGGGAACAGATCGCACGGACATTGCCGTGAATGCGGCGTTGCTAAACGGAACATCGAGCGTCAAGAGCGGGGCGGCCCAAGCGGTCACGGACGCTTTGCTTGATGCGACGCGTTCGTTTTCTGCAGATGGACTAACGATCTCGAATAGCAGCTATATGTCGCTCTTTACATCAAGCATAACGTCCTTCCAGCAGGCCGCGAACAATATCGCAACGCTGGCTGACACGGCGGCAAATGCCCATGATTACCTGAAGGAAAAATACACAAACGAAACAGGCGTTAATGTTGATAACGAGCTTATCAATCTTACGACATTCCAAAATGCCTATGCGGCATCGGCCCATGCAATGTCGGTCGTGAAAGAAATGTTTCATACGCTGGAAAACTTGTTGTAAGGGGATGTAATGGTTGATTCTATCAGCACGATAGGCTTGATGCTTTCAAGCACCAAAAACTTGACGACCGGCCAGCTTTTGCTTTCAAAATTGTCTTCGCAGCTGACTACGGGCAAGTATTCGCTCAATATGTCGGATTATTCGACCGCTAATGCGCAAAAGCTGCTCGATTTCACAAGCACAATGGATCAGCAAAAAGGTTTTTTGGATGCCATAACGGCCATCAAGCCTCGCATGGATGTGTATGATTTGGCCATGACGGGTATAGAGGATGTTGCAGGGCAAGCCATGACATCTATCGCTTCGGCGGGCACTTATAACCCCTCCTCGAATTCAAGCTTGGCGAGCCAGATTAAAGGGTATCTCGATCAGGTCGAATATTATCTCAACCAAAAGGTTGGCGAGCGTTATATTTTTTCAGGCTCACGTTATAGTCAGGCGCCTGTGGGCGATCTGTTGTCGCTGTCGGTGCCCCCGACTGAAACGGCCCCCTACCTTGCGACGGGGGATACGGTTCCTTCTTATGACACGGATTATGACGCGCTTGATCCCGCGGCGCTTGTTCCAGAGGCCAATGTTCATGAGCAGGCAACTATTGATACCACAAAAAAGGTGACTTATGGCCTGACGAGTAACGAGGACGGGTTCCAGCAGCTCATCATGGGCTTGCGTTTTGCCTATGCTGCAACGCAGGATGAAGCGAACTATCAAAGCTATATGTCGACGGCGCGGGGCCTTATAACGACAGGTCTTGACAATATCCGCGCTGTTCATACGGATTCGACGAATGCCTATGCCACATTGAAAAAAACTGAAGATAACATTGATACAAAGATTGAAAGCCTGACGTCCCAAATTGATAAAATTGAGGGCGTTGACCTGAACGAAGTCGCTGTTAAAATAACGACGCTTCAGGCCCAGCTTGAGGCATCCTATTCCGCCGTATCCAATATGATCAATTTGTCGATACTCAAGTTCCTCTGATATAGAAGAAAGGACCCCATGGTTACCTCTATTAATATTGCTCATGATTTGAGTCCCGTCCGCTTGAGCTATGTTGCGGCGCTCAGGGGCGTCTTGCCGCTTAAGCCGCTGGACGATTTTAGCTATGCTGTCATAGGTTCTTTTGATGTCGACGATTTGCTTTGTCTTGCCGCCAGTAATCCGCAAGGGGCTTTTTACGCTGTTGTCGAGGATTCTGTTCGCCGACAGGGCTTCGAAGCCTTTGCGCGCGAGCGCTTCTCCTCGAATGTCCGTTTTGTTGCGCAGGAATCCGATCTTCCCAAAGACCTGACCTATCTTTGTGCCTGTACGACGCAGAATAAGCCAAGCGACCAAGAAGTGGCCTTTGACGTTGCCGCTGAACATTTGGCCCCTTCCGGCGTTTTTTGCTTTGGCTATCAGGCCTATGCCAATTCCGACGAAGCTTTGCGGTTCTTGATCGAGGAATATGCACCCGAACTTTCCGATGCGCAGGCCAAGGAGTTTTTGGGCGAGCTTAAGGATCTTGGCCCCCTTTATTTTGAAGAGCATCCGATTGCTAAGACCGCTTTGGAAAAAGCCATCGCGGCGCAAGATCCTTCTTTATTTTTCTCGGCATGTTTGCCTGCTGACGGAACCAGCACGGTATCGGGAACCTTTGAGGTGATGAAAGGATTGTTGCCCCGTTCTTTTGCTTTTGCGGGCAGCGCTGATTTTGCTTCGAACTATCTCCAACTGTCCGCGCCGCCTTCGGCCTATGCGGCACTGGAGAAATGCAACGATCAATTGTTGTATGAACCAATCAAGGATTTTGTGTTGGGGCGTTGCGTGCGTTATGACCTTTGGGTCAAGATGCCCGTGGAGCAATCAGGAGACCCTGCGGCATTGTTTGGCTATTTCACCTTTGGCATCACGATGCCCCGCGAGAAGGTTCCGACAAGCTTTAAAACCAGAGAAGCGGACATCTCGTTTGTTTCCCCGCTGTTCATGCGTTTGATTGACTTGATGTGTACGCTGCCCATGGGGATTGGTGATTTCCTTCAGCATCCAGCTGGACAGGGAATGAACCCCCAAGACGTCGTTGCCGCCATTCAGGTTCTTGTCGCCTGCGGGATTGCGCAGCCTATGCGCTCCCGTTATGAGGGGCGGATCGAAGCGGATATACAGCGTCCGTCATGGGCCAGTTCCTACAACAAATTCCTGAACAAGGAAGGAGTCGCTAGCTCGACTGTTCGTTTGGCTTCGCCCATTATTGGTGGGGCCATTACGATTTCGGCCAAAGAGGCTCTTGTGCTTCAGGCAATCAATCAGGTGGGAATCCCGAATTCTGCCGGTATCTTGCAGCCTATGTTGCAGAATCTGGTTCGTACCAATCCGGGGCTTGCCGCACAGATTCTTCAAACCACGGAGCCGACAGACGAGGTGGTTCATAATCTTTTGACCAGCACGCTTTCAACAGAACTGCCCCATTGGTATGCCTATGGTCTTTTGGCTGCCTAAGTAATTGCAAAGCAGGCAGGGACTTGTTTCCTGCCTCGCTTCGCGGCATGATGGGGTCATGAAGCTTTCCGCCAACTCGACCTCGCGGCAAAGGCTGTATGCCGTCGGGGATATTCATGGCCGTATCGACTTGCTTTCTCGGCTTTTGGCCGAGATTGAGGCGGATGCGATGCGTCATGAGGGCCGGAAAAAGAAACTCATTTTTCTTGGCGATTATGTTGATCGTGGCATCGACTCGCGTGCTGTTCTTGAGCGGTTGACGCAGGGCTTTGCGGCGGGGCTTGATCCTGTTTTTCTACGTGGCAACCACGAAGATATGATGTTGACCTTTATGAAGGGACGCTTGGAGGTTGCCGATTTATGGTTGACGCATGGCGGTGTGCCGACCTTGGCAAGCTACGGCCTTCATGCCTTTGTTGGACATCCCGCAACACGAACGCCAGCGTTTGCTAAGGAGCTTGCTCAGAAAGTCCCGCCCCATCACCATGCTTTCTTGGAAAACACCATTTTCTCGGCGACCTTTGGCGATTATTATTTTGTGCATGCGGGCGTCAGGCCGGATGTGCCGCTTGATAAGCAGAAGCCGGATCAGCAGATGTGGATTCGCGGCGAGTTTCTTTATTCGACCCACGATTTCGGCAAGATTGTCGTGCATGGCCACACGATTGTGGGGGAGCCAGAGGTCAGGCCCAATCGCATCGATATTGATACGGGGGCCTACGCAACGGGACGTTTGACCTGTCTCGTTCTTGATGGTGCGACGCGGTCTTTCCTTTCAACGTGACGTTGTCTCTTCTTCACTTTCTTTTTCGGCAGGCCCGATCATAAGCGACCATGGCCGTCTGGCCTCGGGCGTGCGGGCGTGCTCGATGATAAAGTTGTTTTTGTGAAAGGTAATGGCGTAGCTGCCATTTTGTTGCCGCTCTTGTGCTGTGATGACTGTTGTTGACGAGGGACATTCGGCTACGGGAAGATAGGCGATAACGATAGTCGCCGCTGGACAAGCCACTTCTGAAGCTGGTGGAGCGGGCTCGTCTTTTTGTCCCTTTTTCTTGCGTTGCTTGGGTTCGGGCAGGGTAAAGGCGATGGAAGTTGTTCCCTTGTTAAAGGTGCAAACAGTCCCGCTGCAGGAAAGCTCTGTCCCGTAATCGGGCCATTTGTTGCCGATATAATATTCCGGTGTGGCATCCATCATGCGCTGTTGCCATTGAACGGTTGTAAAGTTTTCTTGCCGTGCGCCAAAGACGACCATAGTTTTGTTATCCAGCTGTACGGCCCACATCGGTTTTTCGGCGCTGAGCATGACAGAGGGGGCTGTTGAAAACAGAGGAAAAGCCAAACCCGCCAGAACAAGCAGGATTCCGATATAGCGCCTTGTCCCTTGCCACAGGCAAAGCCACAGACCGCCACCAACCATGAAAAACAGGGCCCATACCGGCATGGGGGGGAAGGGTATGCGTACCAGCGGCCAAGAGGAAACGGCGTGGGCAACAGCGATGATGAATTTTACGCCTAACCCTGCGCCATGGATAAACAGACTGTCGAGGTTAAACGGCGCTGTGATGTAGGTAAGAAGAAGGCACGGCATCACCCAAAAGCTTGTCAGCGGAATAGCGATCATGTTGGCTAGAACGCCATAAAAGCTGAAGGTCTGGAAATGATACAGGGTAAACGGTGTCGTGGCGGCTGTAGCGATCAAGGAGGTGATCAGGATTTCTTTGAGGAAGATATAGGTTTTGCCGATTAGTGCCAGCGGCATACTGGAAAAAGCTGTAGAGGTTTCGGACTTTTTGCGACCTTCGTAATAGGAGATCATGGCAATGACCGCCGCGAAGGACATCTGGAAACTGGGGCCAAGCGCTTCGCTGGGTGCTATAAGGAGAATGGCAATGGCAGCCAAAGCGACCACGCGCAAGCTCAGGGCCTGTCGGTCAAGAATAATGCCGAAAAAGACAATGCCGATCATCAGAGCCGAACGAACAGTTGGGGCATCGGCTCCGACGAGCAGCGTGTAAAGTGTTGTCGCAAGGATGGCCGCGCACGCGGCAATTTTCTTGATGGGGAGGCGCAAGGCAACCCATGGCAGCAGGGCGAAGATAAAGCGCAAGGGGATATAGACTAGCAGCGCCATCATGCTGACATGCACGCCGGAAATTGATAAGAGATGTGAAAGTCCTGAGGCGCGCATAGCCTTCATGGTGTCCTTGTCGATGGCCGATTGTGTGCCCGACAAAAGAGCGGCGGTCATATCCCGCTCTGCCCCTTGCAAAAGGGAATAGGTATCGAGGATCAACTTGCGACGCGCTTTTTCGAGGAGGATCATAAAGCCATCCCAGAAAAAGCGTGGCGGATACCGCGCTTCTTTAATCTCGGGCTGGACATAGGACAGACCCGTGGCTCCCAGACCTGTGAAATAGGCATGACGACGGAAATCATAACCGTTCGGCATAACGGCTTCACCCGGAGGCCATAAAGGCCCCCAGAGGTTCAGGCGTGTGCCAGCTTGGGGTAAATCAGGAAAGGGCGTGCGTACCTTCATGCGGACAAGGGATGGGCGATCTTTTTTCTCGACGCCTTTGATCCATGGGTTTTTGAGTGTCAAGCGGGCCCCGTCTGGTAAAGGTTCGGCGCGCATCAGTGTTCCGATCATGGAAACGGGCCCGATCTTTTGATCAAGCAGACGAGTGTCGAGCCGCAGGGTTTCGAGTTGTGCCGCGTTGAAGCCAAGCGTGAAGGTTAACAGGATGGTTAAGATCGTGCTTGCGATCCACAATCGTTCTGTCCGTTTTGCAAGAAGGGATATGAGGGCCAGAAGCGGGCTCGCAAGGAGCCAATAAGGGGAGGGCTCCTGCAAAAGCGCGTGATAGGCCAAAACGCCACACAAAAGGCCAACGGGTGTCCAAAGAAACCAACGCGTGCGTTCGCTGGAAAAGAAAAAGATCGGGTTCACAAAGCGCCTTAATCGCTGTAGGTTGAGCCGTTTTCTGTCTCTTAAACATCTTTTTGTGGTTATGTGCAATGTCTGTGGTTGTTCGCTTTGCGCCGTCTCCGACGGGTTTTCTTCATATCGGCGGGGCCCGCACGGCCCTTTTTAACTGGCTTTATGCGCGCCATACGGGCGGCAAGTTCTATATGCGTGTCGAAGATACCGACCGCGAGCGCTCCACGCCTGAATCTGTGCAAACGATTTTGGACGGTATGCTGTGGCTAGGCATGGACTGGGACAACAAGGACACCGCCCAGAATAACGGAAAAAGCTATTATTCCCAGTACGAGATGCGCGCCCGCCATGTCGAGGTTGCCGAACAGATGATTGCAGCGGGCAAGGCCTATTATTGCTATGCCTCGCCTGAAGAGCTCGGGGCGATGCGTGAAGAGCAAAAAGCCAAAGGCCTGCCCATGCGTTATGACGGGCGCTGGCGCGACCGCCCGGCAAGTGATGCGCCGGCGGGGGTTAAGCCGGTCATTCGTTTGAAAGCGCCGCTTGAAGGCGAGACGGTTGTTGATGATCTGGTCAAGGGAACGGTGACCGTTCAAAACAGCCAGTTGGATGATATGGTGCTTGTGCGGGGCGATGGCTCGCCAACCTATATGCTGGCCGTTGTGGTTGACGATCACGATATGGGTATTACGCACGTCATTCGCGGTGACGATCATTTCACCAATACATTCCGCCAGATCCAGATTTATCGGGCGATGGGCTGGGATTTGCCGCGTTTTGCGCATTTGCCCATGATATTGGGGCCGGATGGGGCCAAGCTGTCCAAGCGTCACGGGGCGCCGGCCGTGTCGGACTATCGTGATCGCGGGTATTTGCCGGAGGCGATCTGTAATTATCTGTTAAGGTTATGCTGGGCCCATGGGGACGATGAAATCATCCCGATGAAGCAGGCGATCGAATGGTTTGACTTTGACGGGGTCGGGCGTTCACCTGCCCGCTTTGACTTTGCCAAGCTCAACCATCTCAATGGACATTATATCGGCCAGACGCCGGATGACGTGCTCGCTCGACTGGCCCAGCCTTTCGTTGAAAAGGTGATTGGTCGTGTCCTTTCGGACACGGATCTTGACCTGTTGACGCAGGCTTTACCGGACATCAAGCCACGCGTTCAGCTTTTAACCGAGATTGCCGAGGCGGCCCAGTTCTATTTCCAGAGCCTAGCGCCTGATGAAAAGGCCCTCAAGATACTGAGTGCTGAGGCGAAAGGTCTTTTGGCCCAACTGGCTTCACGCATGGAGGTTCTTGCCTCTTTCTCCAAAGAAGAGGTCGAAGGGCTGTTCCGCAGCTTTGCCGAAGAGCAGGGAGTCAAGCTTGGCTCCGTTGCACAGCCGTTACGAGCCGCCCTTACAGGAAGAGGGGTTTCTCCACCCATTTTTGCCGCTGCGGCCCTTTTGGGCAAAGACGAGACCGTAAAAAGGGTCAGGAACGCGACCCGTTAACACAAATTTGAGAGTTCATGCTGTATCCATGAAAATACTTTCATGCGTTGTCTTTTCTTGTTCCTCAGCGGGATAGGGGATAAAACGTGAAAGAATAACGTAAGGCAGGATTAGCGTGACAGACGAAAAGCAACTTCTTACGGATCAAGTGACGGACACGGACAAGGATGTCGCGCCGCGCGCACCAGTTGTTGTGACGGCGTCGTGGTCGGAACAAGACGAGCTTTTACGTGCGATGTGGCAGGATAAAAAAACACCTGAAGAAATCGCCGCTGCTCTTGGCCGTTCGGTTGCTGCCATTATGACGCGTGCGGCGCGTTTGGGGTTGCCGCGCCGTATGGCGCCGGGCCGCAAACGTGGATACAAGCGTACGGAGTCTTCACGTAAATCACCTGTCATGATGGGAGCAGCGCGCGTTCGTGTTCGTGTTTCCACGGCAGATTATGTCGAAGATGAGGATATGCGGCCACGGCCTGAAGTTAAAATGCGCGTATGCCTTATGTGTTTAAACAAGTTTCAATCTTTGGGAGCCTTCAATCGCATTTGCCCGTCCTGCAAGGGGTCGGCGGAGTATGCCACGGGCAGCAGCACGCCGGACTTTACCTTTAAAGTTACGACATGAAGATAGCGGCTCTGAAGATAGCGGCTCTTGAAGAAATTGAGTTAGGAACTGCAGCCTGAAAAGCGGGTTGCAAAAAAGGAGATCCGGCAATGGCACTTTCAGATGCAATTTCCACCGTTTTGTCGCGTAATGTGTTTTATCGGGACGGCTATCGCCTTTTGATGCGGATCAGCTTGATCCAAGGCATGGCGATTGTCTTGCTGATTGCGGCCGTTATCTCGATGATTCTGTCGATGGACACGCGTTATGTGTATTTTGCCACAACGTCCGATGGCCGTATCATCAACATTGTGCCGCTCAATGAGCCCTTCCGTTCGCGTGGATTCGTTATCGCATGGGCAGCAGGCAAGGCCCAAGAGGTCATGCGCTTTGGTTACAGCGATTTCCGTCAGCGGTTACAGTCTTCTTCTGTCAATTTCACACCTACGGGATGGGAAAGCTTTACAAAAGCGATGCGGGAAGCCCGTATCTTGGAGGCGATCGAGGCACGCAAACTCACGGTCAACATGCAGATCGAAGCGGCGCCTGAGGTTGAGAAGGCCTATGTTCATGACGGTGTTTATACATGGATCCTTCGTTTTCCTGTCACCATTACTTTTGATGGTACTGAAGCGCCCTCAGCCATCTCGGCCAATCTTGTTCTACAGGTTGTTCGTGTTTCGACACTTCAAAATCCTGAAGGCATTAGTATTGAGCAGTGGATTGCTGTGACGGGGAGATAACGGCATGACGCCTTCTTCCAAACCACCTGTACCAAACAAGCAAACTGGGGATGTTGCTCATGTTTCTGGCAAATCGGCGCCGATAAAAAACGGTGAGCAGATAAAGATAAAAACGTCGAAGGTGAAGGAAACAGCACATCGCGCTTTCTTTTTCTTTCGGGATGATCCGCCGCCACGATCGCAGCAAATTGACGAACATGACGCACACTTACAAATGGAGCGAATAGGTCGTTTGATCAACCGCCAATCGACAGTTATCGTCGGGTTGATTATCCTTGTGATCACATTGACGCCTTTATTGCATCCGATCCAAAATTACAAGGCACGCAATCCGGATGGGAAGATTACCGGTCTTGTTCCCCTTATGGAGCCGAACCAGACGGATCAGGCCATATTGTCGTGGGCGGCAACGACGATTACCGAAGTCATGACTTTTGGGTTCGGTGATATTGATACGCGTGTTTTGTCCCAGAAAAGCCGGTTTACCGGTGAGGGGTGGGACAGCTTTTTAGAGGCGTTTCGCAAGGAAAGAACTCGTGAAGGCTTTAAATCCTCCCAGCTTGTTTTGACCACTGTCCCCACGGATGTTCCTGTTATAACCAAAAAGGGCTTGGATAAAGATGGGGATTATCAGTGGGTTGTTGAGATGCCTGTGATTATGACCCATACAACGAATGATCGGGTTTCTTCGGTTAGAAAAAGCATCATTCGCTTAACGATCGTCAAGGTTCCTCCTCGCCACAATGTCCGGGGGATTGGTATCAAACTGTGGTACCAGAAATAGGGTTTTGAATATGGGTTGTTTCTGAAGCAGGATCGCGGGGCATTATAACATGGTTAATGAAAATGATAGGAATATCATAATCTTGACGTTATCAAGCCTGTATGAAATATGAAGAACTAGGTGGCGCAACTTGTCTCATAAACTTAATGTTAAGATTGTTTTGGTGAAAGAGATGAGGATTATCTGGTGTCCGTGTAAACTGATTCGGGGATGTCGTTTGTTTAGTCGCATTAAACAGAATATCATGATGACAACTGTTCTGGGAACGGTTGTTGGTGTTTGCCTTTGCGCTGCCACGATGCCGATGGCCATGGCACAAGAGTCTCCACCTTCTCTTTCCGATGCTGTGAAAGCTTCGCTTGCGGCTGCGACGGCGGTCCCGAAAACCAAAAAGGAAAAAGCGGCTGAGGAAAAAGCGGCTGAAGAACCCGTTGACGGGGGAATTAATTTGCCTGTCACAAATGGAGATTTACTTGCCGACCAGCTAGAGATGGAAAGACAGGCGCAGGAAGCCGCTGAACGTGCTGCTGAAGAGGAAGCGCAACGCGAGCTGGAACATAATCGCAAATCATACAAAAAAGCTTCACAGGGTCTTTTGCCATTGTCGCCGGATCAGGTCCGCGATTTCATGAATCGCCTTGAAACAACGCAGGAAGCCGCTCTTCCGCCACATGCAGGCACTCCGAAAGGGGAGGTCAAGGTTGTGAATCTTTCGTTGGATCCCGGGGTCCAGCCTCCACAGATCAATCTCGCCGCCGGTTATGTGACGACGATCGATATTATTGATCAGACGGGTGAGCCTTGGCCTATTTTGGATGTTGGCATTGGGGGCAATTTTGAAGTGACGCCGACGCAGGCTGGCTCCCACGTTGTGCGTGTTGTGCCCTTGAACCGGTATGGGACGGGAAATCTGTCCGTTTTGCTCAAGGGTCTTTCGACCCCTGTTATTTTCAAGCTATCAGCAGGCGGGCAGAAATATCATATGCGTTTTGACGCCCGCATTCCCAAGCTTGGTCCCAATGCCAAAGCCCCTCTGATCGAGCATCGTCGTCCGTGGCCTATCGCCGGGGACAAGATTATCATGATGTTCCTTGAGAACGCCCCTCCGGCCGATGCCAAGCGGTTGTCCGTCGGTGGCGTGGATGCCCGTACAATGGCGTGGCAGCTTAATGATCGGGTTTATGTTCGTACGCCTCTGTCTCTTTTGTCTCCGGCCTGGAATGCAAGTGCGTCATCGGCCGATGGCATGACCGTCTATGAAATTGGCGATGCGCCAGTTTTGCTGATGTCAGACAATGGTGCTATGGTAAGGGCGCGTCTTATGCGGGAAGATACTCATGACAAATAATACAGACGAATTTGATCAGGAACAGTTTGAAGCCGTGGACGCGCAGTCCGAGGAAGAGAACAACTTTGCCCCGCGTCAAAACGGCTGGGACGCATGGCGAAACAAACCTGTCGTCAAGCTGCTTGTGATCATGACAATTGTCGGTGTTGCGCTGGCCGGCGCCTTAGGGGTTTTTTCAGAAGAAAAGAAAACGGACTTTTCAAAAGTCGCAGAGGTGCCTCGCTTGAACCAACCCCCCGGTGGTACGGCGACACAGTTCTTTATCGAACAGAACGAACAAGCTAATACCGAACGAGCACAGAAGGCACTAACAGTCGGGGGGAGTTCTCTTCCTACGCCTGCCGGACGTGATATAACGGAACTTCTTGATAAGAAAAAGGACCCCATGGTCGAGTTCCGTGCTGAAACGGAGCGCTTGAAGAAAGAATTTGAGGCAGAGCAACGCCGTAATGCACAGCGTGTTCAGATGCTTGAGCAGAAGGTCCAGCAAAAGAGGGGCGGACCGCAGCAAGATGATTCTTTGGCCAAGGCCATGCAAAAGCAAATGCAGGAAATGATGGAATACTGGGCGCCCAAGGGGATGAAAGCTGTGGCTGGCGTTGCGCCTAATGAAGAGACGAAAGTTCAAAACTGCGAAGGATGCGAGGCAAAGGTCGAGCAGGCCTCTTTCAACAAGATGACAGCGCCAAAGGTTATGGTTCCTGCTGGGACTGTTAATTACATGCAGTTGCTGACTGAGGCGAACTCTGATGTACCGGGTCCTATTTTGGCTCAAATCTTGTCCGGCCCTCTCGCGGGCGGTCGTGCAATCGGTACCTTTCAGGTTATGAACGACTATCTTGTCATGAACTTTAGTAGCGTTAGCTATAAGGGTAAGAACTATGCCATCAGCGGCTTAGCTCTGGATCCCGACACGACCTTAGGCGGCATGGCAACAGAAGTTGACCATCGCTATTTTGTTCGTGTTCTCCTTCCGGCAGCGGCCTCATTTGTAAGTGCTTTCGGTAATACGTTGGCCGACACTGATACGACGACTACGGTTTCGGACAATGCTGTTCTGGTGGATCAATCCAGAAAAGGGACAAAAGAAGCCATTTATGCCGGTATTGGATCTGTTGGTCAGACCATGTCTCAGTTCTTTAGGGACGAGGCAAATAGAACCAAGACCTTGGTACGCGTTGCCGTGGGCACGCCGATGGGCCTTTTCTTTACATCGCCGGTTTATGAAAACGGAACGCGTTACAAAGGTGCCGAAGAACTGGCTGGTGAACAGCAGGCAGTCCCGAGCGCTTTGATGCAGCAACCCTATTATCCTCGGGGCGTCGCAACGTCTGCACAGCAGGGCCCCTATCCTGCAGCCGTGATGCAGCCTTATGCTAATACTCCCTATGGGGCAACTACATCGGGATATGGGCTAACGCAAAGTCAAAGGAATATGATTAACTCATTGACTTCAGGCCAATAGTTGACAAAGTAGGGAAGAAATAAAAAAGGCCGCAAGTATGCGGCCTTTTTTCATCTGGTGGACAGGGGCAACAATTTGCTTCAATCTTTTTGTGAAATGTTTTAGCTTTCGGGAGCTTTGGTTAATTGCTTGGCCTTTGGCATATATTTCCTTCGTTTCGGCGCGAGGAGTTCTGTGATTGTCATATCAGGCGGGTTAAAGGGAGATAGTGATGAGCGATAAGGAAAATGGAGAGGAATTAGACTTGGCTGCAGGGGAAGAGACCCTTTCGCCGGATGCCCAATCCGAGGCTGAAGCCTGGCATGAAAATTTGCCTCCCGAAGATGATTTTCAGGATCAAACGGATTTCAGTGAAGATTCTGTCGACGAAGATACGTTATCGGATTCGGAAATGCCTTTGGATCAGGAAGGCAAACGGCGAGGACGTAACGTGTTTCTTGCCGCCATCGTTGTTGGCTTTGTTGTTCTTGGGGCTTTTGTTTATCTTCAGTTTACCCCTAAAGCCTCGACGACGGGCAGTTTCCAGCCCATCGCTTCTGTCTTGAGTGTTAAGGATATTAACAAGCCTATCGCGCCGACAAAACCAAGCACAGAAAATGAAGAGAGCATTCCCGGGCTGTCCGGCAAAACAGAGCGCGTTGATATGATCTCGCTTTATCAGGCCGCCAAGAGCAAAGGCCCTCAGCCTTCTGCCACGGCCCTTCCGATGCTGAAAGAGGAAGGCCAAGAATCTGACAAGCAGAAGAGCGAGGAGATACAAATATCTTCTATCGTTGCGGGCAATGACGTTATCACCCAAGATGATAAAAAGCAGTCTGATCTCGATCAACTTCACAAGGCCGCACAAGACGGTATTATCGCTCAGAAGACCGAGAATACATCGTCGCCCAAGAAGGAACCTTCTTTGGCCCAGAAAAAAGAAGTCACGCCAGCAATTGAAGCTGTTGAGTCTCAGCCCGCGGCGCCGACTCCTTCACAAGCCCAAGGAACGGTCACCGCGCCCATGCCTGACGCTGTGGTACAAGACAGCCTCCCTGCAAAGGACGGAGCCCTTTTGTTAAAGGCTGTAGAAAAGCCTTTGTCTTCTTCACCTGTCGTGGACGAGGCGCAGGCCAAGCGAACGGAAGCCGCTGAAAAACGTCTTAAAGAGATGGAATCCCAAATGGATGCGCTTCAAAAATCCTTGGCTGAAGCTAACGAAAGAAATGCCCAGCTGGTGTCCAAGCTTGAAACTGTCAGCGCCAAACCGGTCTTGGCCGCTGCCGACCTAAAGTCGGATACAAAGGAAGTCGCTGGCTCCACCGCATCAGCGCCAGCCAAGAAGCCTGCCCCAGAGGTTACAGCTGAAGAGGTGAAGTCGTCTTCTACGGCCCAGACCAAGCCGGCTGTGAAAGCAACAACCAGCAAAAAGACGGCCAAAAAGAAAGAAACGAAAACCGCAGCCACCAAGACAGGCTTGGCAAATAAAGCGGAAAAACAAAAGGTTAGTAATGTCTGGGTCTTGCGGGCGGTGACGCCGGATGCAGCCTGGATTGCCACAAGCCCTGTTGATCCTGAATTGCGCCAGATCGCTATCGGCGAAGAGGCCCCTGGGATCGGGGTTGTCAAAGAGATAACTCGCAAGGGCGAGGCGTGGCAGGTTGTAGGTGAAAAAGGCGTTATAAAGTAACGTGCTTTGGTAGCCTAACGAGAAAAAAAGGGGGGCGTTTGCCTCCCTTTTTTTCTTGAAATTAAACAGGTTTTTAATTGTTTGGGTCACAATGAGTGTGAGATACTGTCCATAGGACATTTTAGACAAATTGATTGGAGATTTGAGATGTCATCGCAACTCAAGCTCGCCGGCACGGCCATTAAGCGCGTATTGACAAAAAAGACCGGACTTAACGGCGCCTTTTTACTTTCCATTCTTGTTTTCGCGGCATGGCCATCTTCTGCTTGGGCTTTTGAATATGTGGCCGCGACATTGGGCGGTATTATTTGTAATGCGAGATTTTCTTCGGAGGCTTACCCGCATTTTATGGCGGCGCTTGCCTATATTATGGGGGCCATATTAATCCTTCGTGGCGGCTTGTCGATGAAGCGTGCAAGCGACAGCCCTCAAAATTCACCGGTGATCCCGGTTGCCCAAATGATTGGCGGCGCTTTTTTGATTTCGCTGCCTATTGCCGTTGGCATGATGCAACGTACGATTTTCGGTGATGTCGGTGCGGGCAGTCCGGCCATGTGTAATTTCGATAATCCGCCAAACAATGGGCAATTGGGCCTTGATGTCATGGCTCGCAATTTTGTGAGCAACATCCACTCTCCGATCTTTAGCCTGCTTTCCGTGCTCTGTTATGGCATCGGCACTTTTTATATTCTGGCCGGTCTTTTAAAAGCTTCAAGAACAGGGACAGATCCACGTGCGTCTTCCCCTAAGGATATCATAACCTATTTGGTCATAGGGGCCCTTCTGGTCACCATTGGCGGCTCGATCTCGATGATCCTCAGGACGTTGTTTGGTGATGGCGGAGATATGGCAAACATGTCGCAAGATTTTGTCGGCGTCAACTGGCTGCCGATTGTCGGGAGTGGCGCAGACACCGATGCCATGGATGACACGATTCGGTCCTTATTGGCCTTTGTCCAAATCGTGGGCGGCATCGCCTTTGTTCGCGGCTGGATGCTGTTGAAGGCGGCGGTTGAAGGGGCGCCGGCCAAGACGGCTCAGGCGATCACTCATATTGTCGGGGGGGCGATGGCCATTAATATCAACCAGATGCTGGTTGTTTTTGATAATACTTTTGGGACGAACATCCTGAATTCATGGGGGGATGGTTAGGGGTTGGTGAAGAGCAGAGAAAAGCTGTTATTTAATCAATAAACAGCACAAATTTTAGGTGAAATTAATATCTTGTTAAGGGAGTGGAGCGAGAATTTATAGTAGGTTGGAAAATAAAGGGTTATCCCTCGAAACTAATTAGAAAATATTGATTTTGGGGTTTCTCAGGACTTAGTGTGGTGATATAGGAAGCTAGGCAAGAATTAATCAGTTGTGTAATATCCAGTAGGAGGAAGGCCATGAAAACAGCAATGATAGACAAAATCGTCAAGTTTGGCGTCTTGTCGGCGATAATCGCCGTCGCGGTGCCTGAAATGTCTTTTGCCGAAGATACGCTCGGTGCTGCGATCAACAACATTCGTACGGAAGAAATGCAGGCTGTGCCTGATACGGTGGCGGCGGTTGCCTATATCATCGGTGCGGTATTGGTTGTATCCGGCGCTTTGAGCTTGAAGAAGCATGCCGAGAGCCCCGCTCAGGAAAATATGGGCAAAGGCATCGGTCGTCTCGCCGCTGGCGGTGCGATCATTGGTTTGCCGGCTTTGACCGATTTCATCAGAAATTCGGCACACGTCGGTGGTGATAATGTTGCGTTCACCCCCTTCGATGCAACGTTTTAATTTACAATCAAGAGGAAGCAAAATGATGGATAAAATTGTAAAGTTTGGTTTGTTGTCAGCGATTATCGCTGTCGCAATGCCTGAGCTGACATTTGCAGATGACTCGCTTGGTGCTGCGATCAACTCGGTGCGTACGGAAGAAATGCAGGCTGTGCCTGATACGGTGGCGGCGGTTGCCTATATCGTCGGTGCGGTTTTGGTCGTATCCGGCGCTTTGAGCTTGAAGAAGCACGCCGAGAGCCCTGCTCAGGAAAATATGGGCAAAGGCATCGGTCGTCTTGCCGCTGGCGGTGCGATCATTGGCTTGCCGGCTTTGACCGAGTTCATCAGAAATTCGGCGCACGTCGGTGGTGATAATGTTGCGTTCACCCCCTTCGATGCAGCGTTCTAAGTTGCTGAGTTGCTGATGGCCATTCTTCCTATAACCCTTGGTGTCCGGCGCAAGTCGGATGCCAAGGGTCGTTCTAAAAAAAACGGTTTCCCTTCAAAATCCGATATTGAAAAAGTGCTGTGGCGCGATGCTTTCGCGTGCCGTTGCTGCGGATTTGTCTCAAAGAAATTTCAGCGTGTGATCCCGCTTTGCATTTTGCCTTCGCAGGAAAAGGCGGCAGATAACGAGTATGTTACTGTTTGCGCCATGTGCGAGATGACGGCCATGCTGGATCGAGCTGGCGTAACGGGAGCTGGAAATATTATCTGGTTGCCTGAACTTACTCAGGCAGAACTAAATCATGCGGTACGCGCTCTTTACATCGCAGTGAACTGTAACGATGAAACATTGAAAAAATCGGCGGCTCGGACGCTTGAAGTTTTGTCCGCGCGTCGGGCTGAGGCAAAGAAACGTCTTGGGACAGATGATCCTTCGATTCTTGCGACAGCCTTTTATGAACGGGTTAAGGCCGAACCCTATGCCCGCCGTGCCGAGACCATGGAGGGCCTTCGCTTTCTGGCAAATGACCGTTATGTGATGCGTCAGAACGGACAGGAAGTGGATGTCTTTCCCCAGATGTTGGCTTATTGGACCTCGCCTGAGGGTGCTTTTGCAAAGCTGCCAACAAGTGAATGGATGTCTCTTTTTGAAAAAGCCGGGACAGCAGCTCAATAAGCTATCGGACCTTTTCTTCTTGACTATTCACAGGGACAGTCTGTCTTGCATTACGCGAAAGGCAGATTGCGCAAAAGATCCTTTTGCTGCCTAAGGGGTTGTCGGCTCGGGAACCTTTTCGGGTTCCGGCACTTCTCCGGCAAGGTAAAAAGCTTTGGTTGCAGCGAAGGGCCCGATTGTTTCAAAGAGGACAATCATTCCAAAGACGATGGTGGTTATTTTTTCGCCCATTTCTGGCACCAGATTTGTGCACGTTCCCACCAATCCAATAGCCATGCCGGCCATGGGCAAAAGAAGAAGAGTCGTTGCCATGGATTGCGTTTTGGAAAACCCCGTTTTTCTGCCAACCAAATAAATGCCGGCAAGCTTTCCGGCAGATCGAACAAAGGCAAGTAATAGGGCCGCCAAACCAGCTTCCAGAATATAATGCGGGTTAATTTTGGCTCCTGCCAAGACAAACAAAAGAATGATAAAGAGGTCGCCGCCTTCTCCAAGCTCGATTTTCGACAGATTGTGCTTTGATGATTCAAACCAGCGTGTCGCTACACCTAAAATCAATGGGGCAAGAAGCGTCGATGTTTGTAGCAGGTCTGCCAACCCTAAGGTTAGCATGACGCCGCCCACAACAATTGTGAAGCGGTAGTGTTGCCCTTTGGGGGAAAGCATTTTGACGATCCGTATGGAAAGCCATGCAACGAGAGTTCCAATCGCAAAAGCGCCAAGCAGGCGGTATAGGGGAAAGGCAATATCTTCGAAAACACTGCTTTGATCGGCTATGGCAAAGGGAAGGGACAGGGAAAAGAGGAAAAAAGAAGCTAGGTTGTTGAGAGCCACAAGGGATTTTGTACGGTCCGTGACGGTTCCTTTGGTACCGAGTTCATCGGAGAGTTGAACCAGGACGGCCGGTGAAGATGAAACGGCAATAGCTCCAATAAGCGAGGCCATCAGCGCCCCATAACATAGCGTATAAATGCAGATAAAAACCAACAAGAAAGTCAGGAGGGTTTCTGCCAAAGACATCATCATGAGCCGTCGTGACCCAAACATGGCCTTGGGATGAAGCATGTTCCCCAGCTTTGTTAGGATCAGGCCCAGAGCTATGTTGATCAAAACGGAAGCATCGGTGAGCATGGGGTGTGTGATAAGACCCAAAACATGCGGGCCTATGATAAAGCCCAAAATCATAAACGCCGTAATAGTGGGCATCCATTTAATTCGGTTGGCAAGCATCCCCCCCAATACGCCGAAAAGCAAGGAAGAGCCAAAGACGATAAGGGTATTTCCGGCCGAGGGAGTCATGATGTTTTGGCTTTGTAATAGAAAGGGACGACAAATAAAATAGGAGAGTTGGCATTTTATGACAAGTTAGCTCTGCTCCTTTTTTTGTAAAAAAACGAAGGGGGGCCGCGAAAGCCCCCCTTTTTAGTGGATGACACCTTTGACTTGAAAAGGTGTGCTGGTCGGCCCTGAGTTTAGAAGCCCATGCCGCCCATGCCGCCCATATCACCGCCGTGACCACCATGGCTTTCAGCCTTCTTCTCAGGCTTGTCGGCAATCATGGTTTCCGTGGTGATCAGGAGGCTTGCAACCGAAGCGGCGTTCTCCAAAGCCACGCGGACAACCTTGACCGGATCGATAATGCCGCGCTTGATCAAATTATCAAACTCGCCTTTCTGCGCATCGAAGCCATAGCTGGTGTCCTTTTGCTTTTCATCAAGCAGGGCGCCAACAACAACCGAGCCATCCATACCGGCATTGTCAACGATCTGGCGGATCGGCGCTTCGAGCGCTTTGCGCACGATATCAACGCCGCGACGCTGATCGTCGTTAATGCCACGGAATTTCTGGGCATCTAAAGCGCGGATGGCATAAAGAAGGGCTGTGCCGCCGCCGGAGATGATACCTTCTTCTTTGGCAGCCTTGGTGGCGTGGACAGCGTCATCAACGCGATCCTTGCGCTCCTTCACTTCAACTTCCGTCGCGCCGCCGACGCGGATAACGGCAACACCGCCAGCCAGCTTGGCCAGACGTTCTTGCAGCTTCTCGCGGTCATAGTCGGACGTTGTCGTCTCGATCTGCTGACGGATCTGGGCGCAACGCGCTTCGATGTCCTTTTTCTTGCCAGCGCCATCGACGATGGTCGTGTTGTCCTTGTCGATGCGAACCTTCTTGGCGGTGCCAAGCATGGCAAGTGTGACGGTCTCCAACTTGATGCCGAGATCTTCAGAAATAACCTGACCACCTGTCAGGATCGCCATGTCTTCCAGCATCGCCTTGCGACGATCGCCAAAGCCAGGAGCCTTGACGGCCGCAACCTTCAGGCCGCCGCGCAGCTTGTTGACCACGAGCGTAGCCAAGGCTTCGCCTTCAACTTCTTCGGCAACGATCAAGAGCGGACGTCCAGATTGAACGACAGACTCAAGAACGGGTAGAAGAGGCTGCAGACCTGAGAGCTTCTTTTCATGGAAAAGAATGTAAGGGTTCTCAAGTTCGCAAACCATTTTTTCGGCGTTCGTCACGAAGTAGGGCGAGAGATAGCCGCGATCGAACTGCATGCCTTCAACAACATCAAGTTCGGTATCAAGGCTCTTGTTCTCTTCGATCGTGATTGGCGATTCATGGCCGACCTTTTCCATGGCCTTGGCGATCATGTCACCGATTTCCTTGTCGCCATTGGCCGAGATGGTGCCAACTTGGGCGATTTCTGCTGTGCTGGCGATTTTCTTGGCGCGAGAGGCGAGGTCCTCGATGATCTTTTGGACAGCTGTGTCGATGCCGCGCTTGAGGTCCATTGGGTTCATCCCAGCAGCCACAGCCTTGACGCCTTCACGTGCAATAGCGCGAGCCAGAACCGTTGCCGTTGTGGTGCCGTCACCGGCGCGGTCAACCGTCTTGCTGGCAACTTCGCGTACCATCTGGGCACCCATATTTTCAAACGGATCAGCCAGTTCGATTTCCTTGGCAACCGTTACGCCGTCTTTGGTCACACGCGGTGCGCCAAAGCTTTTTTGGATGACGACGTTGCGACCCTTGGGGCCCAACGTGCAGGCTACGGCATCGGCCAGCATGTTCACGCCATTCATCATGCGTTCGCGGGCCTTGTCGGAGAATACGATTTCTTTAGCAGCCATTGCTTTTTCCTTTCACTTCACAAAGTCTGGTTTACTTCTTTGGGGCGCATTTGCCGGATTTACAGGCTTCGACGACGCCCATGATGTCGGACTCTTTCATGATCAGCAGGTCTTCGCCGTCGATCTTAACTTCCGTACCGGACCATTTGCCAAAGATCACGCGGTCACCGGCTTTCACGTCCAAAGCGGTTACTTTTCCTTGATCATCGCGCAAACCGGGGCCAACAGCGACAACTTCGCCTTCGATCGGTTTTTCTTTTGCGGTATCGGGGATAATGATGCCGCCGGCAGTTTTGGCTTCGCTTTCGAGGCGACGAACCACAACGCGGTCATGCAGGGGACGGAACTTCATCGGTCTTGCTCCTTACAAGTTGCGTGGCGCCCTATCATCAAGGCGCCAACGGGTTAAAAACCTAGTTTCCTAGTGGTCAATATCCACTAAGCAATCTCAGCAGGTGACATGTAGGCGGAGTGGAGAGGTGTTTCAAGGTTTTATTAACAATTTTTTTACGCTCTTGCGGTCAAGGGGCTCTCTTTGGCTGGAAAGCCGCCTAATTGCCGGAGGGCCTCCCCTAAGACCACGGCAGCAGAAAGGGCAATATTCAGGGATCTTGCGCCGTTGATCATGGGGATCAGAATACGGGCATTGGCAGATTGGTGGATTTCCTCGGGGACACCGGCGCTTTCCCTTCCAAGAAGAAGGGTGTCGCCCGGCTGAAAGGTAAAGGCCGTGTAGGGGATAGAGCTTTGAGTAGATAGAAGGACAATTCTTGATTGCGTACCGTTTTCCTTAAAGTCTTGCCAGTCCTTATAGCGTCGATAGGTTGCGTGATCGATATAATCCATGGCCACGCGTTTGAGTTTCTTGTCATCCCAGACAAAGCCGCAGGGTTCAATGATTTGGAGCGGCACGCCAAGACACGCACCGAGCCGAAGAAGTGATCCCGTATTTGTCGGTATGTCCGGCTGATAGAGGGAGAGGGATAGCAGATCGTTCATGGCGGGGGCTTTCTTGGCTGGTTCAGCTTACTCCTAAGGAGCGAAGCCTGAAAAAGCAATGTGGTTCTGAGCCCCAGTTAAGATTTTAGTTTAAAATTACTTTTCGTGAGGTTAGGATCAGGCGGCTTTTCCTTCTCGTTCCACCGCCACAGCCCCTGCCATGAACAAAATGACCATCCAGAGCTTCGCGAGAGCGCAACAAAACAATATTTTTCATCTTGTTTTTTGTATCGTAACAAGTTTGGGTGTCTTTTTCGGCGGGTTGTGGGCTGGTGTGGCGATCGGTGGCGGGCTTTTGGTCGCGTTAGCCCGGGGTCTGTCAGGAGAGGGCTGGGCGTGGCCTCCTCGGCAAATTCTGATTGTTGTAGCCCTGTTCTTAGCGGCCGTATGGCTGTCTTGTCTTCATGCCGTTGATCCTGATGTGGCCATCCATGGCGCGTTGAAAATGACAACCGTTCTCATACCCTTATCGCTTCTTTTTCTTCCTCTGAGTGAAGAGGCTTTGATAACTATAAGGCGCAAAACACTTTTGTATCTCCTACTCGCCGCAATCTGCATGGCCATTTTGTCAGGTTTTATTATCTATTTGACAGTTATGGATCTTTTTAGCCCCTATATAACTAAATTTAATAGGGGTTTTAGCTATATGGCGATATTGATATGGCCCCTTTGGGCCTTCTTGCTTGCCGGACCTAAGGCCCTGCCTGAAAGAGGGTCACAGCGTTATTTTATCTTGGTTTCCCTTTGTGTTTTTCTTTTTGCTGCTTTTGCCAACCATTCAAAGACCTCGGCGCTTGGGATTTTTTTCGCTATGGCAACATTTTGCTTTACATATTGGAAGCCACGATTAGCTTGCGGTTTTGTTTTGGGGGCTACGCTCTTCTTTTTGGCTTTGCCATGGTGGATAGGTGACGTTTTTCCGCTCATCCACGCGCCAAGTGATGGCGGCCTGTCTTCGGCGTGGCACAGGTTGGAGATATGGGATTATCTGCATTATTATTTGGTACAGGATTTAAGTTTCCTGCATGGCTGGGGGATAGCAAACACCTCGTTTCTACCGGTCGCGGGGCCCCATGCCGCTCCTTATCGTTATGCCATCGACCCGGCGGCCCACCCGCACAATGCGGCGATGCAGATTTGGGGGGAAACCGGTCTTCCCGGCGTCCTGGCCTTCCTTTATATGATTTACATTGCGTTAAACGGTATTCTTAGCCTTCCGGAAAGGGCGCGACCCTTTGCGTGGGCCGCTTATGTCATGTCCCTGATTTTGATTATGTCGGCCTATAATTTCTGGACGGATTCCCTATGGGCGGCGCTTGCTTTAACAGCCGTTTGTTTTGGTCTGTTAACTAAAGAAAGGGCCGGAAATTAAGCCCTCGTTAAGTTCGAAAAGAGAAGATAGTAATTGATAGAAATTTGTAGAAAATACGGCGGGCTAGGGGTAATAATCATGCAGCGGATGTTGTTTTGGGGGTAATGGATTCATGCGCCTTTTTTCCACGCTTTTCCTTGTTTTTGCCTTAATGGTTGGCTGTGGGGCCGTGTCAGCCCAGTCAGAGTCTTTCAGTGACATTAAGAAATGGGCGAATAAGTTTGGCTTTGACAAGGTCGATGGCGTCACGCTGTGGGAGCACCCCGCTTTTGTTCAGGCTATGCGTGAAACCCTTGATGCGGCGCATTTTGAGACATTCATGTCGGAATGGAGCCAGCAGGTTTCGACCATGCTGACGCTTAAAGGCGATATCCTGAACACTTTTGTCTGCAAGGCGCATGCGTGTAATTCGGATAACGTCAATATTTTTATCGACCTCAAACAACAGCAGGCCTACGCCTGTTGGCATCAAAGAGAAGAAGGCGAGGATTATTGGTTCGCTTTGGGCAAGGCGCGCAAGGCTGTAGGGCCGACTGGGTGTATCACGGCTTACCCCTATGAGCTTTTCGATAAATACAGCAAGGAATAGGTTGTTTGGTGAAACGCGGGGTTGCAACATATCTGATGATGGTCATGGCGGCGCTAATCAATATTAGCGCGGTTGCTTGCTTGTCGTTCTTCTTCTTCCCTGTTTCGCAAGCTTTTGCGACTTATGCCGATCACCAGCCAAAACGGTTCTCGAAACCTGTTCCTGCGTTAAAGGCGGAAATTGACGCCTCTATCGAGTTGATGAGAAGAAACGGCATTTATCAGGCCGTTGGTGGCGATCCTTTGCTTCTGGCAATCGCTTTTCATGAATCGGGGGGGCAGTTAGGTGCGATCAACCCAAAGGGGGTCGCTTACTGTGCTTTCCAAATATATTACACAAACTTCAAAGCCATGGCTTCTCAAAACAATATGAGCGAGGGGCAGTTTAAAGAGCAAATTCTTCGCGATCCCCAACTTTGTGCCGCGATGGGCAGACAAGTATTAAATTATATGATCGGTCGTTATGGCCGCGATAAAGGCATTTGTCGGTATCTTGGCCAGATTACGGAATTGAATGAGACAGGAACCTGCGCCGGATTAAAGGAAATCAATCTTGCTATGGATGTTATAGGCGGCGGCGGCATCGGCGATACAAACAGAGACATTGAAAGCCCCAACTATTCTCGTCAAGAAATTCGGGGCCCTAATTCGGGGACACAGTCATATTTAAACTGTCAAGAGGACTCTTTTAATTTTGGTCGGGCGCTTGCCTTGGCGACGCAAGCGGGACGCGATCAAAAAGATGCGGTTGCGGAAGAACAGTATTACAAGGAACTTTATGAAGAAACTTTGGGCGGCGAAGAAGGGCTGCCCATGCATCGAAAAGGCTTTCACAATCTTCGTGGTGAGGTGCGTACGACCTACTGCATAGGGTTGGTTTATGATTATATGCGGCTTGTGCGCTTGCTTTTGCCGATAGATGCGTATTTGGCATCTGCCTTTCTGGAGATGGTTCTTGAGACGCTTTTGGAATATTTGTGCGAGTTCGTCGCGACATCTGTGAATAATTGGCTTGGCAAAATTTGTTTGCCTACAGTCAAACTCTTTGAAGCTTTGACGATTGATGGCGGCTTTGAAACAGGAAAAGGATGTGATGGCGCGTCGCTTGCGGACCTTTTGGCCGTTTCATCCAATGCGTCGATGATGGCGGTGCCTTCTGGATCGGGGGGTAAGCCCCTCCCGCCAGTTGATTCTTTGCCCATGCAGGCACCAGACGGGCCGGGATTAGGATTTAGGATGAGGTTGCCAAACGGGCAAACGGGTACGCAATAGGCCGGAAAGAAAAGACACAAAGGAAATGAGGATCGTCATGACAACACAACAAACCTTCCTGAATTGGCTTAAAACAAGTGGCCTTATTTTGGCCTTTGCTTTCATGATGGTTCTTGGGGCCGGATCATCGGCGCAGGCAGAGGCTTTCCCGGATGGTTCTATGAAATGCCCAGGCGAACGTGGAGAAACGTTGGCCAATGGTATTCGCTCTGCGGGCAACAGTTATATGCTCATGTCCAGAAATGCGGCGGATGATTTGATGCGGAAAACACTTGAATCCGAAACAAAGGACCCCCCCAAATATCTTCGGGGTCAAATTAAAGATACATACTGTATTTCCCTTATTTTTGATTATATGCAAGCGCTTCGGGCCTTGCTTAGTGGTACATGGATTGACGCGGCTATAGACGCGATTATCAGTATGGTTCTTGAGTGGGCCTGTGATGCCGCTGGTGAGGTGATAAATAATGTTCTGGAAAATATTTGTTTGCCGAGCATCAGACTTTTTGAAACCCCGACTTTATCTTTGCCAAGCCTTGAAAACAGGGAAACGTGTGATGGGGTATCGCTAGCCGAATTGGTAAAGGTGGAATCTGTTCCGGCTTTCCAATATCGGGGTTCACCTGAAGACTATCAACGCTATCCCATGTCGCGTTTTGGCAGGGACGGGCGCTACTAATGGAAAGAAAGGGTAACGAACCATGATTTCTTTCTTGAGAAGAAAGGTTGGTCGAGCGGCAATCTTATTCATTGCTCTTGCCATGCTGGCCGGGGCTATCGAGCCCCGTCCAGCACGGGCAACGCTTGTGTTTGATCCGGGACTTTTCGCGGCCGGTGTTGTGAGCTGGGTTCTCGAACTATCGGAATGGTCAACAAATCAGGCGCTTTTGACGGGCGTTTTGGACGCGGAATCTCTCTTTTTAGCGGATTTGGAATTTTACTATGCGTTGTTGGTGGCGCAGATCTATGGCATTGGACATGCCATAACCGCCGAGCTTCGGTTGCTTGCGGAAACAGATACAAGGCTTGCACAAGCTCGACTAGATTCCATGGCGTTGAATGCCAGATTAGCGGCCAACCTTGATCATGTGTTGAAAAAGACGCCGCCATCGCACGAGTATCTTTGCAAAAGCATTTTATCCCACATGAACTCAACCTTATTGATCGACACGGAAAGAGACGTGTCTCGTATGATCGGGGATATGGTTCGGATGCGCTATCGTACGGCGAACACGGAAGGCCGTGGCCTGGATATGTCCGAGTACGAATATAAATATACCTGTGACGAGGAGTATGGGTTGCAGTCCGCGAACCCAATAGACGGGCAAACAGAGTGTGTTTCGAATGTAACAGGAACAATGGGGCAGCCGATTCATGACGCGCACTTATTGCCTCCCGACGGCGTTCAGCCTTTGACGGTTCCTGAACTGGAATCGGCGACAGTCGGAAACGTGACTGCAATGTACCCGTCGCCCCAAGCGACGGAAGAACGTTTTTTTATGGCTGCGGTTAATAACATCGTGCGCGCCGCAGGCCCTCGTCCAACGCCCATAACCGGGGAGAAAATACGTACGCCTGTGGGATATATGCAAAGGGCTATGTATAACCATTGTGTGGCGCTTGAGAGTGCTTTGGTCAAGCAATGTTCCGATGTTGTTGCCTATTACACGCGCCCGAACTGTTCCGGACAGCAAGCCCGTACGCCGCTTTGCGAAGCACTTAATAGTGGCTGCTCAGCTGGAACAGAGGGAATTATGGAGTCTGGGCGTTTTGGGGGTTGTGAAAAAGGCATGAGTCCATATGAGTCGGCGCTCATGGCCCATACAGCGTGTTTCACAAACCAACATTACGTTGTGCAGTCGGTCTCCGGGGCAACGCATCCCGAGATGATGAATACAGGCGTTTTATGCACGGCGGCGTGGGACGCTTGGCAGGAATATATTCAGGTTAAGGAACAGAATTGCACGGATGCCATGATGGCGTTGACAGAGATGGAGAGTTGTTGGAATGCGGTTGAGTATTTGGGTGAAAGGCAAGGTGGAGCAGGGTATGTTGAGAACAAAGCACCCACGCCGGATTACCGGGCTTTATTCGACACCCCCTATATCAATGCGTCAAACCAGAGGCCTATGGATGAAACAGGGGCGTTGCCCCGAACCATCGGTCAATAAGAAGGGGGAAGAGTGAAAATGTCCTTCGATATGATAAAAACGCGAATCCGTTTTGGCCGTGCTGCGCTGATTTTGTTGTCAGCCCTTTTTTTGAGCGTGGGCGCAGGTTCGCTGGCGTTGGCAGAACTCCCAGGAAGCAGCACTTGGATCAACCCTGATACTGGACAGCCTATGCCTTCGCTGGCAGAAAGCAATACTTGGATCAACCCCGATACGGGACAGCCTTTTCCTTCGGGCACTTCGAGTCCGCCGGCTGCCGAAGGTGGCGGGCAAATAGTTACCGACCCGGCAAATATCGCTTTGCAAGCCTATGTTGGCATGGCACGTGCTGCTGAATTTGCGGCTTCAAATTCCCTTATCTCCTCCATTTTAGCGGTTTTGACGACAATAGTTGAGCGGTTTGTTTACTGGATGGAGGAGACCATCAGGGCCGTCGTTCGCACGGGGAGTGTTATTTCCGAGGCCATACGCGGCATAGCGATCAACCGAACAAAACTTACCGAAGCTATTATGGATGCTGATGCGCTGAATACGCGCATGGAGGTTAATCTCAAGCACCAACTGGCCCATATGCCACCAGCACATGAATTTTTGTGTAATTCGATCATGATGGATCATGCCATCACGACAGCGGTTGATCATTCGCGGTCCGTTGCACGTATGGTCCAAACAATGTTGGTTGAATTGGGGCGCGAACGCACAGACGACATGTCGGGCATCAAATGGGCCATGCAGTTGTATAAAACCAGATGTGCTTTAGGTTTTGGCAATGCTATTGACGGTGATGATGCCGAATGTGTGTCAACTCGAACAGCCGAACCGGGCAACAGGTCTTTTGCGGATGCCGACTTATCGCCGGCCTTTTTGGATGGGAGCGTCGATCTTGAGGTTGCCGATATGCGAGAGGAAACCTATCAGGGATCGTCTGGTCCGATCACGGCTCAAATCCCAAGCCCAAGCAATGCAGCGCAATATGCGTGGCTGGCGGGGGTTTATTTCTGTGTTCAACTGCAAGGGCCACGTGTAACGCCCCGCTTCCGCGGGGAGGATATCCCGACCCCCTCCGGTTTGGTTGAGCGCGCCCAATATGAAACGGCGGCTTCGCTTCAATCGGCCATGAATAAACCCTGTTCCGATCTTCTCGGTTATTACTCCCGCCCCAATCCAACAATGGCGGCAAGCTTGATCCGGCAGCAAAACGAAGATTGTGAGGCTGCTCGAGGAACAGTTACTGAGGAGACGCTTAACAAAAAGTTTGGCGGTTGCACCAAAGGGTTGAGCCAATATCAGGCAGAGCATTTGAGCCATTTGAAGTGTAAAACATCCAATTATTACACCAAAAAAGCTTCGGCTGGCGGCACACACGATAAAATGACAGATGATATCATTCTATGTGATGCAAACTGGAATCTTTGGATGACGAGCGTTGCAAAGCGTCATGGCAAGTTGGTTGACTCGGTTATGGGGCAGCTGGGCGTCAAAGGGAAGTGGCCCGATTCGACAAAAGTGCGCAAGGTTGCTCCGACGTCGACAAGCCTTTCTCTGTCGCCGTCCGTAAGGCAATCTTCGGCGGGACGGGGCGTTCCTCAGGAAAGATCATTGCCACGTGCAGTTTCTCAATAAGTGAAAAGGTAGCAAACGGGCATGTTTAGGGTAGCTTACACGGGCATGAAAAGGAAGTTCGGGCTAAAGGCCCGGGCATTGCGTGCTTTTGGGGCTACTTTTTTCCTTGCTGCCTTTCTTTTTCTTTCCGGCGCGCTGCTTCAACCGTCTCCTTCTTATGCGTATGTTCAAAATGGTGCCATTGTCGCAGATATAGGGTTGATGCAACGATACATCACTCAAATTATAGCAACGCTTGAGAACTTTGCCATTCAGAGTGGTCTGTACACGAGTATTATTGCGGGATGGCAGTCTTTTTCAACCGCCATGGAAATTCAAATGACGGGGCTTAGGGAAGTAAATATTGACATCGCTAAGATTGAGATAGCGGAAATTCAAACGTTGGCCAAAACAGAAGAAATACTTGCCAATGCCGAAATTGATGCATTGACAAGTAATAGGCGCATGAAAACCAGATTGGATCAAGCCTTGCACGGGCAACTTTCGGTGCCGTCCGAGCAATTCCTTTGCAACTCGATTGTTGCTCGTGGCTCGTTACCTATTTTGCGGGAATATGCAAGTTCCATTTCAACACCTTTGCTGCAGGGATATAACAACAGGGGGCGTGGAAAAGGTGTTGATGGCAGTGGTGTCCAGTACTCGAAAGATCGCGATGATGCGCGGTGTGGGCGCTATGGTTCCGAAAATAATAACCCGGCAACGGGCAGTATCTTAGATGCTGCGCCAGATTGTCAGGCTGACGATATAGGTGCCGGACTGGGGTATGGCGATAAAGCCATTGATGCCGCTTCGCTGGGTTTTGATCGTGCCTATACGACGCCTGCACGACGACAGGTTACCGATCGATCAGGTAATACGGTGTGGGAGTACTATGCCGATCCAGAAGATAATGATTCACAACGCCAATGGCTTGCCGTTCGGGAGTATTGTTTTAATGCCGGTGGGCCTCGACCGACCCCGCCATGGGGCGAAGACATTCCGACTCCTAAAGGGTACGAGTCTCGTTCGACTTTTGAAACGTGCGCATCACGCGAGTCTAAATTTGCGAAGCAGTGCTTGTATCGTTTGGCAAAAATCTCCCGTCCTAATTGCGATGATCCGAATATGACAGAGGTTTGTAACGCTGCCGTCAAATCTTGCGATGCTGCGCGGGCCACAAAACTTTATCTCCCGCCAGAGTTTAACAATTGTTCAGAAGGGCTGAGCCTCTATCAAGCCGAGTACATCGCAAATAATCTTTGCGGAACACCGCGTTACGTGCAGGCTCTCGTGAATGGCGGGGCCACACATGCTGAAGTCCAGAGATATTTGCTTGAATGCACAAAAGCGAAGGATTCCTGGCAAAAACAAATAGATCAGGAAGAATATGCCTTTAACCGGGCTATGTACGGCTATATTTTGCATTCAGAGTGCTATGCGGGGGCCAATCGGGCAAACCAGTAACCAACACCCGTATAGCTGCGAGCCCTTAATTCCCTAAAAACGTTTTTTCTTCTTTGTTAACCAAACTCTTAGTTTTATGCGCGAAAGTAACGTGGGTGTTGGCGCGGCTGAGGCGGGTGTGTATAGTTGTGTGGGTTTGTAACGTAATCGATATTTTTCTGAAACGAAGTGGCTGAATATGAGCAATACTACTGATGAATTCGAGGATGTAAATTCGGAGGCGCGCCTTCAATCTCTTTTGGCGACATTTCGTCAGGTTGGCATGCCTTTGCTTCAATCTTTGGTTGAGGTGTCAGGGAGTTTATCTGGCCAGATTATAACGACCGAGACGGAAGCTAGTCGTTCAGAGACTTTTACAAAACTGGTGGATGCCACCATTTTCTTTATTCAGGAACTGACAAAAGAAATAGGGGGCGAGGAGCAGCTTGACCCATCGGTCAGATGGTCGCTGGCAGGATCGGCGAGCCAAGTTGTTGCTGCGGGGTATCATGCCTCAGGGCAAGTGATGACACGCGAAGAGCTTTCGAAACTGGTGAGCATCGCTGCGAATTTGCAGGAGCGTTTTAAAAGCCAGATCCCGAGTGGCGGCGAATCCCTGCCCAACACGGTTGCGACGTTTCGTGGCAAGATGATGGAAGCAATGGTGCCAGTGATCGGCGCCGTCGCGCAATATGCCTATAATCGTGGCGAGCACGAGCTTTTGGCCGAGGTCGCCGAACGTCTGGTCAAAACCGCCGATCAAGTTACGCGGGCTTTGGCTGCACCGGGCTCTACGCCGGAGCAATGGCGCCTCTTGTGCTGGAATATCCTTCGTGCGGCGGGCCAAATTTATACGGATTGCCATTATGCGGAGGCTGATCGCCTTCAGGTGATGGATCCTGAAGAACGTGCAAAATATTTCGCTCAGCACGGAGATGTTGTCCCGATGGTTCAGGTTTGGCAGGCGTTTAATCAGCGCATGGCGATGCTGGCCACTTTATCTACTTATCTGGATGTTCCGGCCGGTGCGCGGTTGGATGAAGAAGGATGGTCCTAGCGGAGTAAGGAATGATAACGGCCAAAGCTCTTGCGACATGTATGCTTCTAGCGGCTCAAACCTATCAGGTGCCGCCGGCTGTTCTTATTGGTATTATGCATGTTGAAAATGGTCGCGTCGGTCAACAGGTCGGGCCGAATATAAATGGAACTTACGATTTGGGCCCGATGCAGGTGAATTCCCGATGGGTTCCTCAACTTGCGGATGCTTGGAATGTTGATCGCAAGACGGCCTATTCGCTGGTTCGTGATGATGGTTGCGTTAATGTGCGGGTGTCGGCGTGGATTCTCAGACAGAAAATTAAAGAAGCGGGTTCCCTTTATGGCGGAATCGCTTATTATCATTCTGCCACGCCGGGGATCGGTACGCGCTATGCTGCGAAAGTTATTGCGGCCATGGAGCGTAAAGGGCTTATTCGGCGATTGAATACAGCAGGTTACACAAAGAAGGATAAAGAGGACACGCAGCAGGTTGCTCAACGTTGATTCGTTTTGCCCCGGCGGTTGTTCATCCCCTTGGTTGCAATGGAGCGTTCGATGAAAATAACATGTCGGTTCGGTATCTTGTTGGGTGTTATGGGCTGCTTGGTAGCGCCTCCATCCACCGCGAAGGCGCAGCAGTCTGGAGATATGTTTTCTCCCACAACAGTTGCTTCGCAAAAGCTTTATAATCCTTCTGCGGTAGCCCCTGACGTCAGCACGGTTCCGGCCTTGCGCAATTTGGTCAATAATGGGGGCAAACTTTATTATATGGGTGAGCGCTCTGGCATTCATGGGTGGTTTATTGTTAAAGATCAGCAAGTTCAAATGGTCTATCTGTCACCCGATCGGCAAAGCATTATGCTTGGAGCGCTTCTTTCCTCGAACGGTGAAAACGTAACGGGAGCACAGGTTCGTGACTTGTCGCAAAAGAATAGTGAAGTGGAACGTATCCTTGCGGGCACACTGAAAGAGGAAAAAGCGATTAAAAATGTTGGGGTGCAACAAGAGGGTGGTGCCGCCGCTTTAGAGGCCGACCCCGGCGCGAGAGATGCTGCTAAGGCCCAAAAGGGATCCCTCCCTGTTGTATCACTATCGCCGGGAGAAAGGCTTCTGCGTGATTTTGAAGTGGCAGGCGGTGCTTCTATGGGGAAAACGTCTGCCCCGCTCATATATATGGTTGCTGCGCCAAGCTGTCCGAAGTGTAAGGCGACATGGAAGGAATTGGCCCCCCTTGTTAAGGCTGGCAAGGTTTTTGTTCGATTGATTCCCATTTACAACACCGTTGATGGAACAGAGAGCAATCAGGCGGCCATGCTGTTGCAGGCATCCGATCCGCTGACGGTCTGGGATCGTTTTGTTGGTGGCGATGAAAAAGCGCTTGCCGGTACACCGGAGGAGATATCAAGCAAAGCCGTTATTAGTAACCTCAATATGGTCGCTAAATGGAATATTCAGGGCTATCCATATATTGCCTATCGTGGCAAAGATGGTCGTATTAAGATTGTTCAAGGCATGCCAGAGCGGGTTGCTGCCATTGTCACGGATATAGGTGGGTAACGTGTTGGAGGAAAAGGATAAACCGGAGGCGCTGTCTCCTCCTTCTTCTTCTCCGAAGCTTCCCGTTCCTTTTCTGAGGGGGATGGGGACGGCTTTGTCGGATTATTTTGCTCCGGCAAAGGATTCGGGCGAGTCCCGTATCCCGAATGCGTCGCTGATTTACGGCGTGGGGGCTGCGGGGTTGATGGTGTTTGCCGTTTACCATTTATTGGTAGGACAGTGGGTAACTTTTTTCCTGCTCATGGTTCTGGCGGTGTGTTTGTTCGGGTTTGCCTATCACTTCTTGCGCAATCCTGATGCTTGAGCAGGGGGCTGAAAGTTAAAACAGGAATATGTTGTCTAAGGGACATGACCTGTTTATACATGTGGAGCAAGTTAAAACCCGGTGCGGGTCAAATAAAAGTGACAGAAGGATAGAGTGTGGCGATGAATATGCGATTGTCTTCTCCCAAAGCGTTGATGGTGGTTGGCTTGCTTCTCGCGGGCTGTGCGCAACATGAAGTGGTCCCCGTCGCGACTGAACCGGATCTGGTTGGGACACGTATTGCGCAAGCGGCGGAAAAAGCATCAAAAGCGCTGGATACTGTGTCTGGTATTGAGCAATATCGTGAACCCCAAATGCCGCCGCCTGAGGATTATTCTTCGGCGCCAGCTGAGTTGACCCAGCTTATTACTGTCCGTTGGTCTGGTCCGATTGAGCAAATGGTGGAAACGCTTGCAACACGTGCCGGCATGCGGATGAACCGCGTTGGGAACCCGCCGAGCGTGCCTCTTCTGGTTTCCGTCGATGTTTATCAAAAGCCGCTGATCGAAGTTTTGCACAGCGTTGGTCTTCAGGCCGGTCGTCGTGCGGATGTGTCAGTCAACAGTTTAAACGGGATGATCGAGATACGCTATGCACCGGTTGATAGAATATAAAAGCTCCCTTCATCGGGGCGCCGCTGTTTGCGGTTTCGTTCTTTCGTTGATCCTGTCGATGGGAGTGATTCCGGCGATGGCGCAGGAAGAACCTGCTCCCGAGGTTTCACCACCACCACCCGTTCTTATGGATTTGCAAGAGCAGACAAAAGGGCAGGGCCTGCAAGAGGGGAATGCGCTCGGTCTTGAAATTCGTGGAGAAGCTTTGCGCGAAGCTGCGCTTTCTTATGGCGCACGCGGAGGGTTGGCTTATCGGACTTTTGAAATCCAACGCCGCTTGGCTGAATATGATACAAGTTTGACGAAGTCTTTTGATTTTCGTCGTTTGCTTATCGCTGCCCCATCGGGCTTTCTCATTGAGCCTCCGATCGTCAGCGAAGGTCAAAAGGCTGTCATTGTCAATGGTGCCGGACAAGAAGCTGTCGTAGCGGATCGCGTTTTTCGCATTAACAAGGGTGCCCGGATTGTCACAGCGCCTCGCGATTGGCACCTTTATCTAGAGCGTGACTGGGGAACGGTTGATGCCCCACCCGCACTGTTGTTGCCAAAGGATGATGTCGAGCGGAAGATTTGGCGCGACTTGGTCAAAGAGGGCTGGGATGCTGGCGTCAAGCAGGCCGAGGAAACCTTTGAGGCTGATGTTGATCGTTTGACAAATGATTTTGTTGGCATGGTTCGTTATCGCGAGCTTCTGGCTCAAGGTATGATTTCACCGCCGTTCGCCATGCATGAAGATCGCGGTGTGACTGGTGGTGGGACTGAAATGCGTGTCGGGGACCGCGGCGTCGCGATTACCGGTCCTTCTGTTCTTATTCCACGGAGCGAAAATTGGATAACATCGCCCCGCCAGTAACGGAACTGGAAGCCGAGGCTCAATTACTTGCGGCGGGTTGGCCGGAAGAGCCCTTGCGCGTGCTCGAAGATCATGTGGACGTACTCTTGCTGTGGTGTGTGCAACATCGTGCGACGGATGTGACGCTGCAAACCGGGCGCCCTGCGATGATCGAAGTCGATGGGGTTCTCTATCCCATTACCAAGCGCAGCTTGGATTCTGCGGATATGGCCAACATTCTGATGAAGATTTATGGCCCGGATGCTTTGGCGAAATTGGCATCGGGTACGGATCTTGACCTGTCATATGAAGTTCGTCCCGAACGTCTCACGCGCTACCGTTTCCGTGTAAATATAACTGCGATTTTGAGTTATGGGCGCGATTCCGTTCAGGTTACTATGCGCTCCTTGCCAAGCATGCCTCCTTCAATGCGGGATATGGGGATTGAGGAAGCCATCATCGAAAGCTGGTCACCCCGACAAGGTTTGATTCTTATTACTGGCCCCACAGGTAGCGGTAAGACAACATTGCTCGCCTCTGGCTGCCGTCACTTGATTGAACGGGAACAAGGCTGCGGCAAGATGCTAACCTATGAAGCGCCGATCGAGTACGTTTATGACCAGATCGTGGGGCCGCGTTCTTTGGTGGCGCAGTCGGAAGTGCCGCGCCATATTCCGTCTTTTGCCGCAGGCGTACGCAATGCCTTGCGCCGCAAACCCAATATTATTCTTGTCGGTGAAGCGCGTGATCGTGAAACGATGTCTGCCGCGATTGAAGCCGGACAGACCGGTCATTTGGTTTTCTCGACAGTTCACACGGTTGGCGTTGCGGCGACCGTTCGCCGTATCATCAGTGTGTTTGAGCCCGCCGAGCGGACAGAGCGCGCCTATGCCCTCATGGAAACATTGCGCATGATTGTTACGCAAGCGCTTGTTCCCCGCGTCGGGGGAGGTCGTATCGGCTTGCGTGAATATTTGGTTTTTGATGACAATATCCGTGAGCAGCTATTGGATATGCCGATCGACAAATGGACGGTTGAAACCCAGCGTTTCCTTGTTCGCTATGGCAAAACGATGGAGCAATCGGCAAATGAAGCCTTTAAAGCAGGGGTCATCGATCGACGCGCCTATCTTATGTTAACAAAAGGGTTAACGGTTTCTGAAAAAGATTATGTTGAAGCGGCTCAAAAAGATAAACAAAAGGTTGCTGCCACGTTCAATTTGACCAAGGGGTTGGAAGAGTTTGATGATGATACAACCATGATTTAACACTTTTCGTATAAAGTGTTAAACGGGGTATCCCCCTTATTTTTAGAGGAAGCAGGCTCTTATGGATATTCACTGGAGAAATACACAAAAACCGGTCCGGTTCTTGATGTTTGATGCGCGGGCCTTCATTGGTGTTCTGTTTTTCCTTCTGCATGTTCGGGTATGGGTTTTTGTCCTTGTTTTCTTTTCGATGCTTTTCTTTTTGGCGCTTGAGCGTAGGGGGCTCTATCTGGAGGCGGCTATGCGTGCTATCAGGAGTTGGCTGCTGGGCAAGAAGCGTCCAGCCAATAGTCGGCGCGCTCGCCGTCGTATGATCGATTATTGCGGTCGGTAAATGATGTGGTGGGGTTCCGTACCCCTCCTACTCTTCTTCACATCGTCTCGAATTAAATATTTGTTAATTTCTTGAACGTTATCCAGATTCCTGTCTGGGTTGGCGAGCTGAAGTGATTCGTGACGTAGCAGTAAGATGTAAGCAGGGTTATTCTTAGTGTGGAAAAGTGTGTTGCCCGTTCTACACACCCCTATAAGGATTAGTCAGGCTGAATCTTCCTTTGTTGCTCTCACATACCTCCTCGCTTAAACTTCTAAACTGATTCGAATTTGTCCGAAAAAGGCATGAGCATGCAAAAAAAACTTCTTTGTGATAGAGCATTAGTTTCGAGCGTTTTGCTAGTCACACTCGGCATTCTTTCTATTTCTTCTCCTGCGCAAGCTGGTTTTAAATGGGTTCCTCCCCAATCTTCTTCATCTTCAGAGACAGTGGCGCCGGCCCCCGTGGCTTCCGATGATAGCTGGATGCCTGCCCCTCAGATTATCGAAAACAAAACGCCTGCGCCGGTCATGGGTGTGTTGACTCCTCCCAAGGATATCAAGCCACAGGGTGATTTGACCCCAGTTGATGGCGAAGTCGTACAGGGTTTTGCGAATAATGTTCCACTCTCCGTTGCCTTAAGACAAGTTCTTCCCCCCAAGTACGGTTTTTCTGTTTCGCCGGATATCAACATGAATCATCCGGTTTCTTGGAAAGGTGGCGCGCCGTGGCGTGTTGTTATGAAGGCCATGCTTGCGCCACAAGGGTTGGAAATTAAAGAGCAGGGCGAGTTAATCCATGTCGTGCGTGCCGATAAAACGGAATCAACGAGCATGGCTTTGGGCGCGCTCGCGCCAACAGCCTTGTCGACGACACAGGTTCTTCCGAATGTGCCGCCGTCTTCTGCGATGGCAAACCCGATTATGACACCGACAACGCCAGCGCCAATGGCATCCAAACCTGTATTGTCAGCAGCCGAAGCACAGGCCTTGCCTCCCATTTCGATGGTTCCAGAAAAGCCAAAAGCGGAGCCTGTCGCGCTCGCTCCTGTTGCAGCGCCTTCGACAGGATATCTATTGCCGCCCTCCGGCGCGCAAATGGAAGTGGTTCATACGCCGTTTGATGTTTCTGCGCAGAGAATAGTAGGGGCCCCGATTGAGCTGTGGACAGCGAATAAAGGGACTATGTTGAAAGATGTCCTCGATACATGGGGACGCAAGGCAAATGTCGAAATCAGCTGGCAGGCTGAATATGATTATCCTCTTCAGGCCACGGTTAGCCTGACAGGGTCTTTTGAGGAGGCTGTTCGCAAGCTTCTCGAAGGGTTTCAAGAGGCACAGCCACAGCCTATCGGCTATCTCTATAACAATCAGGCGGCGGGTCAAACCGTATTGGTTGTTCAAGTGCGTGGAAACAATTACACCGAGTAATGAGGAACAAACATGATTTTCCGCCGATTAGCCCTGTTATTGGTTGTTGTAGCTTTGGTGGGATGCAATAACGAAAAAAACAGAAACATGATTGATCATCGTATCGATCAAGCCGTTCAAATGGGCGAGGATGCGCAAAAACCAGCGCCGGAAAAGAGCTATAATCCTCTCGTGGTTTCGAACAAATTGTGGTCTGGAAACAAGTCTATTCGTTTGCAACGGGGGATACCGTTGCCCAGTAAATTTGAGTCGGCGCGCGGTGTGACCTTGATTTCGAGCGAGCCGCTTTCTGCTTCCGAAATCGCGGCATCTGTTACGACCCAAACGGGTATTCCTGTGCGATATGCGGCTGGAGCTGTTAATGAAGGAATGGGGTCGGATGACGGTGCTGTGGGTAGCGATAAAATGCCTATGGCCTATGAGGGCCCTCTTTCCGGTCTTTTGGATGTACTGTGTGGCACCTACGGTTTAACGTGGCGCTATGATGGCGTTTCTATCCGCATCTCGAAATATGAAACGCGCGTGTTCGTTATGGAGGCTTTGCCCGGAACCCAATCGATTAAGGATGGCATTAAAGAGGACTCGGGGTCTGGTTCATCCAGCAGTTCGTCATCGGCCGGCGCAGGCGGAAGCTATAGCATGGGTTCTTCCAACACCCTGAAGCAGACATCTGAAATGAACATAGAGCTGAAGGTTTGGGATGAATTGGGCCAGACAATCAACAGTATCCTTGGTGGCGTTGGTTCAGTTGTTATGTCACCGTCGTCTGGTACGGCAACGGTGACCACCACGCCAGAGTTGATGGGGGTTGTTGCGAAATATATTGAAGAAGAGAATAGGCGTCTTTCGCGTCAGATCGCCATTAATGTTGAAATTTATTCGGTCGCCCTGCAGGATCATGATGATTTCAATGTGACCTTCGATACGGCATTGAAAAAGCTTAGCAGTGCTTTTAGTGCCAATTACTCAACCCTGACTGGACCGATTGCTTCATCGACGGAAGCTTCAGCTGGGCAGCTTTCGGTCGCGATATTAAATCCTGAGAGAACGGGGCAAATTACGAGTCTGTTTTCGGCCTTGTCTTCAGTCGGCGATACAACGCGTGTCTCGCAATTCCCGATGACAACCTTAAACAATCGCAGCGTTTCGCGTCGTGTCGGGCGTGACCGGACCTACGTTGCAGCTATTTCCAACAGTGAATCGACAACAAGCAGCTTTTCCAGCAGCACAGTTACACCATCCACTGTGCGTGAAGGTTTTTCGCTGCAGCTGACACCGCGTGTTCTTGAAGATGGGCGTATCTTGATGCAGTATTCTCTCAAC
Organism: Alphaproteobacteria bacterium; assembly: GCA_034002905.1. Lineage (GTDB taxonomy): Bacteria > Pseudomonadota > Alphaproteobacteria > UBA9219 > UBA9219 > UBA8914. The sequence continues at coordinate 91,388 of JAVEZQ010000006.1, forward strand.
CTCATTGATGTGTTGGATCTGGTTGATTTTGATACGGGATCGGCTGGCAAGATCCAATTACCCGAAACATCCAATCGTGTTTTTGTTCAACAGGCAATGTTGCGGTCCGGTTCGACCCTGATTATTGGCGGTTATGATGATGAACAGCTTTCACAATCTTCGCGAGGGGTCGGTAGCGCCTATAATTATTTCTTAGGCGGCGGGTCATCCAACAGCAAGTCGCGTGCGATGATGTTTATCGCTATTACGCCCCAGATTTTGGATATTCCTACGCTGGAGCGTAATTAATGGTTGCCGGACTTGTTACAGTCGGACGTAAGCAATACGTCGCGGGGCTCTATTGGGAAAACAGCCCAGGTGGGCGTATTTCTCAAGTTGCCAAAGAGGCGGCGCGCCAACCCGGTAATCAGGCGGACTTCTATGCGACTCGTATAGGAAGCAAACAAGGACGCGTGCCGCAATTTGGATTGGTATCTGCTGTCGAGGGCTTAACGGCCGGAACACCATCCTTGGCGGGCTGTCTTGCAAATCAACAACCTGGATCGTGGATCGGTGCGTTTCGTTTTCGCGAAGGCGCCGCTGTTGTTATCGTCCGTGACGATTTGATCGTTCCCGATGGCGATATGTTTTTTGCCGATGAAACAGAAGCGCGCGACCATTTGTATCAGGAAATGGCTGTTGGCGGGTTTCAGCGCATTTATGCGCCAGAGGCTTGGGGTGTCCCCGGTGCGGACACTATGCCCATCAGCCTTCTTTTGAATGACAAGACGGATGTCCGCGTTCATGGGGTTGCTTTATCAAAGCAAGCCAAGACGGCCTTAGGTCTTTCTTTTGTAGTCCTTTTGGCCGTTATTGGTATGGGCTGGTACATTCAGAAAAAGCAGGCTGAGGAGGAGGCTATGCGTCTCGAACAGCTTGCCACTATGGAGCGTATGAAGCGCGAAGCGGAGAAGTTGGTGCCAGGGCTTGGTGGACATGTGGAATATCCGGAGCCGGAGCGGAAATGGGAGAAACAGCCCAATCCGCTTCAACTGATCGAAGCTTGTCGCAAAAGTATGAATTCGGTGATGGTTGGTGTGGCCGGATGGGATATTCGCAATATTTATTGTTCGCGCAGTGGGTTGCAGGTTTCTTGGTCTCGGAGCAACAAAGCGTTTTCGAGTATCCCGAAGGGGGCAGCGGTAGCCGATACAGGTCAAAATGCTACGAGTTCCGTGCCTTTGGAGTCCCTTCAGGATAGGGGACCTGAAACTTTGGTTGACCCCGATGTTGTAACCCAGCGTTATTTAAATCAGAACTGGTCAGGTACGATAAGGCGCGAACCTGACGATCCACCACCGCCCCCTCCGCCGGGCTATAAAGGCAAGTGGGATCCACCACCACCACCATGGGTTAAGCGTTCTTTTACCCTTGATGTTCCAGTATTGCCATGGACGCTGCCTGATTTTCTTTCTGATATCCCGGGCGTCGTCGTGAAGTCGATGTCCTTGTTGGGTAGCGGGACGTCGGGTAGGAGCTCATGGAAAGTTGAAGGAGTGATTTATGAAAATCGCCGCTAGAGCACGTAATGCACTGTCAATTTTGGCGTTGTTGGGGGTTGCTATTCCGTCAGCCTCTGCGCAGACAGGGGAAAACTCTGTGGCAGGTGCCTCGGCCCCTGCAGCAGTGCAAGCACCCGCGCCAGCAAATTCGGCTTTAGCGCCTTCCGTCAATGAAACGCTGCACGCCATTAAAGTTCCTGAAACGGCAGTTGCATCGCAAGGCAACATTGCCTCGAATAAGGGTGTGGGAATTGATGAAGAGGTCGTAGATGAAGATCCTCTCGCTCCGACACCGGAGATCCCCGACTCCGTCAAAGGTGTCGTCAAAAGTTTGAACCATGCGACAAAAGACGTCACGCTTGAAGATTTGAATTCTGCACGCGAGGCTGTTGCCAAGCTGGACGTTTTGATCGATATCGAAAAGCGATTGAATGATCTTGTGTCGTTGAGAAAAGAACGTGAAGAGAAAGTAGATGCTTTTGCGGGGGCTCTCCCTGCCTCAGCTTTGGGGGTTCCTTCGCCGGGGGTTGTCCTTCCAACGCCCACAGCTCCCATGCCCTCTCCAGTCATGGCGCCTGCGCCATCTCCGATGCCCGTCACTTCTTCCTTCATGAATGATCCAGAAGTCACACGGATTTCTGGGGCATCAGGGCGATATGTTGCTTTGATCAAGGATACGGATGGAACGGAGCGCCAGGTACAGGTTGGGGATACCTTGGCTGATGGTTCGTCCGTCAAGGCCATATCTCGTAACGGTGTAACCCTTTCAAGCGGTTCAGGCAAACAAGGCGACAGTAAAAAACGCACTGTCGGCGTGAAGGATGTAGCTACCGTTTTTAATGGCCGGTAAGGATTTCTTGAGAGAAATCCGCCATAGTAAACGCAATGCAAGTGGCGGAACTTGGGAACCGGCGTAGCTTTCTCTGGCTAGGCCCTGTCTTGGAAACGGTGTGGTTGTGCGGGATATTTTAGAGGGCATAAAAGACAAGTTGGACACTGTTTTGCAAATCAAAACAGACAACGGCGCTGTGTCTGCCAAGGCGAAAACACGAACAACGCAACAAGCAGGAAAAAGTACGGGTCATCGGCCTCGCCCCTCTGGACAAAAAAACAACCAACCAACCCATGCGCCAACTGACCTGCCACCCGAAGCGATGACAGAGCTTGCGCTAGACGATCTAAACGATCAGGAACAGAGTGCCTCCGTTAAGGAAGTGGCCGCCGCCAAAACAACAAATCAACCAGAAGAAGTTCTCATTGAAGACGAAAGAAGTCTGGCAACATCCGGCGGCTTAATTTTTACGGGCGAGGTGTTGACGGTTGAAGGCGGCCCGCTCAAAATCCCTGAAGAATCACGAAATCTGTGCGTCCTGTTCGACAACGGCATGTGGCTGGTTAGCGCATCGCACCGCTTGTCGCCTTTGGTCACGTCCGTTGCTCAAATGGCGCGTCGTCATGGGTTGCCCATTAACCCTCCTCGCTATGTTACGCCGAATATTATCCGTTCGGCCTATATGTATGCAGCGCGACAGGTTTCGGGCCTTCGTTTGGATGATAATGCTGTCCGGCGTCGTATTGTCGACACGCTGCAAAAAGCCGTCGAGGCTAATGCAAACGATATTCACATCGAAGCGAGTGAAGGCCGCACACGCGTCGAATTTCGTATTGATGGTGCGCTCCGCATGTGGGAAACGTGGACGCAGAAAGAGGGCGAATTGATGCTCTCTTCGATCTATTCCCATTCGGTGGGCCAGTCGGGTGCGACAGCCAATTGGCAAGAGCCGCAGGCTGCGATGCTCACCTCTGCTGTAACGGGGCCGGACAGCCTCATGTTGCCCAAGGGCGTCATTTCTGTTCGTTGTCAGTGGGTTCCTTTATCAGATGGTGGCCGCTATCTAGACATGCGCTTGCAGTATGACTCGGCGTATTTGTTCGGCGAAAACTTTATTATGGCCGACGTTGACTCGCTCGGTTTTTCCCAAGAGCAGCTTAAGGTGGTGAAGAGCTTACGACAAGCGCCTGGCGGCATGCGCGTTTTTGCAGGACCAGTCAATCAGGGTAAAACAACAACCCTGCGTGTTACGTTGAATCGGCGCATGGCCGAGACGAATATGCAGTTAAACTGCCTCCTTGTCGAAGATCCACCAGAAGGCGGTATTGTCGGCGCTCGTCAGGTCGGTGTTTCCGCGTCAGTTAAAGATGAACAGCGCGAGAAATCCTTTGTTGAAATCATGCGATGCGCACTACGTCTTGATCCAGATATCGTGATGTTGGGCGAGGTGCGCGATATCCAGACAGCGCGGTTCGCGTTTCGCCTCGCGCTGACAGGTCGTCAGGTCTACACCACAACGCACGTTTATTCGGCGCTCGCTGTTCCACAACGGTTGAGAGATATCGGGATAGAGCCTTATCTTGTGTATGACCATCATTTGCTGCGAGGCATGTTCTGTCAACGTTTGCTCAGGGGCCTTTGCCCCGACTGCCGTATTCCTTTGTCTCAGGCGATTGAGGAATACGGGCCTGTTTATAAAGAAATCGCACGACGCGTTCGCGCAGGTCTTTCTATCATGGATGCTGCACGCAAGGGCGGAGTGCGTAATGTTTATGATCATTTGTCTGAACCCGACATGCGTAATGTGTATGTCGCCAATCCTGATGGCTGTCCGAATTGTTTTAAGGGGCGTGTTGGCCGAACGATTTGTGCCGAGGTTATCGAGACCGATCAAAAAATCATGGAACTTCTCATGGACAACCGCCTGGAAGATGCGAGCGAGTATTGGCTTTCTCCCACAGGGCTAAACGGCGTGACCATGTTATGGCACGCCTTGGAAAAGACGCGTCGTGGTGAGGTCTCTCCTGAGGATGCGGAGTTTGAAGTAGGTCTTTTTGCAACGGAAAAGGAAATCATCGAGGTTGAGCAGAGAATTGGAGTCTTCTCATGAGCATGAATGAAATCAATATTGACACAGAAGCTCTTAATCGCAGCTTTGCGCAGCTTCAGTTAAGAAGTAACCGCAAAAAACGGTTTCGTATTTACCGTAAGCTCGAGGGCATGCTGCGAATGAATGAAGCGCTCTCTCGCTCTCTTGATCGGCTTTATCAAAACGCTTCGGAAATGGGAAAATATCCCAATCGTCCTGATGCCATGGCGCTCAAGGAGTGGTTTTTAAAAGATCGTGAAGGACTCGGTTTGTCACAGGCGATGGAAGGGTGGGTTCCTGATTCCGAGCTTTATATGATCCGTGCCGGTGAAGAGTCTGGAACAATGGCCAAGGCCTTTGCTTCGATTCAGAAGGTTGGGGAAAGGGCGCGGGAGATGCGGGGCGCTGTTTCTTATGCTGTGGCCTATCCGGGCTTTATGATGATTCTTGTGTCGTTTGTTTTGTGGATGTTTGGTGTTAATTTGATCCAGAATATGCGCAAAACGGCACCGCCCAGCGTTATGACGGCGATGGGAGGCGTTGCGACTGTTTCCGATTTTATCGCCAACTGGGGCATATGGGTCTTGGTGGGCATTGGCATTACTATCATGGTCATTACAATCACCCTGCCCCTTTGGACGGGGCCGATTCGTGCCAAGTTTGATATGTGGGCGCCATGGTCGTGGTATCGTATCTTGCAAGGTAGCGGTTTCTTGCTTGGTCTTTCGGCTTTGTTGGGGTCTCAGGTCCCGCTCAAGCGCGCCTTGGAGATTTTAGAAGATCAGGCCAAACCGTGGCTGCGCGAGCGCGTCAACTCGGCGCGCCAAGAGGTGCTTCGGGGACGAAATCTAGGCGAAGCTTTGCGTATAGGGCGCTATAATTTTCCAGACCCCAGTGTCGCGATTGATCTTGAAATTCTTTCGGAACGTGCCGACGTTGGCAGCGTGATCGAGGAGGTCACCGACGAATGGATCACCGATCAGATTGAGGTTTTAAAAGCGCAGGCGGCGATTGCACGTAATCTTGGTTTGGTTGTGGTTGGCAGTACGATTGCTTGGGCCATGCAGTCTGTTTTTGCTGTTGTTACAGAAGTATCAAAAGCATCGAACATGGGATCGATGTAAGGAGACAGTGCATGATCAAGGGGGAAAGGGCTTCTAACCGTGGGAGGGTTGGCCTCACGCTAACCGAGGTGACCATTGTTCTTGGCGCTGTCGGCTTGCTCACGGCAACGATCTGGACCATTGTGGGCTCTGTTTGGCAAGACTATAACATGCGCAGCCTAAAGGAGAACCTCTTCACAACGGTTCAGAATGTTCAGAATTTTTACGGAACAACGGCTGGGCTCGATGTGGCGACGGGAACTGACATTACTGTCTTGCTTGATGATGATACGCGCCGCTTGATTCCGATTGCTATGCGCTCAACGCCAACTGTTGCGGGGAATCCTATAAATCATGATCTCGAGGTTCTTGCGGGCGGGTCCTTTCATGTTTTTAGTGTAAACAATGGATCGGCCTTTCGTGTTACGCTTTCTGGCTTGTCTAAAGACGAGTGTGAAATGCTCCTGATGCAGTTTCCGGTTCTTTTGCCGGAATTGGGCGTTATTCGTATCGCCTCTCAGGCGCAAAATGCTGCTGTGGATACAAATAATCCAGCGGCACCATCAGCCATTGCTCTTCCCATGACACTTGGGACGGCTGATGCGTGGTGCCCCATTATCGCAACCAATACAAATGAGGTGAGCTATGACTTCAAAGTTCGCCCCTAAGGATCGTTTTAAGGTCCTAAGACAGCGCGGGTTTAGCTTGACGGAGTTTGCCATCGTTCTTGGGGTTATGGGCGTTGTATTGTCGGCTTTGTGGTCGTTCGCCAGCATCGTGCGTGAGCAAGCAAGAAGGGAAGAAACCAAAGAGCAATTGATGGTGATGGTTGCGCATATTCGTGATCATTATCTGGGACGTCGCTGCGCTTCGGTCAATACGAGTTGTACTAACGGCTCGGATCTGACGGATTATCTGCTAAGGCGCAACGCTTTGTTGCCCGAGCAAATCCGTAACAGGACGGCTGGCGTTTGGGTTGCGGATCACCCTTGGGGGGTCTCAGCAGCAGGTGGGGGGGCGCTCGCCAATGGTGGGCTAGCTGTCTTTGCCGGCGATGATACCGGGGCTTCTCCGGACTCTTTCTTTACCATCGAATATCGTGGACTGAGCCGACCGAATTGTATTGCGTTGTCTGCGAGCCTGTCCGGGGTAGGGACGCCAACGGGGCTAACGCAGGTCCTCGTCAATGGGTCTGATGCCGCACCGCTGCCAGTGGCGCCAGAGGTCGCAGATGGGTTTTGTGTGGAGCCTGCGGGCGATCAAAATGTGATCCGCCTGATCTATCGCCTTCGGAACAATGGTTAATATGGCCTTGTTCGGCCATTGAATGGGTCTGAAGACATTGGATCGAAAGTTGTTGGCGAGCCATATTTTCGGTAATAGGCCTGAATTTTCATATTTCAGAGGGCATAGTGATGATTTTTATTGATTTTGCATGATGGGTCGGTTAACTGTGGCTTCCTGTCAGTGTGGGGCATCCCGCAAGACACGTGTCTCCTTCGTCTAGAGGCCTAGGACATCGCCCTTTCACGGCGGTAACACGGGTTCGAATCCCGTAGGAGACGCCATTGAAACGAAAAGCCCCGAAGGGGCTTTTTTCGTTTTAATAACACCCCTCACGGGATTTGAAGCCGGACAAACGGTTCGAC
>JAVEZQ010000007.1:0-82500 GCA_034002905.1 Alphaproteobacteria bacterium
GCACCATTCATAAAAACACCGCCCCCCAAGGGCGGTTTTTTTTATGAATAATGATCCGATGCAGCTCTCAAACTTCCACGAAGAGGGTGTTCACAAAACGCGAGATTAACGAGCGTTTTTTATCAATTCTTCTTCTGAGCACCAGCCGACAAAAAGCCCCTCCCTTACCGACACAAGGCTGCCCATATAGCCACTTTTCGTTTCGTGTTGAATAAAATTTCTCGTCCTTATATCGTTAACCTTAATGGTGAATCTTTTCTAGATCATCGGATCTTTCCCCCCAGACTCCAAGGCAACCGAAATGCTTTTCTTCTCGTCCCGCGAAGCCAAAATTGATTCCATCTCTTCCCCGATAACCCCCACACAAGAAAAAACGGAAGACTCCCCTTTTTCGGCAACAAATGAAAATGACGTTGCCCCTATCTCTGTTTATGAGACAGATGAAACGCTTTGCGGCCTCTCGTCCGAAACATTCACGATAGGTGGGAAACAGGCTTCTTTCGCCCTAGCCTATATTTCTCCACATGTCGATTTCCCGAAAGTAACTTCTTCATTGCGCCGCTTGGCCGGACACACGCCCATTATCGCCCTTTCAACAGCGGGTGAACTTTGCGCCAGTGGCTCACAGGAAGGAAACCCCTTATACAAACCAACCGGAAACACATGGTCGTCTGTTGTCGTTCAGGTTTTTTCAGCGGATATTTTTGAAAAGGTCAGCATACATAAAGTGTTTCTGCACAATGATGATATACGCAAAGGGGAGCCTTCACTAAGCCGGACTGAACGTGTGGATCGCATCAAAAAATCCCTCGATCAGCAACGTCCGTCTTTTCCAATTGTTGCCAAAAACACTATCGCACTGACCTTTGTCGATGGCCTTTCTGCCTGTGAAAATTATTACATGGAGGCCGTCTATCGCTCTGGACATTTTCCCTGCCTGTTTGTCGGGGGATCTGCAGGAGGGAAATTTGATTTTAAAAACACCTATATTTTTGATGGCTCCGATATTCTTGAAAATCATGCCGTTACAATCTTTTTAAAAATTCGAAATAAGAAGGCTTATGGCGTTCTGAAAAGTCAGAACTTCGAAAAAACGGGCATTTCCTTTATCGTTATTGATGCAAATCCGGATCGTCGGGTTGTTGCTTCAATCTATGACGAGAAGACAGGCGAAATTCAACCCTTTGCCCACACGCTTGCCAAAACGGTCAATGTCGACATACAAAACCTTACGACCTATCTCAACGGATATACGTTTGGCGTCGAAATCGATGGCGAGATTTTTGTCCGCTCCATCTCACAAATCAACGAAGAAACAGGCGAAGTCTCATTCTTTTGCGACGTAAACAGTGGTGATAAGCTCCTTTTGCTCAAAGCCACAAATTTCGTCCAACAAACAAAGCGGGATATTACGGACTTTCTTCAAAACAAGCCCAAACCCATTGGAGCCATATTGGATGATTGCATCCTGCGACGCCTCAACAACGAAAAAAATCTAGCTGCTGTTTCAAGCGCATGGCCCATACCCGTTGCCGGTTTTTCGACCTTTGGGGAACTTTTTGGCATTAACATCAATCAAACTCTGACAGCGATTGTTTTTTTCGACACGAAAGGTGTTGAATTTGTAGATCCGTTTGTTGAAAAATTCCCGCTTCATTACGCAAGCTTCTTTAACTATTTCACACAAAGCGATCTTAACCGCGTCGAATTGCTTAACAAGCTGCGTTCAAAAATCATTGCACGTCTTATTGATTATTTTGAGGCCAACGCTCAACTTAACCAGAAAATTGATCATGCGCTTGAACAAGCCTCCTCTATTCGTCAGCTTATTGATCAAATGCATGCATCCATTTCGGAAAATGCGAAAGATGCCGCAAAAGCTGCTGATACAACATTCTTGTCCAATGAGTTCAGCCATCTGAACGAGGCTATGGCTGGCCTGAGAAGCGTTTTCAAAATAATTGATACAATCGCGAGTCAGACAAACCTTTTGGCCCTCAACGCTACAATTGAAGCCGCCCGTGCCGGAGAAGCCGGAAAAGGCTTTTCTGTTGTAGCAACCGAAGTCAAGAAGCTTGCCCAAAACACAAAAAACAGCCTTGAGGGCACGCGTAATTCTATCGCAGAGATGGAAACATCGTTGTCAAATCTCGGAACGCACATCAGTCAAACGCAAAGCTCCTTGGGCCATACACAAGAAGAATTGGAACTCATCACCACACAAATAGACAACATGGCGAAGAACGTTCTTGTCATCGAAGAAATTCTTTCAATGCTGAGCGATGCCTCGATAGAACAAAAGAACGCGCTCAAAAATATGACAAAAGATATCGAGACGTTAAGGCGCTTGGACTAGGACTTGCCCCATACATCAAAGATTATTTGGATTGCATCCTGCTTGCTCAGTATGTTAAGGACTCGGCATGTCGCTTCTGGCGAAGATATTTGCACGTTTCTTACCTTTCGTTCCAGCAGATAAGGATTTTCACATGGCCGAGCCGAACATTACACTCCATCAGGGTGATATTCCCGCCGATCTCGATTTTGGGTCTTGCGTGGCGGTGGACACGGAGTCCCTCGGCCTTAATTGCACGCGTGACCGCTTATGCGTGGTTCAGCTTTCCTCCGGCGACGGCACCGCCCATTTGGTTCAATTTATGCCCGGCCAGCACGACGCGCCGAACCTCAAGAAGCTACTTTCTGATCCCAATGTACTCAAGCTGTTTCACTATGCCCGCGCCGATCTGGCCATGATTTTCTTTAATTTGGGCGTCATGCCACAACCCATTTATTGCACCAAGATCGCCTCGGTCATCGGACGCACCTTTACTGACAAGCATAGCTTAAAAGATCTAACCCGCGATTTGCTGGGTTTTGAACTCGCCAAGGAACAACAAACCTCCGATTGGGGAGCGCCTGTTTTGTCAAAAGAACAGATGACTTATGCCGCGACCGATGTGCTTCACCTGCACAAGCTCCGTGAAAAGCTGGAAGGTATCCTTGCGCGCGAACACCGCGACCATCTGGCCAAGGCAGCATTTGCTTTCTTGCCGACGCGTGCCGCGCTGGATGTTGCAGGCTGGGCCGATGTGGATATTTTCGCCCATCGCCCTATTAAAAGATAAGCCTGCGCGCCTTTTTTCATCCATAAAATAGCCATGACCCTCCCCCAATGTGAAAGGGTGCTATAGCTGTTTGCTATTGAATCCGAGGGCCCTATGGTTGAAAATACTCGCATGATCGAAGACAACACGACTCCCGCCCCCACGCGACTTGGCAAGCTGAAACCCCGCGACACAAGTTATGCCGCTGCCGATACGATATCCTATAGCCGTAAAGTCGGACGTCTAAGGTGGATCTTGCCCGCTACGGCGCTGATTGCCGTGGCCCTTCTCTTTATCTGGCCCTATTGGCAGACAAACCGAATCGCCGTCACGATGGTCGATAATGTCCCCAATCTGATGATTGAGAAACTGAATCTCAGCGGCCTTGATGCCAAAAACCAGCCCTATAACCTGACTGCCGACCGCGCATTACAAGCCCAAGACAAGCGCGACCTCGTCGATCTGGAAAATCCCAAGGGAGAAATTAACCTCCAAAACGGAGCTTGGGTCGCCGGACAGGCCGAGCGTGGCCAGCTCAACGAATCGGACAAAAAGCTATGGCTTGGCGGAAATGTTGAGCTTTTTCATGATGATGGATACCGTTTTTCATCCAATGAATTGTATTTCGATATGGATAAAAGCAACGCTTGGGGCGATAAACCCGTTACCATTCAGGGTAATTTTGGCGAAATCGAGGGGGAAGGCTTCCAAATGACCAACGGGGGGGATTCTCTGGTTGTAAAAGGACCTGCCCGCGCCAAGCTTTATTTGCATCCCGAGCCAACCGAGGGTAAACCGAATATCAATCATTCCTCATCACGATAAGAGCATGATCCGATATCTTCGCCCTCTTTGTCTTCTGGCCCTTGGCCTTTATCTCTCTGCCCTGCCAGCCATAGCGCAGGATGTGCCGCCGCCTTCACAGAAAAGCGGAGAAGATATTGTCGATATCTCGGCCCAACAAAGCCTCGAATGGCATGAGGATACACGCCAATACGTCGCTCGTGGCGAGGCCAAGGCTGTGAAAGGCGATTTGATCGTCGAAGCTGATATCCTCACCGCTCATCAACCAGAAAAAGGAGCGGCACAAACACAGAGTGCTTCCCCAAACGGTACGCAAAGCAATGTCGACCTTATGACTGCGGAAGGAAATGTCCGCATTCACGATACCAAGCAAAAGGTTTTTGGCGACAAAGCCGTATATGACCTGAATAAGGGGCTTATCCATATTACAGGCAACAACCTGAAATACATGACCGAGAAAACCATCGTCACAGCCAAAGACTCTTTGGAGTTTGATGAAAAGAACAATCGCGCCACCGCACGCGGTCATGCCATTGGCCAGAATGATCAAACACGCGTCGAGGCCGATATCCTCAAGGCTTTCTTTGCCAAGAACGCGGCAGGCAATTTAGAGATGAACATCCTGCGCGCGTGGGGCAATGTGATCATCGTGACCAAAGACGGCGGCGTCTCGCGCGGCGATGTGGCGCAATATGACGCAAAAACAGACAAAGCCCTTCTGGCTAAAAATGTCCGCATTACGCGCGGCAAAACCCAGTTGATGGGAAGCAAAGCCGAAGTCGATTTCAAAACAGGCCAGAGCCGCCTTTTAAGCGGTGGCGAAGGGCGTGTTCATGCACTCTTGGCCACCCAAAAGGACGAGAAAAAAGAAAACACCAAGAAGGAGGCGCCATGACCTCCGCCAGAACCGTGATCCCCTTCTCCCCCGCTGCCGAAAAAACAACGGAAACGAACCGCAAAGGTCCCATGGCTCAGTCATCATTACATGGATTAGCCGCAAGCCATCTGGGCAAAAGTTATCGCGGACGTCCCGTCTTGCGCGATGTGAGCATTTCCCTTAAACGCGGCGAAGTCGTTGGCTTGCTGGGCCCCAACGGTGCGGGAAAGACCACCTGTTTTTACATGCTCACCGGCCTTATCGCCCCCGATATGGGCAGCATCATGATTGACGGCATGGACGTTTCGTCCTTGCCCATGTATCGACGGGCGCGTCTGGGTTTAAGCTATCTGCCCCAAGAAACGTCAATCTTTCGCGGCCTGAACGTCGAAGACAATATTCGCGCGATCCTAGAAGTGATCGAGCCCGACCGCGACATGCGCGAACAAATGCTGGACGAGCTTCTTGTGGAGTTTGGTATCTCACATCTGCGCCGTGCACCCGCCATTGCCCTTTCTGGCGGTGAGCGACGACGCGTGGAAATCGCGCGTGCGCTGGCGTCACAACCTCATTTCCTTCTTCTTGACGAACCCTTTGCGGGGATCGATCCCATCGCTCTTGGCGATATTCGCAACCTCGTTATGCATCTGCGTGATCGCGGGCTTGGGGTTTTGATCACCGATCATAATGTGCGCGCCACATTGGAAATCGTGGATCGCGCCTATATCATCCATGATGGCCAAGTGCTCATGGAAGGCACTGCCGAAGAAATCGTGGCACATGACGCCGTTCGCCGCGTCTATCTGGGCGACGAGTTTAGAATGTGAAGGCATGACGGGGTCCCAACGTCTCGACATAAGACAGGGTCAAAACCTTGTTATGACGCCCCAGCTGCAGCAAGCGATCAAATTGCTGCAAATGTCGAGTATGGAGCTGAGCGCTTTTGTCGCAGGCGAGCTTGAAAACAATCCTTTTCTTGAACGCGAAGACGGCTTTGAAAATTTTGAATCGAACGCGTCTTCTCCATCAAGCCATGAATCCCTCGATCCCGCGCAAGCCTCTTCCCCTACAGAGTCACAGACGCCGGATGGCTATGATAGCGGGTCCGAATCCTTTGCCTCTCACGACACGCCCCACACGCCCGGCGCCGAGAAAAGACCTCTGGCCGAAACCCTCGCTGACAAGCCAAGCCTGCGCGATCACCTTATTAGCCAGATTCACATTGATTTTGTGAATCCTATCGAATGCCTAATTGCGGTTGCCCTTGTCGATCTAATCGACGAGGCGGGCTATCTCCCCCACGATCTCGACCTTGTCCGCGCACAGCTTGGTGTCACGCCCGCTCTCTTTGACTCGGTCATCGAAAGGTTACAGCGCTGTGACCCGCCGGGCATCTTCGCCCGCTCGCTCAAGGAATGCCTGACCATCCAGCTGCGCGAGAAAAACCGTCTTGATCCCGCCATGGTGAGCCTTCTCGACCATCTCGATCTTCTAGCCAAACGCGAGCTGCAAAGTCTGATGAAGCTGTGCGGCGTTGATCAAGAAGATCTGGCCGATATGATCAATGAAATCCGTGCGCTTGATCCCAAGCCTGCGCTTGCCTTTACCGCCGATGCCGCTCCGACCATTACACCGGATGTCTTTTTGATTCCCCAGCCCAAGGAAGGGTGGCGTGTCGAACTGAACAGCGATAACCTGCCGCGCGTTCTGGTCAATGAAACCTTTTATACACAAATCAATAACGGTACGCTCAGCGGCGAAGACAAGAGCTATATGAGCGAACGCTGGCAACATGCCAACTGGCTTGTTAAAGCCCTGCATCAACGTGCCACAACCATCCTGAAAGTCGCGAGTGAAATTGTCCGCCAACAAGACAAGTTTTTCGTGTATGGCGTCCAGCACCTCAAACCGCTCATCCTCAAGGACATTGCCGAAGCCATCGAAATTCATGAATCAACCGTCAGTCGCGTGACGCAAAACAAATATATCGCCACGCCACGCGGTTTATTCGAGCTGAAATATTTCTTCTCTGGTGCCCTGCCCACAACCGGCGGCGTTGAATCCGTTTCCACGCATGCAGTGCGCGAACGCATCAAGGCACTGGTCGATGCCGAAAATCCCAAAGCGATTTTATCCGATGACAAGATTATGGAACTCTTGCGCAAAGAAGGTATCGATATCGCACGACGCACCGTTGCCAAATATCGCGAGAGCCTGAACATCCCCTCCTCGGCGCAACGCCGTCGGGACAAGCGGGTCTTGTAAAGACGAATCGACTTTTTTCATAAAGGCTTTCTCTTGTCAGCGAGGAAAAGGAACGGCATACTTTATCGATCCTTTCCTTTCTGCGATCAAGGAGACCTGCCATGTTTCAAGAGTTCAAATCCTTTATTTCCCGCGGCAATGTTATCGATATGGCCGTCGGTATCATCATGGGATCGGCTTTTACCGCCATTGTCTCCTCGCTGGTTAGCGACGTAATGATGCCCCCCATCGGCATTCTGCTTGGCGGCATAGACTTTTCCGACTTTTTCGTCCCGCTCAACGGCGAACACTATGAAACGCTTAAAGCCGCCAAGGATGCCGGAGCCGCCACGCTTAACTATGGCGTCTTTATCAATGCCGTGATCAAGTTCCTGATCGTCGCCTTTGCTGTCTTTATTCTAGTCAAACAGGTCAACCGCTTTCAAAAGAAGGCCAACGCAGCCGCTCCGACCCGTGATCAGGAGCTTTTGATGGAAATTCGCGACCTCCTCAGCAAAAAATAGCCCTTTATCGTCAAGGAGTTGATCGGCAACTTGCTTGCGTGCTTGACTCCTTGGCATATCGGATTATCTTTGCCCTTCTGTCTGTGACGAGATTTCTCGTAGACATGATAAAGGGCCCAGACCGGTCAAGGGCACCCACAAGGAGCAAACGGATCGGAAAGTGGTTTTTTGTTTAACATCAACAGTTTAGGTTTTCCATGCAACTTTCTGTTAAAGGCAAGCAAATCGATGTCGGCGATGCCTTGCGCCAACATGTTTCCGAACAACTGAGCGAAATCGTCGGCAAGTATCTCGGCGATTCCCTTGATGCTTCCGTGACCTTCTCACGCGAAGCCCACCTGTTCCGTGCTGACATCACCGTTCACGCCGGTCGCGGCATCACCCTGCAAAGCAATGCCAGCGCGGGCGAGCCCTATCCCTCCTTTGATCTGGCCGCTGAACGCATGGCTGAGCGCTTGCGCCGCCACAAAAACCGCTTGAAGAAACATCATCAGGAAACAGCCGTGGTTGATGCCTATCAGGCACCTACCTTTGTCTTGAACGCGAATGTCCCTGATGTTTCTGATGCTGCCGACGAACTTGACAATCCCCTCGTCATCGCAGAAATGACAACACCTATCGAGGTCCTGACTGTCAGCGAAGCGGTCATGAAACTCGACCTTGGCGATCTGCCAGCCTTGCTCTTCCGCAACAGCGCGCATGACCGCCTTAACATGATCTATCGCCGCCCAGACGGCAATATCGGCTGGGTCGACCCTGCCGAACAAAGCAAGGCAGCTTAGGTTCAGGGCCCAGCCATGAACAAACCCGCTTCCTTACGCGATCTCATGGCTGCCGATGCCATTCTGGTCGATCTTGACGCCAGCGACAAAAAAACGCTGCTTCAGCTTCTCTCCCATCACGCAGCACAATCCTTGGGGCTTGCCGAACATATGCTCTTTGATGTGCTATGGGAACGGGAGAAGCTGGGCACAACAGGCGTAGGCGCCGGCATCGCCATCCCGCATGGCCGTGTTGATGGCCTGCCAGACGTACGCGGCTTTTTTGTGCGGCTGAAATCCGCCATTGTCTTTGACGCCGTTGATCATCAGCCTGTCGACCTTGTCTTCCTGCTTCTCGCACCGGAAGATGCTGGCGCTGACCATCTGCATGCTCTGGCAACTGTGTCACGAACATTGCGTGACAGCGCTTTTTGCGACAAATTGCGCAAGGCCAAAGACAAGAAGGATCTCTGTACTCTTTTGGAGAGCGTCTCTACACCGGATGTCGCGGCTTAAAGACAAAACGCGCCCCAAACATCTTCTCTTGACAAGAAAGAGCATTCATTGTCTTCCTTGATTATGGTTGACAAACGCACACCCCTGCCCAAACGCAAGAAAGAATCTGATCTCCCCGGACTTTTAATCGGCTGGATATTTATCGTGCTTGTTCTTTTCGGGATTGCTTTACTGGTGCTGTACGCCAAACCAGAAAAGAAATTGGTGTGCGACACGCGCAATCGGACCACGTCTTTGACGAGTTTCGGTTCTTGCCACAAAGAATGATTGGCTTATGCCATCGTATCAAGTAAGGAATCCTCGATACCCTTTTGCGTAGCGATCACTTTCGCATTTGCTTTATAAGAAAGCTCGGCCATAATCGTATCGACTATTTCAGCCGTTAAATCAATATTCGGCGCGGCAATCAGGCCTTCTTCATTCGCATAAAGCGAGCTTTCATCGCGCTGGACCGTATAAGGATTGTTGCGCTCCACCATTTGCGTGCGAACGCCCAGATGATTGTCACCCGTATTGTTTGACAAAGATATCACATCTGTCGGGTAATATGAGGTTGCGCGTTCGCCAGCGGTTGACGGCAATTTTCCCGTCGAACCAACATTGACCATATTGCCCACGGCATTTGAAAAGCGCGCCATTGCGGCATTCATACCAGATATAGCGGTCGCAAAAACATTCGACATAGGCCTAGTCCTTCATACAACGGGTTCTTTACACCCCTTTAATACTCTCCAATATTATAACCGACCTCGGTTAATAATTTCTCAATATTAGATTCATTTTTTCTTAGTTTTTTCCTTATTTTTCCGACATTTATTCATCTTTTTTTACCAAAAAAACCTCTCCATATTAACTCCGGATTCAGCAATACGCGGTACGGTAAGTAATCAAGAGAAGAAACGACTCAAGTTCTCAAGAAAAGGAAGTCAACGCCAAGAAAGAAGAATCGAGACCGTTCAAGAGGACTCTTTCAAGGCATAAACAACTTAACAAAGAGACGTACCATGTCACAAGAACGCGATTTCCAGTATCTTGCCCCGTCAGCCGATGAAACGCTTGAACGTCTCATCGCGATGACCAACCAGACCAATCTGGTTGCGCTCGACAAGACTCTGGCAGCCATCTATCGCTCGTCCGGCAGTTATGCCGCCGCCGCCGTCCGTGTGGGCAGCATTGGCGAACGCATCGTCCGCGCCGTACACGAGGTGGGGCTGACCCTTCCCGCGCATCAGCGCGCTGTATAATCAGCGACGGTCTCTTACCGAGTTTGCTGCAGCCCCCTCTGCAGCCTCACATAAGGGCCCGCGAAAGCGGGCCCTTATCTTTTGGCAAAAAGTTACCAAATCCTTGGTATATGGTTAGCAAAATGTTTGAATCTCCTTATCGTTTGCTTAATACTGGCCTTCCCTTCTCTCGTAGCAAAGGCCTGTCTTATGCAATTTGCCAACATCCTCCTCGGAACCCCCTGTTACGGCGGTATGGTGAACCATGTTTATATGGAATCCGTCCTGCAACTTGCAGCCTATGGCGCATCAAAGGGCATGATGTTCTCGCTGGGGCTTCTCGCGCACGACTCGCTGGTTCCGCGCGCGCGCAATACGCTTATGGCCAAGTTTCTGGACACACCCGCCTTGACGCATTTGTTTTTCATCGACTCCGATATCGCCTTCCCCGCCGAAGCGCTGGGCCGTATGCTGGATCTCGATCAGGATATTGTCGCGGGCATGTATCCGCTCAAGGTCATTCATTGGCCTCAAGTCGTGGAGCGCGCTTCCTCCTTGCCGCCTGAGGCGATGGCCCAAGCGGGCCTCAACTATGTCGGCATTCCATGCAAGGGCGACGAGCGGGAAGAAAAGAACGGCTTTATCACCGGTGAGTATGCCGGTACGGGCTTTATGCTTATCAAACGCCAAGCCGCGCTTAAGATGATCGAGGCCTATCCCGACACACATTACAAGATGGCGCAAACCTATCCACCGCCCAAGAATCCGAGCCAGAATTATTATAACCTGTTCGACTGTATCGTCGATCCCGAGACAGGCACCTATCTGAGCGAGGATTTCACCTTCTGCCATCGCTGGCGCAAGATTGGCGGCAAGATCTGGCTGGATCAGGAAACCAAACTCACCCATGTCGGCAGTTTCCAGTTTCAGGGCGATCCCATGACACGGGTCGGGGCGTAGAGCCTTCTTCTTCATTTTTTGCGGAAGCCTTTTTTCATGTAGCTAGGCCGCTAAATAACGAAAACTCTACAATGCTAGTAGGGCAACCTAAAAGAGGAAGTATTCAACGCTCAAAAATGCAACAAAAGTTGGATGCCGCATAATTATTTTTACTCAAGCTTAGGAAGCTTAACCCGCTTGATGTGGGGACGGGGTTCAAACAGCTTGTCCAATTTTTTATCAAGCCATTTTATGCCATAGCCAAGCCCAACGCCCAAAGCAACAACCCCTGCTGTAAGCGCAACGCTCATCACGATATCGTCTGGCTTTTCTATGATCCAGTTTGTAATTTCCTTAGCTGTTGCGAGAAAATCCATAAAGGTCTCCTAGCCAACAGCTCAACAATATCGGCCTAAGGGGGCTACTCAAGAAGATTAGCAAAAGGTTACTGTTTTCAGCGCGTCTAGACGAGGGTATTGAAAGATAACCTATATTATCAACTGCATGACAAGCCAAACCTTAACCTATACCCCCTTCGCCCTCACTTCTGCCATCGCTTGACTGACGACGGGAAAATCCGGGTGATCGGGGGTCAGGATCTTGTGGCGCAAAAGGAAGTCGATAATCACAAGGTTACAGTTAAACTTGAATGCATCCGTATCGTGAACAAGGCGCATAACCTCGGCCGATGGCATCAGTGTAAAACTTTCGACCTCACCATCCGTGTTGTGCGGCAGTTCATGGGGCTGGAGCTCCAGATCAAACATAAACAGCAGATCATTGCGCAGCCCCTTCATCATCTCGACCTGATAATGAATCGCGCCGACAGGCTTTGCCCGCGCCATAATCGCCGGAGGGAACCCCGCCTCTTCCATCCCCTCTTTTTCCAGATTTTCTTGCAGCGTGTACCCCAAGGGATGGCCGCCCCCTATGACGTTATCCAGCTTGGCTGGATCAATTCTACGGCTCGCCGACCTCTTCCCCACCCAGAGCGATAAAGCGCCATCAGCGCCCCTCACAAAGCCGTTTACGTGGACGCCGACGCCCATCGTTCCGAACCATGGGATTGCCGCACGATCAATGGTTGCCAGACTTTCTTCACCCCATGCTTCAACAACGGGATATAACTCACGTGTCAATCCGACCTGATAATTATTTGACAAAAGAACCGACGCCTGTGCAAGCGCCCTCGTCCGGTGTTCATTTGTGTCAGGATTGGTTTGTAGATGAAGCTCGTCACCACGCACGTAAAAGCCCGCTTCTTGTCCAATCAGAAGCCCGACTTCGCGCCGGACCGAACCAACCGTTCGTCCGGCAATGACAAAAGGCATAAAAAGGGAACGATTATAACGTTGAGCAAAACGGATGTGACGCAGAAAACCGGTCTGTGGCTCCATAACGATCCTTTTACGAGAAGGTAACAAAACGACAAAGCGGCCCCGCGCGCCGAATGGCGCGGACAGCCGCTGGATCCTTTATCAAACTTACGCGCTTGTGTCTATCTGCGCGCCACGACCCGTTTCTGGCGCAGGCGGCGGCGTTGCTTCAACTTTTGGAGGTTCAGGCGTTTGGGGACGATCTGCCACCATACGCTCGACCTGCGTCGACACAATACCCTGTTGTGCAATTGGTCCTATACCCGTCATATAGTGCCTCCTTTCACTGGGAGCCTATAGACTCAACTATACCTCATATTGATTTCAAAATGAATAAGGAAAAGGCTTTTCAAGGACACAAGAGTTAATATTTTGTAAAAACATCACCGTTTTTGATGTGTTAGCCTATTTTCTTGATCCTTTACGGAAGGAGTCAAGAACATCGCGAAAAACATCAACCTCGCTGACCATAGACTGCGCCGCCTGAAGGTCTTTCATCTGAGTCCCCTCTTCCGGCCTAGTTAGAATACGAAAGACATTGGCCTGCTGCGTATTGTCCATCGCAGGGCCATAATCAAGCGCCATCTTGTCCAACCCGTCAAAATTGCCAGTCATCGCCGTCGCAATCGCAGCCTGAACCAACCATGTAGCCTGATTATCCGTCAAACGCTTGCCTTGGGCCGGAGGTGGGCCCACTAATTCGATAAGCGCATCATGGGCATCCTTCCACGCCTTGGCGCGAAGAGCTATGTCAGCACGGAGAAGCAACGTTTCCTGATTTTGATTGGCGGGCAGATTGCCCAGCGCCTCTTCATATTTACCCATTTCCGACAGAGCCCGCGCACGCAAAAGCTGGCGTGAATCCTTTGTTGACTGTGACAACGTATTCCACGGCAGGTTATTGGCATCAATCTGCGCCAGAGCTTCTTTGGATTTATGATCCAACAAATAAATGCCCGCGATACGCATGGCGACCTGTGCCTTTTCCTCAGGCTTGTCGGTATTCACCGCAATATCTTCGAAAAGAACGATCGCCTGATCCAACAAATCTATGTCCACCAAGCGTTGTGCCAGATTTTCACGGACAGGATTGCCTTCGCTGCCCTTGGGGATCAGAACCTTGTATTTCGTATAAATATCCAGCGCCTCAAGCGGTGACAGCTGATCCCCGGTCTTCGTCAAGAAAATATCGAGGAACAAGCGAACCATCTCCTTGCGAATTTCCTGCGAATGTGGCACATCGGGATAAAGACGCAAGGCCTCGAAATAGGTCACGAAACCTTTCTTGAAGTTCATGTCGCTGATATAAAACCCGCCAAGACGCCGCAGAATATCAAGTTCAAGATCATCACCACGCCACGCAAAGCGCATACCCTCAAGCCGCTCTATCGCCTGCTTCGCTGTTGTTGACCCTGTGGCCACACCCATATCGACCAACGCAAGCTCGGCGCGTATTTTGTAAAGACGATCCTTGCCTTTCGCAACCTTGCGCCACATCTTCTCAGCCAGATCAATCTGCCCGGCCTTGCTATAGACCACGCCACGCAGATATTGAACCGCCGGACGGCTTTCGGACTGGTAACCTTCCTTCTCTAATGTATTGAGCCATTCGATGGCATCCTTGTCTTGCCCTGCAGCAATGGCAGATTCAATGGCCAAAACCCAAAAACGAGTATGCATCGGCTCCGGATAATGTGACAGGATCGGCACGCCCACACGCATCAATTCGACAGATGCCTGCCAATTATGCTGCAAAGCCTCTGCAACACCACGCCAAAGCGAAATCTCCATTTGTTCTTTCACGACCGAATTATTCAAGTCGCCAAGTCCACCTTGAAGATTACCCATAAGAATTCGCGATGCGCCACGTAACATCAAAAATTCTGCATGCCCCTGAATCTCCGGCATCTCAACCGCAATCATGTCGCATAATGTTGAGGCTTCATATCCCATCATATTTGCAAAATAAAAGCGCGCGAGGTCCAGCTTGGCCAAGATACGTTGGTCCTTTGGCACCTCGACAATGGATTGCCATAAACGCTGTCGGCGTTGAGTAAAGGTTTCGTTTTGCGTCCCACGCCATTGCAAGATATCGAAGGCACGTTTTTCTTCTACGCCATTAACCTGTTTCTTGTTTCGGACATAGGCGCTTGTATCATGAAGCGAAGAAAGCTTTAGACCTCCTTCTGCCGATATTTCCAATCCACCGGCAACGGGGCGTACAACAACAGACTCCTGCCACGGCTTGATAACCAATCCCTGAACCGCCGGTATGATCTGGAAGTTCGCCATGCGGCGTCCAACGGTGTAACCACCCGACTCTTGCAACGGTACAACGATCAGCTCATCTCCGACCACAGGATCGACGAAACGAATGGGCTCTGGCACTGGCGAAGCCGGAAGAAAAATGCGCGCCCCGAGCGCAAAATCAGGCTGCGCATCAAGTTCGGTTGAAACGAGATTCTTTTCGCTCTGCCGCGCAAGATACATTTTCCATGCTGTGTCTTGCCGCGTAGCCTGAACCGTTAACCCCTGCGGCAATCGGATACGAAACCCGTTATTCTTGGGAAGAGTCATCGGCTCAAGCTTAACACGCGACTTCGGCGACATCTTGAGCGCATCGCCTTCAAGTTTGCGATCAAACAATATCGTGGCGTAACCCGCCCGCAAATAGATGACCGCACCAACAACCATTTTGGGATCAAGCTCGACAATCGGTTCTTTTTGCTGTTCATCAGCAATGGCCCGCAAACGATCCACCTCTTTGGCATCCATCGGATTTTGAATTTCAGGGGGCCATTTGGAGACCTCTGGCGAAGGGGGCGCAGGCTGGGCCACTTCCTCTACTTTGACGATAGGGGCCGCTTGCGGGGTGGGGGCCACGGGACCGGAGACAGATACATGCGGTCTGGATGCAAGTTCTGGCAAAGGGGTCTTGGCCTCCGCTTTAGGAGTGTCCGCAACCTTCTCTGCTACCTTTTCAGGCTCTTTCCCGGATGTGTGCGGCACCTCGACCTTTTTTTCGGGTTCTTGTCCTTTTTTTATTTCAGGTACAGAAGCAGGTTTGACGGCTTCGACTTGTGGGACAGGCTTCTGCGTAGACTCTTCTGGTTCTGCTACGGGGGTCGGCCCATTTAGACGCGCACCCATCACATCGATAACAATGGAAGAACCAGACATGAAATCTTTGATCTGGGCTTTCGGATCAATATAAAAGACAACGCGCCCACCATTACCGGCCCCTGCACGAAACCCTTTAGCCCGTTGCAAATCCGCTTTGCCCAAAGCGACACGGACATCACGCGAGAAAAGAACCTCAACCCGCCCCTCTTTGCGTACAATCCTATATTTTAGACCACGCGGCGCATCAAATACAATCCGGTCATAGGTCGGGTGTTCGCCGGTGCGCATCACGAGTGCTGTGGGCGCCACAGATTCGGTTTTTGCTGGCGTTTGGGCATAAGCCATCGCCCCGCTAAAAACTAGCGCAAGGCATAATAGGGATACGCTGGAAACATTTCGCGACATCGGAAAAAAGAAAGAAACAAGGGAGCAACAACAGTCGGGCCCACAGACTTTGGCACCGCCCCTATATAACAGGGCTTTTTCCTAATCCGCTATTGTTTTTTTCACATGCCGGAGAGAAGTTTGTCGATTTCGTCCTGATTGATCGCATTTTGTGGCAACTGTGGCCCATTGAGCAATGACTTTTCATAATCCACTGCCGAACCACCTTCGTCCCCATCCCGATGAACTTCCTCGCCCAAAGCTTTTAATAAGGCGGCAAT
The DNA here is from genome assembly GCA_034002905.1 of Alphaproteobacteria bacterium. Classification (GTDB taxonomy): domain Bacteria; phylum Pseudomonadota; class Alphaproteobacteria; order UBA9219; family UBA9219; genus UBA8914. Next base: position 16,157 of record JAVEZQ010000007.1, read on the forward strand.
TTTCGTATCGATGTACTTGAGGGTTTGAACGACCTTTGTTATGCGCTGGCCGGTAATATCCTGAAAGTTACAGGCTTCAAAAATATGCGTTGTGCACGCAACCAGTTGATCGCCAATCTCTGGCGGACATTGGCCGGCGAGTTCACTGATCGTGTCACAAACGTCCATAATTTTATTTGTTGCGTCTTCCGTCGCCCCAACCACAGCATCCAGCTCGTCTGTCGCATGAGGAATATGATCCGAGCTGATCTCTTTTGGCTTAATCTCGGCAATTTCCTGCTTTGCATGGAAAATATAGTTCGCCAGATCTTCAAGTTCCGCATAGAATCTAAGGTCCGAGGCCGTAATGTCGCCCGTAAGCGAAGAAATTACGTCCTTGACAATCTTTGTCACTTCATCTGAAGACAAGGGATTCTTGCTTTCTTTTGACGCCTGTGACAATTTTTGATGGAGGTTTGACTCCAATGCGTTGATACGCTCAGCATGATCCATGATCAATCTCCGAAAGAGCTTTTTTCACAATCCTTAGAAGGCACCCAATACTGCCGAAATCTTTTGTTTCAAAGTTTCGGCATTAAACGGTTTAACAATGTAATTATTCACACCAGCTTCTTTTGCTGCCGCAACATTTTCTATCTTGCTTTCCGCCGTCACCATAATGAAGGGCGTTCCTTTAAGCTTTTCATCCGCACGAACTTCTTTAAGGAGTTGAAGGCCCGTCATCGGTTCCATATTCCAGTCCGAGATAACCAGCCCATAGTGATTTTCACGCATCATCCTGAGCGCCATTGATCCGTCGGTTGCTTGTGCCACAGTCTTGAACCCGAGTTGCTTGAGCAAATTCTCGATAATTCTCAACATCGTCTTGTAATCGTCGACGATCAGAATATTCATGTTCATATCAACGGCCATCGGTGGCTCCTTTATCGTTTCTTCGGCAACTTGTGGCCCTTCAGCACAAAAGGGCTTTATAGAACCTATCGAAGATGCCGCAAGAACATAAAAAAAAGGTTACCGGCTACTCTTTATCTTGGGAAAAGAGTAGTTATGCCATAACACCAAAAGGGGTACCCCCGATTATTAGGCGATACACCGCGAAAAATATAAACCAGAAAAAAGATCAAGGGACCTTTATTTCGGCCAGATCAGAAAATTAATTACTAGACACAAGAATATCTTATCACAGACCACCACTTATTCCGTTGACGCAATTATCTTGTTCGTTGGATTTACGAATTATAAGAGAATTCATAAAGGATCCGCCAGGCCCATGCCCCGCATCGTTATGCCCTTCCTCGGTAGCCGCCATACGGAAATAGGCCATCACAAAAACCCGAATAGCTGCCGTAAAGGAAGATTTTTGTGGCTTGCGAATGGCGACAATCGTTGCAACATCGTGAATAGTAACGCGTTCCCTGCGACATATATCATGCAACGCATTCCACATGTCCGGCTCCAGCCGCACACTTGTCCGGCGCGTCCCGATCGTAATATTTCGGCTTACCAACCCTGAGCGGTCAGCTCGTTTCGTGGGTGTTCGTGTCTGGGGTGAACCCGCTTCGCTCAAAGACGCCTCATCATTTACTCGTGCAGCGTTTACTCCAACCAACATAGTCACGGTTAACCTCCTTTTGGCAGATCGACAAAACCGGATGAATTTTTGATAGACTCTCGAACGCGGCCAATCATATACACACGTAATAGTATAGCAAGCAAAATGTTCATGTGTACTCGCAAGGTATATGTTTCAATAGTTTAAATGCCTATGATTTTGGCTTGCTCGATTATAAGGGCTGTTTTAAATACAACCTGCGGTTGATTAAATCCTCTTCAGAATTTCGGTGAAATCCTACATCGTCATGATATAAACAATAGTCTTTTAACGCTGCGACAATCAACCGCATGATTCCGAACAAGAAAACAAAGCCACACGCGATAAACTGCGCCATTAAAGGATGCTCTGATCCCGGCAGTTATAAAGCCCCTTTGTCGCCGATGGCACCAAATCAGTATATATGGCTCTGCCTAAATCATGTGCGCGAACACAACGCTAACTGGAACTGGCTTGGCAATTGCAGCGAAGAAGAAGTCGAACGACGCATCCGCTTTGCGACCATTTGGGAACGTCCCACTTGGCCTTTAGGTAAAGGGCCGGCGGTCATGCGAAAAAAGGGGTCCAAAACAGCACCTTCACCCAAAGCCGTGACCTTACCCCCCTCTATTCTCAAAGCCTTGGACCTCATGGAAATCGAGCTGCCCGTCACTTTGACAAAAATCAAAAAACGCTATCGTGAATTGGCCAAAAAATATCACCCGGACACCAACCACGAGCCAAAAAAGACCGTAGAGAAATTTCATCAGTTACAAGATGCATTTCACGTCCTTGAGGCCTATTATACGGCGCAGAGCCAAACTTGATATACAGGATTATTGAATGATTCAAACGCCACGCCCATCCCTTGCTGACGAAAAGGGATTACCCGACATCACCGTTTCCGTGCGTAAATTATTTGGACTCGATACAAATATTGAAGTTCCGGCTTTTTCTGTTGCCGGAGATCATGTGCCCGAAATCGATCCGGCTTATCGCTTTGATCATGATACGACCATGGCCATTCTGGCCGGATTTGCCCATAACCGGCGTGTGATGGTGCAAGGCTATCATGGCACCGGAAAATCCACCCACATTGAACAGGTCGCCGCACACCTCAACTGGCCGTGCCTGCGCGTCAATCTGGACAGCCACATCAGCCGCATCGACCTTGTCGGACGCGATGCCATCGTGATCAAAGATGGGCTGCAAGTCACAGAATTCCGCGAAGGGATTTTGCCATGGGCGCTTCAGCATGCTGTCGCGCTAATCTTCGATGAGTATGACGCAGGTCGCGCCGATGTGATGTTTGTCATTCAACGTGTGCTCGAAGTTGAGGGCAAACTCACGCTGCTCGATCAAAATCGTGTCATCCATCCGCATCCCGCTTTTCGTTTGTTTGCTACGGCGAACACTATCGGACTTGGCGATACGACGGGTCTTTATCACGGCACGCAGCAAATCAATCAGGGCCAAATGGACCGCTGGAATATCGTTGCAACCCTGAATTACCTGCACGAAAATGAAGAAGTCGCGATTGTTCAGGCCAAAGTCCCAACCCTCGCGGGTAAGACGAAACGGAGCCAAGTCGCGGCCATGGTGGCACTTGCCAATCTAACGCGTCAAAGTTTCATGAACGGTGATATCGCGACCGTCATGTCACCGCGCACCGTGATTACCTGGGCAGAAAATTGCGAGATCTTCGGCTCTGTTGCCACAGCCTTTCGCCTCAGCTTCCTCAATAAGTGCGACGAAGCCGAACGCCCCATCATCGCCGAGTTTTATCAGCGCTGCATGGATGAGGACCTTTCTCCACCGAATAAAGACTGAGTACGCCCTTGATGAAGGAAAGCGATGAAACGCCCGTTGAACGCTTCAAGCGCGCAACGGCTTCAACCATCAAAGCGATCGGCCACAAGCCGGAGCTGGAAGTCGCCTTTAGCGCGCAGGGCACAGATGTCTCGCCGGGGCGCGTCAGAATACCTGAACCCGCCGCGCAACCAGACACATCCAATCGTGCTTTTATTCGCGGAGCCGCCGACAGCGTCGCCTCAAAGCTACGCCACCACAATCCCAAAATTCACGCACGCCATACGGCCCTCCCGGCCAAGGCCCGTGAAGCTTTTGAAGCGCTGGAAACGGCACGCTGCGAGGCTTTGGGCGCACGACACATGTCCGGCGTGAGCCACAACATTGCCCAGTTTCACGATGACCAGTGCCGTGACAAACGGCTTGATAAAGCGCAAGCTCGCCGCGACACGCAGCTTTCAGATGTCTTGCATCTAAGCGCCTATGCCGCTTTCACTGGCCAAAAGATCCCTTCTCACGGGAAAAAAGCCATCGAGCTATGGCAGGATCTCTTACACAAAAAAACCGAGAAGATTTTAAAAAGTTGTGCCGCCTGTCTTGACGATCAGGAAGCTTTTGCCACGCTTGCTGAACAGATGCTTGGCGAGCTTGGTCTCACAAAGGGCGAGAGCGAAAAGAAAAAGAAAGAAGACACCCCACAACCCGAAGAAACACCACCCCAACAACCAGATGACGAGGCAACGCCGGACAGCAAGCAATCCTCGAAACTTCAGGCCTCAGCCGAAGAAACGCCCGAAGAAGAGTCTTCCGACACACAGCACGCAGCTATTCAAGGCGAAGAGGAAAGCGAGGAAGGAGATGAGGAGTCACAGCAAACATCCGGCACCTCGCTGGATAAAACGGCCGCAGGACTGACAACCTACAGGATTTTCACGCAGACCTATGACGAGACGGTTCGCGCCCAAGAGGTTTGCTCGCCCGCGGAGATGCGACGTCTGCGCCATTTGCTTGATTATCAGGTACGCCACGCGCAAGCGATCATTGTGCGTCTAGCCAACAGGCTCCAGCGTCGCTTGATGGCGCGGCAACAGCGCTCTTGGCATTTTGATCAGGAAGAAGGGCTTTTGGACAGCGCCCGCCTTGCCCGCATCGTCGCCAACCCGATGCTTCCCCTTTCCTTTAAACAAGAACGCGATACCGATTTCCGCGATACCGTCGTCACGCTACTCATCGACAATTCTGGTTCCATGCGCGGACGCCCCATCACGCTTGCCGCGATCAGCGCCGATATCCTTGCGCGCACGCTAGAACGCTGTGGCGTCAAGACAGAAATTCTCGGCTTCACAACCCGCTCGTGGAAAGGTGGCCGCGCCCGTGAAGACTGGATCACAGCAGGCAAGCCCAAACGTCCCGGACGACTCAACGAATTACGCCATATCATTTACAAAGAAGCCGATACGCCATGGCGGCGTGCCCGCACCCATCTTGGCCTCATGCTCCGCGAAGGTCTTCTTAAGGAAAATATCGACGGCGAGGCTTTGCTATGGGCCCACAGCCGTCTTCTCGCCCGTCACGAAAACAGGCGGATTCTTATGGTGATTTCAGATGGCGCTCCCGTCGACGATGCCACGCTTGCAGTTAATCCCGTTGATTATCTTGATTTGCATCTGCGCGAAGTGATTGCTTGGATCGAAAACCGTTCGCCCATTGAACTCATCGCCATTGGCATCGGCCACGACGTCACACGCTATTACACACGCGCCGTAACCATCAGCGATGTCGATCAATTGGGCGGCACGATGACCGAACAACTGGCCGATTTATTTGATACGCCGTAGATCAGATTAAGCCGCAAAGCAAGCTTCAAAGCCCTGCCGCAATTCGTCCGTTGGTAAGTTCCGCCCGATAAAAACCATACGAGAACGGCGATCCGCACCTTCAGGCCACGCCGGAAGAACAGCGCCCTCCAGCATCATATGAACGCCTTGGATCACAACGGGATGCTCTTCGCCCGCAAAGCTGAAAATCCCCTTATAACGCAATAAATCGCCGCCTTTTTCAGCTGCGAGTTCGCCCAGCCATGTCTGGACCCTGTTCGCATCCATCGGTTTGTCGCTGACGAGCGAGAGCGTGCCGATATCGCTGTGATGGCGGAAGGCGTGTTCGGCCTTATGCTCATGGGAAGCGCCACAACTACACGAGTCTGGACAACAACATTCCCCCGCACCATGCTCATGGTGATGATGATGGTGGTGGTGTTCACACGCCCCGTTCTCTTCCCCCAAGAACGTCGGCATACGCTGGATCACGCGATCCAGATCAAACCCGCCGACATTAAACAGCCTGGTGACATCCATCTGTCCACGCAGGCATTCATGAATCTGGACAAAGGGATTAAGGCCCTGAATGACCGCCATCACTGCTTCTTTCTCAGCTTCGCTCACCAAATCCGTCTTGCTCAAGAGCACCGTATCGGCAAAGGCTATTTGCTGTTCGATCTCTGGCGAGGTTTCAAGCTGCTCCCTGACATGATAGGCATCGACGAGCGCGATGATGTTATCCAGTTGCGCCTTGGCCGCGATATCCCGATCAGTAAAGAACGTTTGGGCCACAGGCGCAGGATCGGCCAGACCCGTCGTTTCAATCAAAATCCCGTCATAGCCTCGTGCATCGCGAAGCAGGCCGGAAATCACGCGAATGAGGTCACCGCGCACCGTGCAGCAGACGCAGCCGTTATTCATTTCATAGATTTCTTCGTCCGCCCTGACGATCAGATTATGGTCGATACCGATTTCTCCCAGCTCGTTAACAATAACCGCATATCGCTTTTTATGATCGTTGGTCAGGATTGTGTTAAGAAGCGTGGTCTTGCCAGCACCCAGAAATCCCGTCAGAACCGTGACCGGAACTTTTCTTTGCATCCTTATTCCTTTCATCAACCATCACGAATGAGGGAGCAAGCATACAGTTATTTCAATAACTAAGCTATCCCTTATTCCCTTTGTAATCGTTGTTTCCCCATAACGAAAAGATTAAAAATTCCTTTCCTTGGCCTACCCATTTACGGTAAAAAGGAGACCTGACGATTGCTCGTTAAGGAACAGAGTATGAAACGTTTTGGACTTAGTCTTGTTGGTCTTTTGTTCGCCTTGAGCTGTGGCCCCGCTTTTGCCCAAAGCAGTGGCTATTCCAGCCAATATGCCCCTGTCCCCAAACGCTCCCCCCGCGTTCCCGTCAAGAGTCAGGCGCTTGAGAAAAAATCGCCACAGCTCCCGACTTCCAATATCCTGACTGGTCCAGCTGAAATCATCGACACGGAAAGCGTCAAGGTTCAGGGATTTAAAGTCCGTCTGTATGGCGTTGTCCCCCCCCAACTGGGCGCCAATTTCGGACCACAGGCCCGCGCCGTAATGGATTCGATGGCCCAAGGCACGGTTACCTGTAAAATCATTGACCGCCATAGCGATGGGCAATTATTGGCGCGATGTGAAAACCAGCAAAACATGGATTTCGGCATGGAGCTGCTACGGCGTGGGCTGGCCGTCACGGCGCGAGGGACCCTTGCATCGTCAGAACTGGCCAACAGCTATATCGCCGCCGAGCAAGCCGCTCAAACGCAGCATGTCGGCCTTTGGAAAACTTCCGCACCCAGCGCCGTTTCGGCAAAAAGTATCAAGGACGCCGCTACCAAGATTGCCCAAGCAAAATTAGAGGAAGCTGCAGCCAAAGAACGTGCCGCACGTGAAGAAAAAGAAAAAGAAGCACAAGAAAAAGTAAAACAGGAAGCTGAAGCGGCAGCAGCCAAGGCGGGCGCGCCCACAACAGCTCCCGATGCCACGGTTTCCCTTGCGACGGCATCGACGATGGAACCCGCTCCACAGGACTTACCCCCCGCACCGCTTCTTTCAACAGAGGCGCCTCTTGCCGAAACAGCCTTGCTTGACACAATGCAGGATGCACCTGCGTTAACTGATACCACCGACCAAGTGGCACAAGCCGCTCTTCCTCAAGGCTTTGCCGAACGCTATCAACTTTTAATCACGGGTATTCTGGGACTGGTAGCGACCTTCTCCTTGATTGGTGCTATGGCCTATTTCAAATGGCGCGAACGTCGCCATGGCCTGAGCGCCCTTGCCGCCGCCTTGCGTGGCGAGCTCTTAGCCGCTCGCTCTCTATGCAAAGCCCGTCATACAAAAATTGTCGAAGAAAATAGCGAAATCAACACAAGCTGGCCGCGCATTCGCACGATGGTGTTTCAGGCCCATGTCCATCGACTTGGCGAGCTGGGTGCCGAATTGTCGCGACAAATTGCCTCGATCTATGGTCAAGCGAGCGATTACGCCTCTTACTACCGCGCCAATGATGGCTATCGCGATGCCGCATCCAAGAAACAGGCGCTTGAAGTCTTGATCCGTCACATAGACGACGTCAATCCTCGGCTTGCTCAGATTGAAGTTTCTGGGGCAATGATGAGGCCGACGACTCTCGCCGTCAGAACGCAACCCCGCCTGACAGCAATCGTGAAACCCCTTTCCCTGCCCGGTCGGAATGTAGTGCCAACAGGATCCGGCACGGAACCATCTGGTTCATCCCAAACAAAAACCACCTCTGAACAACCTCTGACCGAAACGGCGGCTCGAAAAGACTCAAAGGCCTTTGTCCAAGAAACGGAAGAAACACCTTCCTTTATGCAGACCAAGGAAATCCCGCCGGAAATTGCCATCAACCTGTCTGATGTCAAGCAAGAGCTTTCCAACATCAAATCTGTCAGAGTTGCCAATCCGTCGGTAAGGCCCAACTCATTTGAAGCTGAAGCGCAAGCCAACGAACCCAAGGACACTGCGACGACGGAGTCTGCCGAAGCAGACAACCCCACAGTCCAGATTCGCCCCGCGCCAAATATGACAACGCCCCTTCCTACTGGCACAGGGAAAACGGGAACGAAACCGGCAGCGTCCACTGGACAAAAAACAACGGTCAAAGCAAAAAGTTCTGTCGCGAACGCGCTAAACAAAAACAAAGAAAAACCGGCAGCGGCAGCTCAAGTCTCCTCAACGCAAGCGGCCACAACTCAAGCGTCGAACAAGGCCAAGGTCAACTTTACAGCCCCGATCTTTGACCAGTTAGCCAAGATCAAAACCTTCGCAAACGATCGGATCGATCGCCTCCGCATTCATGAACGCCGTAACGATTACACAATCCCCGATTATGCCAATCTGACGGATGAAGAGCTGGAAGCCCTTCTGTACGCCGAAGAGGACATCTATGCCTCGAACTACCAACGAGGAAAAAAGGTGATTTAAGGCGCCATAAAGAAGGTTTTTCGTTTTTTTTTTACAGGCTGGCTCTTTAGGGTACAGTGCCATTTAGCCCTCTTCCTCGTGCCAAAAATGAATAAATAGGCCCACAATACTTTACGGACAGCCCCCCTCATATAGGTGGATTTTATGACAGATATTTTCAGCAGTTTCCGATTTCACAACCTTCGTCACCACGACACCGTTCTAGGTCCTCTAAACGAAAAGGATACGCCCGACACAACCTTGCCAACCGGCATGATGGCCCACATTGCCGATTTGTTTGTGCACGACATGGGCGCCATTCATGTTCCTTTTGCCAGCGACGTTCTTCCTCTCCGCCATTACAGCCGGAACAGCAAAGCCGTCGTGTTGGATCCGTCCCTAGTGGATTACGATTTTGAGCGAGCGCGCTTGGTCGATCTCCGCCACTACCGTGAAGAGAAAGACCATCTTGTCATAACGCCAGAGGCCCTATCTCTCTCACGGCGCCTTCCCAATGAGCCGGGTCTGTATGATCATTTGATGTTCTTGCGCTTTAAGGACAAACTAGAGCGCATGCCACGCGAGAAAGCCGAAATCCTTCTTAATGATTTGAGTTTTAGAGGCTACAAGCTGCCGCCAGTTATTCTGGGGAACGATCTGGATTTTGAGCGTTGCAGGACGGGTCGCGCCGTCATGATGCGCGTACCAGACATGGGGTGGCGTTCCTTTTACGTCCGCAAAGCGGAATATGCCCTTCCCAACGAAAGCATGCTGAAACTTTTTGAAACTGCCACCGTTATCTTTATCGACCAAACAACTCATTTTCAGGCTGATCTCAACCGCGCATGCGGTGTTAAAAGCTTTAATCGTCCTGTATCCGACGATCATCGCCGCGCTTTGTTTCACTATTACGTCAATGCTGCCCTTTGTTGTAATCAAACGAATGGCGGCGCGCTCCGCATCCTTTTTCCCGACGGCTCCCTTCCTTTTGCCGCAAATACCTTGACGGCTCAATTCTCTCTGGCCGGTATTGTGACAACGCAACACCCCAAGGAAATTGGGGCCGCGCGAGGAATTCTTCTGTCACACCCGCTGTCGGGTGAGGCCAAGACGGCCTGTGGCCTTTCGCGGCGATGCACCTTTATCCCTATCCAGCAAAGCCGAAAAAATGACGGTATTCTACACACAGAACTTCTGGCGCACGAAGCCCGTGCGCTTACTCTTTCCGTCGAACACGATATGCTGGATATCACGCCCGCGCCTTTGCCCGAAGCCGCCCGCGAAGCGCTTGTCGCTCAACTCCCCAACTCCCCGCCAAGCTGGCACCATCCGATAAGGGTGCGTGTGGTGGGGTAAGCATAAGATTTAAGAATATTATTGATTTATAACTAGACGAAGATCTGGGTTTCTCGGAGAGGAACTGTGTTCGTTCTTAGATAACCTGAATCTAACCTTCGCAAACGTCTCTTTACACAACCATCGCGGAACTGTGTCAACACATCCAGATCGTATCAATCTTAAACATTCAAGTTCATCTCCAGGATAAAGACGCACAGAAGACAACTCTCTCGCTTGCAATGAAATAACCGCCGCTTCTTCAATTAGGAAATCTACGCTGTGAGGCCAACCAGTTTGAATATTTTTGTTCTCTTGCCGCAAGTAAAAACGCATGGCGTCTCTTTCAACTGCCTTTCGAAAAATGGGGTTATTTTCATATGCTATCTTAAACAACTTGATGACTCGTTCATAATCAGGATGTGAGAGCCATTCACTCCACCGGACAATTTGTGTTTCAACTCGACATTTATCGATTATATCCTGATGTTTCGCCAACCACAACGTACCTAAAGCAGCAGCGCCCACAAAGGCTTCCCCCTCGGGAACTCCAGCCGCCATAAAGTTATGTCGATATAGAGCATCAGTGACATCTATCCGGATAAGCTTAAATCGCTTAGCTGCAAAATCCAAGATTGCTGCAAACTTTTCTTCTTTCCAATTTGGGCTCTCTATACTCACACCAAGCGTTGCTGCCGAGTAGGCCCTCCAGTCGGGGCAATTTCTGATTTCAACTTTATAGTTTTTTATCACTTTTTGCTCCCGCTAATAGGCATTGGGGCCTGGTCCCATATTATTTCAAACAGCCCACGAAGCATTTCGGCATGATCTTTATCCCTCATGACAAGAACGCCCGCACTTGTTCCCCTTAAAATAGCCACCTTGTCTCCATAAACAACCATAACGCTATTTTTAAAATGTTCTTTAGAAATTGCTCTGTAATCTTCTATTGGGTAATCAAACTTTTTTGCATTTTCCGAACACAAATATCTGCACCTAATGCCTGCATTACGAATGCGAAAGTTGGACTCAACGACCTCGCGAACAGAAACTGTGTCATCGATGCAAATAAATTCGATTTGGGCATCTTTTTTTCCACGAAGTTCGTAATAAATCTCATCTAATAATTTGAGATAACAATCGGCGCCCTCAATTAGTCTGTAATCTTCAAGAACAAGATTTACGCCTCTTTCACCGTTAAATTCCACGCCGCCTTCATTAAACGCCTTGATAATCCGCTCGAGCGTTGCAGGACGGGCATTCGTCGTGCCGCGCTCAATCTTAAAGATCGTTTCGCTGGTCAGACCCGTCTTGTCAGCGAGATCCTGTGCATCCCACTCAACAAGCATTCTTGCGGCTCTGATCTGTTTTCCTGTAATCATAAGTTTTACTCACAACAACTTATAATTTGTATAGCACAAATTAATGAAAATAAAAACTCGGAATGAATGACCCCTTATGGGTAAGAACTTGCCACTTACAGGTAGCCCCAAAGCAGAATTTTGACCTATTATGGTTAACAAAGCCTTTCCGATACCCACGCAAATTGTATCTATAACAATTTTCTGTTATACCTATCGAAACTTTCCTATTGCTTTCACGCCAGCCATACGTTACATTAGCAAAATGAAAGGGGCTCCTGCCTCTTTTGATAGAGATTTTCAAAGACCCATTTAATAAGGGGAATGATTATGGAAAAGTTTGAAACCTATATGATGCGACATGGCGAACATGGCACTCAAGCTTTTCTGGAAATGTGGGAGCGCTTTAACGGCGTGCGCCATACCTCTCCTCTCCCTTTGGAGAAACGTTGGGAAATCTTTATCAACCGAACAAACAGCCTCCCGCCCATCGCAGCCTAAAAGAATAAGGAAGCGCCGCGATGAACAAACCAAACAGAAAACCTCTTTCCTTCCTCTCCCCAGACGAGATTTACGCCGAGGCCATACGCCAAGACGGCGAGACATTATCCGATGCCGATCTCAAACTGATCAAGGCCGGACTCTCGGCCCTGCGCGCCTATCGCCGCAAATACCTTAATGCCGTTGAGACAAAAGCAATCAACGCCCTTATTGCCTATGTTGCCTATACGCAAAACGTGGCCGAGCGGACTGTGTCCTCCGTTGTTTGCAGCGAATTTAATTGTTCCGACATCGCCCATATTTCTTCCGAACAGTATGACCAGATCATCTCCTTTCTGATCGATCTGAAGATGACAGCGGTTGTGAATTAACACGCACGTGCGGGTGTTCACGACCGAAGGCCCCACGACCTGAGAAACCCTCTTTTGAAAACGCCCCCCTATTAATCAAAGCTAGCTTTGCTTTTACCCAAGCCCTGCCTCACGGTCACTTGATTAAGGCTTTGATTGTTTAAATGGTGCTCTCTTATTTGCCAGAATCATTTCTTTTTGTTATTGCAAGCTACGGCAAATGCTTCCCCCTCAAACATATCTCCTGAAAGGATATCCATGCGCCAAATATCGTTCCCTTCGAAGATCGTGAACCTGTTGGCTTTTATGATAATCACGCTGATGACCATCAGCGTGCCTACCTGTTTTGCAGACGAGCCAACGTTTGAGACGCTGAAAAAAGAAGCCGGTTCGGGCATGCCCTACTCACAATTTCTCCTTGGTATGGCCTATGTTCAAGGCAAGGGCACAAAACAAGACTTTGAACAAGCAGCCCAGTGGTTACGCAAAGCCGCTGATCAAGGCAACATGGAAGCCAAATTTAATCTGGGCGTTATGTACGCGTTGGGCGAGGGCATGAATCAAGATTATAAAGCAGCCTTCGAGTGGTATTTGAAAGCCGCCGAACAAGGACACGTAGAAGCTCAATACAATGTGGGCATAATGTATTATGAGGGCCAAGGCATCAGGCAAGATTATAAGGAAGCCGCGAAGTGGTTGAGCAGAACCATTATCTCAATGCGCGAAAAAAAGAAGTAGGCTTTCGCCTTCTTGTTTCTCCCATCACAACGATCCACCCACTAACTCTTGGCACAAGCGAAGCTTATACTACGATGAACCAAAGCTACGGCAGTTGTAAAAGAGCGACGAATAACGACACTGTCCACCCTGTGTTTTTGTGCGACACAGCAAGATTGTAAATCTCTGTGCGGCTTCGTAAGTTCAAACGAACTTACCACTAAACAAAACAGGCCCGTTTTGGGGCCTGTTTTGTTTAGTGGTGAAGGGTGTGCAAAAAACTTCAAACCAAATTGATGCGGAGAAGGTGTTGGATGTGATGACTGATTGGGGTGTGATCCTGAATAATCTTCCACTGAATCGGAGCGTTATGAGTGCCCCTCATTTTTGACGGCGCAAAAGTTCACGCCCGTTTTCAAGGCACGTATAGTTAATATTTTAACGATTTTCGTTTTGCATTGCGCAACTATTTGCTCTTTGTTATTTTTAGAACACACAAGCAAGGGCAAATAAAAAGGAACAATATGTTAAATAATTTTCTAAAAACTGGTTGTGAACTATCCAGAAAAGCGGCTTTGCATGCTTATGCACCGGATTCCAACTTTAGGGTTGGGGCAGCAGTTCTAACAAAAAATGGCTTCATTTTTTCCGGAAACAACTGTGAAACAGCAGCATATGAAGGCGAAATTTGCGGTGAAAGGAACGCAATTTTTAACGCCATTACTAACGGAGTCCTGAAATCTGGAATTTCTTTTATAGATGCCATTGCCGTTTCCTGCATTGATATGCCAGATGGTTTCAATTTGCGCGATGGCTCGCCTTGCGGAGCATGCCGTCAAGTCATTGGAGAATTTGCTACCGAACAAACGCCGATTATCATTGATGATAAAAAGATCGGTGTTGTTTTTAAACTGTCCGAACTTTTACCTTATGGCTTTCGTTTCGCACCTGAGAACCTAAAAACTTCGTCTGAAATTATCGATCACAAGGATGTCCAGCAGATTGAGTCTTCTGCTGCGAGGAATCCCACCCCAACTTCTTTGCTCTTTGCAGCAAAAACCATTGCGGTTAACAGTTATGCACCCTTCTCTGGCACCCGCACAGGAGCCATGATTGTAACAACAAACGGCCAAGCTTATGCCGGTGTTAGAGTTGAAAATAGTTCGACGGGGCTTACTGCAGATGCACTCAGAGTCGCCATCGGGAGGGCTTCTGCCAAAGAAGGGCGCTCTTTCAAAATATTAAATCTTGCTATTGCCCAAATTGGCGATCATAAGGCCGGCCGAGAAATAAATCCCATGCGCTTGATAAATTCAGAACTTCTATGGGAGTTTGGGGCAGAGAATATGCAACTCCAAGTTCTCTCGAACAATAACACCAGATCACTTAACTGGCGAAAGGGCCTTTTACACCTAGCGCGTTAGAATAACCTTGAATGAAAGCCCAAGGGGGAATGATCACGTTTCGTGTACCACCTTACGCAGCTTCGTAAGTTCAAACGAACTCACCACTAAACAAAACAGGCCCCTTTTGGGGCCTGTTTTGTTTAGTGGTGAAGGATTGGCAAAAATTGTCGAACCTTGACGAGACTAAAAAGGCCCTCGATGTCTTGGCCGATTGGGCCTTCTCACTCAATAAACTTTCGCAAAATCAAGCGTCTATGAACACTCCAATTTTTTGACAGCCCATAATTTCGCCTCCCTTTTCAGAGCGCGTATGGTTAAGATTTTAACGATTTGCCTTTCGCATGGCGCAACTATTTCCTGCCGGATATAGTCCAAAAAGCGGTCAACGTAATAAGAAATTTTGCAATTTATGCGTATTATTTCGCCCCAAGCTCTTTCACTTTCTGATGCAAGTATTGTTGCGCCCATTTCGATGGCTCGCATTACGACAGGACAGAACGCGGTGACAAGCATGGCGGTTTTCACGGAAACGCTTCCACCCTATATCAAAACGTTAACAAACGATGTGACGTTTCTCTTAACGACAAACTTATATTTCCATAATGGACAAGAGAACGCGGGCAATCTAAATCGCAAGCTTTTGCAAAACAACCTTGGCTTCAGGTCAGGGCTAAAGAAGGCAATTGACGCATCAGCCCGAAGGATAGATATCTCTGTTCCCATCTTTCCGGAAGCCTTTGCCTGCATGGAATGGATTAACGTGATTACATCTGATCCAAGTGCGTTTCAAACATACAAACAGCGTCTGACAAAACTGCATCAAAAAGATCCTGTTTTTTCTACTTTGGTCAAAAAAGATATTGAATCCTGCCATCGCGTCGAAGGCGTAGAAACAATAGATTTTATTTTAGAAGAAATTGTTGGAACGCACATGCTGTATATGGGGCAAGCGCCACTTCATAAACATCTTTCATCAGAAAGCAAAACGGAAGTTGTCATTACTTACCCTGGCGATATTCTTAAAAGCATGCCATATGCTTTGGAGAAACTTCAACCCAACAAAAAAGATTTACCACGAATGATGTTCGTTGGCACGGGTTCCCATGGGGTCGAGCATGTATATGAGCTTCAAAAAACACGTCCCATGGTAGGATCGGGCGGATATACCTTACCATCATCTGTGCTGAATTAGGGCATCGGGATATCTAACGACCCCACCAACTAAAAACGCCCCTGAAGGGGCGTTTTTAGTTGGTGACCCCGGCGGGACTCGAACCCGCGGCCCTCTGATTAAAAGTCAGATGCTCTACCAACTGAGCTACGAGGTCATCTCATGTGAAGTTGCGAAACTATTAAGATCACGCCTCCGGGTCAACCTAAAAGTGTTAGCGTTAACTATTATCCTTTGATTTTAAGCTTTTTGGGTGCCTTAATCCCGCACTTCAGGGCTGATTTTCTTGCGCGCGGCGACGGTGACCAGCTTTTTCTCAAGCGCCGCATGGACATGCTCACTCACAAACGGCGTAATATCACCACCCAGAAACGCGATTTCCTTAACAAAACGCGATGAGATAAACTGGTGCTTGTCTGTGGCCATCAGAAAAATGGTTTCCACCTCACTGCACATACGGTGGTTCATGCCCGCCATCTGGAACTCGTATTCAAAATCAGAAACGGCGCGCAGGCCGCGCACGATCAGGTCGGCCCCAACATCCTTGGCAAAATGAACCAGCAGATTATCAAAGGGCATAACTTCAATCTGGGCGCCCTTTTGACGCAGAGGCTCAATCTCCGCCTCCACAAGCTTCACGCGCGTTTTGACATCAAAGATAGGACCCTTGCCCGCATTGACAGCAGCACCAATGATAAGCTTATCCACAATCTTGGTCGCACGACAAATGACCTCGTAATGGCCGCGTGTGATAGGATCGAATGTTCCGGGATAAAGGCCGACGCGAAATTTATTGATCATCAGGAAGGATCTTTTTCGTTGCACACCGCACCTTGCCCACGGGCAACAGCACGCGCGCTATTTTGGCAGCATAACATTAACAAGTTGTTACAGCCGTAAAATCCTTGTCTTGGCATGCCCACGATGCGGGAAAGCGTCCTTATTCCGCTTCCTCGCCGACCTCCTCACCCTCTGATCCTTCGCCAAGCATGGCAACGGAGACGACCTTTTCCTCGTCGGCGACACGGAACAAGGTCACCCCCTGCGAGGTGCGGCCTGTAATGCGCACATCGTTTACAGGCATGCGTATGATCTGTCCGCCATCGGAGACCAGCATGACTTCCTGATCACCTTTAATCGGGAAGGACGCAACGATCTTACCGGTCTTGTCCGTCAGTTTCATATTCACGATACCCTGACCCCCACGACCCGTCAGGCGATATTCATAAGACGAGCTGCGCTTGCCAAAACCGCGATCCGTAACAGTGAGCAAGAACTCCTCCTGCGAGGCAAGCTGGGCAAAGCGCTCCGGCGACAAGGCGATATCGTTTAACGCCTCTTCATCGTCGCTGCCATTCTGCTCGGCCCCGTTCTGGTCTTCACCCGACGTTGCCGCCCGCAAGGCCCGGCTTTGCTTAAGATAGGCGGCTCGTTCATCAGCCGTCGCGTCGACATGCGTCAGGATTGACATGGAAATAACCTCGTCATCCTTTGCCAATCGAATGCCGCGTACACCTGTCGATGTACGGCCGGCAAAGACGCGCACATCGTCCACGGCAAAGCGAATGGATTTACCAAGGCTTGTCGCCAACAAGATGTCGTCATAAGGTGTGCAAGTCCGCACGGCGATCAGCTTTTCGCCCTCTTCTTCCAGCTTCATGGCGATCAGGCCGCTGGCGCGCACATTGCTGAAATCCGAAAGCTTGTTCCTGCGGATGCCGCCCGATGACGTCGCGAACACGACATGCAGGTTCTCCCACTGCGCCTCGTCCTCTGGCAAATGCAGGGTTGTGGAGATCGTCTCCCCCTGCTCAAGTGGCAGAAGATTGACAAGCGCCTTTCCGCGTGCCTGTGGCGTCCCAAGTGGCAGCTTATACACTTTAAGCTTGTAGACCTTACCCATTGTGGAGAAAAACAGCATTGGCGTGTGGGTGCTCGCAACAAAGATATCGGAGACAAAATCCTCATCCTTCGTCGTCATGCCGGAGCGCCCCTTCCCGCCGCGCTTTTGCGCGCGATAGGTCGAAAGCGGCACGCGTTTGATATAGCCGGACATACTGACCGTCACGACCATGTCTTCGCGCTGGATCAAATCTTCGATATCAACCTCAAACTCTTGTGCTTCGATTGTCGTGCGGCGCGGCGTTGCAAAACGATCACGAACAGCGATGATTTCATCCTTCATGATGGTCAGGATGCGGCTGCGGTTGGAAAGAATATCCAAATAATCTTTAATCTGGTCCACGACGGCCTTCAGGTCGTTTCCGATCTTGTCACGCTCAAGGCCCGTCAGGCGATGCAACCGCAAGTCAAGGATCGCTTTAGCCTGTGCTTCCGACATGTGGTAGGTACCGTCTTCTCTCAAACCAGCCTCGTCCACAAGGGCGATCAGCGGCGCTACATCAGCGGCAGGCCAGGCACGTTCCATCAACTTCACCTTCGCAATCGAAGGATCAGAAGCATTGCGGATAAGCGCAATAACCTCGTCGATATTCGCAACCGCAACGGCAAGTCCCAACAAAAGATGGGCACGAGCGCGGGCTTGCCCAAGCTCAAACAAGGTACGGCGAGTGATTACTTCTTCACGGAAGACAAGAAAGGCCTGGATCACGCCGCGCAGGCTCATTTGCTCGGGACGACCGCCGTTAAGCGCCAACATATTCACGCCAAAGCTGGTTTGCAGCGGCGTGTGCTTGAAAAGCTGATTCAAAACGACATCGGCCATCGCGTCGCGCTTCAATTCGATGACAATACGCACGCCGTCACGATCCGACTCATCACGCAGATCTGAAATGCCCTCAACCGTTTTGCTCTGGACGCATTCAGCGATGCTTTCGATCAACCGCTTCTTGTTTTGCTGATAGGGAATCTCGGTCACAACAATCGCCTGTCGATCCTTACGGATTTCCTCGATCGACGTACGCGAACGCATGATGACACTGCCACGGCCCGTATGCGCGGCTGCACGACAGCCAGAAATACCAAGGATTATGCCCCCCGTCGGGAAATCAGGGCCCGGCACAATTTCAAGCAGCTCTTCCATCGAAATGTCAGGGTTGTCGATGCTGGCGATACAGGCATCACATACCTCGCCCAGATTGTGCGGCGGGATGTTCGTCGCCATACCAACAGCGATACCGTTCGCGCCATTGACCAGCAAATTGGGATATCGGGCCGGCAAAACCGTCGGTTCGGTTGTAATTTCGTCATAGTTCGGCTGGAAATTAACGGTATCTTTGTCGATATCCTCCAGCAGCATTTCAGCAACCTTGGCCAAGCGGGCCTCGGTATAACGCATCGCGGCGGCCGGATCACCATCCATCGAGCCAAAGTTACCCTGCCCATCCACAAGCGGCAGGCGCATGGAGAAATCCTGCGCCATACGCACCATGGCATCATAAATCGCGCTATCGCCATGCGGGTGATATTTACCCATGACATCGCCGACGATACGGGCCGATTTTTTATAGGGCTTGGTGCTGTCATAGCCACCCTCTTTCATCGCATAAAGGATGCGACGGTGAACGGGCTTGAGGCCATCTCGCACATCTGGCAAGGCACGGCTCACGATCACGCTCATGGCGTAGTCGAGATAGGAGCCTTTCATCTCTTCTTCGATCGTTACCGGAATAATGTCAGAGGCTATGGCGGGTAAATTCTGTGAATCGCTCAAGGGAGTACCTGTAAAATCAACGCATTTTTCATCGTCTAAAAAACCTTTCAGACAGACGAAAAAACTAGCACTTTTGATCCCAAAATCCAATTAAAAAAACATAAAAAACGCCTTATAATTGAATTGGTTAGCGTGTGTTTTTGGCAACGGGGTCCCCGACGTCAACCCTTCGGTAACTTTTGCATTGTATCAGGGTAAGATTCAGCCTGTTTTAAGGAGCCTTTTTATCATGACACTCGTTCTTTCCCGAGCAAAACCTGCCCTTTTGATCCTCGTTTGCGTTGTCGCTCTTGGCGGCTGCAGCGACCTGAGTCGCACACAGCAACGTACGTTGACTGGCGGTGCGATCGGCACGACGGTTGGCGCGATTTCAACGGCTATGACTGGCGGCTGTGTGGCTTGCGGCGCGGCCATCGGTGGTGCGGTTGGCGCTGGCTCAGGTTATCTATACGAGTACCTGTCTGAAAAAGAAGGCTGGTAAACAAGCGCCCGTCTTAACGACAACGACTGACCACACTTCCTACCGTTCCGACGATTGACGAGAGCAAAGCCCCAAACCCGGCCAGCAATGTGATGGCCGGAGCTGGCGGCAGTTCGGCATAATACGACAACATTAATCCGCCATAGATCGCACTGACCGCAAAAAACAGTGCGAGGGGAAGCATGCCATCCAGCGTCCTCGCCCAAAAGCGCGCCGCAAGAGAAGGCAGCAAGATCAACCCCAGCACCATCAACGTACCCATGGCCTGAAAAGCCGTCACGAGATTAATCATCAACAGAATGAAGAAGAAAAGACCTGTAAGACCAGCCCCCCAGCGCTTATGCCCCGTTGTTTTAAAGAAATCGGGATCATGCCCATCGATCACAAGGCGCCGATAAAGCAGCGCCAAGGAAAACAGAGTCACAACGCAGGTTCCGCAAACCAGCATCAATCCCTCGGACGTCACGGCCAGAACATTACCGAACAAAAGGTGGAGCAAATCGATCTGGCTGGCCTTGACGGAGACAAGAGCAACACCTGCAGCTAAAGAAAGCAGATAAAGGATCGTGAAAGCGGCCTCCTCTTTAAGCTGGGTATAGCGCACAAGGAACGCGGCCATGACGGCCACAATGATAGCCGTGATCAAACCGCCTGCCATCATCGCCCACAGCGAGAATCCGCATAAAAGGAACGCCAGCGCCAAACCCGGCAACAAAGCATGAGACATAGCATCGCCCACAAGCGTCATGCGTCGCAACATCATAAAGACGCCAAGCGGCACACCGCCCATCGCAAGCACAACAGAGACCACAAGGGCCCGCTTCATAAAGGCATAGTCGGTAAAGGGTGCCGTAAGAAAATCAAGCATCATACATCACCTTTATCTGCAAAACTGTTGTTTTCATCCGGGCAATGCAGCTCGGCCATATCCAGATCATAGGAAAGCAGATTTTGCTCAAACAACTGGTGCGTATGCCCCAACCCCAAACACTTGCCTGCCAGCAAAAAGGACTGCGGAAAATATTTGCGGACAAGCATCAAATCATGGAGGACGCAAATGATTGTGCGCCCCTGTTCATGCCATGAAAGGAGGATCTCCATAAACTTCTGTGTCGCATCCGCATCAACAGCGGCAAAAGGCTCGTCAAGCAGGATCAGATCTGGATCTTGCAACATCAAGCGCGCAAAGAGTAACCGCTGGAACTGCCCTCCCGAAAGCTCGTCAATCTGACGCGTTGCATTGTCAGCAAGCCCAACACGTTCTAGCGCTTCATTGACAAGCTGCCTCGGCTTTCCGCACAAGGATATGCAACTGCCCGTCTTGGGCCAAAGCCCTGCAGATGCTGCGTCGCGGACGGAAATCGGATAAGTTCGATCCACCGCGCTGATTTGAGGCAGATACCCAATCGTTCCCACATCCGGCGCATAGATCAATTGACCACTTTGCGGGGCAATAATACCGGCCAAGATTTTCAAGAGCGTGCTTTTTCCTGCGCCATTGGGACCCGCGATGGCAACAAGAGACCCTTTTTGAAAGACACCACTGACTTGATCCAACGCTTTGACACGCCCATAGGCATAACAGATATCCTGAAGACTCAATACAGGATGCGAGGCGCACTCATGGCAACAACAAACCGTCATAACGCCCACCAGGTCAACAAAACAGCAAGCAAGGACAAGATACCGGCAACACCCAAACGTGCGGCTAGGCTCAACGCGAACATTTTTTCCGCCCCTTTTCTTGTGTCGCACATTTCATGCATAAACCCACAATTTCAACAGACTGCTTTTCTGTCGTTTGCAAAAAACCCTTGGCCGCTTTGCTCAATGCCTCATCAAGCGCAGGAGCACGCAGCTCCTCTACCCGCCCGCATGACCGGCAAATCGCAAAAGCACTCGTATGATCTTCCTGATGCGATGCTTTTGTTTTGGCATGTTGCGCACATCCGACTGAACACGCGACAAAAGCGTTCAGCGACTCGATCCGGTGAATAAAGCCTCGCGCCTCCAATATCTTAAGCGCACGATACACTGTGGGCGGCGAACGCACCCCTTTTTGCCGAAGACGATCAAGGATCTCATAAGCTGATAACGGCTTGGTGGCCTTTGCAACGACTTGCCATATCTTATCGGTCTGTGCAGATAATGGTGTTTGGCTCATGTTTGATCTTGTTTCATTTCTCGAGAAAGAAGTTGTCACACAAAGTGATATGTTATAACATATTGTTCTTTCGTCCAACAACAGAAATGAAGACATCTAGATGAAAAAAACCTTTATTGCCCTTTTCGCTCTCCTTTTTTCCCTACTGTCCTCTGGCGCAACCGCTGAGTCCCTTGCGCCCAACGAAAAACCAATCCCCATTGTCGCGAGCTTTAGCATCATCGCGGATATGATTAACGAGATTGGCGGCGACAAGGTTGACGTTCAGTCTCTTGTCGGGCCGGACGAAGAACCCCACAATCACGAAGTACTTCCTGCCGATATCAAGGCACTCGCGCAAAGCGAAATCATCGCGATAAACGGCTTGAAGTTCGAGGAGTGGCTAACGCCCGCCATTAAAGCCTCAGAAACAAAAGCCAAACTCCTTGTTACCTCTGCCGGCATCAAAGCGCGCTCGCTCGTCGTACAGGAAGATACACTGGTCGATCCGCATGCCTGGCAAAGCATTCGTAACGGACAAATCTATGCCACCAATATTGCCAAGGCGCTCATCGCCGCCCGTCCACAATGGGCCGATCACTTTCGCCAACGTGCAAAAAACTATATCCAGCAAATGAAAGAGCTGGATGCCAAGACGGACCAACAACTCAGCGCCATTCCCGAATCCAAACGCTTTCTTGTAACAATGCATAACGCGATGGGGTATTGGGCCGGTGACTATGGCTTTAAGACGTTGTCACTTTATGGCTACAACCCCGAGGCCCAGCCAAAGCCACGCGACGTTGCGAACATGATCGCAAAAATCAGGGAAAACAAGATTGGCGTTCTTTTCCCCGAACATCACGAAAGTGACGCCGCCCTGAAACAGGTCGCCAAGGATTCCGGTGCACAAATTGGTCCCGCGCTCTTTACCGGCTCCCTAAGTGAAAAGGCGCCGCATTATCTCGATCTGTTCAAAGCAAATAGCAAGACGATTATCGACGCCCTTCAGTAATCAGGGTCACGCCGCAATCATCGCCGTCAGATCGCCGACAATTTTTTCAACAACCGCTTCGTCGTCGCCTTCGACCATGACGCGAACGAGCGGTTCTGTCCCCGATTTGCGCACAACGATACGGCCACTGCCGTTCAGGCTGGCTTCAGCCTGTTTGATCGCGTTCAGAAAGACGGGATCGTTCATCACGTCGCGGGAAACGCGTACGCTCTTTAACAACTGCGGTACCGGATTAAAAAGATGACAAGCTTCGCTAGCCGGTTTCTTTTGACTGCTTAGAACCGCCAGAACTTGAAGGGCCGTGAGCAACCCGTCGCCGGTGGGGCTGTAATCGCTGAGCACCATATGACCGGATTGTTCGCCGCCAACGTTGCATCCCTTCTCGCGCATTGCCTCAACAACATAGCGATCGCCAACCGCCGTGCGGATCATGCCGATATTCTGGCTTTTCAGAAAACGCTCCAACCCCAGATTGGACATCACCGTTGTCACGAGGCTTCCGCCCTTGAGTCGTCCTTGCTGCGCCCAGCTTTGCGCGATAAGCGCCATGATCTGATCGCCATCGATAACGCGGCCTTTTTCATCCGCCATGATCAAGCGGTCCGCATCACCATCCAGCGCAATGCCCAAATCCGCACCATGAAGAAGAATGGTCTCACACATCAAGGCGGGACTAGTTGCGCCGCATTTCGCGTTGATATTTTTTCCGTTCGGCTGGTCTGCCACAGGGATCACTTCGGCGCCGAGCTCCCATAACACCGTTGGGGCAACCTTGTACGCCGCACCGTTTGCGCAATCGACCACAATCTTGAGTCCGTCAAGGCGAAAACCGTTCTGGAAAGTACCTTTGATAAACTCGACATAACGACCCGTCGCGTCCTCAAGTCGCGAAGCCTTCCCCAGATCGGCGGGATCGGCAAGTTGCTGGTCTTTATCCGCCATCAAGGTTTCAATCTGGGCTTCCAGTTCATCGGACAGCTTCTGCCCATCGGGAGAAAACAGCTTGATCCCGTTATCCTGATACGGATTGTGCGAGGCAGAGATCATAACGCCCAAATCAGCGCGCAAGCTTTTGGTCAGCATCGCGACGGCAGGCGTTGGGATCGGGCCGAGCAAAATCACATCCATGCCTTGGGCAACGAACCCGGCCGTCAGGGCCGGTTCCAGCAAATAGCCCGACAAACGCGTATCCTTGCCGATCACGACGCGATGCTTATGCTCGCCGCGCCGAAACAAACGCGCGGCCGCCATAGCAACGGACAGAGCGGTTATGGCTGTCATCGGTTCCTGATTGGCGCAACCGCGAATACCGTCTGTTCCAAACAATTTACGCGTCATTTATCTATTCCTTTGGTGAATGCATTAAACGACGATCGACGATCCCGAACCGCCCGAAGCGGGCGTTCCTACAACATCGGGCACGGAGCCCTTGCGCGATGATGCCGGCTTGTCAGCCGAGGGCGGGCGGGCGGTAGGCTCTTTACGGTTTATGGACTCACCGCGCAGCAAGGCTTGAACCTCATCGCCCGAAAGCGTTTCATATTCCAAAAGCGCTTCGGCTATCGTCTTCAACTCGCCCATATGCACTGTCAGAATCTCGCGCGCCTTCCCCTCCCCCTGTTCGATAATGCGGCGGATTTCTTCATCGATGATCCGTGCCGTCTCTTCAGAGATGTTTTGGGTTTGCGCAACAGAATGCCCAAGAAAAACTTCCTGCTCATTCGCCTGATAACGCACACGGCCCAGCTTGTCCGACATACCGAACGCTGTAACCATGCGGCGCGCCATCGCCGTCGCTTGCTGAATATCACTGCTGGCTCCGGTGGTGATATTCTCTTTGCCGTAAACAAGCTCCTCAGCCACGCGACCGCCAAACGTCATGGCAATGCGCGCTTCGATTTCGCTCTTGGTTTGGCTCAACTTATCACGCTCCGGCAGGTTCATGGTCACGCCCAAAGCACGTCCGCGTGGAATAATCGTCACTTTATGCAACGGATCATTCCCCGGCACATGGATGCCGACGAGCGCGTGACCCGCTTCATGATAGGCTGTCAGCTCCCGCTCCTTGTCCGTCATTGCCATCGAACGACGCTCGGCCCCCATCATAACCTTGTCCTTGGCCGCTTCAAAGTCATCCATCTCAACATGAGCTTTGTTCTTTCGTGCCGCAAGCAAGGCTGCCTCATTCACAAGATTTGCCAAATCAGCGCCGGAGAAGCCAGGCGTTCCACGAGCAATCACATGCGCATCGACATGGGGTGCAAGCGCAACTTTACGCATATGCACCTTCAAAATGCGTTCACGCCCCATAATATCGGGGTTTGGCACCACGACCTGACGATCAAAACGGCCCGGACGCAACAAAGCGGGGTCAAGCACATCGGGACGGTTTGTGGCCGCAATCAGGATCACGCCTTCATTCGCTTCAAAACCGTCCATTTCGACCAGCAACTGGTTGAGCGTTTGTTCACGTTCGTCATTGCCACCGCCAAGACCTGCGCCACGGTGACGCCCCACCGCGTCAATTTCATCGATAAAGATGATACAGGGTGCATTCTTTTTGCCCTGTTCAAACATGTCGCGCACGCGGCTCGCACCCACACCGACAAACATTTCGACAAAGTCCGAACCAGAGATGGTGAAAAAAGGCACATTTGCCTCACCCGCGACAGCGCGTGCGATCAAAGTTTTACCCGTACCCGGCGGACCGACCAAAAGAACGCCCTTGGGGATCTTGCCGCCGAGCCTCAGGAATTTTTGCGGATCGCGCAAAAACTCGACAACCTCTTCCAGTTCCTGCTTGGCTTCCTCGACGCCCGCAACATCTTCAAAGGTGACTTTGCCTGTTTTCTCCGTCAAAAGGCGCGCCTTACTACGGCCAAAGCTCATCGCCTTGCCGCTCGCGCCGTTCATTTGGCGCATAAAGAAAATATACACGGCAATCATCAACAGCATCGGCCATGAAGAAAGCAAAACGCCCCAAAACGTAATTTCGCCCGCTGTTTCAGGTTGGGCCTGAATCTTGACGCCTTTGGTTTCCAGACGATCAACAATGTTGGTATTGTCAGGCAAATATGTCGAGAAAGCCGTCCCGCCTTCGCTGAGATGTCCGGTCACAAAGCTTCCCTTCATCGTCACATCGGAAACCTTGCCTTCATCCACACGCGCCAGAAAGTCGCTGAAAGGCATGACGGGCTGACTTGTACTGGTATCAGAACCCTCGAACATGTTGACCAACAAGAAAAGGAAAAGCCCGATGACCGCGATAAGGATGATGTTTTTCTGAGAACTATTCAACGTTTCGACCTTTCCTAAACCCAACGAACCATACCCTGAAGATATAGGTTTTCTGCCCCAGATTACAATGGTTCAAGAGGCAGTTTGAGCCAAAAAGGCGGCAAAGATTCGGCAATTATAATGTCTTGATTCTGTTCGGAAAAAGATGGAACAGCCCACAAAACAGGCGCATCAGCTCCCCCATGCCATAAAGCCGGCAGGGTTGCTCGGATCAAGCCAGAGGGAATCTGTCGTCGTAATGACGGCGCAACCCTCTCGAGCGTAACCCAAGAACGCATCCCAAGCGGTGCAAGAAAGAAGGCCGCACCACCTTCAACATCTGATGGCAATGCCTGAGAAAGGCGAACTCTCCAACGATGATCCCAGATCACCTCCTGCCCCGAAATAATTGGCGTCACGGGAGGAATGGCGGCCAGCTCGCGGACAAACAGGGCCGTTCTACGCCCTTCATTCCTGTGGATGTAACATCCTGCTAACGTCAACCCTCTGCTATGGCCTTCTCCGAGAAGCCAGTTCAACACCGCCGTAAGCTTTTGCCTCTCCGGCGGGTAGTCAGAGGGATGAAGCGCCTGCAGGCATGCGGCAAGAATACGGTAGCGCAGGGCAAGAGGTACGGCCTCAAGCTTTGGGAGATCAAGCAAAAGGCCGCCCCCCTCGACCCATTGCGAGACAACACGCAAGGCGCGGTACGTATAAAAATCAAGGGCTTCGCGCGCCTCGCGGGCCCGATCGGCCAAATCAACGAGCCGTTCCGTGGTGAGCCCCTCTTCGGCAAGAGCCTCCGTAACCTTCCGCAAGCGCCCCCGTGCATAGCTTTCCTTGGCATTGCTAGGATCGATGACAAAGGGAACATTATTGGCGTCACACGTGGCGACCAGAGCCGCCTTGCGCACCCCCAAGAATGGCCGGAGATGCCAAACACCTTCCTGTTCATAACGAGGAGCCATGCCGCCAAGCCCGTCGATCCCGCTGCCCTTTGACAAACGCAAAAGCACCGTCTCAGCCTGATCGTCGGCATGATGGGCCAAAAACAGCTTTGACAAACCCAAAGCGCGACACTTCTCGCGCAGTAAGGCATAGCGCGCCATACGTGCTTGGACATGGATACGACTTTCAATCGGCCCATGCTGCCATGCTAAAACTTCAGCCTCAATCCCTCTGGCTCGCAGACAGGAGGCCACATGCTGCGCCTCATAGGGCGATTCAGGGCGCAGGCCATGTTCGACAATCAAACCCTGAACCTTGGCCCCATAACGATGTAGACAAAAGGCAAGCGCCATGCTGTCCGGCCCACCAGAAACGGCAACAGCCACCGCCTCGCCGGGCTCTACGAAATTACGCAGGACATCCGAGATTTGATCAAGCGCTAAAGGTTCACAATCCGCCATAGGCAAATCCAAAGAAATGGACATAAGCCGGAATAATGCCGATAGAAAGCAGCGTTGACAAGGCCACTGCCGTCGCCGCCTCCTCAGGGAACACATCAAGCAAAGACGCCAGCGCCGCCGTGTTCGCAGCCAACGGCAGGAAACTGAGCAAAAGCAGGATCGGCTCATACATTTCCGGCACGGCAAAAGGCGTCAGGCGCAACAGGGCAAGAGCCGCCACGGTTACCGCAGGCCAAACCACAAACTTTGCCGTAAAAAGAAAACCGAGCAATTTGCCATGCAGCTTAAAGCTCTTATTCTTGGCAAGGCCCATACCGACAATCAAGGCACCAAGAATAACATAGGCCCCGAGAAAATCTCGCGCAAGGCTCTGCCACATCTCAGGAAGATGCACACCGATCTTGTTGAGAACGAGCCCGACAACAAGGCAATACATCAACGGCATTTTCAGAAGGCTTTTTACGGCATCACGGGGACTGTATCGGCCACGCGCCATCCAGTAATAGCCGATCGTTGACTCGTAAATCGTGCCTCCGATCATGGTCAGGATATAAACGGGAATAAAGTTTTCTGGAAACAGGATCGTTGCGACAGGGATGCCCAAATACCCTGCATTGCACATGCCGCTCGCCTGAGCCATCAAAGGAGCAAAACGCACACCACACCCCTTGGCAAAAGCAAAGGTCGCGCTACTGATCCCGAAACACAAAACCGCATAAAGAACGGGCATCACCAATAAGTCCGCCGTGAACTCCATCTTCATCATATTGGTCAAAACGACGACTGGCAGGATGAGATAAAACTGAAGTTGGGCCAACGCACCGCTCATATTTCCAAAGGCACGGCCCAGTCCGGCCCCGATACCCATCGTGGCATACAAAGGGAAGAGACGAGAAAGAAGCGCAAGAAAAAGCGACATGGAAAAACAGCCTGCAACCAAAAAGAAAAGGAGAGCGCGACCATGCACGCCCTCCTTCCAATCGTCAATCCCCTTACAATAAGGGATAAGAGTTATATATTCAATTCACTGCTTCTTTTTATCTCTTTACCGTTTAGTGCGCTGTTGTCACGTTCAGGTTCACTTATGACCTTTTCGAAGCCAAAGATGTTCATGCCGTTTTGTTTGGCGCATTCCTCTATGCCCTTCTCGATTTTTTTATCTTTCGTGGACAGTTCTTCTTTTTCTTTCACATCTTCTGAAGACGAAAGAGAAAAAGTGTATTGACTGCCATCTTTTATAATCACGGACAATTTTTCATCCCCGCTCTGAGCGATATCCGCAACAGGTAGCGTATCATTAACGCACGTGAGAAAATTGGTGGACGTCCGCAGAACATAGGCGATGCCGGCCTTTTCGCCACATTCTGTTAGGATAAGCGTCTTGATCTCTGGAGAAACATATCCCTTCTGACTTGCCAAATTTATTTCCAGACATGTTTGGTAATCTTTGACCGATTGTTTAATAAAGCTTTGATTTGGGTCTTTCGGGGCAGCAGCTTTCTTCTCTTTGGCATAAGCTGTTGGTGCCAATAAAAGTGTTGCACACAAAGCGACGCCCCATTTTTTAATTTGTCTTGCATAAGGCTGCATTTTTATCTCCTAAATCTATTATTATCTCTGCGTCTCTTTTACTCTGCAATCAGCCACAAAGAAAGCGATTCATTACGATTAACCAATTAACAAGTCTCAATTCGACAAACAAAAAGCCCTTCGCGGATAAACCGGAAGGGCTTTTGAAGTGACAACGGAGAAGAAAGCTTACGAAGCTTTCGTTCCCTTGTTCTGATCCTTGGTAAAGGTCATCTTCTCGCGGATACGAGCCGCCTTGCCGCGCAGATTGCGCAAATAGTACAGTTTTGCACGACGGACATCGCCACGACGGACAACCGTGATGCCGGCCAGACGCGGGCTGTAAAGCGGGAATACACGCTCCACACCTTCGCCATAGCTAATCTTACGCACGGTAAAGGAAGAGTTGATCCCGTCATTCTTGCGCGCGATGCAAACGCCTTCATAAGCCTGCACACGTTCACGGGAACCTTCGACCACACGGACGTCAACGCGAACCGTGTCACCCGGCGCGAAAGCGGGAATCGAGGCGTTTAGTTTTTCCAGCTGCTGCTGTTCGAATTTTTGTAGAATATTCATGTTCTTTCTCCTGAGGGAGCACCCTATACACAGTATTTTCGGGTAACTCAATGCTTTCTATGCGTTGTTAACCATTTTTCTGTTCTTTTTCGTATTTTGTCCATAAATCGGGGCGTCTTTGGCGTGTTATAGCCTCAGATTGGGCGCGACGCCAGTCTTTAACCCTTTCATGGTGACCGGAAATCAGCACGTCGGGCACAGCCCGCCCTTCCCATTCGGGGGGACGCGTATAGTGCGGATATTCCAAAAGGCCACCCACAAAGCTTTCCTCATCAGATGTCGCTTCATTCCCCATCACGCCAGGAATCAAACGCGTGCAAGCCTCTATCACCGTCATAGCAGCGACTTCACCTCCCGCGAGGATAAAGTCACCAAGGCTGACTTCCTCGAATCCTTCAGCATCCAGAACACGCTGGTCAACGCCTTCATAGCGCCCACATAAGAACAGGACCGAAGGCGTGACCGCCAGCTCTGTTACCAAGGCTTGATCCAACACACGGCCTCGCGGAGAAAGATACAGCCGACGCGATGGTCCAAACCGCTCTTGCGCATCCCGCACAGCTGTCGCGATGATATCGGGACGCATCACCATCCCCGCGCCGCCGCCATAAGGCGTGTCATCCACCGTGCGATGGCGATCCGTCGCGTAGTCACGAATTTGCAGCACATCAAGCTTCCACAAGCCCTCTTGCAAGGCGCGCCCCGCCAAAGATTGCCCTAACGGCCCCGGAAACATTTCAGGAAACAAGGTCAGTACTTGCGCATGCCATGGTTCAGGTAAGGCTGCCATACTACGCCTCCTGCCCTAAAATCAAAACACCGCGCCCTGCAAAAAACCTGTCGAAATCCTGACAAGATAGCGTCACATTTTCACGCGTCTCTTGCGTATGCCCCGATGGGTTATGGAAGCAAATATTCTCCTGATCTGCAGCTGTTACCAAAACCAAATGCCCACCTTTGCTTGGTGGTTTGCGTTCCGGCCAACGAATAGAAGGATGAACCGAGGCTATGAAATAAGCGCCCTCTTTGAGTAATTTCGCGATATCTTGCGACGTTTTTCCCGCTTCAATGCGTGACTCAAGGGCAAACTGCTCACGTATCAAGGTCACAAAAGGCGCGTAAATCATGCCCTTTATTCCATCCTTACTGAGGACGTAAGCTCCATAACGAACAGCCATACGGGTTAGATCCATGGTCGGGATTTCTTCGCCCTTTATTGCCGCAAGGATCATTTTAAGACAGGCCATGCCACATATATGGTTCGCCCACTGAATATACTCTTTTTGGTCCAAAGCACCCGACGACGCCCAACATGGGTCATCCGCTGGCGTTGCCATTCCTTCGATAATAGCTTGCGCCAGATCGAACGACTCCCACTGGCTGTAATAAGGAAGTTTTGTCGCTAAAGAGACTTTGGCTTCTTGTGATAATGATGGCAACGCAGACATGATGGTCATTCGTCTGCATCCTTTTCTTGAGCCAGCCAACCATCGGGAATAAAGACCGTGATCTCACGCTTTTCAAGATCAATACGCGGGATAAAGGCATCCTTGAACGGCAGCATAAAGCTCGACCCCTTAGCTGGTTTGATCTCCAACATCGCACCAGCACCATAATCATGATGCGCGATCACGTGGCCGACACCCTCGCCCTCGCTCGTTCGGGTCGCCATCCCGATCAGATCGGCAAAATAATATTCGTCCTCTTGCGTTTCCGGCAAAAGAGCGCGATCGACATAAAGCTTGGTTCCCTTAAGCGCCTGTGCCGCTTCACGGTCCGTAATGCCATCGACAACGACCAGATAGGCGTCCTTGGCCGTGGATTTCAGGGAAAGGGAAAAAGTACGATTGCCGCTTTCATCCGTGAGCGGCGCATAAGAAAAAAGGGCGGCGGGATCTTCCGTAAAACTGCCTAAACGAACCAACCCGCGCACGCCATGCGCACCTAGAAACTCGCCAACGCAGATTTTACGTGTATCGACCACACACCGCCCTTTTCATTCAACAAGCTTACTCGGCAGAAGCGGCAGCTTCTGCCGCCTTTGCTGCAGCTTCAGCTTCCATCTTCAAACGCTCTTGAGCCTTTGCACCAGGCGCAGACTTCTTGGGCGTCGCACGCTGAACGTACTTTTTAGCAAGACCGGTATCGCTCAGGAAGCGAGCCACGCGGTCGGTTGGCTGTGCGCCTACACCGAGCCAATATTTGACACGTTCTTCAATAAACTTAACGCGATCAGCGGCATCGCGGGGCAACATCGGGTTATAGGAACCGACGCGCTCCAAAAACTTGCCGTCACGCGGTGAACGGGAATCCGCCACAACGATGTGGTAATAGGGATGCTTTTTTGCGCCATGGCGCGCCAAACGCATGCTAATCATTGTCTTACTCTCCTTCTACTCTTCACTTGTTACTGTTGTTAATAAAACCGGGCTATCTGCGCCCACCCATCATACCAGCCATGGATCGCATGAAGCCGGCTTTGCCAAGACGTTGAAGCTGTTTCATCATCTTTTGCATTTCCATATATTGTTTGATCAGGCGATTAACATCCGCCACATCCACGCCAGACCCCGCCGCGATGCGACGCTTGCGCGAAGCGTTCAAAAGATCCGCGTTCTTGCGTTCCTTTTTGGTCATGGAAGAAATGATCGCTTCCTGACGCTTGATCATGCCCTCGTCCACATTCGCGCTGGCAACCTGTTCCTTGAACTTGTTCATGCCGGGCAGCATGCCCATAAAGCCGCCGATGCCGCCCATCTTGCGCACTTGCTGCATCTGCTTGGCCATATCGTCAAAGTCAAAGCTCTTGCCCGCGATAAACTTCTTGGCCATGTCTTCGGCCACGCCTTGATCCATCGTGGCGGCGGCCTTTTCGACAAACGAGACCACATCGCCCATGTCCAGAATACGTCCCGCCAGACGATCGGGGTGATAAACCTCAAGCGCGTCAATCTTTTCACCCGTGCCGAGGAACTTAATCGGACGGCCCGTAATGGCCCGCATGGAAATCGCTGCACCGCCGCGTGCATCACCATCAATGCGGGTAAGAATGATACCCGTGACGCCGACTTTTTCTTCAAAGTTCTTGGCCGTATTGACGGCATCTTGCCCCGTCATCGCATCGACAACCAGCAGGCTTTCATGGGGCGCGGCGACATCACGCACAGCCGCCGCCTCGGCCATCATCGCCTCGTCAATCGCAAGCCGTCCTGCGGTATCAAGGATCAAAACGTCATAACCTTCAAGACGCGCTGTCTCAAGCGCACGCTGCGCAATCTCCACGGGCTTTTGATTGACGCGGATGGGAAGGCTCGCCACGCCAACCTGCTCCGCGAGAATAGCCAGCTGCTCTTGCGCGGCGGGGCGATAGACGTCGAGCGAAGCGAGCAAGACCTTCTTGCGATCCACTTCCTTCAAACGTTTGGCAAGCTTGGCTGCCGTTGTGGTTTTGCCCGAGCCTTGCAAGCCCAGCATCATAAGGATGGCGGGCGGGGTGACGTTAATCGCAAGCTCTTCGGCTTTCTCGCCTAGCACTTCGACCAGATTGTCATGTACGATCTTAACGACCTGCTGGCCCGGCGTGACAGAACGAATGACTTCCTGCCCTATGGCGCGCTCCTTGACCTTGGCAATAAAGTCTTTCACAACAGGCAGGGCAACATCAGCTTCGAGCAACGCCACGCGCACTTCGCGCATCGCCTCGTTGACGTCATCCTCCGTCAAGGCGCCGCGACCACGCAGGCGATCAAAAACGCCCGTCAGTTTTGTGCTCAAGCTCTCAAACATTTATCCTGTCACCATCGTCACATCGATTAGGCCAAGGCCCAAAACAAAACAAAAGTGGGCCGGTGCCCGCAACGCGAGGACCGACCTTGCACGCCCCTTTTCAAAGCCTTTTCCTTCGGCTTCGCCAGTTTGTGCTGTCTTTTCTTCCTTTTAAGGAATGGCTTCTTCTACCCGACAGACAGGGGGGAGTCAAGGAAAGGAGAACGCCCCCTATCTTAGAGCGTCCTTTCCGCGACTTGTCGCGCCGTAGTTCACCAAGCGAACAAAGGCGGATGGTGGGCCCCCATACAACCTCACGGAAAAAGCCAATCTCTAGCTTCTTCGAGGGTGCTGTTTTTAATAACTTAATTTTGGGCACACGCCGCCCTAGCTAATGTCAATACCCCACTTCCGTCCCCATGTCAAGAATAAAATGATATCATAGTCAATTATTCTTTCTTTAGGCGGGTGCGCTAAGTCAAGGGCCGGTTCATAATCCCATTACTCAATTGGCGGAAAAGCTTGTTTTTCACCATTTTTCCAGCCTAAGATGGCTTCGATTCTTGCCCTTTGAACGGACAACCCATGAAACTCTCCCACCTCGCGCTTGTCGTTACCCTATCCGCCGTTACGGCTTTTGGGCTGACGAAATACGCCACTCCCACCACTGGCCCCGCCGCCGAGGCCAAAAAGGAAACGGCCTTTGAGCGCGTGATGCGAACGGGAACGATAAGATGTGCATACCCTGCCAGCGTACCGCCGCGTTTTGTTTTTGACCCAAACACAAAAGAAAAAAGTGGCGTCAATTACGAAATTGTCGAAGCGATTGGTAAAGCCCTTCATTTAAAAATCGATTGGACCGAAGAGGTTGGATACGCGACATTTCCTGAAAATCTTAGTACAGGTAAAGAGGATATGTTCTGCAGCACCGTTTGGACAAGCGCTGCACGCGCGCACAAGGCCCTTCTGACTTCACCTCTTTTTTATATTCCTTTGTTCGTCTTTGTTCGCAATGACGTACCTACCTATGACCACCATTTGGAAAAGCTGAACAACGAAGCAGTATCTTTCTCAGTCATGGATGGGACAACGCTTGAAGCTGTTGCAAAATCAACCTTCCCGAAAGCTACTCTCAAATCCTTGCCCGCTGGAGCCGATCATATACAACCCATCTTGGATGTTGCTTCCGGAAAAGCGGATGCCGTGGTCTATGACCAGTTTAATGTTCTAAACTACAATCGACGGAACCCAGACACCGCACTTCGCCAAGTATTAAGCGACGCCCCTATCCGCACATACGGAGAATCTTTTGCCGTAGCCATGGGGGAGTGGGAACTTCGCGAGATGATTAATAGTGCACTTTCAGAACTTCAGCACGATGGCACCATTGATGCTATTCTAAGAAAATACGAATCCGAACAAGGATACTTCTTGCGCACACAGGATCCCTTTAGACCTTCAAAACAAGAGAAATAACATGAAACTCTCCCAGATCGCACTTGTTGTTGCCCTCTCCGCCGTCACGGCCTTTGGAGTAACGAAATACACCGCCGCCCCCGCTGGCCCTGCTACCGAGGCCAAGAAAGAGACGCGCCTTGAGCAAGTCAAACGCACCGGCGTCCTTCGCTGTGGCTATTACTTATGGCCGCCCTTCCTTGATAAAGACCTCACCACCGGAGAAATGAAAGGAATGTTTGCCGAGCTCATAAATGAAATAGGCAAACAACTAAATGTTAAGGTTCAGTGGTCGACGGAGATTTTGCATGATCAGATTCCAACCGATCTAGCCAGCAACCGTTATGACATGTTGTGCGGTATGCTCTTTGCGACTCCCACACGCGCACGGGAAATGGCTTTTACGACACCTTTACTCATACATCCCGCCTATCTTTTTGTTCGCGCAGACGATCATCGTTTCGACAACAATTATGAAGCAGCCAACGATCCTTCTATAAAATTTGCCATTCTTGATGGCGAATATTCAGCGATTGCAGCCAATGAACGTTATCCCAGAGCGCAGAAGGTTGCCCTACCTCAAAATGCCAGTGGCCCTGAACTCCTCCTTAATGTTTCAGGCAAAAAAGCAGACATCGTGGCAACAGAAGCGATGACGTATGCTCTTTTTAACAAGAGCAATCCCGGTCAACTTCGTCGTGTAGAAGGTCCACCTGAAAGCATTATAGAGGCAAGTTTCCCGCTGCCGCTCAACGAACCTGCCTTTAAAAATACCATCGACACAACGATGACCTATCTACACGGAACGGGATTCATCAATAAATTGCTGGACAAATATGAAACAACCGACATCAAGTTTCTGCGTATGCCCAAGCCTTATATCGTCAAGGAAGGATCAAACGCCCCATGAAACTCTCCCACCTCGCGCTTGTCGTTGCCCTATCCGCCGTGACGGCTTATGGGCTGACGAAATACGCCACTCCCACCACTGGCCCCGCCGCCGAGGCCAAAAAGGAAACGGCCTTTGAGCGCGTGATGCGAACAAACAAGCTGCGGTGCGGTTACTATCCCTATGCGCCGATCTTTATCAAAGATCCAACCACAGGCGATGTTTCCGGCTTGGCCGTTGACGTTATGAACGCTATCGCCAAGAAAACCGGCCTTTCCATCGAATGGACCGAAGAAACAACCTTTGGGACATGGATTGCAGGCTTGCAAGCAGGCCGCTTCGACACCGTCTGCACTCCCCTGTGGGGCGATGCCTCCTATGGTCGTATTATCAAATTTACACGGCCCCTTTTTTACGATGCCGCGCTTCCATTGGTTAGGGCTGACGAAACCCGCTTTAGCGAAAACATCCAAGACCTAAATAAACCCGAAGTGACTCTGGCTGTTCAAGATGGAAATATGTCGCTATCTCTAGCTGCGACATTGTTTCCCCAAGCCAAAACTGTAACAGCAAGCGCCAACGTCGATTACGGCTTGGTGTTGCAGGATGTCGTCAGCGGCAAGGCTGACGCAACATTCTGGAGCAACTCGGGATACTGGCTGTATAACAAAACCAACCCCGGAAAACTTAAAATCTTGCAGCTGGCAAAACCTATTAAAGTCATCCCGTGCGAGCTTCCCATCCTGCATGGTGAAAATGAACTCCATGCCTTGCTGGACGCAGGGATCGAAGACTTGATTCTATCCAATGATATGGAAAGGATTTTGCTTAAATGGGAGCCCGAACCGGGCAAAACATTCCTTCGTGTTACGCCACCCTATGCGCCGGAAAGCAAGTAAGCCCCCATGTCCGTTTTTGATATCCTGATCACCTATCATATTGCGTTTTTGCAAGGGCTAGTCGTGACGTTGCAGCTCTGCGGCATCGTGTGGAGTCTTGGCATCACAGGGGGCATTGCCCTTGGCATCGTGAGCGCCCAGCACCCGAAAAGCTGGGGACGCGTGACCCAAGGTGTATCCTTTGGCTTTTCCGCAATCCCTGCCCTCGTGATCCTGTTTTGGCTGCATTACCCCGCACAGGCAATGTTTGATGTGGTGATTGATCCCTTTTATACCGCCTCGCTGACGCTCTGCCTTGTTAATCTCTTTGCTGTTGGTGAAGTGGTACGCCAATCCATCAGCGACTTTCCGGCCCAGTACATCACCGCCGCACGTGTTTGTGGTATGAACACGCGCCAGATTGTAAGGTACATCCAGCTCCCCCTTTTGTTCCGCCAGCTTTTGCCCACCATCATGATCCTTCAGGTGGGTATTTTGCATATGTCTCTCTTCGCCAGCCTTATCTCCGTCGAAGAAATCTTCCGCGTCGCGCAGCGCATCAACAGCATCATCTATCGTCCCATCGAGATTTATACGGCGCTGGCGCTGTTCTTCCTTGCGGTATGTTTGCCGATCAATATGCTGGCCGCATGGCTGAAGAACCGCTATACACGCAACCTGTCGGAAAGGTAGTTCTTCCCCTATGCTCAGCGCACGCAACCTTTCCTTTGCCTATGAAAATGGCAAGACTATCTTCACCGATGTGAGCCTCGATATCACACCCGGCGAGATCACCGTTTTGATTGGCCCTAGCGGCACGGGCAAGACAACCCTTTTGCGCGCCCTTGCTTTGCTTGATGCACCACAAGCGGGAACGATGAGCATCGACGGCACAGATTTTCGCTTTCCTGTCCCGCCGGAGGGCAACCCGCCCCCGCCCTACCCCAAACTGACGACCGTCTTTCAACAGCTCTTTCTGTGGCCTCACCTGACACTTCGCGAAAACATATTGCTGCCCGTGCGACTGAGCGGACAGGAGGACGGCCCCGAGACACTGGAGCCCCTGATCCGTGCCTTTGATATGGGTGAGTTTATCGACCGCTTTCCCAATGAAGCCTCATTGGGCCAACGTCAGCGTGCCGCCCTTGCCAGATCGCTTATGCTGAGGCCTCGCTATCTCCTTTTGGACGAGATCACCTCCGCCCTTGATGTAGAGCAGATTGCCAAGATCCTGAGCCACCTCAAGACCCTGCGCGGGCAGGATATCGGCATCTTTATCATCACCCATTTGCTGGGCTTTGCGCGGCATACGGCGGATCAGGTGCTCTTTATGGCCGACGGCCAGATCGCCGAGCGTGGCGGGCCCGAAATCTTGAAAAACCCCCAAACCGAGCGCCTTTACCAATTCCTGTCGGTCATTGCGGCGGCCAGTTAACCTTTATTTTTCCGTACGCTATACAAAAAGCGCCAAAAAGCTTGCTTTCAGGTCATCGATTGCCTAAAAAAAGGGCCTTCCCATGGGTTGGTCTGGTGCAGGCCCGTACACCCGATGGGGAAAGCGTTACCGTGCTTTGGGAGCCGCACCACCCACCGCGCCAACAAAGATGAAAACAATGAAACAGGACATTCATCCCGACTATCATGAAATCACCATTGTGATGACCGATGGTTCCGAGTTTAAAACCCGCAGCACCTATGGCAAGCCGGGTGATCGCATGCAGCTCGACGTCGACCCCAAGACGCATCCAGCTTGGACAGGTCAACATCGCATGGTGGATCGCGGCGGTCAGCTCGCGAAGTTCAACAAGCGCTTTGCCGGTTTTGGCTCCTCTCAGAAGGAAGAAAAGGCTGAAGGCGCTGCTCCTGCCC
Organism: Alphaproteobacteria bacterium; assembly: GCA_034002905.1. Taxonomy (GTDB): domain Bacteria; phylum Pseudomonadota; class Alphaproteobacteria; order UBA9219; family UBA9219; genus UBA8914. The sequence goes on from JAVEZQ010000007.1 coordinate 54,681, forward strand.
CTGTAGCAAAAGAAGAAAAGATCAAGCTCACGGGCAAGACAACGGCCAAGAAGAAGTAATCTTCTTTCGTCTTTCCATAGAAAAACGCGGCAAGAGCTTTTCTCGCCGCGTTTTTTATTGGTTTGAACACATCTTGTTGGCTTGAACGCCGAGGGGATTAATCACATGGATCCGTCGGGGGGTCGATAATCTGGATGCCGGAAATCATGCCAAAATTCGGCACCTCGCCCGCCGCAAGCTTTTCACGCACCATCGCATCAAGGCGCAAGATACGCGCATAAAGAAGATGCGTACGCTCCAACAAACTGCGTAGGCCCGTCGGCAATTCTTCAAGATCGGGGCCAATATCGTTTTCACATTCCTCACCACCCGCCAGATCATATTGCGGGGAAGAAAACTCTTCCGGTGAAATCTCGCCGGACAAAAGAGCCTTCATCGCCAAGAGCCAGGTCATCACCTGAATCAAGCGAGCCGACACGCGCGTATGGTGATACCCGACATGCAGATTATGCGGCAGGTCTGTCTGGCGCGACGACGACTGTTCCTGAAACGCGATATAGTTGCGCGCTTCTACCGTCAAGGCGACGCCTTCTTCAAAAGTCCTGTCCAACAGGGTTGCGGTCTTGGGCATGTTTGAGGCTCCTTCGTTTCTGCAGAAGGGTCAGGGGGCTCGATTGAAGGCCAGAAGGCCTTTGAATCCACCTTTCCACACCCTATTCCTACCGCAGGGAATCTTAAAAAGACGTGTAGCTATGTTTAACAAGGACTTAAGAAGGTTGCAAAAGGGAAAAAGGCGGGGTATTGTGCGCCTCCTGTCCTTCACCATTTAAAGGGAAAGGGTGGGCAAGACCGTAAAAAAGTCTTGAGGATAGGGACCTTCCTGCTTACAAAGGCAGGCCAAGGCCCGTCAGTACCGCATCAGATTGGGGCGTAGCCAAGCGGTAAGGCAGCGGATTTTGATTCCGCCATGCGGAGGTTCGATCCCTCCCGCCCCAACCATTCTAACAATCCCAAAACCCTCTGCCTTTGTTTTGTGCGCCTGCGCGCACGGGAGGTTCGATCTCCCCCTCAACTACATAATCCGAGACCTCTGATTTTTCTTTTACGCTCCGGAGTGAGAGTTTCACAGATATCTGCCGTTTTTTATCCAAAAGGCAGTTGCCACTAGGCACGTGTAGAACACTAGGGGATTGCAAGGCAGGTTACGCCAAAATTACGAAAGAATAAGAGAAGAATGAAGAGAAAGCCTTTCTTGTTACAGCTTACTGACAATCTCCTAAAGTCATGAGGGAGGCTGGGGGCATGAGCATACCATTACTTTCCCGAGCATCTCATCAAGTGCGTTTGGGTTAGGATTCTTTCATTGGTAATCAAGGAACATTCTCTGTTATAGAGGCCAGAAATATTCTGACAAAAGACAAATAACCCACGAATCAGAAAGAATATTTTTCTGTTCCTTTGGTAGCAAATTTCAGTCAATAGGCCAAATTCCCCGTATTTTCCCTGTTATCATAGAATTTGGGCAGTGACAGTTTATCAAGTAACGGCTAACACAAGCCCCTAAAAACAATAAAGGAGATTGCGACCATCAATCAAAGCATCAGCCCAAGACGTGCTGTATCGTAAGAGGTTTGTACTGAGGTGGAAGCGTATTTCTGTAACCCAACCGATCCGAGACCCGTGAACCGCTTGTGCGAGGATGCGCTGGTAAGGCGATCCTTTCTTTTCCCGGAGTAAGCAAAGCATCAAAAACAGGTTTGTGTGCATGAAAATGATGCGCCCCATAAACGACTAGAACGGACTTATGCTCTTGCAGCACCCCAACAATCGACCCAATCGCATACTTGTCACGCAGGTCTGCATATTTGTTCGCCAGCAACTGAACCGCGGTCGCATGTTCTGGTCTCTCACTCAGAGCATCCCCTTCTCTAGCATCCCACGGAATCTTTCGATCCGGATGGTGCTTGAAAAACCATGTTTTGTATTCTTGTGCAGATAGCCATTCCTTTTGCGGATAGCCTCTTGCTGAAGCAAAGCTGGCAGCTAGCTTGAAGATATTTGAATCAAACGTCTCAGCAAAAAGAGAATGACGCCAAAACTGTTCAAAATGCGACAATATCCAGAAAGCTTGTAATTCTTTTAGCGAATAACCATACGTGTGCAGCTTCGCAAAAATTTCATTATCGGGACATTCCGCATTAACAAACGGCAAGTTCTTGCCTCGCGCCAACATGATTGTTAGCTCCATTTCATTGCAACGGGGAGGAACTTGCATCGATTTATTTTCGGCTCCTGCAATATACCTCGATGTCAGGTGTCGGGGCTGCCCCGTCATTTCCATGACCACGGCATTAAATTTTAATTCAAGAAATGCTTTTAACACCGTCTGGTTTGTAACGGTGTCCATAGGCGACTGGCTGAATTTGTCATAAAAATGCGACGCGTTGATATAATATAATTTATATGGATCTTTGATAAACTCCGTTACACTGACAGGCGGATATCCATATTCCATAAACTCGGAATAGGGATAAATCTTTATTAAACTTAAATCAGGGGAAAGAATTGTATCAGACACAATATCTCCTTTATGTCAAACCAGAAACCACCCATAAAGCACACTACTCGTGGGTACTGTAGACAGCTATTGTTCCGCTTGCAAATCATTTTTTGTCAAAAAGTATTATCCCAACTAAATTTTGTAAATCTCCCTTCATAGTTTCAATTGTCAAACATACAAACAATGACTACGGATAGAAGGCGCGCTTGTGTTTCAAGTTATGCGTTGGAAACTCGATAACGTTATCCGCTTGGGACTTCTGTTCCTCGTGATAGGCACGAGCTTCTTGTTATACGCTTCAACACCGCCCCATATAAAGATTCATCAGCAGTGGACGCTGCGATGAATATTGACGATACCGCTTTTAAAGATTCTTATGATGCACGTTTGAAGTATTGGGCAAGGGGCTGGCGCCTAGGTCGTTGATCTTGACTTTTCGCCCCGCCACATAGAGACTAAGACTGTTTTTCAATCCCTTGCTCTGGAACGCCCCTCATGCCCAAAATCCTGATCCTTTTTGGCCCCAATCTCAACGTGATCGGCATTCGTGAGCCGGAAATCTATGGCCACACAACGCATGCCCAGCTTGTCGAGAATTGCACCCAGAAAGGCCGCGAGCTTGGGCTGGAGGTCACGTGCAGACAAAGCAACTTTGAAGGCGAGCTTGTGACATGGATTCAGGAAAGTCGTGGGCAGTTTGATGGCATCGTGATCAATGCGGGCGCCTATACACACACCTCCATCGCGATCCTTGATGCGCTCAAGTTTGCGGAATTGCCTGTGTTCGAAGTCCACATGTCCAACATTTTTGCACGCGAGAGCTATCGCCATCATTCCTATATCAGCCCCGTTGCGCAAGGCGTCATCTGTGGCTATGGCGCAAACGGCTACCTGTACGCGTTGCAGGAGCTCAAAGAACGCCTTAAATAGCTTCTCTTTCAGGCGGCAAGGATTTTCTCGCGTAGGCCAATCTCGGTGAGCCTGTCAATGCTGCCTTGCTGAAAAACCCAACCAAGTCCCGATAAGACAAGGGGCCGGAAAGAATGATTCTGGGCCGCACGTATCCCGACTATTAAACAAGCTGCTCAATAAGAGAAATGAGCTGTTGAGTGTCCCCCTCAATGAAGACTCGCTTTAGCCGCGATGCTTCGCCTGACTTTATTGTGATCGCCGCTTTGGGAACGTTGAAAATCTGCGCGATTTTTTCGATCACGGCTTTGTTGGCCTTGCCATCAACAGGAGCTTCGCGCACCGCAATTTGCAGAGCACTGCACCCTTCACCAACATCCACAATCAAGGGGCTTTTTTCCCGGCGTGTTGAAGGACAGACCCGCACATGTATGGTCAGGCCCTTGGGGCTTTCTACCCAGACCCCTTCCCTCCCGCTTTTCATCCTCCACCTCTTATTCGGCCACAGCTCGCGCTGAAAGAGAACGGCGCATTTGATCTGTTAAATTGAGCAGGAGATTCTCCAAAACACCCTGTGCCTCTGCCTGCTTCACTTGCGCCCGTTCTATCTGATTTTTTTTGAGAAAAACAAGCGCTTGTTCCATGGCAAGCAGGCCCTTTTTAGCCTCTTGATCAAGGTCGGGTGACGCTGCTGTAAAAATTTCTTGCAAGGACGTGTAAAGAAGCTTTTGTTGAGCGACCTGATAGGCCATTGCATTACGATAAGCCTCTCGATCCTTCGGTTTGTTCCGCAACTCTTTTGCAAGACTTCGTTCTGTATCGATCAACTCTCTCTGGTTTTTGACAATAACCCGCAGGGCCAAAACCTTTTTGGCCAGTTTTGCCTGAGCGGGGGTTAGTTCTGGAGGTGTCGTGCGCATATTTTCGATCAGGTCCTGCAGCTCTGCCAACAGCCTTAACGCGACATCTTTATCGCCACTCGCAATATGATCCTTGATCAAAACCAGCCGATTATGAATCTCGTCGGGCGAGGCCATTTCCTGTGCCGTCAAAAGGGGCCAATCCATATCATTGGTTGAGGGAATTTGGCGCGCGCGATCTTCTTCCAGCGCTGTAAAATAGCGCCCCGTCGCCCTGAGCATATGTGCCCAAAGAGGGGCTAAATCCTGGTCTTGGGCACCACGAACCAACGCAAGCGTTATCACACGCTCGGCTTGGGCCAAATCATTACGCGCCAGACCGACGCTCCCCTCCTCTAATCGCACAGCCGCCTGCCACATAAGGGAAGAAACGGCAGGGATTGTTTGCAAATCCTCATTGATAATTAACCTCATAGCCCCGGCACGCAAAGCAAGAGCCAAGACCGGATCTCCCCGATATAGGCTCTGCTGACGTGCCAGCCCCGCCATTAAATTAGCAGCGGCTTCCTTGGCAAGAGGCTCCTTTGGAGAAAGAATCTTCTGACGCGTTTCAATCAAGGCACGCGCAAAAGGATTCTGAAAAGAGCGGGACGGAAGCGTAATAATTTTAGGAGCGCTCCACCCCTTATGCCCGGCACCATCAATGGCAACAAGTTGGATTGTAACGGGGATACCTGTCCACGGCAGGGCCGTCAGATCCGTGTAACTCGCTGTCTCGATTTCTTTTGTGGCGGGTGCAAGCAGGGGGATTTCAACACCTGCCTGCCCGGCAACGCCAGAAGCTTCGGTCGGCGTTACAACAGCCAACACAGACTCTACGCCATGATCATCTAAAGCTCTATAAGCTATGCGTATTGTTTTTCTGGCGGTGATTTCAATTTCTTCTGTCAGCGCGATATGGGGCGGCTCATTCGCCATAGTTTCAAAGCGCCACAAACCGATCTGTGCCCAATTCCTGCGGGCAATCAGTTCATAACTTTTCTCTTCACCTCGAACAGGAACCGAAAAAGTAGTCGTCATTTCCTGTGGATCGATCAGCTCTACGACTTTTTCTTGACCATTAAAAAGCACAGAAACCGGATGATCTGTGTCCGACCAGCTTACATGGATAAGGCTGCCTTCTAACACCTTTTGCTGTTTAGCCAACAGATCATAGGTCAGGGGGACCGAAGGCATATGGGCATAGGCGGGGGGCGTAACCCACACTCTGATCGGAGGCTGAACAAACACCTGCCAACTCGAACCGAGAACAACCAAGCTGACAAACGGTAAAAAGAAACGAAGATGGGCCCGATGTGACCAGAAGCCAACCACACCGCGTACAGCCTGTATCACCCAGAACAGGAAAAAGGCCCACGCAATCAGATGGAGGGGCGCTTGATAGACGGAGAACAGACCGGCCACATAAAGAAGGCCATATATCAAGGCTGTGAGGAACGGGATCACAAGGGCTCTGGCTATCCCTGGAAGCATGGTTTGAAACCGCACCCACTGTTTCTGGACGCGGCCACTCTTTTCGCGTTTGGGCGATCCCGCGCCACGAGTTAATTTGTGTTGGAAAATCTTACGGGGCTTACGCGACACGGTCTTTCACCATCCATTCCGGATAGGTTTCCCATTCCAACTGTTCCGAAACAGCCAAACGTCGGCGAATGACAGCAAACTGGGCCGCAGAAACAAGGATCTCAGGGATCATTGCCTGTGTACTTGTCGACGAAACGGCTGTGCGGCCAAGGGCTCCCGCCTGCATAATGGCGACAAAATCCCCTTCCTTTGTAGACGCAGGGAGTTGGTATTCGCCAAAGCTGTCGGCCATTCCGCCCAGAGGCCCATACACCGAAAAAGTCTTGCACGCCCCGTTAATCTCTTGTCGCAAAGGAAGGATTTCATGCCGATGCACGGATGGGGGCAAGAAAGCATCGTTTATACCGGCATCAATAAACAGCGCCGCCTGTTCTCCCTCTTGCCGTAAATGTGTAACTTTGGAAACAAGAACGCCAGCCTCGGCAACCAGCCGGCGACCATAGCTGTGGGTCATCAGGCACCCCTGACGGACGACATTATCATACAGGCGCCGCAAATAACCATCCATGGTTTCTTCTTGTTCTTCACAAGCAGCGCAATCCACTTCACCCTTCAAGCTCAAATGCCCGATGGCATAACCCGAGTTCCTTAAATGTGCGATCACAAAACCCAAACGCTCGCAGCAAGCTTCATCGGGACAGGAAGCCGCAATGCCTTTGACAACACAATTGTCCATATTTGCGAGCATTTCGATGATGCCGTTTATTTGTGACAGAACGATACCATCGCGCCCGGCACCCCCTTCACTGGTGTCGATCTGCAAAAGAATGGGCGCTTTCTTTCCTAAACAGAAGGCAACCTGATCGACAAGGGAAAGATCGCTCGCCGAACCAACTTGAATAGCGGAAACGTTGGCCAATAACGCAGCGGTCATGTCATCTCGCGTTTTCGCTGTACCATTCATAATAATATTATCAGGTGTCAGGCCACCCTCCAGCGCACGCTGTAACTCGCCAACCGTTGAAACCTCGCCGCCAGCCCCGCAATCGGACAAAATCTTTATCACAGCTCCGTTTGCGTTGGTTCCAACCGCATAATGAACGCATGTCGCGACATTGGAGAGTTTTCTCGCCAAATCTCGATAACTGGTTTGAAGTTGTTTCGTGCTTTCGCAGAAGAAGGGCGTATCGACTTCTTCTGTGATTTCCAGAAGAGGGAGCGCCTCAGCGGTTAAGAGATTATTGCAATAAGTGAACGCATTTTTTGTCATGGCTTGGGGTCCGTTGCAGGGTCAGGATAGATGCGAGGGTATGTTATTTGTCCGTTGTGGGCAGGGGTATCCACTTGCGAGGGCCTTTTTCCGCATCCGGAAACAACAAGCACAGTCAAAAAAAGGCACAGCAAAAGCCCCGGCAGCTTGAAGGTCTTGACGGAAGACGAAAAAAAGATGTGAATGTCCTTGTCTTGCATGCGTTTAACTCTTTCCCTTTGCGTTGATTCTAGAATGTTTCCTCTCCTCTTCGCAACACTCCTTTCAGCCTTGCGCACATTTTCCTTGGTCGCGGGCGTCTTTTTCATCACAACGGCCCCAGCACTGGCTGATGTGCAGGAAGGCGGTTTTGTCAAATTTGATTCGCCACACCCCCTGCCCCCCATGGTTCTGCACGATGTCTCTGGGCAAGAAACAACACTAAGTTCCGTGATGAAGGCCATGCCGCAGCAAGCTTTTATCTTGTTACACCTTTGGTCCCCGTCTTGCCGCATCTGCGTAAATGAGATTCGTGCGATCGATAAGGTCCGCGCCTCTCTGGCTCAACAAAATATGATTGTCGTTTCACTCGCTCAGGACCCGAACGGCCTTAACACCGTCCCCGCCTTTGCGCGACGCCAAGATATTGGAACTGATGGACTTTTTATTGACAAGTCGCTAACAGCCATGCGAACACTTCGACCGGTTGGGGTTCCAACGACCTATATCGTTTCGCAAGCAGGCAGCATTCTAGCCATGCATGAAGGGGCTATCGAATGGTAACAGGCCCCTTAGGCACTTGTCGTGGGGGGGTCTTCCTCGGTTGATATGTCCTCGGAGGACGAGCTGTTAGTGTTGGTTGAAGGCGAGCCGGATCCCGAAGTGCCGACGGAGGCAAAAACGGACTTGATATTTGTATCGCTCACAGACAGATCACCAAGTTTCAGTGTCGTCGTGCCATCAGACGCAGTTTCAATACCCGTGACCATGCCGATCACGCGCACATCATCAAGTTCTATAGCTGCACCAGTCGAATCTTTGGCGGCCAAAACAAACTTGTACACCCCATCTGCTGCCTGCTCGCCGGAATCAAGCTTACCATCCCAAGCGATGCGATTGAGGCCCTTTGTCGTCGTCCCATCAATTTTTGCAATGACATTGCCTTTACTGTCCTGAACCGACAAAGTCACGTTGGTTGCCGTCGAAGGTAGATCATAGGCCAACATGGACTGTCCGCCTTGGACAACCAGCTTGCCGTCGGCTGTGGATTCCGTATAACGCCCCACATAGCTTAAGAGCGGTGTGATACCATTCGAGTTCAACGCGGTCAGAATCGAATCCAATTTGTCATTCGAAGCAATTTGCTGTTCAACCGTGGAATATTGCACCAATTGGTTTGTAAATTCGCTGGCGTCCATCGGTGAGGTTGGGTCCTGATTTTTAAGTTGGGTGGTCAAAATCTTTAAAAAAGTGTCATAATTGCCCATTAATGCCGATTTTGAGTCAGTCGCCTTGGCAGCCGCAGCTTTCGCCGTTGCTTCTTGCTGGGTAATATAACTATTGATAAGGGTGCTGTTATCAACTGCTGAAACGGCGCTCATGGCGATATCCTTTCTTTTTCCTGCGACACTCTAAACTTACACGCGCAGATTGACGCGACCTGGTGTCAAATAATAGATTTCGTGGGCCGCAGCGACCCCGCTGATGTCCTCGGCACCGCCCTCTGTATTATTCGAGGACCGGTTCCATTCACGGCCTGCCCCGCCGCGCTGGTTTTGCGCAAATTGAGAGGACTGACCATCATCCCGCAAACTGAACTGCATGCAACCAGCATCAGCGGAAAGACCGGCTTCCTGCAAGGCCCTTTGCAAGGATGATGAATCTTTTTGCAAAAGGTTCAATGTCGTTTGATTATCGACAATCACGGTTCCTTTCACCGTCTTGTCAGCCGAGATGTCCAGCTTGATCTCAATTTTACCAAGCTCAGCGGGTTTAAGATTGATGGTAAACTCGTTGTTTCCATCTTTCACATTCTTGTAAAGCTGAACCGCGACCTGCTCGACGGGCTGAGGAAGTCCGACATTCCCGCCCTTTGTCGCCCGAACATCCGAAAGCTGGCTTGCAAAATTATAGGAACCGACAGGTCGCACGCCTTCTCCAGCAAGAGCCGTGTTGGTACCCGCCGATGCCGTCGAAGAAACACCCTGCACTGTCGGTTGTGCTTCTGTTGTCAATCCCTTCGCAGCGCTGCCAGTTCCAGATAGCTGCTGTGCGACCGCGGCTACCGGTTGAGGCATAGCTTGCCGGTCATGTTGTTTACCGTAAAGCGCAGGATCATAGGTGCCAGTGCCCGCCTGTGTTTGCGCCTCACCAGTCTGGCCATGTAATTGTGAAACAAGGTTTTTGGGGTCCTTTCCCCAAACTCCGCCTTCTATTTCGGCTTTTGGTTCATGAAAAAGCTTCTGGTTCTTAAGCTTTTCGCCTAATCCAGCCAAAACTTCGCCGCCCTCTTCCTGCAAAGCCTGAATATCTTCGGTGAGGTTCGAAAGGAACTCGTTCAAGGCTTCAATCTTTTTCTTGGCACCGTTGCTTATATCCGTGGCCCCATCCGCATCCGTCACCAACAGGTCATCAAGATGGGACTGTAGAGACTCTTGCGCGTCAAGCAATGCCTGTAATGGGTCATCGCCTGTCTGCTTGGCGTCTTCTCCTGCAACTTCGGTTGTGTCCGTTTCAGCTTGCGCACTCTTTTTCTCAACAAACGGCATGAGCGCTGCAAAAAACTGTTTCAACAAATCTCCGAGTGTGGGATCAATTGTTTCCTCGTCCGTTGCTTCTTTAGCCGCAACAGCTTCAGTTTCCTGTAAGGCTTCTGTTGTTTCTGTCTTTAAAACCGCAGTGCTCTCTTGTTCTTCTACAGATGGAGCTTCCTCGGCGTTTTGACGAACAGCTTCTTGTGTTTCGGAATCTTCCGGTGCAGCGACTTCCTTTTTTTCAGACGTTTTGTGGTCACGCGCCTTATGAGCCGAGGGTTCGGTCACTGCACGTCGTTCAGCCCTTTCGTGAACAGCTGCTTCCGAGTGACGCTTGATACGCACAAAACCAGAATCGTCCACAAGAGAGCTGTTTGATCGTGAACCAGCATTCTGTGGATGCGTTGTTGCTCGCGCCTCAACCTTCGGTAAAGAACCACCCGTTTCGGCCAACAAGTTGGCAAACAGGCTGTTACCGCCACTCTTATTTCCCAATCCCGCCTTGATGGCATTAAGAAATCCGTTGATCGCGGATTCTGTGGCATTTTGAACGGGTATGTCAGAAATTTGGGCCATGATAGATTTCTCCAACAAAAAACAAAAAACTTAGGCTGAACGATCAACGGCGATCGGCTCGCATTGAGGGCTGTAAACACCAAGCATCATGGGGTTCTTCCGCGGGTCGGTATAACATTCGCTGGTTTTGATCTGGGCCTTTGCCGCCTCCACAATCGTTTGCATCAAAGACTGCGTAGCTTGAATTGCCGCACTAAGCCCCTCGGCATTGCGGGTAGATGCCACGCGAAGACGCTCACCTTCCGTGCGCAACTTTTCACGAACATTACGTTCTGTCTCTTCAAGAAGAGAAGGGTTTTCAGCAATTTTCCCGATGCCTAGCTCATAATTGCGCATCAAGCGATTTTTTTCTTCTCGCAAGCCGCTCAGCCCCGCATAGTCCCGACGCTTTAAAAGGTCGATTTCGCAATCCATTACTTCCGTCAAGGAAGACATCATATCACAAAGTGCCATCGCAAGTCGGGCACCATCAACAGGTTTTGTTTGTATTCCAGCTTGTGACATCTTGTTATCCTTCCGTTCCATATGAGGCCTGATTTCTGGCCATATCCTGCATCTTGACCATCGCCTCGACGATAGAGGCGCTAAGACTCGAGCCAAGGTCAGAAGTCATCGATTTTCCATATTCCTGAATCAATAAATCTCTCATCACATCTTCCCCTACGCCACCACCAAACATCGAGTCTGTTTCGACGCCTTCCCACATGGGCTTGATCATTTGCGCCATAAAGACGGATTCAAAATCTTTGGCTATGCCCTCAATTTCCTTGCGCGACGCTTTGTTTTTCTCAAACCGCGCGGCGGAAGCTGTTTTCAAAACATCGATAGGTTGTGAGATTGCGTCCATACTCAAGATTCCTTTGCTAAATCACTTCCAAATCAGCCTGTAGCGCACCTGCCGCTTTGATTGATTGTAAAATCGTGATCATGTCGCGCGGTCCGATCCCAAGCGCATTAAGGCTTTGCACCATTTCCTGAAGGCTGACACCTGTATCGAGAACACCCATCTTTTTGGCCTCACCCTCATCAACTTCGACATTTGTGCGCGCGACCACTTCTGTCTGCCCGCCTTGTGAGAAAGGTGCAGGCTGCGAAACTTGCGGCGTTTCGGTAATACGAATGGTGAGGTTGCCTTGGGCAATGGCCACAGTATTAATGCGAACATTTTCACCCATCACAATCACGCCGGATTGTTCATCAATAACAACCCGTGCGACTTGATCCGGCGCTACGGTTAGTTGCTCGATCTGGGTCATCAAGCCGACGACATCATTACGGCGCCCATCAGGAACCAAAACACGAACCGTCGCGGCATCTTGAGCAACAGCGACATCTCCTTTAAGGCCCTTATTAATTGCTTCAGCCACGCGGTTCGCCGTCGTAAAATCAGGGTTACGCAGGGAAAGCCGCATTGAACCCAGATCGGCAAGCCGGAAGGGTATTTCCCGCTCAACGATCGCGCCGTTTGCGATACGACCGGAGGTTGGTACACCCTTGGTTACCGTCGTCCCCTGCCCCTCGGCCGCAAAACCGCCAACGGCCAAGGCGCCTTGAGCCACCGCATAAACTTCGCCATCTGCGCCCAATAACGGCGTCACAAGAAGCGTACCGCCAGCCAGACTCTTCGCATCACCCAGCGTAGAGACAACAACATCAACCTTTGACCCCTGCGACGAGAAGGGGGGCAAAGTCGCTGTGACCATGACCGCAGCGACATTCTTTGTTTTCATGGAGCTGCCGCGGGTATTGACGCCCAGACGTTCAAGCATACCCACGAGACTCTTTTCCGTGAAAGGCGAGTTTGTCAAGCTGTCGCCTGATCCATTCAAGCCGACGACAAGGCCATAACCGATGAGAAGGTTATCTCTAACACCTTCAAAATCCACAACATCCTTCAACCGAGATTCGGCATAAACAGGAGCCATAAAGCTAGGCGACGAAAGAAAGAGAGCCGTGCAGCACAGAACACTGCAAAACCGGCGACAGACACCCCATTTCTTTGATCCAGCCCGAACCATACTTTGTTTCCCATTGAATAAAATCGTTTCCTCGACAGGAATAAAAGCAAACGCCGTGCCAGAGTCCGGGCCGGCACTAATTCTTCGTTATCTGATTGATCTTTTTTACATTTCATATATCCTTGTGTCAGAAAGATTGCATGAGCCCTTCACAAAGAGGTAAAGTATGCCAGCTCAGCTCAAGTCGTCGGAATCTTTTGCCTCTCTGCGCGTATGCGCATTAACGTCTCGACAGGGAACATTATGTTAGGATGGTGGAATGATTAGTCGTATTGACGGCCCTCGACCCCTAAGCGCGACAGCGCCAACACGCAAAGCCTCGAAAACAAGCCGCGCGAGCGGGTCGAGTTTTTCCAAGCATCTGGATGAAGCTGAAGAAGTCTCTGGTGCGTCTGGCGCCGTTGGCGTTGGCTCTATTACCGGAGTCCTTGATATCCAAGAAGTTGATGATGCGCTAGAGCGAGCAGCGCGGGGAAAGGTGCGGGCCGAGGAGCTTTTAAGCAAACTTGACGACCTGCGACTGGATATTCTGAGCGGCACGATTTCGAAAAATAAGCTCCAAAAGCTCTCGGAATTGGTTAACAGCAAGAAGTTAGAGATATCTGACCCAAAATTAAGTGAGATTCTTGATCAAATCGACTTGCGCGCGCAAGTGGAATTAGCCAAATTCACCCGCACTTTGTAAAATCGAATCGTTATGGAGTTTTCAGCCTATGGTCACCGTCCCATCAAATTACAAGCCGACTGAAAAAGAAGCTTATATGAATCCCGTTATGCTGGAATATTTCCGGCAAAAACTTTTAGCGTGGAAGGATGTTATCCTCAACGACGCCAGCAATACGCTGCAAGAATTACAAGATGAAGGTGGCTTGCGCGAGTCCGACATCGCCGACCGCGCGAGCGTAGAGACCGATGTTGCACTTGAACTCCGTGCGCGCGATCGTCAAAGAAAGTTGATCAGTAAAATAGACGAAGCACTGGAAAGGATTCGCAATAACGAATATGGTTACTGCGAAGAGACGGGCGATCCCATTGGCGTAAAACGCCTTGAGGCGCGCCCCGTTGCAACCCTTACCGTCGAGGCACAGGAACGACATGAGAGAATGGAACGCACACATCGCGATGAACGTGAATAAAAAAATCCTGTTACTGGGTCTTGTGTCCGCTTTGTTTTGTAGCGAAGGTCTAGCAGCCCCACAAGATGCAGCCCCACAAGAAGACGTGAACGGGGTTGTCCCGTCATTATATGGCGTCGATAATTTTTTAATTCATCAGGCCCGATTGGCAAACGACGTTGCCTCTGCCAATTGTGGTGTCTCGAGCCGCACGGCCTCGGAGACAACTCTTGCCTCGCTTAAAACTGCGACTTTGAGCGTCGTGTCAGCCAGCGAGATTAACAAACTTGACAAAGACTCGTCCACGGTTACCATCCTGCCAGAGGTTGTTACCATGCAGCCGAACGAAAAGTCCTGCCTGTCATGGGTCTCTCTTTCTGTTCAGACACGCAATGTTGTCAACTTACCGCCTCGAAAAGACCCACGCGACATCAAGCTTGTCTATTGGGAAGGCGGTCTACTGGTCAGCACATCGCCCCATGCCCATCAACGTGGCGTTAACGAGGCTCTTTTCAAGCTCTCCAGTCTTCTTTCAACACAGTATTTTCGCGATCAGCCGCCTAAGCTCCAAAAGCACACCCCACCGGAATCCGGTCCAGCCTTCCCGAAAAAGGAGGGAAACAAGAACAGCCTCATCGACGAAGTTTCAGGGGCAGTCCTCGATAAAAAAATCAGCGAAGAATAAAGAGTGAGGGGCCTTATCGCCGAGCTTGAAGCGCGGCGATCAAGGTACCATCATCCAAATAGTCCAGTTCCCCGCCCATTGGAAGGCCATGAGCAAGATGCGAAAGCTTGACGTTTAATCCAGCAAGCCGCTCTGCCACATAATGGGCTGTTGTTTGCCCCTCGACTGTCGCACTGAGGGCGAGAATAACCTCTTCAACATTTCCCTGTTGCACGCGTTCGACAAGCTTGTCGATCCGCAGATCAGCGGGACGAATACCTTCCAGCGCGGATAAAGTCCCCCCTAAAACGTGATACCGCCCCTTGAACGCGCGCGAACGCTCCAACGCCCAAAGGTCGGCTACATCTTCAACAACACAAAGGGTGGACTCTTCCCGCAAAGGGTCACGACAAAGCGCGCAGGGAGAAACAACATCCCAATTCCCGCATTCGGGACAAGACTGCATCGTCTGGGCCACCGTTTCCAATGATTGAGCCAAAGGCAGCATCAAAGCCTCGCGGCGCTTGAGCAAATACAGAACAACACGACGCGCCGAACGAGGCCCCAATCCCGGAAGCTTGGCCAAAAGCTGGGTTAACTGATCCAATGGGGAAAGCGCGGGCGACATAACGTCGGTGTTCCCTTCCGCACTAGAACGGTAATTGCATGCCGGGTGGCAGCTTAAGCCCCCCCATGGCTTTTTCCGTTTCTGTCGCGATATGGGCATCAAGTTTTGCCTTTGCCTCATTAAAGGCGGCGACGATCATATCTTCCGTCATCTCGATGTCGCTGAGATCGATGGCTTTAGGATCAATCTTGACCTTCTTCATATTGCCTTTGCCTCCCAACGTCACAACGGCAAGTCCCGATGCCGCCTGCCCCACAAACTCTGAAGCTTCAAGGGCGGCTTGCATCTGGCTCATCTTGGACTGCATGTCCTGAACCTGTTTCATCATTTTTCCCATATTCAGCATCGGCATTTCCTTTGTTTCTAGATGTGTTCTTCACAGAATCCGTTAGGTGCGGCGTGCCCTTCATACGGCACAGGCGCAACAAAGATCAATCCTCTTCTTCTATATCAGGCACGAACTCTTCTACAACATCCGCTTCCTCGGCCAACAAGGGGAGCGGGGCCACGTCTTTTGCCTTTAGAGAAACGATCTTTGCGGTAGGGAACTGCACTAAAACATCTTTCATAAGTGGATGAGATTCTGCCTTTTCCTGTCGTGCACGTTCCTTGAGTCTGTTTTGCTCAACAAGCGTTGGCTCGCCCTCTTGATCAACAACAGCAACCATCCAGCGCTGGCCGGTCCATTTTTGAAGACAGGCAGTCATGCGGCTAATCAAGGTTGTCGAGGCATCCTTTTCCAAACGAACTTCCAGTTTGCCGGGCGAAAAATGAACCAGATGTACGGCGCTGGACAATTCACCATACAAGCCACCTTCACGGTTTTGCGCGAATAACTCCACGAGCGCGCGAAAATCTGCAGGGACAGCTAAGGCAACCTCTTGCGTTTTTGCCTGTGTCGTCGCGACAGGGGCTTCCATAGGCTGTGCCACAGCTTCCACGGAAGCAAACCGCACTGCGCCAGCCCGTATGGCGCGCACGTTACCGCCACCACCAGCAGTTGGTCCAGTCGCTCCAGCCCCAGAAGAAGTGGAAGACACAACCGCGCCTTGTCCAACAGCACCCTCTTCCTTGAGCTGTTTGATCAACTCACCGGGCGTTGGCATCTGCGCCGCAAAGCCAAGCCGAATAAGAACCATTTCTGCCGCTATGGCTGGCTGGGCGGCAATCTGAACTTCTGAAATGCCCTTGATCAAAATCTGCCAAGCTCGCGCCAAAGCCGGAATTGAGACAGCCTCCATCTCACGAACAAAAGAGCGTTCAGCCTCAGGCATATCCTCAAAAAAAGCGGTTTCTGTGATAATCTTTGCCCGCGTCAAAAGGTGGATGCTCGCGGCCATATCCTGCAGCACTTGCAAGGGGTCACAGCCAGATTGAAGCATGCCATCATAAGCCACCAAAACTTCCGGCATTTCGCCGCGCAATACATGCGCACAAAGCATAAGACTGGCCCCACGATCGGCAAGCCCTAGCATCTCTTTAACATCAGCCTCACTTACACGGCCATTACCCAGCGCAATTGCCTGATCCAGCAAGCTGAGCCCGTCACGCACAGAGCCATCCGCTGCCTGAGCAATCAGTTTGATCGCGGATTCTTCCGCCTCTGCGCCCTCTTTCTTCACAATATTCAAAAAGTGCGTTGTTAACTCACTGCTCTGAATACGGCGCAGATCAAAGCGCTGGCACCGTGACAAGACGGTGACGGGCACTTTGCGAATTTCCGTTGTTGCAAAGATAAACTTCGTATGAGCGGGAGGCTCCTCCAACGTCTTGAGCAACGCGTTAAACGCGTTTTTCGAGAGCATATGAACTTCGTCAAGAATGTATATCTTGTACTTCGCAGAGACAGGCCCATAACGCACGCCTTCGACGATCTCGCGGATATCATCCACGCCGGTGCGTGAGGCTGCGTCCATTTCCTGAATATCAACATGCCGGTCTTCGGTAATCGCACGACACGCATCACAAGCACCACAAGGCTCAATCGTTTGTGACGCAGGATCACGTCCGGTACAATTCAGCGCCTTGGCGATAATACGTGCCGTGGTCGTTTTGCCGATACCGCGCACCCCCGTAAGCATCCATGCCTGTGGCAAGCGACCCGTCTGAATGGCATGAGTCAAGGTTTTGACCATAGCCTCCTGACCAATCAACTCGGCGAAAGTCGAGGGCCTGTATTTGCGGGCAAGAACGCGATAAGGCTGAGCCGTAGCGTTGGCATCGGAATCTGTGGGAAATAAAGATGTCAAAACACTATCCTGAAGCAATCGGCCAAAGATCAAGAAGACAGAAACAAGGGGGTCGTTTTTTAAAGTGAGGGGCTGAGCCGCGACCCGAATCGAAACATGTTACGGCTGCTTTCTCTCGAACCTGACCGGGTTGGCACGTGATCCACCCACGACCAGCCCCTCAAGACCTTTATAGCAGATTCCCGCGTGAAAACGAGAAAAAAAGACCGCAATAGAGGGAAATAACACCTTGGAATGTAAGTAGATTAATGGCTGCCTTCGGCCATAGCAAGACGATGGGGCGCCTTCTCTTCCATCTGGATCTCCGGCCACTGGCCCGAGGCCATTTGTTTAAGCGAGGGAACGCTCTTACCCAAACGAGCGCGATACGCCCAGTAATGCGGAATTATCCGGGCAACATAGGCCCGTGTTTCCGCAAAAGGAATACTTTCCATGAACAATAAGGGGTCGTTGCTGGAAACCTGCGCTTGCCATCCCGCCAGCTTATTTGGTCCGGCATTATAGGCCGCCAGAAGATAAACGAGGTTATTCCTCACCTGAGGGAGTGTCGCGAGATGCTGGATATACTTTTGTCCCAACGCCATGTTAAAGGCCGGATCGAGAAGCTTGTTCTGCCGCAGCATCTCCATGACTTCCGGCTGATCTTTAGCAAGACCATTCGCCGTGGCGGGCATGATTTGCATTAACCCCATTGCACCACGGGAACTAATGGCGTTGGGATTAAAAAGGGATTCATGCCGGGCAAGAGCAAAGATCAGCGCCCGATCAATTTGATATCCTTCGACGGGTTTCCACGGCAAAACAGGGTACTGTGCCAGACCCGACGTCATATCCTTGGCCATCGACCCCAACTTAAGCGACAAGGCCGGCATGGGAACGTGATCGGTCAAGGCCAACATGGCGTTGAAAACATCTCTATCCCCCTGAGGGTTCAGGCGTTTCAACTCCGCTTCTGCCCGTGCGACCTGCCCAATCTGGGACAAAGCCATGGCGCGCCACCCAGCCTCGTTTTCAGCCAGTAACCGGCGGGCCGCTATATCCCATTTAGGTCCATGCGTCGCCTTTCTGTAATCTTCAACGGGTTTTAGCCCCAAAAGATGCGCTGCCATAACGCCATACACGCTTTCACGAGCTGTCGCCGCAGCGCGCAAATGCTTCTTGGCAGTTGAAGGCTGGTCAAGCTTGCTGGCGGCACGAAACGCCCAAAAACTGGCGGCCGCCATATTCTCGCGAGGCAAGCTATCTAAAACAGACAATCTGGCAAAAGCATCATAGGATTCCTGCCACGCCCCTTTTTCCCACAAGATAAGACCGGAAAGCCAAAGCCCTGTCGGATTCTTCTTTTTTGCCGCCTGCTGAGCGACAGATAGCGCCGCGTCATGCTGTCCGGTACGGAATAATGAATGAGCAATCGCACCTTGAGCCTGTCCGCCATAGGAAAGAGAAGACCGGCCCTCGGCCAAAGCAGACTGAACCAAATCTTGAGCGCTCTGGGTCTTTCCTTGTCGCAAGGCACGCATAACGGCCTGACCAAGCTTAACTTCGCTGGAAGAGGGACGGGCGGAACGATCCATCAGATCAGGGACAAAGTTTGCAGCATTTGTTCCTGAACCAAAAGAACGCCAAGCTTCAGCCGCTTGTGGTAAGGGGAGATCTTTAATGCCTCGGCGGAGCGCTTTCTTGTATATCAGATCGGCGTCAGGCAATGTTGCATAGGCTCGAAGCCAGGCTTCAAGCTCGGCGGGGCTTGCTCCACGCTTTTCATAGCGGTCGGCCAAGACATGGCCGATCAGACGGTCTTCGCTCAATTGTTCGATCAAGGCATCGGCCTTGGCCCAATCCCCTTTTTGCTGTGCCACAAACAGGACGCGATAGAGCGCGGCGTCACGGCGCGACAATGCCCCGATGGAACGATCCAGCTGTTCGTTTTTCTGAGCAGCAGCGAGATCTTCTTCTGTCGGAGCAACAACTATCGCCTTCACCTTAAGTAAAGGTAAAGTATTCGCGATGCTTTCATGAGTGGTTGTGGCGAAGCCTGTACTTAACAAAACAACAAGGGCGAATTGAGCGCTTGTTGCAAGGCCTCGACCGAAAGTTTTCCGTCTTGACATTCAAGCGCCGTACTAGACGCTTGCCGGCCCTTATGCAAGCTTTATCTATTGATTTCATCTTTACACTGGTTAATTACATGAAGAATCAGTTAGATAGCCCTTCTCGTTTCTTTCATGAAACTGAGCAAATCTTGCCAAACCAGTCGCTTGAGCCTAGGCTGATCAAGGAGAAAATGGGGGTGATAAGTCGGCAGACAGGGCACCCCTTCTGCACCCTCTTGGGCCAAAGGCGGCAAATAAGTCCCCCACTTGCCGCGCGCCTTTGCAACGCCCACCGGGCTCTTGAGAAGGTATTTCACGGCCAACCCGCCAAAGCACAGCAAGTGACTGGGACGAACCAAGGCAATTTGGCGAGAGACAAAAGGCAAACAGGCGGCAACCTCCTCATGCGTCGGAGTCCGGTTTCCGGGAGGGCGCCAATAAACCATGTTCGCCAAATAGGTCCCCTCACGTGCGAGCCCTATGCTTTCAAGCATCTTGTCCAAAAGGATGCCAGCCCGCCCTGAAAAAGGCAGCCCGCTGCGGTCATCGTCCTCGGACGGCACATCACCAATGATCATAATCCGAGATCCCGTTTGAGCCGGATCAAAGGCCGAGCCTTGCCCAAAAACAAGGTTCATCGCGGTCTGTTTCAAGGAAGAACAGCCTTCATAGCCCTCCAGTTGAACACGCAGCTCCTCAAGCGAAGCCGCCTCGATTGTCACCACAGGCATCGGCGAAAGAGAAACAGGCCCCCTTTCCCGCTGCCGTCTTTCTGCCATGCCTTGTTCCGCTGCCTTCAGACCTTCTCGTAACGGCTGTGGCCTTGCAGAGACCGTGGAGCCGTTTTCCAACCAGTGAATCATGCCGGCTTGCGATGCGATCGCCTCATCGGCGCCGAACGCTTCTTGCCAGATCAGCTGGAAATAGGGGGAAGTCTCGATATTCATCTGCATGATATTGCAAGCTCTTTCCACATTACGCAAGCGTCCTTTCCCGTGATTTGACGAGAAGTGCTTCCTTTTAAGTTGATTTTAGTCTATATTCAGCCTTGGAAGGTTGCTGCACGGCGCGAGAGCATCAAAATCCCCGGGGCCCTAATTGAAAACCTTCGGGAGCCGTCTCTGACCGGGATCGTGGTCTTGGTTACATAGCACCCACCTGCTTTATCAGCAGGCCGCGGAGGACAGTATAGCGACGGCCGGTGCGGTGCCTTCCACCTCCTCCCCCCGTATATCCCCACCATGCTTGGCCATGTTGGCTGACCTTTATGTGCAATTCTTGATTGTGCGATGAAGCTGAACGATCTATTTTCATAGCCTAACCAACCGACTAACCGGATCATTCATGCGCCCCTTTATTAAAATGCACGGCCTCGGCAACGACTTTGTTATTATCGACGGCCGAAAAGACGGATTTGTGCCAGACGAAGCCTTTTGTCTGAACGTGGCAGATCGTCATCGCGGCGTTGGTTATGACCAGTTAATCGTCCTTTTGCCCGCAAGCCAGCCCGATTATGATCTGCAAATGCGTATTTACAACGCCGATGGATCTCTCACGGGAGCCTGCGGCAATGGCACGCGTTGTGTGGCCCGTTTGTTTTTCGAAGAAACTTGTAGATCCGAAGGTCTTTTTGAAACCTCTGGCGGCATTCTCAAAGTTGGCAATCCCGCCCCGGATATTTATAGCGTAGATTTTGGCGAGCCTCGCTTGAACTGGGATCAAATTCCACTAGCGAAAGAGATGGACACTCTTCATGTTGATTTCGGCATAGAGGGTTTGCCGGACGGTTGTTGCGTCAATGTTGGCAATCCCCACACTCTTTTCTTCGTGCCTGACGTCATGGCCATCGCTCTTGAGAAAATCGGCCCCGTTTTGGAACATCATCCCTTGTTCCCACAACGATGCAATATCGAGTTTGCGCAGATTCTGGATCGGGGCCATATCCGCATGCGTGTTTGGGAGCGCGGCACAGGCATCACGCAAGCCTGTGGCTCCGGTTCGCTCGCGACCCTTATTGCCGCAGTGCGGCGCGGGCTTACAGACCGAAAAGCAACCATCCATCTTGACGGCGGAGATCTTTACATAGAGTGGCGAGAAAGCGATAATCACGTTACACTTGCCGGTGCCGCCGCCAAGGTTTTTCGTGGGGAACTTTGCCCCGAATTCCTCGCTTGACCCTCATATTAGAGAATCCCCATGCCTAACCTTCTTGAACAGCTTCGCTCTTTCCTCGTCAGCATTCCGCTGACCTTTTATTCGGCCTCGTTCTATCGTGATCTGGCTCGCACAGGAAAAGGTCTGGCCCTTTCCTATATCCTGCTTTCTTCTTTTCTAATTACAACGCAACTTTACATTTCGACGCATAAAGACCTTGAACTCCTCCACGTCGAGCAGCAACAACTGTTTAGCAGCCTTCCCGATGCAAAAATCGAAAAGGGCCAATTTTTTCTGGAAGGCCCCAAACTGCAAAGCTTCGAGTTTCTTAAAACTATTGAAGGAGGCCCCTTCCAAATCGTTTTTGATCAAGAGGCGCCCACACTTGACGATGCATCAATGACGGATAAGATGAAGTCCCAAAAAATCCTGTTCTGGGCCAACAAAACAGACTTTTTCATCTATAGCGCCAATGCAAAATTGGCCGAACATCGCCGTTTTGACCAAGTAAAAGATCAGGTCATCGATCATAATAGCTGGATGCATCTAAGCGAATTAATGTCCTTTATGACCAAAGCTCCCTTCTTCTATGCCATCAACCTTGCTGGCCGTTTTACAAGTGAACTGTTCTCCGTCCTCATATTGGGCGGCATAATGATGCTCTTCGGACGGCTCATAAAAATCAGGGACGTGCCGTATAAGGGCTTTCTCCGCTTGGTGGCGGCGGCCTTTATCCCCGTTTCCTTTCTGGGCTTTCTTGTTCCCTATCAACCCGGTATGGTTTTGCTTTTTTGGGTCGGCTTTTCGTTTTTTGGCCTCTTTGCCCTCAGACCGCCAAAAAAAGAGACTAAACACACTCTTTAAGATTATGCGTTCCTGTCCTATAGTGGCGAGAACCGTGAGCCCCAACGAGGCTCTATCTTTCTAGAATCATTGAATAAACGATTGTATCTTATGGCTTCCAAACGAAACACGACACGAAAAAAGGGATATCAAACCTCTCGCCCTGCCCCTTCTGAGTTTGCTGAACCAGAGGGCACGCTTGAACCTTCTTTCACGCCACCACCAAGGCCAACGCAGGAAGCTGAGCGTATTGGTGATATTTTGCGCCGTGTTCGCGAATATCATGGCGAAGAGCTGGAAACCATTTCCGAACATCTGTGCATCAAGCCCGCTTATCTTTTCGCGATTGAAGAAAGCCAATATGAAAAACTGCCCGCAGATGCTTATGTCATCGGCTTTTTGCGGACCTACGCCTTGTACCTCGGTCTGGATGGCCGCGCAGCTATCGATCAATATCGGCGCGAAATGGCTGGCCGTCGGAAGAAGCCGCAGCTTTCCATGCCCCAACCCATATCCGAGGGACGTGCCCCAACGATTGCCGTGCTTATCGGCACGGCTGTGGCCGCGCTTCTTCTGTACGGGCTATGGTATGGTCTGTCCTCACCCGATGAAGAAATCATGCAACAGCCCGTCCCCCTTCCTCAGGTTCAGAGCGAAGCCTCTCCCGTAACAATAACACCGACGCCTTTAACAGATGTGGTGGCGCAACCACCGACTCTTTCCAGCAGCGGTATTCCAATCTCAACGTCCGAAACAACGACAACGGACGATGCTATCGTTATTCCATCAAATGTTCCCGCAGATAAACCAGACAACCAACCTGCAGCAAAAGCAGCCCCGCAATCCCTGACGGAGCCCGAAGCCTCGCAAAAAGAAAAACCGGCAGAACCACAATCCAGAACACCTGAGCCACAAACCCTGCAACAAGAAAAAAGTGAACTGGCACTAACGCCGACTTCTTCTGTTCAACCGAAGCCAGCTGATGCGGCGCAACCTCCAAAAGAAGAAACGGCAAAACCCGTCATTCAGGAACCAGAAAAAAAGGAAATGATTTTTGGTGCCAAGCGCAAGGCGCGCATTAGTCTACGTGTAGAAAAACCAACATGGATCTTGATAACGGACAGTCGAGGGCTCACTGTCTTTGATCGCACGCTCAAGCCGGGCGAAACATATAATGTGCCAGAGGGTCAAGATCTTCGCCTCACCACAGCAAGTGCAGGAGATATTCGTTTTGCAATCGATGGCAAGACTTATCCCAAAATGGATTCAGGATCACAGGTTGTACGCGCCATGACCCTTGATACATCGGCCCTTAAAAACCGCCTAAGCACAAGCACAAAACCAAGAAACTAAAGAACAAGAAAGTAGAAAACATGTCCGATATTCTTCGCCCCTATAAGCAAATCCAGCGCCGCAAGACCCGCCAAGTGATGGTTGGGAATGTTGCTGTGGGTGGGGGGGCCCCCATTTCCGTGCAATCTATGACCAACACGCTCACGGTGGATGCGCAAGCGACCATCGCCCAGATCAAGCGCATGGAAGCCGTTGGGGTCGATATCGCCCGCGTCTCCTGCCCCGATGAAGAGTCCACCGCCACGCTCAAGGAAATCGTCAAGTCCGTCAATGTGCCCCTCATTGCCGACATCCATTTCCACTACAAACGCGGCATCGAAGCTGCAGAAGCTGGCGCGGCCTGCCTTCGTATCAATCCAGGAAATATCGGGTCGTCTGATCGCGTTGCAGAGATTGTCAAAGCCGCGCGCGACCATAATTGTTCGATCCGCATTGGCGTCAATGCCGGATCGCTTGAAAGCCATCTCCTTGAAAAATACGGGGAGCCCTGTCCCGAAGCCATGGTCGAAAGCGCAATGGAACATGCCCGCATTCTTGAAGATCACGATTTCACCAACTTTAAAATCAGCGTTAAAGCCTCGGACGTCTTTCTTTCTATTGCGGCCTATAAGGGGCTTGCTGAAGCATGTGACTATCCGCTTCATGTGGGCGTAACCGAGGCGGGAGGCCTGCGCACCGGTACGGTCAAAAGCGCCATAGGTATGGGTATCCTTCTCAATCAAGGGATCGGCGATACGATCCGTGTTTCCCTTTCCGCCGAACCGGAAGAAGAAGTGCGCGTCGGCTTTGAAATTCTGAAAGCGCTAGGTCTTCGCTCCCGTGGCGTGACGGTCGTGTCTTGTCCAACCTGCGCACGCAAACGCTATGACGTGATCAAGACCGTCCAGATTCTGGAAGAACGGCTGGCGCATATCACGACGCCGCTCACCGTCTCGGTCATCGGCTGCGTTGTGAATGGCCCCGGCGAAGCGATGCATACCGATATCGGCATCACGGGCGGTGGTAACAATACGCACCAGATTTATATCCGTGGTGTGGCCGATCACCGCCTAAAAGATGGCGATATCGTCGAGCATCTGGTCGAGCTTGTCGAAAAGCGTGTTGCCGAGATCGAAGCCGAGAAAAAGCAGGCCTAATGTCCCTGATCCAAACCTATGACCGCGTTCTGGCACGCCATGACGAGCTTCGCGACACGCTTTCGCAAGCCGGCCTTGCGGCTGACAAACTAGCCAAACTTTCCAAAGAATACAGCGATTTAAAGCCAGTCGCCGAAGCCATCCTTGCCCTGCGCCACACGGAACAAGAGTTGGCGGACGCCAAGGCCCTTTTGGCCGATCCCGATTTCAAAAACGAGGCACAAGCGGAAATCGAACGACTGAACGATCAGCTTCCCGCCTTGGAAAAAGACGTGCAGCGCATGCTTCTTCCCAAGGATATCGCGGACGAACGTAACGCCATTCTGGAAGTTCGCGCCGGAACGGGCGGTGACGAAGCGGCCCTTTTTGCCAGCCTTTTGTTCGATATGTATCGCCGCTATGCCACCGTGCGCGGCTGGCGCTTCGAAGTGATGGATCTTTCTGAAAATGATCTTGGCGGTCTGAAAGAAGGGACAGCCCTGATCTCCGGTCGTGGCGTGTTTGCCCGTCTCAAATTCGAATCCGGTGTGCACCGCGTGCAGCGCGTACCACAAACCGAAAGTCAGGGACGCGTCCACACCTCTGCCGCGACGGTCGCCGTTTTGCCGGAAATGGAAGAAGTAGATGTGCATATCAATGAAAACGATCTGCGCATCGACACCTATCGCGCTTCCGGCGCCGGTGGACAACATATCAACAAAACCGATAGTGCCGTACGCCTGACCCACTTGCCGACCGGCATCGTGGTCGCCATGCAAGAAGAGCGCAGCCAGATCAAGAACCGCGCCAAGGCGATGAAGATCTTGCGTGCACGAATTTATGAAAAGCAACGGGAAGAGCGTGACAGCGCCTATGCCGCAACACGTAAATCACAGGTTGGCTCAGGCGATCGTTCTGAGCGCATTCGCACCTATAACTTCCCGCAAAGCCGCGTAACGGATCACCGCATCGAACTTACCCTTTATAAGATTGATGAAATTGTTGCAGGAACATCCTTGGATGAAATCATCGATCAACTCATTCAACATGACGAGGCCGAAAAGCTTGCCATGCTGATCGAGCAATCCTGACAATCCATGGGAGCCATGCTTTTAAAGGACATTGTCCAGAATACCATCCTGACATTTGAATTGTCAGGCGTGGAAACGCCAGCCTTGGACGCGCGCCTTTTGATTGCGCACGCACTGGACGTGGATCGCCTTTATCTGCTCAATCACGCCCAAGACCCCATAACAGACAGTCAAGTCGAAGAGATACGAGCCCTTATTATTCGGCGTTTGACGCGTGAATCTGTCGCCCGCATCATAGGTTATCGCGAATTCTGGGGGCTGCGGTTCGATCTGAACGAAGCGACGCTGGAGCCGCGCCCCGACAGCGAAACCCTTATCGAAGCCGCGCTTAAAATATCGCCCACGCCACGACGTATACTCGATATCGGCACGGGCACAGGGTGTCTTCTGCTCGCGCTCTTGCATGAATGGCCCGAAGCGGCTGGCGTTGGCCTTGACATAGCTCCGCGCGCAATTGAACAAGCCACCCAAAATGCTCAGAACTTAGATCTCTGTAACCGCACAATTTTTCACGAAAGCGATTGGCTTAGTGCTCTCTTGCCGGACGAAAAGTTTGACCTGATCCTGAGCAACCCGCCCTATATACCATCTGATGATATCGCAACACTTCAACCCGAGGTGTACGAATATGATCCGCTCTTGGCGCTTGATGGCGGCGTGGACGGGCTTGATCCCTATCGCTTCCTGATCCCGCAGCTTCATCGCCATTTAAATCGAAAGGGCCATGTTCTTTTTGAAGTCGGCATCGAACAAGCGCCACTCGTTCAAGCTCTCTTGCAAGAGCATGGCTTTCAGGATGTTTACACGGCCAAAGATCTGGGCGGTATTTCCCGTTGTGTTGGCGGCGCGCTTAACTAACGCACGGCTCAATCAGCGCAAGGCTCCGACGTTCGCAATCGATTTCCGCGCGACAACCAATCGGCAAAACAAACTGCGGGTCGCTGTGACCAAAATCCAGTTGCGAGAGAATGGGTAAATCGGGACGCTTACATTCCCGCACGACAAACTCAACGAGTTGCTTGTCATACTGCATCATTTGTGCGGGATCGGGATCACACATGGGGCGTCCCAACAAGACGCCTGCGATGCGATCAAATACGCCCATGACGCCAAGGCATCGCAACATATAGCGAAACAAAGCGGCAGGAGGTCTCTCTTCCGATGTTTCAAGGAAGAGGATGGCGCCATCCCAAGCGGTGGGCTCCGGCCACAGGCTTGTCCCACGAAACCAATCCACAACCTCGACGCACCCGCCGATCAGATGCCCCTGAATTTTGCCCGTTCCCTGTAATAATTGCGGCCCCATGGGCTTCGAACGTATCCGTTTAATCTTGCTATTTTCCGGCTTCTCCCACGGCAACATCTGCCCCGTCCACTCATCGAGATTCGGTTTAATCTCACCGATCACGCCACCTTCAAACAAAGTCCGACGCACGGCCTCTCGCGTATAGGCAAACATCTCGACATTCTCGGCATATTCCGCAAGGATTGAGGGGCCGTAAAAGCTGCTCACCCCCGCCTTTAAACAGATAAAATGAGACACGGTTGTGTCGGAATAACCCATAAAAACCTTAGGATTCGCACGGATCACGTCGAAATCAATGTGGGGTAACATGCGGATCGAATCCGTGCCGCCAATAATGCTGATGATGCCTTTGATCGACGGATCAGCAAAAGCCTCCATCAAATCCTGAGCGCGTGCCTCAGGATGATCAAAAAGCCATTGCGGATCGCGCAAAGCATGGCGCGTTTCGACAAGCTCGACGCCATAGGCTTCTTCAAATCTCTTTTTACCCAGTTGATAGCGCTCAGGAAATATAGCCGCCCCGCCCCACGACAAGGAAATCGAGGCAAGCTTGTCACCTTTTTGGAGTTTCTTTGGTTTTTGAAGCTTCATCGTGCAATGCCTGCATGCAGCATGTAATCCGAACAAGAAAAACGATACAGCGCAATACCAAAGCAAACAACAAAAACCCTCGTTAAATGAATAACGAGGGTTTTTGAAT
>JAVEZQ010000008.1:0-79336 GCA_034002905.1 Alphaproteobacteria bacterium
ATGGCTCGATCACGGCTTTGATCACGCCGTTTCAAGACGGCCAGATTGATCAGAGAGCGTATCAAGACCTGATCCAGTGGCAACTTGATGAAGGAACAAATGGTTTGGTTCCTTGCGGGACAACGGGAGAGTCGCCAACTCTTTCTGAAAACGAGTACGATCTTCTCACACGAATGTGTGTTGAGGGTTCAGCAGGACGTGTGCCGGTTTTGGCTGGTTGCGGTTCTAATTCGACAGAGCATGCCATTCATTTGACGCAGATCGTGAAAAAGGCAGGGGCTGATGCAGCGCTTCATGTGGTGCCCTACTACAACAAACCGACGCAAGAAGGACTCTATCAGCACTATAAAACCATTCACGACAAAACGGATTTACCGATTGTGATTTACAATATTCCGGGACGGAGTGTTGCGAATATGAGTGTGGAAACGATGGCGCGTCTGGCGGAGCTTCCCCGGATCATCGGCGTAAAAGATGCGACGAATGATTTGCAGCGTCCTCTCAAGATGCGTCAACTTTGCGGGCCGGATTTTATTCAACTGTCGGGCAATGATGACACGGCGCTCGCATTTTTAGCGCAGGGGGGTGTTGGGTGTATTTCCGTGGCATCGAATGTTGCGCCGTCTTTGTGCAGCCGGATGCAAGCAGCGTGGCGCGCAGGGGATGTGGCCCTTGCACAAAAGCTGAACCTGCAGCTTTTGCCGCTCGTCGAGGCTTTGTTTGTCGAAACATCGCCGGGGCCTGCGAAGTTTGCTGTTTCTCTGCTTGGGAAATGCCGTAACGAGTTGCGCTTGCCGATGGTGCCGGTTAGCAAGGCGACCGAAGAGAAAGTGCACAAGGCCATGACAGGTGCAATGATCGATCTCGCCCAAGCCGCATAAAAACTTAAGGCCTGACATCAAGAAACCGCCCTATTTATTCGAAGTAGGGCGGTTTTTTGTCGCATGAAAAGGATTAGCGCTGCGTGGCCGGAATGTTGAGATAGCGCATGCGTTTCATCTCGCAGCGCCCACGCGTAACGGTATCAAGGATCAGGCCGCAAGCGAAGCTGAGTGAGGCCATTCCCATCAACCCCATGGACAGAATAGCCGTCGGCAAGCGTGGCACGAGGCCTGTCTGGAAGAACTCTTCCAAAATAGGCAGGAACAATATGATCGCAATTAAGCCAAGGATTGCGCCGATCAACGAGAAGAATTGCATGGGCTTTTCTTCTTTGACGAGAACAAGAATGGTCCAAAGAATGCGGAAGCCGTCCTTGAAGGTGCTGAGTTTGCTTGTCGATCCTTCGGGGCGATCTTTATACGGCGTTGCCATTTCTTCGATAGGCATACGCAGCTCAAGCGCGTGAACGGTAAGCTCAGTTTCCGTTTCAAATCCGGCGGCAAGTGCGGGAAAGCTTTTGACATAGCGGCGGGAAAAAACGCGATAGCCCGAAAGCATGTCTTTAAAGCGATTGCCAAAGATCCACGACACCATGCTGGTCAGTAGCCAGTTACCGAAGCGATGACCTGGGCGATAGGCTTTTTCAATTTCCGTCACGCGTGCGCCATTGACCATATCGAGCTGGTTGTCGAGTAAACGCTTGATCATGATGGGCGCCGAAGCAGCGTCATAGGTTGCGTCGCCATCGACAAGGACATAGATATCGGCCTCAATATCCGCGAACATGCGGCGGACAACATTGCCTTTGCCTTGCAGCGGCTCGCTACGAACGATGGCACCGGCAGCGCGTGCGACTTCGATCGTTTTGTCCTTTGAGTTATTGTCAAAAACATAAATTTGTGCATCGGGCAAGGCACGGCGAAAGTCGTTGATAACTGAGGTGATGGCGGCCTCTTCATTATAACAGGGGATCAGGACAGCAGTTCTGAGAGCTTCACTCATGGGGTGACTTTACAGTTAGGGGTTGCCCCTTTAGGGGATCAATCGGGCAGAGCTTAAGGCGGGAATCGAACAAATAATCGACAATATCGAGGCAGTTTTTGGGCGAAAATGTCAAGTTGAAGTATTTGAGGGCGTCTTTGGCCAGATCATACTGCCAGTCAGGGATCACCAGCATAAATGGACCCTGATGTTCTTTGACTTTCTTCATGATGACATCGTTAATGCCTTTGGCCTCGCCCGGACTGGCGAAATTGCTTTGGATGCGGACAAAGGGGATGTGGGGCGGAAAGGACGGAACAATGTGGGAGAAGGGTTCGAAACCCGCCATCAGGATCATCAGATTGTCCGGATAGGCGATGTCAGGGATCGCGACCTCGGCGGGTTTGTCGAGCCATGGCGTCTTGCGTCCCCATGAGCCCGGCTGGATAGACAGGATAATCACAAGGAAAAGACATGCCGTCAAAAGAGCGCGTGTCTGGGCCTTGAGGGGCAGGAGGCTCATTGCCAAAACGATTAGGAGCGGCGTGAGCATTTCAAGCGGGACGAGATAGCGGTAAATGGAAAACAAGGCGAGCCATACGAAATAGGACAGCACACTCAGCCAGAGCAGATACCGCATGGCGTAAAACGAGGTGAGGCGATCTTGAGCTTTCTTGTTGCGGCCAAAGGCCAGGCGAACCAGAACGCAGAGCGGTAAAAGGATGTAGATAATCAGGATGCGCGCGTCCGACCATTCAATCTCGCCGACACGATATGGCGTTTCGGTAAAGATGTACGGATAGGCAATCACCTCCCACAAGGATTGCGGCAAGAACTTCAAATCCCGTGTCATATCGGGCGAGGCAAAAGGCGATTGGAAAATTGTATTGAAGTAAGGGAAAACGGGATTGCCATATTCCTGATAGAGAGTCAGAGACCACGGCGCTTGTGTGATGGCAAGACCGAGAAGGATGCCAAGGCCGAAGCCGAAGGATAGCATGATGCGGCGAAGGAACGGTCCCGTTACAAAAAGAAAAGCGCCGCACAGCCCGACACAAAACACGACAAAGGGGAGTTTGAGCCCCATCATGATACCAGCGGGAAAACCGCTGAGCAAGGCAAGAGCAATCGCATGGCCCCAAGGGCCGTTGACCATGCGTGGATAGAAACGCAAGGCCAAGAGAGCGGAAAGGAAAAGGCCGATACTGGTGATGTTGTCGTAAAAAGTCGTACCAATCAGGGCAATGCCGCCGCCGCCCAGAAAGCCGAGTATAGCCAGTGCGATGCAAACAAGAACCTTATGCCGTTGGTTATGAATGATCAGGGTTGTATGGGCGAGCATAAAGATCATCAAAAGATTGATTCCCTGAACCGCTCCCATAATAAAGGTCGACGTTTTGACCGATACAACTTGCGCCAACAGAAAATAAGGGAGGTCAATCAGTGGGCTATAAAAATAGGGAAGCTGTGACGGCAAAAGGTCAAAACCGTAACGGCCATTAAGAAAGGCGTAGGCGTTGTACCAATGGTAATTGCGAAAATCCCAGTTCGCATCCTGACCAAGCATAAGGGCCAGAAGTCCCGCAAAGACAGGAGCAAACAGCGCAAAGACTATGGCGAGTTTGCGTGCCTTGCTCCCTTTGTGCGGAAAGGCGGGAAGGGGATGAAAATCGATCATTCACTCATCGCAGGAAGAACGGAATCCCTTTTGGGCTCGACCGGCTGATCGAGTGCAGGGACGGCGTTATTACCCACAAGAAAGCCGGACATATGCGTATAGATGGATTTTTCGAGCTGGCTATTCAAATTATCCATTAACGTGTTGACGAGTTTTTCATAGGCCCCATATTTCTCGAACTCTGTCGGATCTTCGGGCAAGGTGACGGCATGGACGGCATGTGCATTTGCGATGCTAACAGCCCCGCTGCTCGGCGACTGCGCTTCCAGCGATACTTCGACACGACCAATATATTTTGTGGCTTGCTGGCGTGTGAAGAGGCTTTCGAAATCCGATGCCATATCGAGGGGTTGTTCCGTGACACTTGCATCGCGAATGATCAAGGTTGCGTGACCAAGCCTGCCGACAGCATTGATGCGCTCTGCCGCCAGATGATTGACAGCTTCGACCAAGGTCGGTTTGAAGTTATGACCGACATAGGGAACGGCTTGAGATGTATTTTTTGCACGATTGACGATCCGCAAATCCTGTGTGTTGAGTTGGATCTTGCCAAGATTGGAATAGTCGAGGCGCATGGGTTCAGGGTTCGGATCCGAGGAGCAGGCCACGAGCAAAAGGATGAGGGCGCAGGAAAGGATTCTGTTCATGAGAGTTTAACCTTGTTGTTATGTAGCGCATTCTAGGGGGGATGGCCCTTTATGTAAAGACGGCCGTGCGCCCAAGTTCATCCTACCCCCGGCCTTGCGACTTTATTCTTTTTGGCGGTGGGTCAGCATTGCAACGCGTTGTCCCAGATGAGCGGCAGTCTCGTGATCGGCCGCGGGCGGGGTACGATCAGGCCCTTCGTCATTGTTGGATTGGGCCATCGCTCCGATATAGCTTCCCAACCGGTTGAGGTCGTTGATCGACCCTTTACTGGAATTATTGCCAGGCAGAAGGCCAAGCCCGACCCAAACCATGCTGTGTTGCATGGCAAAAATGACCAGCTGGACAAGCGTATTGAGCTTGTCCCCGCTTTGACTGGACGAATTGGTGAAACCCGCCGCTATTTTGTCTTTCCATTCCTGTTTGATCCAGACTTTCGAGCTTTTATCCATGAAGGTTTTGAACGGTGCCGAAGCAGAACCCATATAAGTTGGGGCGCCGAATATGATGGCATCGGCTTTCCTGAGATCTTCCCAGTGGTCATCGACTTTTTCAGCTTCGATGAGCAAAACATGTGTGTCAGGAACTTTTTGCGCTCCTTGTTTAACAGAGTGAGCGAGGCTCTCTGTGTGGCCATAGCCGGAATGATACACAATTGCGATGTTTGCCATAGGGAACCTCCATGAAGTGAGGATGTCGGAGAAAAGGGTAAGAACCCCTTATATTACGCCCAAATGCGACTAAAAGAAACCCCGCTTGGAACTGACTAAAATATGTGCTAACAAGGCGTTATGACTCAAACCGTTCTTAGTCAGCTTGATAAAGTGTTAGCCCTTGTTGACTCAAATCAGGAAGGCGAGGCTCTTGGTGCGTTGCGTATGGCCAGAAAAATGCTGCAACGTGAGGGGCTCAGCTTTGTCGATTTGGCCCAAGCGGCACGACGTGCACAGTTTTCACTGACACGATCCCTCTTTAATTCGGTGTCCCAACAACAATGGGAAGCAAAGATTGACCAGCTACAGGATGACTTGCAAGCCCAGATGGAACAGAATGAAAGCCTCACAGCGCAGGTCGAGTTTTGGCGCCGCCGGGCTTTTGAGCTAGAACAAATGCTCACTATTAATCAGGCTGAAACGACGCGCTGGCGTGACATGGCGCGTGAGACGGCCGAACGTTTGTGGGATTTGGGCCAGATTGCGCATGCTGAGGCTAGCCTGAAAGAGGTTTCTTTTGAAGCTGATGATGAACGGGAAAATCCTACACCCCTCGAAAAGGCACATAGCGAGAAAAGAATGGCTACGGGATAATGGCTTATCACTAAAGATGGGGAGTGGCGCATGCAACTAGGCCTTTTTGCGATTGAGACGGATATACCGACGATTGTTCACGTCCTGACCGCCGGATATCCCCCTGAAATCTGGTTTGTTCCTTCTCTGATTCTGGCTGCCTTGATCTTGGCCTCGCTTGTTGATGGGGTAACAGGGCGCGTGCCAGATTGGCTGATGGGTCTCGCTTTTTTTGGCGGCCTGCTCTCTTTTGCCTATTACGCCGGGTGGCTAATCGCTGGCGAGCGCTTGCTCTATGTCATCGGCGCCGTTTTTCTTCTCAGGATGATCAACTTGATTTATGCCAAGTTCTTTGGTCAAGAAGCCTTTGGATTTGGGGATGCGAAATGGACAGGCCTTGCCGTTCTCGGTTTTGGTCTTATGCCTGTTTTTTGGGCCTGGATTGTTGGCGCGTGGCTTGGTTTAATTTGGTTAGGTGTTCGCAAAGTGGTCGGAACGTTGACCAAAGACGAAGACGGCGTAGTTTATGTCCATTTTGCGCCGTTTTTGTTTCTGGGATTGATTGCTGCTCTTTTTGTCAAAAGCTTCTGAGCTCTTACTTCTTTTCGATGCGGCGCAGCGGCGGCAGATACAGCAAGAAAGAGGCAGCAACATAGATCGAGGAATAAGTTCCGATCAGGATGCCCCATGTCAATGCTAGTGAAAAGCCATTGAGCGTTTCGCCCCCAATCAGAACAAGTGGGATAAGGGCGATCAATGTCGTGCCTGCAGTCATTAAGGTGCGCGAGAGCGTTTCGTTCACGGATTCATTAATGACGGTTTTGATATCATTGGCCTTGTGGCGACGCAGGCGTTCACGAATGCGGTCAAAGACAACGACGGTGTCATTGATCGAATAACCGGCCAGTGTCAAAAGCGCAGCAATCGCTGTCAGGTTGAAATCCAGTTGCAAGACCGAAAACAAGCCAAGCGTCACAAAAACGTCGTGGAGGGTCGAGGTAAAGGCGGCGACGCCAAACTGCCATTCAAAGCGAAACGCAACATAGCCAGCGATGGCAAGCACGGCAAGCAGGGTTGCCCACATGCCCGCTTCGAACAATTCCTTGCCGATGGTGGGGCCAACAACTTCGGTGCGGCGATACTCGTAGCCCGACCCTAGCTTTTCACGAACGGACTCGACAGCCTTTTGCTGGGCTTGTTCACCACCTTCTTGTCGCTGGATGCGAATAAGGATGCTATTGGGGCCCCCGAATTCCTGCAAAGCTATTTCGCCAAGACCAAGCTCGCCCAGCTTACCGCGCAAGTCGCTGATATTGACGGGTTGCGTTGATTGCGCCTCGATAAGAATGCCGCCCTTAAAGTCAATACCTAGATTCAAGCCGTTGACGTACAAAGACACAATCGACACGATCGTCAGGAGAATTGTCAGGCCAAAACCCCACCAGCGCTTGGCAACAAAATCAATTTTCGTGTTGTGGGGGATTAAGTTCAGGGGGCGCATACTTTATTCCTCGATTCTCGGCGATATCTTTGAGCGACAGAACCTAGCTCTCCGAGGCGTGGATGTCTAGACTCGTCCTTTAACCAAATGATCATGCTTCAAGATTAGATTGAGGCGTCTAGATGGAGCGTTGGGTGGTTAAAGAGGGGTAAGGGGGATAAAAGGGGTATAACATTATGATATTTAAGATAAAAAAAACTGTTTCACATAGGTATTGGCTAGAAAAGACAATAGAGCACGCTGAACAGATTCCGTCACAAGGCGGGAGTCCACACCCTTCAGTTAAAGTCGGTGCGATGATTGTCAGCAAAAAGAACAGGATATTGGCGACCGATGTCAACCGGTTCGCCTTCGGTCTGAATGCCGGGCGCTCCGAGCGCTATGAAGACGGTGCGCGCTCCCTTTGGATCAATTGTGCAGAACAGATGACATTGATGCAGGCGCTCAAGCATCACAGGGATCTGAGTGGCGCACGCATGTATATCACGCTAGAGCCCTGTACGGTCTGTGCCGGATTGATTGTCGAGAGCGGAATCAAGGAAATCATTGTGCCCGAGTCGTCTCATCAGTTTTATGACAAGCTGAAAAAGAAGTGGCGCGACAGTATCGATGTCGGTCGCTCCAAGCTTAAGGAGGCGGGAGTCAAGGTCACTTATGTCGATCTTTCAGATTCAGACAAGTGAAGGGCTTCGTGTCCACAGATCGCGCTGTCCATAACCCGGCATATGCCGCATAACGGGAAGTTTGTCGTCCAGAGGCCGGAACAGGCTTGCAAGAGTCTGGTGAAAAGTCAGAAAGCTGTTTTCCCCCGCGACGATATAGGGTTGGTTCTCTTCTTTTGTTGCTTCAGGGAGCACGAGGCCGACAGATGTTTCGTGGGTCACGTGGCCCTGCGGGATTTTATCAAGGAGAGAGAAAAACAGTTTTTCTGTTTGTGTTTCACATTCGGGTTTGAACATGCGTTTCGCCAGAATGGCTTTGGCAATATGGGGAAGAGCCTGTGGCAGGTTCCAGCCGAAATGCCGCACTGTTTCCACTAAAGACCTTGTCGCCTTTTCGCTGAGCTCGCGGAGGTAGAGAAAGTGGATCAACTGCGCGATTTCTTTTTGAAGTTTGAGATCAAGCAACGCCAAATCATCCTTTTCCCGTTGATCGGTATATCGGCCCAGCGTGATAACGGTCAGGCTGTAACCTCCGGCATGCATCCGGCGAAGAGCTGAAAATGTTCGCTTTAAATCCATAACGTCTAGATCATCAATCGCCAGATTATCGGCTTCCTGAAGAATTTCGAATTGGCGAACGGCGGCCCATTCAACAGCAAGTGGGAAGCTCGGTGGCTTGTTATCGGGCACCCAGATCTTTGATTGGGGGTTTTTGCCGATGCGCTGGAGATAGGAATAGCCGATCTCGATCACGTGACCGCTTTGCGCGGGAGGAAAGAGAGGACAGGAGGGATAGAGTCTGTTCATAAGGGCTCCCTTCGCTGGTATGAGCCAGATCAGGTTCAACGGGTATCATCTCAGCCTCGTCATGAGGCACCCCGGCGAAAGGAAGTTTAGACAGGATTGGAAGGACTTGTCAAAGAGGCAGGAAGGCGCACGTGTGACCCTTTAAAAACAAAGGGTAGGGGCGTCGTTTTCAGAAAGCTGTTGGGAGGCAGGGCTCCCTGTGTATAAAAGGGTTTGTTCGGCGTTTTTCACCTCTGGACCCTTGACCTTTTCGTGCCATGGCGTGCTGAAAGAAGGGCGGCCATAGAAAAAGCCCTGCAGATAATCCACGCCTTCATCGCGTAGCCACAGACCTGTTTCCTGGTCTTCAATCCCTTCGGCAACAGTCCGCAGTCCAAGACCTTTGGCCATCGCGACAAGCATGCGGACAAGGTGTTGCTGTTCTTTGTTGGTAGTTACATCAATTACAAGATCGCGGTCGATCTTCATGATCGCAAAATCCAGATCGCGCAGGTGACGGATAGACGTCGAGCCAGCGCCAAAATCGTCCAAAGCGACGCTGCTGCCAACTTCACGCAAGGCGCAGACAAGCGTTTTCATTTTAGCGATATCCAGAACAGCGGCCGTCTCGGTGATTTCAATAATCAGGCGCGCTGCAACATCCGGCTGGTCAACCAAGCGGTTGTGAATATGCTCCGGCCATTTGGGGTGAGAAGCGGTCAACCCCGATATATTGACAGCCAGAACCAATTTATCGTCGCTTTTTAACTCATTGATTGCAATGTCGAGGATATGGCTGTCAAACTCTGGCGCAAGACCCATCTGTTCGACGACAGGAATAAAGTCACCTGCCGCAATAAGCTTGCCATCATCATAGGCCAGACGGGACAGGGCTTCATAGAAAACGACGTCTCCGTTTCCGGCATTGATAACGGGCTGGAAGGCAACATGAACTGTATCGTTCTTAAGGGATTGTTTAACCCGTTCACAGATATCCAGAATTTGCCGATGATGTTCGGCGCGCCTTTCGGATTCGCAATAGATGATTTTGTGTCCATTGCCTAACTGTTGGGCTTCGTGCAGGGCTTGTTCGGCATGGATCATCAAATCGGCGGCATCGCCGGCGTCTTCGGAGAAGGGAACGCACCCGACACAGACGGATAAATGAAGGTGCGTTTCTTTAGTCGAAATAGCGCGGTCATGAAAGCTTGCCAGAATGCGCGTCGCCAGCGACTCCATATCTTTGGCCATACCGGGAAGAAGAATGCCAAACATGTCGCCGCCAACGCGGCTCACAATAGCGCGTGTGGGGCAAATTTCGTTGAGACGGTCGGCCACGGCACAGATCAAATGATTGGCCATTTTGGTGCCGACAGCTTCGTTCAGGAGCACAAGCATGTCGATCCCGACAACCATATAGGCCGTGTTCCTGCGGTTCTCTCGCGGATGATGGAGGATTTTTTGGATCAGATCCAGCATGCAAGAACGGTTGGGGCGTCCGGTGAGTTCATCCCGATCAGAAGAGAATGAACGGGGCTTGTTTTCATCAGTTGCTTTTTCAACAACGCGAATGATCGCTTGTTGGCGAATGGCACGGCCATCCTTGAAATCGGTTGTTCCATGCTCATGAACCCAGACGGGAAGGTTATAGGAGCTGCGCAGACGAAACTCGCGGTCAAAGATCGGTTGTGTGTCGTTGAAAATCAGGTGATGGTCGCTGGGAAGAACAATCGTTGATAGCTCAAGGGCATTTGAGGGAGGCTCGGCTTGGTCATGTCCAAACAAATTTTGCCATGGGCCGAACCAGACAATGCGGTCGGTCAGAAGATCCCACTGATAGCCGACATGCCCAGACGCCGATAAAAAATCAGTTGCCGATGAAAGCGGTAACGAGTCCATTACTTGTGCCGTTAAAACATATTGTACAGGAAAAAGTGGGGGCTAAAGGTCCCTTCTTGTCGCTGCGTCTAAAATAAGGGGGCACCCTTAAAATAAGATAAAATCACGCACTTTTTTATTATGATAATAAAATATCGACAAAACAAAAGGTTATCCGTTTTAACTCGGCAGGTTTTTATAATTTATTAGTCTTTTCGAGGCGATATTGCCTTTCTTTTAGAGGACTGCGTGCGGTTTTTACACTGGAATGGACATGATATTTCTGATGCGTCTTAGGTTGCTGCCGTGGCGACGTGTGTGTTTATGGGCCTTGATGGCCTATTTTGTTGCGATGGCTGGTGCCTTTATTTTGCAGCGCCACTTTCTGTACTTTCCCAATGACATTTATTTGTCACCGCATGAAGCTGGTACCGAGGCGTTTTTTTCTGAATTGTCTGTGAAGACTGAGGACGGTATCGAGTTGAAAGGATGGTATGCCAAGGCAAAGGATAACAAGCCGACCCTAATTCTTTTTCATGGAAATGCCGACAGCTTGCGGAAAATGGATTTTGTTGCCGCCCCTTATGTCAAAGAGGGGTACGGGTTTCTTCTGACCGAATATCGTGGCTTCAGCGGGTTTAAAGGAAAACCGACGGAAGAGGGGCTTTATGCCGATGCGCGGGCTTTTGTTCGCGGCGTTTTGGCGCAGGGTGTTCCCGAACGAGATTTGGTTTTCTTTGGCCACTCTTTGGGAACCGGGGTAGCGGTTGAAATGGCCAAAGAGTTTTCCAATGCGTTTGGCCTCATGCTTCTATCGCCCTATCTCTCGATGACCGAGATGGCCCAGCTCCGTTTCCCGCTCTTTCCGTCGCGCTATATGGTTTGGGACAAGTTTGATAGCGCCAGCAAAATCGGGACGCTTCATATGCCTGTTTTGATTGCCCACGGAACATGGGACGTTGTTGTTCCCTTTGATCAAGGCAAGGCGCTTTATGACCTTGCGCCCGAACCTAAAGAATTTCACGCGGTCGATAAGGGGCTGCACAACAATTTGTTCATCAATCCCTTTTCAACTATAGCTCTAGAGTGGCTCCCCAAATGCAGGGCGTGCGGG
The DNA here is from genome assembly GCA_034002905.1 of Alphaproteobacteria bacterium. Classification (GTDB taxonomy): domain Bacteria; phylum Pseudomonadota; class Alphaproteobacteria; order UBA9219; family UBA9219; genus UBA8914. The sequence continues at coordinate 11,414 of JAVEZQ010000008.1, forward strand.
GATTGAGGGAAAGAGAGAGGCGTGGTGCCCCCACACGGACTCGAACCGCGGACCTACTGATTACAAATCAGTTGCTCTACCAACTGAGCTATAGGGGCTCTTTCACATAATGGCACAACCACAGGCGCCAAAAAGGGTCTGTTGTGCGCGACAGAGCCCCTTCATACATGAGCTTTGTGGACTTGTCATCACTTTTCAAACCCTCTAGGTTGTTAACCATGAGACGAAAATTGCTGATAGGCTTATTTCTCCCCCTTTTGGTTGCGGGATGCGTCGGGACGGGGATGACTGGAAAACAGGCAAAGACTTACGCACAGCCCAGCTCGCCGGGCGGGCGCATGTGCACGCGCCAGTGTCGCAATGCGCATGAGCATTGTCGGGATAATTGTCTGTTTAAGGAACGGCAATGTGCCATGGATATTCAGTCTCAGGCCATTCGTGACTATGAAGATTACGTACGCGAACAGTTCAAGATGCGGGGCGAGGTGGATCTGAAACCCAGCGATTTTGAACAACTTGATAAATGCGCGCAGCCACGCTGTTTAAGCCAATGTGAAGATATCTATGATACCTGTTTTGAAAATTGTGGCGGTTCCATTCAAAATCGTTAAGTTGTTTTGAAAGAGTTGAAAAGAGCAGTGGAGGCTTTATGCGGCATCGATATCGGCAAACGAAAATAGTTGCAACCTTGGGCCCTGCCAGTTCAACCAAGGATCAAATCCGTTCGCTTTTTGATACGGGTGTCGATGTTTTTCGCCTGAATTTCAGTCACGGCTCCGCCGAGGATCACAGAGCGCGTATGCGTGCGATCCGGGAGATCGAGGCCGAGGTCGGGCGGCCCATCGCCGTTCTGGCGGATTTGCAGGGGCCAAAGCTTAGGCTTGGAACCTTTCGTGATGATGAAATCACGCTCCAAGTGGGCCAGCGTTTGCGGCTTGACCGAAATCCCGAGGCAGGGGATGAAACGCGGGTTTGTCTTCCTCACCCGGAAATTTTCGAAGCGATACGCCCCGGCAGCGAGCTTTTGCTGGATGATGGTAAGGTTCGTTTGCGGGTAGAGGACTGTGGCCAAGATTTTGCGCTGACTGTGGTTGAAGCGGGGACAAAGCTCTCGAACCGCAAGGGGGTTAATGTCCCCAATGTTGTTCTTCCTCTTTCCCCGTTGACAGAAAAGGATCGAGCTGACCTTGCTGTCGCTTTGGAGATTGGCGCCGACTGGATTGCACTGTCGTTTGTCCAGCGGCCCGAAGATGTGATCGAGGCCAAGCGCTTGGTCGATGGTAGGGCCGCTGTTTTGGCCAAGTTGGAAAAACCCTCGGCGATCAAGGCGCTCATCCCGATTTTAGAGCACGCCGATGGTGTGATGGTTGCACGCGGCGATCTTGGGGTTGAAATGCCGCCAGAGAATGTCCCCCGCACGCAAAAACGTATTCTCCGCGAGGCAAGGCGTATCGGCAAGCCTGTGATTGTCGCAACACAGATGCTTGAGTCCATGATTTCCAGCCCTACACCGACGCGGGCTGAAGCTTCGGATGTTGCCACAGCCGTTTATGATGGCGCTGATGCCGTTATGCTGTCGGCCGAAACGGCAAGTGGGAATTTTCCCATACAGGCAGTGGCCATTATGGACCGGATTCTTATTCATACACAGGAAGATATGGCCGAATATGGAGGGATTCTTGCGGATCGTCCCATATTACAGCATACAAGCGCCGATGCGATCACGGCGGCAGCGCGGCAGGTGGCCGAGACGATCGAGGCTAAGGTTATCATTACCTATACAACATCTGGATCGACGACCTTGCGCGCCGCACGAGAAAGGCCACAGGTTGTCATTATGGGGCTTACGCCCAATTTGAAAACGGCGCGTCGTTTGGCTCTTTCCTATGGGGTGCATCCTGTTCATACAAAGGATGCCGAGTCATTCAAAGATATGGTTCAGAAGGCGGTGCGCCTTGCGCGTGAAGCTGGTCTTGCGACGGTCGGGGACAAACTCGTCATCACGGCGGGCGTTCCATTTGGCACGCCAGGGAGCACGAATATCTTGCGTATTGCCCAAATCGAAGGGCTTGGTGCATGAGTGAGTTTTTGTTAAAGAAAGCGCTTGAGGCGCATCAGTCTGGCGACCTTAAGCAGGCCGAAAAGTTTTATACCGCTGTCTTGAAAGATTTACCGGATCATCCAGATGCTCTGGCTCTTTTTGGGCTTTTGCTCGATGCAACGGATAGAAAGTCGGAGGCGTTGCGGTCGATTGAACGTGCGATTGCGATGGATCCGAATGCAGCGTTGTTCCGTTTTTATCTGGGCAATGTCCGCATGTCGATGGGCAACCTTGCTGGTGCGATTAAAGCTTATCGGGAAGCGATAACCCTGCAGGCGGATAGGCCGGAGTTTTTCTATAATCTGGGAAATGCTCTTCGCCAGTCCGGTTCATTGGAAGAAGCGCGTTTGTCTTATATGCAGACTTTGGCCCTTGTTCCCGAACATGCAATGGCCCGCAACAACCTTGCGCTTGTCTATGAAAAAGAAAAGAAGCTTGCCGATGCTGTACGTGAACTGAGGCAAGCTGTAGAAGATGCGCCAGATTATGCCGAGGGGTGGCTCAATCTATGCAGTCTTGCTGAAAAGGATGGCCAGTTTGATCTCAGCCTTTTGGCGGGGCAGAAAGTCACAGAACTTGCGCCGGAAGCTACGGATGGCTGGTTTGGTGTAGGCGTGGCTCTTAATCGCCTAGCGCGCGACGAGGAGGCCTTGATCGCCTATCGCAAGGCTCTGCAATTGGAGCCGGAGCGGGCAGATTTATGGGATAATTTGGGCCAAACCTACCAGTGTCTGGGACGAAATGAAGAATCCCGCAAGGCTTATCTTAAGTCCGTTGAGGTTGCGGGGCAGTTTATCGCGGATGAAGATACGCGCAAAGTCGATGAAAGCGAATATGGCAATCGTCATTGGCATCTTGCGCTCATCGAACTCTTGCTTGGTGATTATCGGCGTGGTTTTGCGCGCTATCGCGCGCGGTTTCATGATGTGAAGGGTTTACAGCGTCCCAAAATTGCTGCGAAAGTCTGGCATGGAGAAGAGGTCAGAGACTGCACAATTTTGGTAATGGACGAGCAGGGGCATGGCGACGGGCTGATGATGGCGCGCTATTGTCCTCTGTTGCGTGCGCGTGGCGCCTATGTGAAATTCCAGCTTCATCCGGCGCTTGCCCCCTATTTCAAAGGATGGAGCGGCGCGGATGAAATACTGACGCATGACCAGCCTATAGGTTCTTGTGATTATTATGCGTCGATTTTTGATTTGCCCTATGGTTTTCGAACGGCGTTGGGATCAATCCCTTGTCAGGTGCCTTATCTGCCTTTGCCGGAGCCGGATCGAGATACAACGGTCCTTGGTGAAAGGGGGCTTAAGATAGGTGTTGTTTGGGCTGGAGCCCCTCTTCATAAACAAGACAGCAAGCGGAGCATTCCTTTGTCTGTTTTTTCCCATTTGTTTGAAGAAAGTTCTTTCTGTTTCTATAGCTTCAATCGTGACAAGCGCGAAGGCGATGAAGAAATTCTTGCGCACTATAATGTTCGAGATTTGAGCGGGAAATTGTATACTTTTCTTCAGACAGCCCAGCTCATGCGGCAAATGGACCTGATTATCACCTGTGATACCTCGACGGCCCACTTGGCGGGGGGGATGGGCTTGCCCGTTTGGACTCTTTTACCCTTCGCGCCGGATTGGCGGTGGCTAATGGATCGTGAGGATACGGCATGGTATCCGACCATGCGTCTCTTTCGGCAAAAGAAACCGCGTGCGTGGGCTCCTTTGATGGCGCACGTTCGGGAAGCTTTACGTAAAATCGAGAATTAGGAATTGTGAGTCGGGCAACAAAAAAGGGCGCTCAAGCGCCCCTTTGATGTTGGCTATGCATTGCACAATTAGCCCTGACGCGCCTTATAGCGGGGGTTTTTCTTGTTGATGACATAAACGCGGCCTTTGCGCTTCACAACTTTGCAATTTTTATCGCGCTTTTTCAAAGCCTTAAGTGAGTTCGCGACTTTCATGATCTTGTTTCCTGCTCTCGTTGGGCGCCTTCGTGTCCGAAAACGCAACAAATCCTTGTAAAGAGCGCGCAACCTAGGGCTTTGGGCGTGGCTTGTCAAGGCTCGACTTAATTGCATGAAAAAGATGGCGTTTTTGAGCGGGTTAGGGAGTTTTTAACTTTATGGTGCGATGATGATTCTCAAGGAAGGCTTTGATATTGTTGAATGATCTTTTCCTTGGGGGGATGGCCCTTATGGCTTTTGATACTCCCTTTCCTTTTGTTGCCCCGTATATGTGCTTGTGCGGGATCTTGTTCTTGACCCCTTTTTCTTTGAATGGCCAACGTCAAACAGCGCCCCGTCGTGCGGGTTTGCTTTGGCCTTTTCTCGCGTCTTGCGAGCAGGTGGCTGACGACGAATCCCGTGCAAAACAAAAGATGAGGTTGCGATGAGTAAAAAGCGCATGCGTTATGAAGAAGAGGATCATTCAGGATTTCGTCACCAGCGTAGCGGGAATGATCGTCGTCATCGTCATGCCAATGACGTGGAAACAAGTGGGCAAAATGAACGCCCGTCCCGCAATCCATGGGATCCCCTCAATCAGCCAAGTTTTGGTCAGCGTGAACAAAAATATGTGCGTAAAGTCCGTCCGCAAAATGAAAATCAAGCAGTACTCATTGAGGCAATGTCACAAAAGAATCTTGTGGTTGCCATTGGCCCTGCCGGGACGGGTAAAACCTATCTGGCCATTTGCGCGGCGGTTGATGCCTTGGAAAGTGGACGCGTGGATCGCATTATTTTGTCACGGCCTGCCGTTGAGTCGGGAGAGCATTTGGGGTATTTGCCCGGCGATTTACGGGAAAAAATGTCACCCTATCTGCGTCCTCTTTACGATGCGCTTAATGACCGTCTGGGCGTCAAACGCCTTAAACAAAGCCTGTCTGACGGGATTATCGAGATCGCGCCGATAGGTTTTATGCGGGGACGCACGTTGAACAATGCGTTTGTTGTCATTGATGAAGCGCAAAACTGCACCTATGTCCAACTTAAAATGTTGCTGACTCGTCTTGGCTGGCATTCAACGATGGTTCTCACTGGTGACCCGGATCAGAGCGACCTTTTGAATGAGCTTTCAGGCCTCGCCGAAATTGCCCGCCGGTTGGAATCAGTTGAAGGCGTGGGGGTCGTCAAGCTGACTGAGCATGATATTGTGCGGCATCCTTTGGTCGCAAGTATGCTTAGCGTATTGTAAAACATAGGAAAACTTATTTTCAAAAGGGGGCACGCCCCCTTTTTTTTCTGGCGTCTTGACTTAGTCGCGCAGGCCTCTTACTTTGCGCGCGGATTCTGGTAAAAGCGAAGAGGAGGAAAAGCGTGAAGGGCGATTCTGATCTCGACAAGCTTGAAGCCTTATCCGAGCGGATCAAACGGGCGGAAGACTCAGCTCGCAATTCTGCAGGGACAAAGGGGGAAAGCCTCAATGCCGCAACTAACAAGAGCATGATCGCTCTTATTCGTGTTGGTTCCGATTTTGTGGCGATGATTGTTTTGTCTGTCTTCGCAGGGTTGTTTTTGGACAGGTATTTGAATACGGCGCCATGGATTATGGTGACGCTTTTGTGTCTGGCCTTTGTATCCGGCTTTTGGATGATGATCCGGATGTTGGGGCAGCGCAGTGATGAGCAGAAGCCTTCTGACGCGAAAGAGAAAGAATAGGGATAGGTCTCATGGGAATGCATTCGCCTATTGAACAGTTTGAAATCCACGACATGGCAGCGCCGCTGTTTGATGTGGCTGGCCACCCAATCGCGTTTACGAACTTTACGTTGGCGATAGTTGTGGTCGTTTTAATGAGCCTTGCCTTTGTGATCTTGCCCGTCCGCAAGCGCTCAATCGTTCCCGGTCGCTGGCAGGTTTTGCTCGAAGCTTTTTACAAAGTGAATGAGAGCATGCTTCTAGAAGCCGCTGGACCGAAGGCGAAGCCGTTCTTGCCGTTTATCTTCACGATTTTCACTTTTATCATGATGGGGAACCTGCTGGGACTCATTCCCGGATTTTATACAGTTACGAGTCAGGTCGTCGGCAATCTCGTGATTGCGGGCTCTGTGATTCTTGTTGTGCTGGCCACGGGTTTCATCAAGCATGGGTTGCATTTCTTCCATGTTTTTCTTCCGTCTGGCGTACCGGGTTATCTCGCACCCGTGATTTTCCCGATCGAGATGGTGTCGTTCTTTATTCGTCCCTTCAGCCTCTCTCTTCGTTTATTCGCCAACATGTTGGCGGGGCACATTCTTCTTAAAGTGTTTGCAGGCATGACTGCTGCGATTGCGACATCCGGATGGATCGCGTCGGTTGGCGTCTTGCCTTTGATCCTAAACGTGGCTATCGTCGGTTTTGAAGTTTTCGTGGCACTGCTTCAAGCCTACATATTCACGATTTTGAGTTCGGTTTATCTGCGTGACGCGCTTGAGATGCATTAAGCGCGGCATGAAGGTAGCTGAGGAGTTTAACCTAAACTAAACGCGTAAAAAGGAGTTTCCTATGGAAGATTCAGCTTTGAAGTTTGTCGGTGTCGGTATCACGATGCTTGGTGGTGCAATCGGTGCCGGCTATGGTATTTCGAACGTGTTCCAGGCCTGGATGGGCGCTATTGCTCGTAATCCTTCGGCCGATGCCAAGCTTCGTATGGTCGGCTTTATTGGTTTTGCTGGTACCGAACTCGTTCTTTTGATGAGCTTCGTTGTTGCCGCACTGTTGATCTTTGCTGTCTAAGCTTTACGAAACAACGAACGAAAAGATTGTCCCATGAAGAGAGTTTGCATCCGACTGGCAGCGACCCTTGGAGCCGTGATAATGTATGCCGTTCCTGCTATGGCGCAGGAGGAGCATCATGAAGCTGCGAAGAAAATGTTGCCTGCATTGGATGTGTCTCTCTTTGCGGGAGTCCTTTTCTGGTTGATTATTGCCTTCATTTTCCTTCTCGGAATAATGAGCCTCATCGGTGTTCCCGGTATTCGCAAAACACTTAGTAAAAGGCAGCGAGCACTGGACTCTGATTTGAAAGCGGCTCGCAAAGCTAGTGAGGAAGCCGAGGCGGTTGTCACGGCCTATGAAGAGAGTTTGCGTGAGGCCCGGGCTTACGCGCAAGAAACTGTCAATGGTATCGTTGCCGAAGCGGCAGAGCTTGCGCAGAAAAGACGCGACACACAAGATGCAGAAATCAAGCATCGCCTTGTTGTTGCGCAAAAGAACATTGCAGATGCTAAAGAACAGGCAATGCAAGATGCTACACCTTTTGTGAATGATATCGTCCAGTTGATTTTTCAAAAAGTCATGGAGCCCGGTATTGTATATGAGAATTCAACGGCGGGGGCGTGATGCACGGGGAGCTATCGATACTTAACGATACGACATTTTGGTATTCCGTTGCTGTTGTGGTCTTTATCGTTGCCGCGATCTGGAAGGGACGCGCGCCAATTGGCGCGATTCTGGACACCGAAATTGCAAAAATCCAGAAAGAACTGGATGAAGCAAAGCGCTTGCGCGCTGAGGCTGCTCAGACGCTTGAGACCTACAAGACAAAGCAAAAGGATGCGATCAAAGAGGCTGAGTTGATTGTAACTAAGGCCAAGGAAGACGCCGAACGAATCCGCATTGAGGCTGAGCAATCATTGAGGGTTGATTTAGACCGACATGAACAGCTTGTGATCGAACGGATCAAAATTGCACAGGAAGATGCTGTCAAAGATGTTCGCGATTTTATTGTTCAAACCGCACTTCATGATGTTCACAGGATGATTGATAAGATCAAAGGGGCATCGGACAAGAATAAGCTGATCGATGGTATTATTGCAGATATCCCCAAGCTTAAGCATGTGAAAAAGGCTTAGCCGGTAATGGTGAACGATCAGGCTATCCCCAAGGGACAGCAACGGCCTGATACTGTGGCATCATTGATCCGTCATCTGAAAAGTGTATTGCCAACCACAGAAACGATCTCTGTTGAAGAGTTTTTGTCGCTTGTTGGTGTGCACGGGTTCATTTTCTTTCTGCTTGTTCTGGCGGTTCTTAATCTTGTGATTTTTATGCTGCCGGGCGTTTCCATTGTTTTCGGCGTACCTATGACTATCTTCGCCGTCCAGATGCTCCTTGGGATTAAGGTTCCAATCTTTCCCAAATGGATTTGTCGAAAGAAAATATCGGTACGTGTCCTCAATACAGGACTGCCCAAGGCGTCGGAGTTTGTTGAAGTTATTGAGCGTTACATCCGTCCCCGCTGGCTTTTTTTAACGCAGGGGCCTATGCGTCGTATGCATGCCCTGTTGGCCCTTGTTTTAGCTTTGATGGTTGCTGTGCCCGTTCCTTTGTTGAATATCCCGCCGACACTTGGCATCATTTTTCTGGCAACAGGCCTCATGCAAAGAGACGGCGTTTTTGTTGCCATTGCTTTTTGTTTCGCTTTATGGAGTTTCCGTCTTTACGCGACATTGGGCGTGGTTGCCCAAAATCTTCTGGGATAATGCTTAGCCGTTAACGCCACTTATCCTCTGGGTCAATGCTCTGTTCAGGGGGGCCTGCCAGAACTGTAAACATTTCATCGATTGATGAAACAACTTTATAAAGATTGAGATGGCCGGGGATAGCAAAGTGTTGATCAACAATATGTTGGATCAGTTTAATCATAGGATCCCAATACCCGTTCACATTATAAAAGACCACTGGTTTTGTATGTAAGCCAAGCTGTTTCCAGGTCAGGATCTCGAAGGTTTCGTCAAGCGTGCCTAGTCCGCCAGGAAGAACCACAAAGGCATCCGCCTTTTCTGCCATCAGGTCCTTGCGCTTGTGCATAGAGTCCACGACGATCATTTCAGTCAGGCCTGTATGCTGAACTTCGTGAGCTCGGATGTGTTCCGGGATGATGCCAATGACTTTGCCGCCGGCAGAAAGCGCTGAGTCGGCGACAAGGCCCATCAGGCCGACATGTCCGCCACCATAGATTAGATTCATGCCGCTTTGGGCAATGGCTGCAGCAACATTGCGCGCCGTCTGCTTATAGACTTCATCGACATGACTGGACGATCCGCAATAAATGCATATGTTGCCAAGCTTGATGGCGGAAGGATCTGTTTTTGCAAGTTCTGTGTACGGTTTAAGCACGATATCTGTCCTTGGTATCTTTCCTAAATTATGACAAGCACTCCCCGATGAGCTTCATATAGGGGCGGGCCGTTTGCATGAATTCAAGCAACGGCACAAAAAAGTAATTTGATGCCAGCGGTTTTGTAATCTCTTGACGGTAAAGGGCCACAATCCGCATTTCCTGATCAATACCGAACTTGACGTTAGGTAAAGCATAGGTGCTTTCAAGTATTCTGACAATGCAACGCCGTTGTGCAGGCTCATTCATTGAATAAGGCATATAGCCCAGAGTTGCCCATATAATCAACTGGTCTTTCGGGTTATCCATAGGAACATGCCGTGCCTTGACGGGAATGCCCTCAACCTCGAACATAAGGTTACTGATTTGCGGCGTTTTTATTTTGCTAACATATTGATTAGTGTCCTTGAGAAGTGAAATATATTTTTCACTTTCTGCCGGATCTTCCAAAAAAGCCTGTAAAGCACCGGACGCAGTGCGTGGCTTAAGCGTTAAAAGCTCGGAAATCTGGAAAGGCATGAAAAGACCTTGCAAAAAACAGTCACGAACTGGCAGCCTCTAATTATAAAACATGATCTTTAAGAGTTGTTTAAGAACCCCTTGTTTCGCCTACGATTTTATAAAAAGCAAGGTATAAAAGGATATGGATTTTGTTGTTTTCCAGCCTTTTCAAATGGCTGGGCATAGGGTAGGTTACAAGGTCTGAATTTGCCAAAAAGGGTTTAAACCATGTTCATGAAAAGTAAAGGTCCCATTCACGAAGCTGGCTGGCCGTTTATCGCGATTGCTGCGCTTATAACGTTGTTCCTTGGCCTGATCTTTGGCCAGCTCGGCTTTATTTTTGGTTTGATCGTTACCGGGTGGGTTATCTATTTCTTTCGCGATCCAGCGCGTGTCACGCCTTCTAAGGATGGTCTGGTTGTTAGTCCTGCTGACGGTCGTATTCAAGCCATTGCTGATGTGGTGCCGGACAAGGATCTGGGCCTAGGGGATGAGCCGCGCACGCGTGTCAGCATTTTTTTGAATGTGTTTGACGTGCATGTGAACCGTTCTCCTGTTTCGGGAACGGTGGCTTATGTGCATTACAGGCCTGGTAAGTTTGTCAACGCGTCGCTCGATAAAGCAAGCGTGGATAACGAGCGTAACGCGCTGGCCATCACCATGAAGGGTGAACACAAATATGCAGGTCAAAAGATTGGCGTGGTTCAGATTGCAGGGCTTATTGCGCGACGTATTCTCTGCCATGTCAAACCTGATGATGAATTGCTGGCGGGGCAACGCTTTGGCCTGATCCGCTTTGGGAGTCGTACAGATATCTATCTTCCGGCTGGTGTGAAGCCGCTTGTTTGCATCGGGCAGCGCGCCGTGGGGGGCGAGACGGTAATTGCCGATATGACAAGTGACGAAATGCAGCGAGTAGGGGAGGTGCGCTGAGATGATTTCCATGCGACCCTTGAGAAAAGACGGCCGCCGCGCACCACGGGATTTACCCCTTACGCGCCTCTTGCCGAATATGCTCACCATGATGTCCTTCTTCGGGGGGCTGACAGCGGTGCGCTTTGCGATGCAGGAGCGGTGGGAAGCCGCCGCCCTTGCCATTGTGATTGCCAGTATCTTTGACATTCTTGATGGACGTGTGGCCCGTATGCTCGGCGCGACCAGTAAGTTCGGGGCGGAGCTAGACTCTCTAGCCGATTTGACAAGTTTTGGTGTGGCGCCTGCGCTGGTTCTCTATTTATGGAATATGTCAGGTGCTGGCGGCAGTTTTGGCTGGGGTGCCGCGCTTGTTTTTGCCGCGTGTTCTGCTCTGCGTCTGGCGCGGTTTAATACGATGCTCGACGACGAAGACGCGCCGAAATGGACAAAAGGCTACTTTGTCGGTGTTCCCGCCCCTGCGGGTGCGGGGCTTGCGCTTTTGCCACTTTTCATCGTTCTGAGTTTTGGTGAAGAGTATCGCTTGATGCCACAACTTATGTCCGTTTGGCTGATTTTCGTAGGCGGGATGATGGTTAGCCGCGTACCGACCTTGGCGATGAAAGGACGTCGCATTTCACCGCTTGCTGTGGCTCCGATTATGGTGGGCGTGTGCTTGCTCGTGGCCGGATTATTTACGCAGACATGGTTGACGCTTTCGGTTTTGGGCAGCACTTACTTCCTGACGCTTCCCTATGGTGTCTGGAGCTATCGTCGTCGTGTGAAAAAGGAAAAAGATAGTGAAGGACAAGACGTATGATCAAAATTGTTGAAGTTGCCTTGCCTAAGGGGGGCGCGATCCAGATTGCAAATGACAAGAAGCTTTCGATCATAGCTGGACCGTGCCAGATGGAATCCCGTACGCAAGCGCTCGAGATGAGCGCGGCGATTGCGGAGATCGGGCGCAAGCTTGACGTCAATATGATTTTCAAGTCTTCGTTTGACAAGGCGAATCGAAGCTCAGTGAACACCCAGCGTGGCATCGGCCTCAAAGAAGCCTTGCCGATTTTTGCTGAGGTGCGGGCGACGACAGGTTTACCAGTCTTGACTGATATTCATTCCGAAGATCAGTGTGCCCCCGTCGCCGAAGTGGTCGATGTCTTGCAAATCCCCGCTTTTCTATGCCGCCAGACGGATTTGTTGCTGGCTGCCGGGAAGACAGGCCGTGCGATTAATGTGAAGAAGGGCCAGTTTCTTGCGCCATGGGACATGAAAAATGTAGCCGTGAAGATTGCCTCAACGGGCAATGAGAAGATTATGCTGTGTGAGCGTGGGGTCAGCTTTGGCTACAACACACTTGTGTCCGATATGCGCAGCCTGCCGATTATGGCCCAGACGGGTTATCCCGTTGTCTTTGATGCGACACATTCTGTCCAGCAACCGGGCGGGAAGGGCGACTGTAGCGGCGGTGAGCGTGAGTTTGTGCCCGTGCTTGCACGTGCAGCTGTTGCCGTCGGTGTCGCGGCAGTGTTCCTTGAAACGCATCCGGACCCTGATCATGCCCCATCTGATGGGCCGAATATGGTGCCGTTTAAAGCGTTCCCCGCGCTGATCGAAGAGCTTTTGGCTTATGATGCCTTGGCCAAGAGAACGTCTCTGTAAGACTTATTCCTGAAGAGCGCCCCACAACCCTTGTTCCCACGTTTGGCTAAGGCGCAAAGCCGAGAGTATCAAACCAACTTGGGAGTAAGTCTGTGGAAAGTTTCCCCATAGCTCCCCCGTTGTTGGGTCAATATCTTCGGAAAGGAGGCCGACATGGTTGCGTCGTTCGAGAATAGAATGGAAGAGTTCCAGGGCCTTCTCTCTTTGTCCTGTTGCAACCAGTGAATCGATGTACCAAAAGGCACAAACTGTGAAAGCCGTATGGGGAAGCCCAAAGTCATCGGCTTCGTCATAACGCATGATATAGCCATTGCGGAAAAGGCGTTTTTCAATCATGGAAAGTGTGTTGCGATAAATATTGCTGTCGGCAGAAATAAAGCCGATTTCGGGCAAGAGGAGAAGGGAGGCATCAGCTTCTCGTCCTTCAAAACTTCCAGTGATCCAGTTGTTTTCATGATCAAGAGCACGCGTTAAAATTTCTGTGCGTAGCGTTGATGCTTTAGCGAGCCAGACATTGCCTTCGTCTGCTAGGCCAACATGATGTGCGATGCGGCCAAGACTATGTATGGCAGCCCAACACATTGCAGCAGAAAAAGTGTGTGTTCGTTCACGGAATCTGTATTCCCATATACCGGCATCCGGTTTGAGCGCATTAGCCAAAGCCTGCTCACCGATCGGGCAGAGGAGGCGATACATGTCGATGCCTGCGGGCTTTTGAATGCGTTGATCCCAGAACATCTGTGCGGCGGAAAGAATAACAGAGCCATAGACATCGTTCTGCTGCTGTGACACGGCAGCGTTTCCCACTCGCACTGGGCCCATGTCCCTGTATCCGACCAGAGAAGGGGCAAAAGCTTCATCTGGAAGAGGCTCGGCTGTGATCGAGTAGATTGGGCTTAGCGGCGCATCGCTTTTTGTAAGAACGTTATCAAGTAAATAGTGAATAAAGCCTTCCATCGTTTGGGTTGCGCCCAGACGGTTTAACGCACTGACGGTGAACAGCGCATCACGAAGCCAGCAGTGTCGATAGTCCCAATTACGCGTGCTTCCGGGGGCTTCGGGGATCGAGGTTGTTAAGGCGGCGACGATGGCTCCATTATCTTCATAACTGCAAAGTTTAAGCGTGATGGCGGCACGAATGACGGCTTCCTGCCAATCAAAAGGTATGGCCAAACCGCGAACCCACTCCTGCCAATGATTGATTGTTTCTTCCATAAAACGCAAAACAATGGTTTCGGGCCGTTCAGGAATGGGTTCATCGCTTGAGAGAATAAGGTTGACTGGACGGTTTAGGACAAACTCCGTTTCATTAAGCAAATAGGAAAGCGGCATATCGCTTGTTAGGCGTATAACGCTGTTTTCATCTGGGACAAAGCGAACATGATTGCTACCAGTTGTAATTTGAGTCTTACGTGCACCATATTCAAAGTGTGGTCTCACGCGAACTTTTATGCGGCAGGCACCTTGCAAGGGTTCGATACGGCGAATCAGCATAGGCGGACGAAACATGCGGCCAAAACGAATATGACGCGGTGCAAAGTCGATCAAACGACATTTGTTTTGATTTGAGTCCTCAAGAATTGTTTCAACAACAGCCGTGTTGCGGATGTAGGCTTGCTTGGAGTCACAAAAATCATGCACAAGGACGTCCATAAAACCTTGTTTAGGATCTGCCCCATTCAACAAGGAGCTGAATACCGGATCACCGTCAAATCTGGGGCGACAATGCCAAACATGTCTTCCTTTTTTGTCAATCATACTGCTGATAGCGCAGTTGCCGATGACAGCCAGATCGAGTGTGGACATCTACAACTCCATATACTTATAAGGCCCACAATTTTTTACGAGTTTTTTCCTCAATCGTCCAGTTTTAATGGACAAAGATAGTTCATTTTAAATAGTTTTCCAACTGTGCCGCTGTGACGAAAAAGGCAGTAAATTAAGGTTCGGCTTTAGGCAAAGTGTTTGCTCTAGCCGGCCTCGTTCTTAAGCGCTTTCTTTCGATGATGGGAATCTCGTTATCAAACCATCGCTGATATATCTCTTTTGCCGGAACATGGATGACATCGGCAGCACGCTTGTTGTTATGCATAAGCCACGCATCTACCATAATTGACCCAAGATTGTAACCAAAGTCTGGTGGAAAATTTTTTCCTCCGAAGAAGAACTCACCGACATTGATATTTGTCGATTCGATCATGCCTTTTACTTTGGGAATATACGGCAAGATGTTCTTCTCGAAATAGCCAAATACATATGGTTCGTAACGATAGAGCGCAGGCAAAGGAGTAAGCTGAATGTCACGATGCATAAAACAATTGGCGAGCCCCTCTTCGACAACGCGCTCTCCAACGGTTTTTGGATGTTTATGCACTCTAGAGCGGACGAGATGATAGAGTTCGTGCGCCACGACGCTGCCATATTCTTTAAAATGATTGTTTACAACGAGCGTAATCGTGCTTTGTGAAGAGTTTTCTCCCCTGATTTGATTTCCTCCCATTGATAGGGCAACGATATTCACATCTTCCAGATTGCGAAAGTTTTCGAACTGGTTTGCGATATCTTCAACGAGCTTGATTTCATTTTTGACAAAAGCGATGACTTCAGCCGTAAGTTCGTATTTCTCGTCAGGAAGGGCCCGCCCTTCTTCTGATTGTGACAGATAGCATTTGTATTGACTAACATCATGCAAGACATGAGGTGGGAGGATATCTGTTTCAGCAAAGAAATGGACCATCATGACGGTATTTATATATTTTGGCACAATTACAGTATTATATATAATTCTATTCGATCTTATAAAACGAAAACGATTTAATACAACCAATTAACCATAAGGGGTGCAGACCTCATTTGTCGGTTTAAGATATCTCGAAGGCTTTCTAAGCTTCCTGTGGTGTGCGAGATTGCGTTGCGGCCTGAGTGTGGGCCATCTTCCGGCGGGCTTTGTCGGCATAGAGTTTCATATCGGCTGAGACAAAGAGGGATTCAGCCGTATCTGTTTCCGTCACCATGGCAAAGCCAAAGCTGGCCTTGAGCGGTAGGCTTTGGGGCGCGTCGTGCATCACGCGTTTGTGAAAGACACGATCCAGATGATCGATCCGTTTCTTGGCATCCTTGGCGGAGAGATGGGTCATCAGGATTGCAAACTCGTCACCGCCGATGCGTCCGACATAATCGGTGCCACGGACTTCGTTGAGAAGGACCGACGCAGCGGTTTGCAAATAGCCATCGCCGACCATATGACCGAATTGGTCGTTGACTTGCTTGAAGTCATCAAGGTCGATCAAGATCAAGAGCGCCCCGTGATTACGAAAACGCCGAGCGTTGGCCAATTCGCGGCGCAAGGCTGCTGTGAAACCGCGTCGATTAAGAAGGCCTGTCAACTCATCGCATTGTGCAAGTTTTTCAAGGGAACGAATGCGTTGTTCCTGTTCGGCAATCGTGCGTTGGGCGTCTTCCAGCAAAGACAATGCTTGCTCTTTGTCTGAGGTTAAAAGCGTCGGAGTCAGTGAGCGCTTGGCCTCAATAGGTGCAAAGGCATAAGCGTTCAGCGCGTTGCTGTAACCGCCCGGTAGCGGAAAGCGTGGCGTTTGTTGCTCGCGACGGTCTGTGTTTGTCAAACTAGGCATGGAGAACTCCCCAAGAAGAAACATATGCTCAAAGGAGATATGCAAGCTTTGGGCCAAAAGTGGAAATAGATTAACCTATTGATATATATATGTAATATCAGGTTCACTTTTCTGGGTTCTGGAGAAGGGATATTTTTTCCTAGTAACTTTTAGACAAAAGAAATCGTAAGGTAAGCTGCTGCTTGTTTTGGGGATGCGGTCTATTCTATGGTGGACAGGAAGCTTAATGCGTTGAAACAGGATTCGGACAGTGATGATGATTGGAAAGAAAGTTCCCCATTTTTGCAGCTTTGTTGGCCTTGTCATGATAGCAGCTCTTTTTTTGCCATCATGCGCTTGGGCGGCACTTGAGGGGGCTTCCGCGCCCGCTCGAATTGTTCCTCACAAAGCCTATTACAAGTTGGTGATGGGATCAAAAACCAATAGCAGCGCCTTGGACGATGTCACGGGAACTATTCTGTTTGATTGGCAGAACAGCTGCGATGGATGGACCTCACAGCAATATATCAGCTTTGCTTTTAGCTATGCCGACGGGACCCAAGCTCAGATCAAAAGTACAATGATGTCGTGGGAGTCCATGGACGGCAAGGATATGACGTTCTACATCAAGCGCCAAAGTGATGCGGATGAAGAAGAAAATTATAAGGGCAAGGCACATATGGACGAACAGGGGGGTGTCGTCAAGTTTTCGATGCCTGAAAATACACCGGACTTAACCCTTCCCAAAGACACGATGTACCCGACCAATCATACATTTATGATCCTTCAAAAGGCTTTGGCAGGGGAAAAGATGTTTACTCGTCGCGTCTATGACGGATCACAGGCAAAGGATGTTGACGAGGTCAGTGTTTTTATCGCGCCGGAACTCAAAGAGATTGATAAAGATATTCAGGAAAAGTACAAAGGTAACGGCTTGATTGGCGGGCGGGCGTGGCCTGTGCGGCTGGCCTTTTACAGGGCTGCGGATCAAACAAGTGCGCCAGACTATGAGATGGAAATGGAAATGCAGGAAAATGGCGTGGTTCGTAAGGTCAAGATCGAATATCCAGACTTCACTATTACTGGATCGCTAGACAAACTGGAGCCAAATGAAACCCTTTCTTGCGGAGCCAAAAACGGCGGCACACCGTGATCATTCTTTCGATTGATAGCGCATCCGTCGGATGCGCCGTTTGCGTGTGGCAGGATGGCGCCCTGTTGAGTCTGCGAAACGAGACGATGCAGCGTGGACAGGATGCACGCCTGATCCCCCTTGTTCAGGAAGCGATGACGCAAGCCTCTGTTGGTTTTTCTCAGCTTGACCGTATGGCTGTGACACGCGGGCCGGGCAGTTTCACGGGCTTGCGCATTGGCCTTGCTGCCGCGCGAGGGTTGGGGCTTGCTGCCAAGAAACCTGTCATAGGGATCGATCGTTTTGCGATCTTTCGGCATCTTTATGCGCAGGAAACTCGACCCCTTGTCGTTATTCTGGAGTCCCGTCGGCTTGAGCTTTATGTGCAAATGTTTGATGGTGCTATGCCCGTTTCAAGGCCTGTCATGTTGCCGCCGAAAGAGATCGAGACTTTACTCAAAGAAAAGCCAGAGGCCGTTGTCGTTGGAGACGCAGCAGAGTCTCTTGCGGCAATTTCCATTGCCCCAGAGCGTTTTCTGCCGCAACAGGGCCAAGAAGTTGTGGCCTGTGCGGAGTTGGCTCAACAGGTGGCTGATTTGTGTGATCCAGCGTTTCTGCCGCGTCCCCTTTATCTTCGCGCGCCGGATGTCACGTTTCCAAAGACAAAAGAGGGCTAAGCATGGTGCCCTATCGTCTGAGTATGGATGAATTGGATAAGGTCTGTGGGCTTCATCGTGCTTGTTTTAGGACTGAATCATGGAGCCGCGCACAGCTTGCGGCAAGTTTGGAGTCTTCTTCGGTTGAAGGTTGGGGCTTGCGACTTGAGAAAGAAAGTGTTGGCTTCATTCTGGTGCAACAAGCTGGAGACGATGTCGAGGTCCTCACTTTGGCCGTCGATCCCGCGCATCGGCGTAAAGGGATTGCGCGAGGCCTTCTGTCCTTTGCCCGCAATCGTTATCCAAAGGCGCCTTTCTTTCTTGAGGTTGCCGAAGATAATATGGGAGCCCGCGCTTTGTATGAATCGTGCGGTTATCATCTAATTGGGCGGAGAAAGGGATATTATCGGCGCGTGGGCGGCTCGGCCGACGCGTTGAATTATCGATTAGATACAAATGGTTAATAGCCTTTTCTCCTGATTTGCTTTAAGCTTGTGGGGCGTGGTAAGCTGAGTGCCCCTGAAACAAAGGACGGTAGGATCAATGCAGGTATTGAGTTTTGAGAAACCAGTTACGGATTTGGAAGCCAAGATTGAAGAGCTTCGCCATCTTTCCAGTGACGGGGACGTGAATATCGCGGATGAAGTCGCGCGCCTTCAGGCGAAGGTCGAGCAGCAACTGCGTACGATTTATGGCAAGCTGACTCCAGAGGAAAAAGTTCAAGTTGCGCGTCATCCCGACCGTCCACAGTTCTTGGATTATGTTGAGGCGTTGATTACTGAGTTTACGCCGCTTGCTGGCGACCGCGCCTTTGCGGATGATCGCGCTGTCATTGGAGGGCTGGGCCGTTTTAACGGACAGGCTTGTATGATCATCGGTCAACAACGCGGCCATGATACCGAAAGCCGTGTGAAGCATAATTTTGGCATGGCAAATCCCGAAGGCTACCGCAAAGCGCAGCGATTGATGCATATGGCGGATCACTTTGGTTTGCCGATCTTGACCTTTGTGGATACGGCGGGCGCTTTCCCCGGCGATGAGGCCGAAGCGCGTGGGCAGGCCGAGGCCATTGCCCGCTCGATAGAAGTCTGCGTTTCGGTCAAAGTGCCATTGATTTCTGTTGTGATCGGTGAAGGCGGTTCGGGTGGTGCGATTGCTATTGCTGCTGCGGATCGCATTTTGATGCTGGAGCATGCCATTTATTCCGTGATTTCGCCCGAAGGATGCGCCTCAATCTTGTGGCGCGGCCGCGAGTTTGCGGGAGAGGCGGCAAAAGCGTTAAGGCTTACGGCGCAAGATCTTCTTCAATTCGGCGTCATTGATGCCGTCATTCCCGAACCACTCGGTGGGGCGCACCGGTTGTATGACGAGGTTTTTGCCTCTGTCCGCCGCGAGCTTGCCAAACATCTGGGCGAGTTGATGGGAACCGATGGGCAAAAACTTGCCGAATCCCGCCAGGCCAAGTTCTTGCAAATGGGCAAGAGGCTTTAGATCGAAAAGCTGTAAATTAACGAGGTAAGGCAGCGATGGCATTCACCGCCGTTCTGGATTGAACTTGTGCGCCATTTCGCAAAACGATCGCACCGGGCAAATATCCCCGGGATTGTCGTATCGTCTTGACCTTATCTCCGATTAGAGACTGAATTTGGCCCAGTGCAACATTTTTTAGCATATTATCCGTACGCCCCTTCGTTTGCATGGACTGGACTTCAGTGAAGAGGTACAGGGCTGAATCTTCGTTGGATAATTTGTGCCCGATCCATTCGGGTTTTTTATATCGATTATCGAGAATGCCTTTCGCAAGGACCATCGTAGCGGCGACGTGCCCCATTTGATAGGACTTGTGTAGGTATTTCTCTTCCTCAGTCTCGGTTGATTGATTACGGCTGCGCAAGATCAAAGCATGTGTATAAGCCGCCTCGGTATCCTTTTCTGCCGCCCACTGAATAAGTTGGTGGCCGGGGCTGTCCTCTTTTTTGCAATCTCCTTCTTGTAGAAGGATCATGCCCATATAAAAGTACCCTATGGCAAAATTGTCCATGTAAGATTCTTGAACCATTTTGCGTGCAGCTTGTGCGGTATTCTTATCTTTGGCCGTAATATATTGTTGATAGCCCAGTTCGGTGCGTTCGGCCGGGGTTAGGAGTTCAGCGTTACAGGAAATGGGAAGGGGCATATTGGATCACTCAACCTAGATGCACATTGTTAGCGAGCTTGTAAGCCATGTATAAAAAAGGCTCAAGATAAATTGATGGTTAAGACTTTTGATGTCTTTAAATTAATGCACCGCTTGTCTCGCTGACCAGCCAACGGCTGCGCAAGTCCGTATGGCGCAGGGCGAACCATTGCATCGCGATGATCGTCGCCGCATCACGATATTTGCCGGTGTACAGGCGATTGATGGCTTGCATCGCATCAAGCACCACGACTTTGATGTTTTCGCCCTCGTGTTCAAGTCCGTGGATTGAGCCATCTTCTGGAGCTTGGGTTCGCCCAATGAAAAGGGTGACCTGCTCGGCAAGAAAACCCGGACTTGGATAATAAGCAAAAATTTTCTGAAGCTCCGCAACGTTGCATCCGGCTTCTTCCAAAGCCTCGCGACGGGCGGCTTGTTCTGCCGTTTCGCCACCGTTAATCATGCCCGCGACGCATTCCAGAAGGAAGGGATCCTCGTCATGGATCATCGGGGCACTTCGGAATTCTTCGATCAGGATGACTTTGTCCTGATGAGGATCAAAGAGAAGCACAACGGCGGCTTGTTCTGCGCCAGAGAAAACTTCGCGTGAAAAGACATCACTCCATCCACCTTGATACAGTTCTTGGCGAATGTGGTAACGGTCAACACGGCAAAAACCCTGAAAAAGGGCCTCACGGTGGATGATTTTATAGTTCTTTTTCGACATGTGGCGCAGTCTATGCGAAGAGGGGGCATAGGTCACCCCCTTTTTAACTGCTTGAAAAACAAGAAGGCTAAATAAAAGTCATCCTTATTGACTAAGCGGTGGAAGGGGTAGGATTGATGTCACCGCTTTCGGGGCTCCATCGTGCCTTCGGCATAACCTTTTCATTTTGTGCGGCGGCATACACGTGCGCCGCCGCCTTATGGAATGTCTTGTCGTCGAATCTACTTTCCGGTTTGAACCCTGCCTCTGCCGATGAAAACAAAAAAGCCCCCATTTGGGGGCTTTTTTAATGGTGGAAGGGGTAGGATTCGAACCTACGTACTCGTAAGAGGGCAGATTTACAGTCTGCTGCCATTAACCACTCGGCCACCCTTCCACGTTATGGTGTCGTGCCGATGCGCCTATTGCTAAGCGAGAAATGGCAATTAGCGGATTTTCCTTGCGCTTGTCAATGGTAGAGGCTTGATTAGGGTTGGTTTTTGTCAAAAAAGGCCGAGGAAGGCCAAAAAATATCAAGGAACGTAAAAAAATGAAAGAAAAGCAACGCACAAGATCTCTTAGCGCTAAGAGAGGGCCATCTTCTTCCAAAAGCGCCGTTCGCGGCGGAAGAGGGGCGTCGACGGCCAAAGGCGGAAAAGGACGTGGACAGGGGCGGCCACAAGGGGGCGAGAAGGATCGCCCAGACAGTGTAAGGAGAAGCGCTTCTGCGAAAAAAAAGCCGGACACACGGCCTGCGCGTTCTTCTCAAGGGAAAGCCCCTCAAAAGGCAAAGCCTTCTCATGGAAAGTCTGCGGGAGCTATCCCTGCTCAGGGAAGGCCTATGCGGGAGAAGGGGGCGGCATCGTCTGCCTCGTCCAAGGGTGTTTTAATCTGGGGAATTCATGCGGTGCGTGAGGCCTGGCTCAATCCCTATCGTGAAGTCTATCAATGTTGGGCAACGCAGGCGGGTCTTGCGGCGCTCAGCGATATTGAAAAGCTATCTGCCAAGGAAAAGCTAGAGCGCCCCTCAATCAAGCGTATCGAGAAGGAAGAGCTTGAGGCTATCACGCCGCGTGGCAGTGTGCATCAAGGAATCGTGATGGACGTTGCCCCGCTGCCTGATGTAACGCTCGATGATATGTTGGGCAGTGAGGCTTGCCCCGATGTGATCCTTATTCTCGATCAGGTTACAGACCCCCACAATGTTGGGGCGATCATGCGATCGGCGGCGGCTTTTGGTGCCGGTGCGATTATTGTAACAGAGCGATCGGCGCCCTCTATGACGGGCACCATTACAAAGACGGCCTGTGGCGCGGCGGAGCATGTGCCTTTGATCCCCGTGGTCAATATGGCGCGTGCGATGGATACGCTCAGGGAAGAGAGCTATTGGTGCATTGGCCTTGCTGAAGAGGGGGATCGTGATCTTTCGGCCTGTGCAGTGTCGTCGGGTCGAATAGCCCTTGTGTTGGGGGCAGAAGGGGACGGGCTGCGCCGCCTGACGCGTCAGCATTGCGATGAGCTGGCACGCTTGCCGACTCAGCCACCTATCGGGAGCCTCAACGTCTCGAATGCGGCGGCCGTGTCCCTGTATGAAGTGCGGCGGCAAAGGGGGTAGAGCTTGAAATGCTTGGTCATTTGAGAAAAAGGGGCCTATAATCCAGCCCATGATTGATCAACAGTTTATAATCCTTCTTGTCGTTTTCGTTGGTGGTACCCTTCTAGGTGGACTGCTTGTCTATGCCCTGCTGCGCGCGCGAATAGCAGGCCAGAGCCAGATGCTCGATGCGTTTAAGGCCTTGGCGGCTGATACTTTGCATCAGAATAGCGAGACCTTCTTGCAGATGGCCGAGGGTAAGCTGCAGCAGCAGCAGCAAAGCGCGACGGCCAATCTAGACAAGAAGACGGTCGCTATTGATGCGATGATCAAGCCCGTGCAAGACTCGTTGCAGCGCATGGACGAACAGCTTAAGGCGCTGGAAGTCAAGCGCGAGGGCGCCTATCGTGAACTGGCCCAGATGGTGACGACATCGCGTCAGACGCAGGACCAACTGCGGCAGGAAACAAGCAAGCTGCTACAGGCCTTGCGCGCGCCGAGTGGGCGAGGGCGATGGGGCGAGCTTCAGCTTCAACGTATTCTTGAAATGACGGGTATGTCGGCCCACGCCAAGGATTTCTCGACACAGTTTGTCGTATCCGACAAAGACGGCACCATCCGTCCCGATGTGATCGTGGCGCTGCCCAGCGGTCACTGTGTAATTATTGACAGCAAGGTGCCTTTGTCAGCCTATCTGGATTCGGTGCAGACCGATGACGAGAACAAGCGTGCCAATGCCCTGCGTCAGCACGCTAGGCAGCTTAAAGATCATATCAAGACTCTCGGCAATAAAGCTTACTGGGACAAGATTGAAGGCACGCCCGAGTTTGTCGTTTTGTTCTTGCCGGGCGAGCATTTCCTATCGGCGGCGCTGGATGGTGATGACGAGTTGATGGAATACAGCGCGAGCCACAAGGTGGTTTTGGCAACGCCGATGACATTGATTGCCCTTTTGCGCACGGTGGCCTATGGCTGGCGACAGGAAGCGATGCGCGAGAATATCCTTGAGATGGTGGATATCGGGCGTAAGCTGCATGATGCTTTGAATGTGTTTTCTGGCCATATGGAAAATTTGGGGAGCCGCTTGGGCGGTGCGGTTGATTTTTACAACAAGATGGTGCGGTCTTATGACCGGAATGTTTTGAGTAAGGCGCGCAAGTTTACGGAAACCGGCATGATTTCCGGTGAAGAAGAACTGGTCACGCCGAATGAAATCGAGCGCGATCTGCGCTTTTCTGTGATTGAGAACAAGGAACTGTTAAAAAGTCAGGAAGGATAGTCGAAGAGGATGGCGATACTTGAAGTGCTGACCGTGCCGAACCCGATCTTGCGGGAAGTGGCCAAGCCCGTTGAGAAAGTCGATGCGCAGATTGCGCAGCTGATGCGAGATATGGTCGAGACGATGTATGCTGACGATGGGATTGGCCTTGCTGCCAACCAGATTGGCGTTCTTGAGCGTGTGATCGTTGTCGATCTGTCCAAGAGTCGCGACGGCAGCGAGGCGCTGATGATGGCGAACCCCGAGATCATTGAGGAAGGTGAAGGCACTTTTACTTATAGCGAAGGGTGTCTGTCTGTAAGACCCTGCGCTACGGAGTCAACGGCTGATCTTTATGCCAATGTCACACGCCCCAAGAGGGTGAAGGTCAAATATCTCGACATTGATGGCAAGGAACAGATTGTCGAAGCCGAAGATCTATTTAGTTCGTGCCTTCAACATGAAATTGACCATTTGGACGGCGTTTTGTTTGTTGACCATCTTTCATCGCTCAAGCGCGGCATGATCATGCGCAAGATTGAAAAGCTCCGGCGTCAGGCGGAGTAGTCAGAGATCATCTGTATAGGAAGCTATTATCCTTCATGCGCCCAGCGCATCACAACTTGGGCCGCTTTGACGCCTGAGCGCAAGGCGCCCTCGATGGTCGAAGGCAGGGATGTCGCTGTCCAATCGCCCGCAAGCGCAAGATTCTTCCAACCGATATAGGCCGTTGGCCGCATCTTATCCTGTTCGGGAGTGGCAGCAAAAGTTGCACGCTTTTCTCGAATAATGCGACAGGGTGGGATTTTCCCAGGGTCAAGATCAAACAGGCGGGCGAGATCGTCCCAGATGGCAATGGCCCATTTTTCTTGATCCTGCTCTTCATAACGGTCAGCCGCGCTGACGGTAACGGAAACAACACCGGGTTTGACAAACACCCACTCGGCGAGCCCCCCGATCAAGCCAGTAAATCCAGCCAAGTTCTGGGGCGCCTCCACACGGAAATGCGCATTGGCGATGGCGCGGAAGGATGTGGGGGTCAGCAGGTTAGGAATAATCTCTTGGGCGACCCAAGCGGGGACGGCCAGAATGACCCAGTCCTTTGGACCGATGGTGATGATGTTTTGATGAAACCGCAGGGCCATAACTTGGCCTTCGCTGGTAACATCGATGCCCTGAAGCCTTTGGCTAAACTTGATCTCGGTACCATGCTCGCGCAAGGTGCCGATGCAAGGGGTGACAAAGGTTTC
Source organism: Alphaproteobacteria bacterium (assembly GCA_034002905.1). GTDB lineage: Bacteria > Pseudomonadota > Alphaproteobacteria > UBA9219 > UBA9219 > UBA8914. Next base: position 36,061 of record JAVEZQ010000008.1, read on the forward strand.
CGACAAACCGACCTTGGGAATAATGGGTTGGCAAGCTTTCCCCCCCGCAGCAAAACTTTGGGCGAGCAGATTGGCGAGAAGCCTGGCCGAGGCGTTCTCGACCTCGGTGTTTAAAGAGGCGATGGCCATCGGCTCCCATAGCCTTTTATAGATCACCGAACGTGTATCAAGACAGTTAGCGACCGTATCTTTCTCATCGGCGAAAAAGAGGCGTGAGGCCGAAAGATAATCTTTGGCTGTCGTGCCTGGTACGCGCCGTTTGGGGTCAAAGATCCAGCGCGGGAAGAGGCCGTTGTTCATCCGGAGAATCCAGCGCTCGCCAGTCTGCAGATCCATAAAAGGGAAGATAGGCTCTTTATGACGGATAACTGTGTCTTGCGCCCCCGATAGCTCCAGATAATCATGGACGGCGACATTGCCTGACAGCACGATGTGGTTGCCATTGTCGATGCGGCAGTCGAGGCCTTTGTCGAAATAGGAACGACAGCGTCCGCCCGCATAAGGCGCCGCTTCATAGACGGTGACTTTCTCTCCCATAAGGGTGAGCTGAAGCGCGGCAGAAAGTCCCGCCAAACCTGCGCCAATAATGTGGATTTGTCGTGATTCGATCATAGGCGGAAGCTTAGCAAACCCCGAGCCATTAACCAAAGCTTTTGCCACAGGGGCAAGGAAACGCGGTAGGAAAGGTCCTTCCAGTTTCGTTTCATAAGCTTTTGCCAGATGGCATAATAATAATTGCGCATAATACGTGCTGGTCTCATGGCCCTTTTATTGCAGGACAAAATATACCGATCTGTTTCAATAAAATGATTTCGTGCCGTTTGAGCCAGATCACGACAAACAGCCGGAAGATTGGGGTGTTTCAAAACATCCTCAATCGACTGTTTTTTGATCCCGTGTTTGTTGAGCAATTCAAGAGGTAGATAGAGGCGACCGCGAGCTGAATCCTCGCCAAGGTCCCTTAATATATTGGTAAGCTGTAACGCACGTCCCAAATGATAGGCAACTTGCATCGCTGCGGGCGAGTCATCGCCAAATATTCTTACCGAAACGCGGCCAACGGCGCTGGCGACATGATCGCAATAGGTGTCGAGCACGTCCATATTAGGAGCTACAATGGGATTGTGTGCATCCATTTCCATCCCGGCAATAATCGCTTGAAAATCCGCTTCAACAAGCTTGTAATCTTTGATCGGGGGCAGCAGGGCGGCGCAAATACTGTCTTCTGCCTCGCATCTTTGAAAAAGGCCTTCAATCTTCCGGTGCCAAAGAGCCAAGCCTTCGTCGCGCATCTGCGCGTTTGGCGAGTCATCAGCGATATCATCCACCTCTCGACAAAAGGCATAAAAGGCATACATGGCATTCCGGCGCGCTTTGGGAAGAACCTGCATCCCGGCTGCAAACGAGCTGCGAGAGGACCTGACACGAAAAAGGACATCTCGCATTGCTTGTTCATAGGAAAGTTGAGCCATCTAATTCATTTCTGTAAGGAGTCGAGGCTCTGTCTATACTCTTTTTATGAGGGTCTGTCGAGGTAGCCTTCTTTGCTTTCTCAAAAGAACCCGCGTAAAACCCCGTCTATAAGTGCCATAAGCTTCTGTCCCTTAGAGAGTTTAACCGGTTCGGCTAGCGGATCACGCTTCGTCAGTTCGCGCAGGAGTTCGTCAGCCACATTGTTAATCACAGCCGTATCGATACGCAGCATGCGGTTCTTGACTTGGGGCGGGAAGGTGTGCGCGAGGTCCATCATAGGGCCCATCTTGTCGATCATATCGTTGAAAACAGAACGCAGGGAGGGACTAGAGGTTTTTGCCTTGACATCGTCAATGGTCGCACCGCGTGCCGCTAGCATATCTAGCGGGATATAAAGGCGGTTGAGTTCGCACAAATCTGTAGCGCAGTCTTGTATGTGGTTGGTGATTTGAAGGACACTGCATAGCGCATCATTCGCGGGCCAAGACGCATGATCCTCCCCGTGGAGATCAAGCAAGTAACGCCCTACAGGTGCAGCGGAATAGCGGCAATAATCTAAAAGCTCTTCCCAGTTTTTATAACGTAGTTTGGTTACGTCGCGCTTGAAGGCAACGAGGAGCTCCCGCGCATGATCGGAGCTGACGCCTGTTTCTTTGAGGCTATTGCGTAGCGGGATCACGCTCTCGATGCTGTTGTCCGACTCATTCATCAGGGCTGCATCAAATTGGTCGAGACGCAGGATCTTTTCTTCAGGCGACAAAGTTTCGCTGTCGCTGATATCGTCGGCAGCGCGGGCAAAGCTGTAATAAGCCGCGACGTGCGGCCTGTGCGTTTTATCAATGAGTTTGGTGACAGGAAAGTTCTCTGTCGTTTCATTCTTGCCGCTTGGCATTTCAATGGGGGGCATGTCTTGTCTTTCACTTCTTGGAGGTCTGGTAACGTCCCTTCCAATTACCCCCTTTGCCACGGTAATAGCGCAGGGCGGAGTCGATCGTCGCGATCATATAAAAAAGGGCAGCTAAGGGCAAGCTGGCCGCCCATGCCAGAGAACGCCCATAAAAACGGATAGTTGGCCGGTACAGGATGAAGATTTCGTACAGGACGAAAAGGCCGAGCATCAGGGGAGATGTCTTGAAACTCAAGAGCGCCACGAGCGGAACAAGGAAGAGGAGCGACAACCCCAACAGGCAGCCGAGTAAATAGAGCGGTGAATAGTGCAGCTGAGTGTAAGCGGCCCGCGCAATCATGTTATGAATCTCATCCATTGTATGATAGGGGCGGATACTGCGCACATCGTGCGTAAGGCCGAGGTAAATCCGGTTACTGCATTTCTTGATGAGCGCAGCAAGCGAGCAATCATCAATCAAGGCGTTTTTGATTTTCTCAAGGCCGCCTGCCTCGTCAAGAACGACGCGACGCACGAGCATCACCCCGCCCGCTGCCGCAGCAACGCGTGATCGTGGATCATTGGCGCGGCGGAAGGGGTAGAGCATCGCAAAGAAAAAGACAAAGGCGGGGATCATCAGCTTTTCGGCCCAGCTTTCGCAATAAAGCTTGACCATAAGAGATGTGAGATCAAGTTGGTTGAGTTCAGCTTTTGCGACGAGGTGTTCAAGGCTCTTGGGATGATGGACGATATCGGCATCGGTAAACAAGATAAAGGGTGATGAGCTTTGCCGGACTCCCGCTTGCATCGCGGCGACTTTCCCTGACCACTCTTTGGGAAGGTCGGGAGCGTCAACGATGGTTAAGCGTGCAGATTGCCCCAATTTTATTGCCGTTTCTTCAGCGACTTTGCGCGTGGTATCCGTGCTGTGGTCGTTGACAAGAATAACACGGAAATAGCCGGGATAGTTTTGTGTCAGAAGGGAAGACAAGGTTGCCCCGATGACATCCTCTTCATTGCGGGCCGGAACAACGATATCAATATTGGGCCAAGGTCCAGACCACGAGTCTTCTTCCATAACGAGCGGACGCCAAAAGTCCCCATGGTAAAATCCGAGATAGAGCCACCCGAGCAAAGAAAGGAACGCTAGAACGGTCAACATAGGACAACCTTAAAAATACCCGTATTCGCCAAACCACTGGACCGCATCGCGAAGGGCGTCTGTCGCCTCTCGCGGTGCATAACCGAGCGCCGTTTTGGCTTTGTCCGAAGAAAAGAACATTTTCTTTTTGGACATGCGAAGCCCGTCGACGGTCACGAACGGTTCTTTCTTGGTTAGGCGCGCTATAAACTCGGCTATATGTGCGATGGGAATAAGAGGGCCATGCGAAAGCTTGAAGAGCGGAGGGTTGCGCCCTGTTAGTATGGCTATGATCTTGAGGATTTCAAGCAGCTCCATATTCTCGCCGCCCAGAATATAGCGTTCGCCGATTTTCCCTTTTTCAAGGGCGAGCCAGTGTCCCATCGCCACGTCATCGACATGAACAATGTTCAGGCCTGTTTCAACATAGGCGGGCATACGTCCTGCTGCTGCCTCGACGATAATGCGTCCGGTTGGCGTGGGTTTTAGATCGCGGGGGCCGATGGGTGTCGAAGGATTGACAATCACGGCGGGAAGGCCCTGTGTCGCCGCCATGGTCCTTACAACGTCCTCGGCCAGATATTTGGAGCGTTTGTAAACCCCGATCATATTGTCGATGGACACTGGCGTCGTTTCCGTGCCTGGCTTTCCATCGGGCGGGATACCAAGCGTCGCGACAGAGCTGGTATAGACAATTTTTTTGATGCCTGCTTTGACAGCCCCATTCATCAGGGCCTTGGTTCCTTCGACATTGATCTTGTTCATCGCTTGTTCGTCGGGAACCCAAATTCTGTAATCCGCCGCAACATGGAACAAATAATCGCATCCCTCAAGTTTCCCTATATAGCTTTCGGGATCGGCGAGGTCGCCTTCGACAAGTTCGAAGTTTGTTTTGAGGCCGAGCAGATTTCGCCGGTCATTATTCTTTCGCGAAAGGAGGCGAAGTCGGTGCCCCTTGCTTTCCAATAGAGAGGCAACGGCTGCGCCAACAAACCCTGTTGCGCCTGTAACAAAGGTGAGGGGGGCGTTCTCGTTCATTAATTTAGGTTAAACGTGAAGGTTATACCCGAACAATTTGCTGGGATCGAAGAAACGCCTATTGCGCTGAGGTCATTAAAAGCTACGCCATCGACGATAGCCTCAACAAGTCCTGGATCACGGCCCACACCAGTCGTTTTGGTCAGTATGGTTCCGCAGACGTCGGCTGGAAGGTTCGGGTCCAAAACGATCTGAAACTGTGTTGAAGTCGATATCAAAACGCGCACGGGCGTTCCGAAATCCGTTCTGGGTATCACCGAGGTAGGATCCTCAAACATTTCTCTTGGAAAAGATCCTGCGTTCACAAGCATTTGTGTAATATCGGTTCCGGGAGCGGAAGTAAAAGCGCTTCGACCACTGTAAAGTTTACGGATGTTTTGTGCGATGACAGCTATGTGTTGGATAGAGTTTTGCGTCGAAGCCTCTCGTCGGACAACGCTTGTTGCCGCCCAGATGCCGCTGAGAACGAGGCCTATAATGCCAAGGACAATGGCGGCTTCGATCAGCGTGAAGGCTTGACGTCGCAAAGGCATTGAAAGGGCAGGGGCTCTCATGGGGTAGACTCTCCGTTTCTCTGTAGAGATGCTCGGACTTTATATCTTTTCTTTCCTTAAGACAAGTTAACGAATTATCAACCCAACTGACCGTTAATCAGGCTAGGGTTCTTCTTTGTCTTTTTACAGGGGCAAAGCGGAGCGAGGCGGTTAACGCGTTGCCGCCATTGTTCTTATGGGGTGAGGTGTATGCGATCAGGGGTTCTCCTATTTCTGTTGCCGCTTGTCTTGATGGCCGCTTGTTCGGATATCGATGTCTCTAAGGCACGTTCGACTACGGGGCGCGCGCCTTCGGTTGCTGAGGTTCCTGATGCTGATGAAACTGTGCGTGGGCCAGATGATCCACCCATCGTCACACTGGACATTGGATCGCGGTTGAAAGAGCGTCCTTTAACGCGGTCAGAAACTTTGCCAGGGGGAATAATAGTCCCCAATACAAATTTGAAAGCTGTTCCGGTTACGGCTGCGTTACAGGCCGTGTTAGATGGAACCGATGTGTCCTTGTCATGGGATTCGAGCAATTTCGAAAGCCGACTGGTTACGGTTACAAATTTGAGTGGTTCGCTGCCCGTTGTTGTGCGGAAGATATGCACGTCGGCCAAAGTTTTCTGCAGTTACCGCAATGGCCTTTTAGAGCTTAAGGAGCGGGAAACCTTTGTGATAGATTTGCCCTCCATCCCAACAAAGTCAGGTGCGGCGGGCGCAACGAACACTATGGCGGATACGATAAGCCTCTTGTCTGGAGATCAGGCCAAGATAGATAATCAGGGCGGGAACCTTCTTTATACGACGGATGTTGAAGGATATGAACATGTCCATGAATATCTGGATCAATTACGTCATGGACGCCCTCTCATTGTAATGCAGCTTTATATTTGGGAAGTGACGCTCAACAACGATCATGCAACGGGCATTAACTGGAAGAGCTTTAGTCTGGACGAGTTTGGTGGGCCCATGGAGAAATTGGCCATCAGTGGGTTGACCGGCTTTACGAGCCTGACAAGTCCGGGGGTCAGTCTTGGGGCGAAGCTTACGGGACGTGTTGATGCCGATACCGTTCTTCAATTTCTTGCAACGCAGGGGCAGGTGCAGACGGTTAGTAATCCACAGCTTACCTTTGTTTCCGGATCAAACGCGGAGTTTCGGGTTGGCGGTAAGCAACGTTATATCGCGCAGGTCGGCCAGCTTACCTCAAGCGTTTCGGGCACGTCGAGTTCGGGTGTCGGAACCAACACAGTTTCTACCGAAAGTATTGATACCGGTCTAACGATCACAACAAGCGGCCTTTATGAGGGGGGAGTCATTTCCGCACTTCTTGAATTGACGACACAGGATGTTGTGAGCCTCAATCCAACCACAATGGAAAGTGGTGTTACCGTTGACCTTCCCGAAACTTCGGAGCGCAAGGTCTCGACATCCATTCGTGTTCGGCCCGGAGACAATCTTGTTCTTGCGGGTCTTGTAACATCACGTGATGTGAATGACCGTGATGGGATTCCTCTTCCTTTTGGAGCTAGAGTTCCAACCTTTTCACGTGATCAACTCAAGAATACAGAGCTTGTGGTTTTGGTTAAACCATCTGTTGTTGTTTTTGCCGAGAAAAAGATCGACCCTGAAGCGGAGAAACTCAAAGAACGCATGAAAGATGCGCTGAGCGAGCAAACGGCCGTTGTTATCGATAAGGACGGGACAAAGATGATGCAGATTCCTGCTGATCAGGGATTGCAGACACCGACTGTTCCTGCTCCCTATCGCGCTGAGTTGATGGTGCCATATGACGGTCGTGCGCAGCCGGTTCAGCCGATGCCTTTGACTCCTTCAGAAAACGGAACAGCAATTGATGGACGCATGATGCAAGGAGGGTTTGGTCAGGCTTTTCGTGAATTGAGCGAGCCGGATGATGGTCAAGTGGTGAAACAGTGATGAGAGATTTTATTCTGCGAGGTGGTTTTGTTGTTATCTGTCTGCTCTTTCTGCAGCAGCCAGTTTGGGCTGCACGTGACGCGGCGTTCGTCTCTCCATCGGCGGGTTCTGCAAGCGGAGCTTCTCCTGACAGTCTTAAGGTTGAGCCCAAGAACGAGGTCGATGTTGGCGAAACGCCTGTCAATCTTGGCCGTCGTGCGACGTTCTTCTTTATAAACCAAACAGGGCAAGTCATTAATATCGAGAAAATTTCTGCAAATGGCGATAGCAATGTTAAAGCTGAAATCGTCGGAGATGATTGTTCGCGTACGAAAGCAATTTCCATTGCCAGTCGTTGTTCGGTGACAGTTGAGGCAACGCCAACCGGTTCAGGTTCATGGTCGGCCGAATTGCTTGTGACACACGATGCCCCCGACCGTATTGCCCGCGTGCGCATCATTGGAAAGACGGGAGGCAATCAAAAGGAAAGGCGTGACTTGGGGCTTTCTCTGAGCACAAAAGATATCAAGCCTATTGATTTCGGAGAAGTTGAAGTCGGGACAGATAAAGCTGTGCGCACGGCGCTTATGGTCAATGACAGTAACGAGAACATCAGTATTTTGTCGGTTGAAGTGATCGCGCCTGAAAACGGGCTAGAGCGGTTGGATCAAGGGTGCTTGCCGGATATGGATCTTAAAGTGGGTGAGTCTTGCCCCGTGACATTGATGTGGCAGCCCGAGGCTCGCGGCATGATCTCGACTGACCTGATCATTCGTCATACGGGACAGCTTGGCTTTGCGGTTATTCCCATTCGCGGTAAGGCAAAGGAACCCGTGGCCGATCCTTCACTGGCAGGAACGGCATCGGGGGGGGCAGGAAAAGGAGCTCCTGTTAAGATGCCTGATCTGAATGCCCCGCCGACACTGGATGATATCCAGCGTGAGATGCAAGGGAATCTTAGCCCGCTCTCTATTGCTGGCGAGCAAGCAGAAATGGTCCAGCGACGAAAAACGAAACCAAGCGAGGACGCTAGCTTAGGATCCTATCAACTGATCGGAACTGTTGGTAACCGCGCTATCATCATAAAGCCGGATGGATCGACCGAAATTGTTTCGTTGGGGCAGGATATCCCTGAAGAAGGTGGAACTGTCAAGGTTCTCAACATAGCACCAAATGAAGCAACGATTATGCGAAAGGGTAAGAAACAGACACTCCGTTTACAACCTTCTAATTTAATGACCAACAGGGCTCTTCAGCAGCGGTCCGGGGATGCGCGTGAAAAGGATAGCCTTCAAACCAACCGAAAGCCTGCACATATGCAGGAAAAAAGTTCAGTTGATTTACCGGTGAAGAAGTAATGGACGATTTTTTATCAAGTGATTCCGCTGAAGGGGATGCAGGGCAAGTTATTGCCATTCACGATGCGCATCTTGATAATGTCAAACCGCGTCATTATGAGCTCGCGCTGGCCGAGCAGGCAATGCGTCGTACTACGGGGCGTTATCTTTCGATAGAGGAAATTCTCAGGCGCAATGGTTTCGTCGTAGAAGGCAGTAAGAGCATGCATGGCCGAAATGGCGTGCGTGAGGACCTTACGATGCAGTCCTTGCGTCTGTATGTTTCTGTGGCAACGCAGGCAGCCATGGGGCTTTGCTTGCTCGAACTCAAAGATGGTGTATTACGGATTGCTGTTGGAGATCGTGTTGACGATGCCGATCTTTTGCGCGTTTCGGCAAGCCTTGCACGTGCCCACCATCAGGTCGACAAGATCGAGGTCGAGCCGTGGGACAAGACAGACTTTGCTCGGTTGATGCGCGAGCAGAGCGAAGTCGCGGGTGAAAGGCTTTTACGCGTTTTTTCGATGCTCAGCAAAGATCCTGATGATGCAATGCTGATTGAACAAGCGTTGCATGACGTTTTAGCTGAAGCCCTGCAAACGCGTACTTCGGATATTCATTTTTCACTGCAAGAAGATGACGCGCGTTGCTGGATACGGTACCGTATTGATGGCGACTTGGTTTATAAACATTTGATACCACATCGCGTTATGGCCCCCTTAGTCACGCGCATTAAAACTGACTCCAAAATGGACGCCGCCGATCGTCAGCATCCGCAGGACGGGCGTCTTGGGTTTGAATGGCAGGGGCGTGTGATCGACGTTCGTGTTGCAACCTTGCCTGTCGCTCCTTCTGGCGAAAAACTCACCCTCCGATTGCTTGATCGTGAAAATCTGCGCAGTTTTGACGAGTTGTTTATGCATGCGCCTGTTGTGGCGGAGAAGCTACGGCGGGCTGTTCATGGCCATACGAAAGATGGCGGCTTGATTGTTGTGAGCGGTCCAACCGGTTCTGGTAAGTCAACGACACTTTATGGCGTCATTCAGGAAATTGATCGTTCGGCAAGAGCGGTTTATTCGGTTGAAGCACCTGTTGAATATGATATGCCTCTGGTTGACCAGACTTCGGTTACCGATAATTCGGCGAACACGATTGCCGATATTATTCGTGCCCTGATGCGCCATGATCCAGATGTGATTATCGTCGGCGAAATGCGTGATGGCGACACAGTTGAGGCCGCATTGCGTGCGACTGAATCTGGACACTTGGTTATTACCACAGTTCACGCTGTTGACGCTATTCATACACTTGATCGTATGGACGGGTTCCTTAGCTCTGACTATCGTACAAGTGGTCTTTACATTTTGGGTCATGCCCTTGTGGCTTCTCTTTCGCAACGTCTGGTTAAAACCGTATGTCCGGCTTGTCACCAGACCGAAGAAGCCCTTCGTGTATTTGGCTCGGCTGAGCGATGCAATGATATAGGCGTTTTGCCTGATGATAAGGTTGCCTTGGCCAACGGTCAGGGGTGTGACCTGTGTAATCGAACAGGATTTTTAGGGCGAACGTTGATTCTAGAAGCGCTTTTCCCTCCCGAGGATCAGGCCAGCCGGCGTGCAATTACCGAGATGCTTGTCTCGAACGTTTCATCTTCGATCGTCGATGTGCCGGGCACTTTTTTCTTGCCGCGTCGCGAGTCCATACGTGATTTGATTCGTCGCAAAGCTGTTGATGCCAATATGGGCGCCTCTTTGATGGTAGAAGAGGCAACGGTTCGTCACAACCGTATGAGGTAGGGAGAAATGAAGCTATTTCATGCAAAATATGTCCAGCAAACAACAGGTGGCGGTTCCTTGGTTCAGGAGGAAGACTTTTATTTGCCTGACGAACGTGCAGTCCGCCATTTGCTGAGGAGCAAAGGGTATTGGCCCGTGGTCATTCAGGAACAAAAACCTCCCTTGTTTGAATGGATGGATGTTCGTTCGCGTGAATGGCAGATGCAACTTCTCAGAGCTATCCGTTTCCAGTCCGCGACCGCATCGGCTGGAACGGCGTTGATGAACATTATCGAGGGAGAAGATGACCCAAGGCGTCGTTTGGCCTTTCTTCCAACGCGAACAGTTTTGAAAGGTGGAGGGTCTTTTTCCGAGGCATTGCGCGAACTCAAGCTAATGGACGCGCCAACTATGGCCATCATCACCGCAGGAGAACGCGCTGGGGACCTCAAAGGTGTTATTCAGCATGCTATTGAGCATGTCGAGCAAAAAGGAAGCCAGTACAAGGCCGTTATTGCAGCATTGAGCTGGCTTTCTTTTGATATCATCTCGGTGGTGGGTACCATTTGGGGGAACCAATTTGGGTTTATTCCTTATTTGAAAGCGCAGGGGACAAAAAGCACAGAGCCTGGGGCTGCCGAAAAATTCGAAAATGCCGTTCAGATTGTCAGTGCAATCAATGGGACAATGCTGTTTGTCTCTTCGGTTATTATTCTGGCGGTTGTCTTTTTTGGCATATCTTATTGGCGGAATAGACACAAACAGGACCACTTAACATCTCGGCTCATGATGAATATTCCGATGCTTTCAAGCTATTTTCAAAACATGAACATGAAGGACACTTGCAAGCTGATGTCTCGACTTCTTCATGGTAAAGTGAATCTTTCGGATTCTTTAAAAATTATTATTGATAGCTCTGTCGAGCCGTCGACACGTTTTTATTGGTTGACTTGTCAGGCTAAAATCTTGGGCGGTATCGAGCCTGCGCGCGCTTTAGCTCAGTGGCCGTTGACAAAGGCTGAAAGAGATCAGATTGTCACGATTCAAATGGTCGACCAACTTAGTGAGGTGTACGCGGCAATCGCAGAAGAACGTAATTTAATGGCCAAGACAGACCAAAGAAAAATCATCAAATTTGGCATGTTTATGCTTTTTGCTTTGTCTGGCATTACCGTTCTGACAACGATATACTTGCTCATGCTCCAGAATCAGAGTTTCCTCAATTCTATCAATGAAATGCGTGGTGGCTAATATGCTCAAAGCGCTGGTGGACGCCGTCAAGGCCTATTGGAACAGCCTCGGAACCAAGGTTGACCCTCTTGCTGCAGAATTGGGGTTGCTTAGTGTCGAGAGACCTCAACTGGACAGAAACAAGAATTCTGTTGCAATGATGCAGTCACTTGTCGGAGGCATGGTTGGGGTTGCCGATTACTATTTCCCAGCTGATATTCTGGGAGGGTGTTGTCCCCGTATTCAAGGTGAAGAACAAAACATCGTTTGGAATGCAGCCGCCGAGGCTTTGGATACAGAGCGCGTTCACTTGGTATGGCAGGCCAAGAAGGACAAAATATATTATTTGGCGGTGTCATCTGAAAGCATCCGTTCGCATCCCAACACCTGGTGTCCGTTTTGTTCCCTTTTGCCCGGAATGGATGATGCGGCCATCCCGCCAACTATATACACTCATTATAGCGAAGAAGTGGCCACAATGATGGCTATCACATCAGATTCGCTTACGATTCATCGTGGTACTTCGTCGGTTATCCGGGCGAAAGCGGAGCGGCTTGCACGAGAAAATAATAATGCGCCCCTTATTGACATGGTTCCCGACCTGATTCAATCGTTGCAGCCGGTTCCATGGTATTCCGTTTCGCTGTTTGAGGATCGTGCGCGGCGAATTTTGTCGACCCTTATGGTCTCCTCTGCGATAATTTTTACAACCATAGCCCTTTTTGTTTGGTTTGTTGCAGCGGTCTCTACGTTGAATGCCAAGGTCGATCTCGAAGAAATACGAGAACGCAGCAATGTAAAGACGATCGAATTGATGAAAAAGGTGCAGGAGCATCGTGCGAGCCCTATGCGAAAGCAAATAGCGAGTTTTGCAGATCTCAATGATGGCCTTCTCGCCCTGAACGGATATTTAGAGATGTATCAGATTGTAAAAGGAAGGGTTCTCTGGCGTGCAATTGTTCCAGGTAACGTTACCGCTGAACGCATCAAAGAGCTCGGTGGGCAGACTCTTGGTAACGCAGATATGGGTGTTATAATCGGAAATTCTCCCGATGCTTTGGGATCGGATCGTTCTGGCGATTCTAAGGGTCGTGGTGGTAGGAGGAGGTAAAAATGTCACTGGATTTTTCTTCCTTACCCAAGATTCTCAGCCCGGCAATTCTAACAAGGGCCGTTCGTTCTTTTGACAAGACAGTAACCCTTTTTGTATCTGTTGGTTGGGGGGCGGTCATTGTTGTTTGGATTCTTGCGATTTATACTATTCATTTGTCGGTAACAGCTCGTTCTCAGTTAGCTGAAGCTTCTGCAAAGGAACCAAGCCTGCCCATCATAGAGAAGACATCTGTGCCTGCCCGACAAATCGAAAAAGTTATGGAGAGGCTTAAGAAAAAGTTTCCTGACGTTACCGTCAGCGCCGCGCGTGATTCGTCAGTCAATATTATCGGGACTGAGGGATCGCGGTTTAAAAGCTGGATGTACGCCTTGAGTTATATTGAGATTATATCTCCTGAATATTACTGGGAAATCAAGGAGATGTGCGTTGGCGCCCATTGTGGGGCTAATTCGTTGATGAAGGTTGTCTTGACTCCTCAGAAAATCATTTTCAAGGCACCGGAAGTTTCCTCTGACCCCTAAGACATTCTGCCCTTTCTCAGAGGAATCTTATTGACATTAGGGACGGATATCTTACCTTCGGCAGGATATTTAGGTAATACGGTGCTTGATTCGTGTTTTGTGGTGGCCTATTGGTAATGATTAGTTAAGAATCGTCTTGTAGCTTTTCTACAGTTTATGTGTAGTCATAGCTCAAGGCTTGACAGCTAGGGGACGAAGATGAGGCGATTGGACGAGAGTCTGTATGAGAACAAGTTGCCAAGCGATGCTGGTATTGCCATTGGACCAATTCTGTTCATCATCGCGGTTTTGGGTATTCTAGCGGCAGCTATCGCGGCGGGAAGTGGTTCCTTTACGACCAATACTCACGGTGAAAATACCAGAACAAGAGCAACGGCCATGATTGATATTGGCCAGAACTTGAAAATTGGTATGGACCGTGTTGTCGGTCTAGGCACTGACATTGTGGATGTCGTTATCGATCCGACGGTGACGTCCGGCGACGATGCGATCTTTTCGCCGATAGGTGGTGGTATTTCGGCTCCTTCGGTAACAATGGCGGCGGATGCGTCATCTGATACGTGGCACTATCCGACGATTGCTGTCCCAGGAATAGGTACGGCATCAGGAAGTCGTGTTGCTGTTCTCCGTGTAACCGATGTTGTTTGCGATGAAATTAACTCCAAGGTCAATGCCATGGCTGCTGGCACGGCCAGTGGTGCTGCAGTGGATATTGGTGATTTTACGTCAACAGCTGTGAATGACGGTGCGGCATGGCCCAGTGATTTTGACGGAAAGCCAGTTGGATGTGTCTATAACAGCAATTCCACCTCGATCGCTGCGGGTTTCTATTTCTATCAGGTTTTGGCGGTCGAATAATGTGACGCTTGAGTGAACCAAAAACGCCCCCGTCGAAGGGGGCGTTTTTATTTTTATGCTCACAATTTAATGGACATTTTAGACTAACCCTATGGAATAGCTAATCCTTCGTGTAAGTCATATCGCGTTCGTCTATGATTATTAACCAAACGCACGAAACTAATTAAAAACTCTTTAACTGATTGGGATATAATAGTTAAATGGTGCGGGGTTTATCTAATTAGCGGTAAGTTATCGGATCCCATGGCAAGGCTTTACGGCAATAGACAGTAAGCAGGTGTTGAATGCTCTCATCCAAAAAAGAGAATGACCAAAGGGACGATCAGAATAAAGCGCCGTCGATTTGGGGGCTTCTTTTTAATCCGCAGTTTGGAAAAGACATTGCGCCACTTAGAGATAGCTTCTTTATGTTTGCTCGTATCATCGCCTCTTTGTTTGCGATGGTTGGATTGTTCCCGCGTGATCATGCCGCGTTTGTAAGCAATGAAGTGAGGCTTTCCTTACGCGAGGTTATGGGTACAGCCTATGCCAATTTGCGTTTTACAAGGGAGGGTTTGCCCCAGATCCTTTACTTTGCTGCCGTGGTTGGCTGTTTGGCCTTCTCTCTTCTTTTCGTTTTGACGCTGCTCTTTTCCTTTTTGATCCCTGAGGCACATGCCCAAATCTTTCAGGCGCCAGGAACTCAGAACGGCACAAATTGCGATTTGGCCCAGCTTTGGCTTGGGTACCTTTTTTTGGGGCATGATATAAATGCTGCTCAAGGGTGCGGTTATGTTGCTGCGGGATCGAGCGTAGCGGCAACGCTTGCTCCAAACGGTAATGCCATCCAAATTGCGGTTGGCGATGCTTTGCGTTTTTTCAGTAACGGCGTGTTGGTTCTTGCGGGCATCATCCTGCTTTATCATCTTGTGGTCATGGTGATCGACACAGCGCACACAGCGCGGTTTATGGGGCGAGCCAATCAGGTCTGGGCGCCGCTACGCCTTATTTTTGCTATTGGTTTGTTGGTGCCAATTGCTGTTTCGGGTAGTGGTGTGACAGGCCTCAATACGGGACAATATATTGCCATCCAGATGGCGCGTTGGGGCTCTGGCTTTGCGAGTAACGCGTGGGTGCGACTATTAGATGGGTATTCCCAGCATATCAATGCGCAAAGTATTCGTATGCCTCCCCCTCCGTTTACGGACGATTTTGTCCGACAGGCGCTACTTTTTAATGCCTGCCGCCGTGTTTATAACCAATATGTGACAAGTCAGGAGCTTCCAGAGGACTATATTGTCAGGATCGATGTCACGAACCCAACTAATACACAGCGGGGCGAAATAAATTTTGTCAGCGATAACGGCAATGTTCGTTGTGGCACGATAACATATGCCAACCCGACAGCAGATGGTCGTGTCGGGGACTTATCGAACCTGAATGCGAGTGTTCGTAACGCTGTTTGGACTGTGATCAGAAATTTTGTGGAAGACTCAAATACGCTGTTTTACAGAACATCTGGTTCTGCCATGCTTTACATGGATGACGGATATACTGAAAGTGCACAGGGGCAGTATGAAACTGACAACGAAGTCATCGTTCAAAATGTAAATCAACTTCTCACTGATTTTTCCAATGATGTTCAAGACGCGATAGCCAGAGCTTTAGATGTCACAAGCGTAAGTGGGGTAAAAAGTCTTCAGAGCATCATGCAGACGGTATCAACTCAATGGGGCAATCAGGGCTGGGTGATGGCTGGTGCGTGGTACAACACCATTGCCAATGCGCAGACGCGACTGTTCCAAATTGTCAACGGCTCGTTTGATACAATGTTTTCGTCGGCTAAGCTTGAATATAGCGCGTGGTCAGATGAGACAAGCCGAGAAAGTGGCTATCGAAGCATCGATGAAGATGTCACGCGCATCGTCGGCAATTATGGTTCTTTGATACAACAGGCTAATCCACGCACGCCTCAACAACTTGCTGCTTTGGGAATGGACCCTCTGACTGATGCCTCGTTTAACGGGTTAATGGGTGCCTTTTTAAACGCTGTTGATTATATGGCCGTCAAAATGAATGTCTGGGAAGCAGGTAATCAACTTGGCTTCGAGTTCGGTAATGACGTGAACCCCATGTCCGAGCTTGTGTCATTTGGTGCGAAACTTTTAACACTTGGTCTTGATCTTCTCAGTTATGCCATCGGCGGGTCTGCGTTGGCCTCTGTCGGTGGCGCAGCCCTTGCGGGCGTCTCGATGAGTGTGTTTAATCCTGCTGCTGGCGCTATGGGAGCTATGGCGGCCCTTATGCTAGGCGATGTTATCAGGTCCTTGGCGGGGTTGGGGATCACCCTTGGGGCTCTCTTGATCGGTGCGGGGATCATGTTGGCCTATGCTTTGCCTTTGATGCCGTTTATCCGCTTTTTCTTCCACGTCATTACATGGCTTCTTACCGTTTTTGAATCGGTGGTCGCCATGCCCATTCTGGCGCTTGCGCATGTAACACCATATGGTGAAGGACTGCCGGGACAGATGGCACAACGAGGCTATTTTATGATCCTGAGCATTTTCCTGCGGCCGATCTTGACTGTGATCGGTTTAATCGCTGGGTTCTTGCTGTTTTTTGTTGCGATCTATTTCCTGAATATTTCTTTCTCGGTTGCAATTAACGGCATTGGTGCTTTCCCAAGTGGCTTTGATGTTTTGTCCAAGATCATCTTCTCGATTATCTATGTCGTTTTGGCATACATATGCGCCAACAATTGCTTCAAGACGATCGGTTACTTTGCCGAGCAGGCGATGAACTGGATGAATGCTGCCGCAGCCTTGGGTGTTGGTATGGGCGATAGAGGCATGATGAGTACAGCGCTCGGTGCCACGACAACGTTCATGGGGAAGAATATGGGCAATACCTTGAAGGGGGCCGGAGATTCTGTGGCCGGTCGCGCACAGTCATTTATTGGCACACCGGGTAAGAAGTAAAGAAATGGCACGCTGTGGATTTTGACTTAAAGGATTGGGCATGATGGCAATAGCATATGGTCAGGCTTTAAAGACATTCGGTCGTTGGCTATTGTCGCCCGGCTATGCAACGGAGTTTGGCGCTATCCGGCGCGCTTTGCGCTCTTTTGCGCACATGCTTGCAAGTTTGTTTGCCACTGCGGATCTGTTTCCATCAACCCACTGCGCCTTTTACAATGAAAACGAACCTTTATCATTACGAGATGTGCTTCGGACGGCTTATTCGAATCTTGAGTGGTCATGGGTGGCTTTCCCAAAGATCCTCTATTTTGTTTCAGTTGTCGGAACCCTGATCCTTTCTTCTCTTTACGTTGTAACGCTAGGTTTGTCCTTTTTGATACCTGAGGCGCAAGCCCAGATGTTTGATCCCCCTGATCCGGGGTGCGATTTTGCGCATATTTGGATCAACTATTTATTCCTTGGTGATACAGGGGCCCAGTCGCCGAGTTGTACAGATGGCGGCATTATGTATCCCAACGGAAACAACATGCAGATTGCGATGGCTGATACACTCCATCTGTACAGTTTGGGTATCCTTGTCTTCGCCGGATTTACGCTCTTATATCATTTGCTCTCGATGGTAGCCCATACCGCCAACACAGGAACGCCAATGGGTCAACAAGCTAATCAGTTCTGGGCGCCTGTCCGTCTTGTTGTTGCCATTGGTCTTTTGGTTCCTGTTACAGCCTATCAAGATATACAGGGACTTAATACGGGACAGTATATTGCTATTCGTTTGGCGCGCATGGGTTCCGCGTTGGGAAGTAACGCGTGGGAAATCGTTATGAGCCGTTTTTCAGATCATATGACCGAACTCGGCATGCATGTTCCGCCGCCGCCCAATATTGATACCTTGGTCCGACAGGTCCTTCTCGATGAAGCCTGTATGGCCCTTTATAACCAGATGATCAGCCGGCCTGAGACAAAGATTGACCAGAATGAATATAGAGTTCAGCGTCTTATCCTTGATAGTGCCGGCGAGAATATGGGTGCAGAAGACGCCGTTGCCGTCGCCTATGTAAGTGAGAACAACAAGGTCCGGTGCGGTTCTATTACATTGCCACGCGAACCACTGGTCAATGGTCAACCCGCCGGAGGATATCAAACCGCTGTGTGGCAGGCGGCCCGTGCAGCCTTCTTTACTTTTCTGAATTCACCCGAGCTAGAGCAAATTGCACGGGCTTCTCTTTCGAACCTGCGCCCAACTTATCGTGGAGTGAATGAAACATATATTGAACCTCAAGAGGTGTACACTCGCGCAACAAACTTGATCACCGCAACGCGCAATGATTACCAGCAGCGAATTGCTGCGGCGTTGGGGGCCGCGAATCTGAATAATAGCCAAGTTGTTATTGACGTTAACGAAATTTCGGAAAACTGGGTTCAGGAGGGTTGGGTCATGGCGGGTGCGTGGTTCAATACCATCGCGCGCGCTCAGGCGGCCATATTTAACTCCCTTTTGTCCAGCGTGACTTATGCCTATCATCCTATGCTCATTGAAGAGGCGTCCTTCGTCGACAGATTTACGGGTAATTCAAGTTCGCGTGATGTAGGCGATGAAGTCAAACGAGCGGTTGCCTTGTTTAAATCCGTTGTTGATAAAGCTGGAACAGACCCCACTCCTGCTCTTGCTGCTTCCCAAATGAGCCCAGTGACGTCTGCTCAGCCTAACAAGGCTGTCCAGTCCTTCTTGACCTTTGTTTATGACCTGGGTGTTCAGTATGGTCTTTGGACAGGAACGGGCCTTGTCTATAATTTTGGAAACACAATGAATCCAATGATGGAAGTCGCTGCGATTGGGCAAAGGCAGGTGGCCATGGCTTCCGATCTTCTAGCTGTTGGTATGATAGGCTCACAAGTGGGGGGGCCCATTTCAGGAATAACATTGAGCGAAGTTGATGCCAGATCTTTTGGCAAAGGCTCATCATGGATGCAGTCTTTGCAGGACCGAGCGATCACTATTGGTATGTCAACCATGGCCCCTGAACTTGTTCGAACCGTATCAACCTTTGTTGTGGCTGTTGGCGGCGTCCTGTTCACATCGGGATTGTTTTTGGCTTATTTGTTGCCATTGATGCCGTTTTTCCGGTTTTTCTTCCATGTTTTGACATGGATTCTCCTTTTGTTTGAATCAATCGTTTCAATGCCGCTGTTGGCCCTTGCTCATGTCAATCCATATGGGGATGGACTGCCGGGCCAAATGGCGACGCGTGGCTATTATATGTTGCTTAGCATCGTGCTGAAGCCGATCTTAATGGTCATCGGGTTGCTTGCCGGGTTCTTGATTTTCTTTATTGCGATCAACTTCCTCAATCTTGCCTATGGTATAGCGGTCGGATCCCTCTTTCATCAGGCCTCGTCGATGGCTATCATCTCGAATATCATTTTTTCGGTCATCTATACGGTTATTGCTGTGATTTGCGCGAATAACAGTTTTAAGACGATTGGCTACTTCTCTGAGAATATCATGTCGTGGATTGGGGCCGCATCGGCTGGTGGACGTCAGTCTAACCTTGGAGATCCGGGCACGATGCATCAACGGTTTATGCAGGCGGGGGGCTTTATTTCGGGTGCCATGATGGGCGGAGCCATGACATCGACAGCCGAAGTCAAGCAACGCGTGGCCCAGATGCAGCAAAATCAAATCAAGGGCGGGAACAAATAGTTTATGACTTACGTTCCCGTCGAACCAAATCCGCCGCTGCCGCGTTGGCTATCGGGAAGGGTTTGTGTTTGCTGCCAGCTTGCCTTGACATAGGGGGCTATAACCATTTGCGCAATGCGCATGCCGCGTGTGATTGTAAAGGGTTCGTTGCCTAGATTGGCCAGTATGATCTGAATCTCGCCACGATAGTCGGCATCGATTGTGCCAGGGCTATTCAAAACAGAAAGCCCGTTTTTGAGCGCAAGACCTGAACGAGGGCGAATCTGGGCCTCAAGCCCTTCGGGTAAAGCGATAGAAAGGCCCGTGGGGACTAGCTTTCTTTCACCTGGATGGATGACCATATCTTGTTGCACGGCGGCGCAGAGATCCATGCCTGCAGCATGAGGTGTCGCATAGGTCGGAAGGTCAAGCTCTTTAGCATGGGGGAGAACGACAACAGGAACCGTGGCTTCGTTGGGCATAATTTTGATCCTTGATTAAGCGGGGATTGCAAAAAAGGTTTCAATCTCTTCAACCAGTTTCTGCGCAATGTCTTCTTTGCGACAACGGGGCCATGCGGTTGTCGTGCTGGTCCCTGTTGGAGATTGGCGGTAAAGCGTTACTTCATTTTCATCCTCGCCGAAAATTTGACCACCGGTGACATTATTGGCTAAAAGCCAATCACAGCCTTTGCGTGCCAATTTTGCGGTGGCGTTTGCCTCTAGATGATCTGTTTCGGCAGCAAAGCCGACAACAAGAGGAGGGCGTTTTTCTCCCTTTTCTGACAAGGTGGCCAAGATATCCGGGTTTTCGACAAGATGGAGCAGGGGCGTTGCCTCGCTCCCTTTTTTGATTTTTTGTGTTGCTTCGGTTTCGGGACGCCAATCTGCAACAGCTGCCGCGCAAATGGCTCCATCGGCGGGTAGAGCATTGAGACAGGCCTGTAACATCTCACGGGCTGTTTGCACAGCGATGGTATGAATGCCGACTGGCGCGGGCAAGGCTGTAGGGCCTGTTACAAGTGTGACCCGTGCCCCTTGTAAAGCGAGGGCTTGTGCAATGGCATGTCCTTGCTTGCCCGAAGACCTGTTTCCGATAAAGCGGACGGGATCAATGGGTTCAAAAGTCGGGCCGCTGGTCACAATAAAATGCCGTCCGGTTAGGGGGCTGTGGCTCTGAAAGAACTGGATAATATTTTGCATGATTTCGTCGGGTTGGGACATGCGCCCTTCGCCAGTATCGCCACAGGCGAGGTGTCCGCTTTCGGGGCCAACCTGAAGAATGCCACGCGTGCGTAGCGTTTTGATGTTGGCCTGCGTTGCCGGATGGGCCCACATGGCACAGTTCATGGCCGGCGCGACCATAATCGGACGTGTGGCCGCAAGAAGGACAGCGCTTGCCAGCGTATCTGCCAGCCCATGCGCCATTTTGGCTAGCAGGTTGGCGCTTGCGGGCGCAACGACGATCAGATCGCTTTCGCGGGAGAGCCGAATATGCCCAAACTGCTTTTCATCCTCTGGCGAAAAAAGGTTGGTCAAGCAAGGCTCTTGTGAGAGGGCCGTCACACTAAGCGGCGTAATGAATTGAGCCCCTCCAGCTGTCAGAATACAGCGGACCTGAGCCCCATGGTCTTTAAGCTTGCGGATTAGTTCGAGGCTTTTATAGGCCGCAATACCCCCTGAAATAATAAGCAGAATTTTGCGGTTGCGTAATATGTGAGACATAAGACGGCTCATCCTTGGGTTGAGGTCGTGGCTATTTAATTGTTTCTTGGGGATAGACGCCCCACATTTCTGATTTCTGGAGATAGCCTGTATAAGAACTGACGGATACTTCACACCAAAAGGCCGAGCAAGATTCAATCGTTCCTATGACGAGAGGGTGCAAGTAGGCTATGACAGGGGCAGAAAGATCATCCGATTTGTATAAGCTCCGCGTCTTGCCTGTTGTAATAAAGGAACGACGGCCTGACAGGGAACTTTTGTGGACCCAGCCTTCGGATCCTTCCCAATCGCGCACACGGCGCCAGATATCATATTCAGCCGTGATTTCGAGGGGCATGTTTTCTCGTTGGTAAACCCATTCAATAGGATACCGTGTTCCGGGGCCGGTACGAAGATTAACCTCCGAACTTCGCAAGGAGGCGAAACGTGGTAGGGGAAGGCCTGATGGACCAAGCCCTCCCTCTCCTGCATCGTTGATCGATCTATCAGCGTTCTCCGCATGTGAAACAGGCGGGAGTATGATAAACCCGATAACAAGGGCGATGAAGGGCCATAGCTGTGCGTTTTTCATAGGGACGGGCAAATACTAGTTTTCACGTTCTTTTGGAATAGGGGGAAAGGGCATAGGAAATCAAGCTAAACCTTCCCGCTGCGTGTTATCAAAAGATTAGCCGGTTTTTTAAAGGTGTTAATGTGTGTCTTCGGCGTAAGAGCAAAACGATCTAGTTCCGCTGACCTGTAAGCGTTACGTTAATCATTTTAGGCACAAATTATGATCAGTTTCATCTCTTATCAGGGATTCGGTCGGGTTCGTGCTAAGTAATATTTCATATCGGTTGTTTATTTTGCCGACATTGCTGCTTGCAGTGTTTATTGGCTCATTTGCTGTGGCCGAGTCGCGCAAGATGGGTAATGACGAGCGAATCCGTTTGGTGATTGAGGATCCCGTTACCAATCTGGCACATCGTCTTGAACATGCTGCATGGCGGATGGAAAGCATTTTCGAGAGCTACAAAACCTCAATTGCAGAAGGAAAAAACAAAGATCTCGCAGAGTTTAAAGAGGCCTTTGTCCAGTTGAAAAAAAATGAATCAATGATGTCAGCCTATCTGTTGCTGGATCAACCGAGGGCTGAAGATTATCTTCACGAACTTGACCAAATGACGCGTATACGCGAGAATATGCGCCGCATTGACAAATACATTGGACAAGACACGATATTGACGGCCAAAAGTTGGAGCGTGGTCAAGGACTACATGGCCTTGATCCTTGCGGATTCGCATAATTTGGGCACATCAATCAAAAACAAACATCAACAAAGTCTATCGAGCCTTTTAAAAACAATAGCCAAAGACGAAAACCATCGCACGATTCTTACCATTTTCATTTTTATAGTGGGTATTGCCTTGATCCTTGTCTTGTTGGATATTGTCTATCATTTTAAGTCGAACGCTGAACGAGCACAAGCGGCAGAACGCTATAATGCCCTATTTGCTGGGGCCCTTCATAATACGCGTGTCGGTGTTCTTATCCGGGATATGCAAAATTCCAATCATCCTGTTGTGTACATCAACGAAGCCTTTACGGTGCTTACAGGATATAAACAGGAAGACCTTGTTTCCGAGAACAGCGAATTTTTGTTTGGGTGGAATACGGCTTCTTCGATTGTGAACGCATTTAGGAGAACAATAAGTCTGCATGAAACATCAACATTCGATTGTTTGTTGTATAGAAAAGATGGCTCGCCTTTTTGGGTGGAATGGCATTTAAGTCCCATGTTCAATGAAAAAGGAGAAATCACATACTATGTCAGCCTGTTTAATGATATTTCAGCCTTCCGTCAGGCGCAGGAGGAGTTAATTCAGGCAAAGGCGTTGGCAGAGCGCGCCAGTGCCGTCAAAACGAGTTTTTTGGCCATGATGAGCCACGAAATTCGGACACCAATCAACGGCATTTTAGGTGTTATCAGGCTCATGATGGAAACCAATCTTGATAAAGAGCAACAGCACCTTCTTGGCATCGCTCGAACGTCGAGTAATGCGCTTCACAGCATTATCAACGACATTCTTGACTATGCAAAAATGGAAGCAGGCAGGGTTGAGATTGTTGACGAGGCCTTTTCATTGTCGGAATTGGTTTTTGAAATTGAAGAGTTTGGCAAGTCTCTCCTCATAGATAAGGGCGTGCGAATGGATAGTTTCGTAATGACAGGCGAGGCGGATATTGTTGTGGGGGACCCTAGCCGTCTGCGCCAGATATTGCTTAACTTGCTTTCAAACGCCATAAAATTTACCGATCAGGGCACAATAACGGTCCGTGTTCTTTCAATGATGGAACAGCAGGTGAAGGGATTACCGGGCGTATTGATGCGTTTCGAGGTACAGGATTCGGGGATCGGTATTAATCCGGATGACCAGTCCAAGTTGTTTCAGGAATTTAATCAGGTTGAACGTTCTTTCAGTCGTCGTTATGGCGGAACGGGATTGGGCTTGGCTATTTGCCGACGTCTTGTTGCCATGATGGGAGGAGAGATAGGGGTCGAAAGTCAGGTCGGCACGGGAAGCAAGTTTTGGTTTATGATCCCGATGCGGACGGCACAGGCCAGTGATCTTGTATGCGAGTTGCCACTTGCTGAGCGTAAGAAAAATGCGGTTGCAAAGCATCCGTCCGAGATAACGATTCTTTTGGCCGAAGACAATGAGACGAACCGTCTTGTCGCAAAAAAATACCTTGAGAAAATAGGATTTCACGTTGACGAAGCTGTTAATGGTGTTCAGGCGGTAAATCTTGCGCGGGCAAAGCAGTACGATTTGATCCTTATGGATGTTTCAATGCCAGAGATGGACGGAATGATGGCCTCGTTTCAAATACGCGCCATTGGCGAGGGGTATGCCCAGACACCGATTATAGCCTTGACGGCTCATGTTATGGCTGGCGATCGGGATTTGTGTCTTTCCGCCGGAATGAATGATTATCTGAACAAGCCAATCGATTATGACGTCTTTATCAAAACGCTAGATCGTTGGTTGCACCTAGAGTTGGCTCATAACGTTTTGGCGCGTGATCGAGATAATGGCCTCTGCGGTTTCCCTGCACAGGAGAAGAGAGAGCAAGGGGAAATGGATCGGAGCGTATCTGATGCCTCATCCACAGAGATGCAGCCTGCCCTTGTTGGAACGCTGGGGTACTATACTAAAAAATATCCCTTGTTTGATCCAACCGTGCTTGAGCGGATGAGGGATACGCTTGGTGGTGATGTTGTGCAGCAAGTCACGGACGTCTTTTTAAAAGATTCCAAGAAAAGAATAGCTGAACTTGACACGGCGAACGATTACAGCCACCTGCAGGACTTGGCACACACTATGAAAAGTTGTTGCGGCAATTGCGGCCTAACCCGTTTAAGCCATGCCATGGCTGATCTTGAGGCTGCGGCGGGCAAGGGGGATATCGCACAGATTAGAGAAATTCAACCTTTGCTTATGGGGCTGTACCAAGAGTCTATTCATGCCTTACTTGAGGGGCGCACAACATATTTTAGTAATCAAGAGGCCCCAGAGGCTATATCATGAAATCTTTCCTTGAAGAGCTCGGTTGTTAACCATAAGATGTCTTGCGAATCGCGCCATTCGTTGCCCATTCCTTAGCCTTCCTTTGCCTTGACGGGGTTTTTATGAACGCCGAGATCGCTCTAACCCTTTATGAGACTCCAGAGACCGAGGATGGCGTCATCCATATCGATTTGTCGGATATGCGCCAACTTGGCGTGATAACTGGCGATGTTATTGCGGTAGAAGGGGAGCGCCGGGTTCATTTGTTTGTTCAGCCAGCATTGATGGGAGACCGGAACCAGAGGCTTGCGCGAGTCAGTTCGCTGACGGCCAAAAATCTGGGATACACGTCTGGTCAGCGCGTCCGTCTCTTGCCTGACCGCTATCGCTTGCCTATTGCAGAATTGGTTACGCTCCAGACCGAGGATGATATTGACCAAATTCATGTCGTGGCCCGCCAAAGACAGATCGGAACGGCTTGGGGGCGACACCCCATTTCGGAGGGTGACGAACTCCGCGTGCCGACGCTTGATCGTTACGATTTGCGGGTCAAGGTTACGGCCCTTCAACCGGCCGGACCCGTGCAAATAGGCAGCACCACAGAGTTTGTGATTACGTCACAACGGCTTGTAGACACGCGATCCATTAAAATTGGAGGTATGCGAGAGACTTATCGTTTGTGTCAGTCTTTTGCCAAAGCCCGTTTTACAAAGAGCCCCAATGCTTCACCAAGTACCATCTTGTTGTCGGGGCCGTCAGGATGCGGCAAGGCGCGAATGCTTGCACGCTTGGCACAGGATATGGGGGTGGCATATCACGTTTTGGATGCGCAGAAGTTGATGGATCGCTGGCTGGCGCGTACGCCCCCTGATTTAACCGGTTATTTAGTCGATCTGGGAAAGCGCGGAAAGACGATCCTTGTTTTTGATCATCTTGAGGTTCTGGAGAGCAAGTCGAACCAAACGTCGACGATTGCGGCTGCGGCAAGCTCTGTTACGGGGCAGATCTGTTCGATTTTAGAAGAAATGCCAACACAGCCAACCATACTAGTTTTTGGTGTCTGTTCTGGAGAGCTGGCCCCTCGGATTGCGCATGCACAGCTCTTTGATTTTATTCATACGGTTGATGCGCCGAACCGATGGTCGCGTGGCGAGATTTTACAACTTGCTGTACAGGCGCAATCTGTTGCGGATGATGTTGATCTTTCGGCATTGTCTGCGATGACGGGCGGGATGACGGCACGTGAATTGAACTATCTTGTCAAATCCGCCTCTTTGCTTGCTGCTGGCGCAAAAATTTCGACATCGGATTTTATTGCTGCGTTGAGATTGATGCCGATCCCAGATCGGGCAAACATTCGGTGCGACATTCCCACAACCATATGGGACGAACTGGCAGGGCTTGACGATGTCAAACAGTTGCTGCTTGAAACCGTGCCATGGTCGCTCAAATATAATGATCGCTTTGTTCGGGCGGGGGTACGCCCGCCACGCTCGATTTTGCTCTCGGGTGGCCCAGGAACAGGAAAGACTTCCCTCATCCGTGCCTTGGCATCGCGGTTGCCAATAAATTTTGTTGAGATCGTTTGTCCGGTACTGTCCTCACGCCATGATCGCGAGGGGCTGGATTTGGTGCAGGAGGCCTTTGCCTTGGCGCGGCGTAAAGCGCCATGTGTCCTCTTTTTTGATGATATCGACGCGTTATTTGAAGGGCATGATAATCTGCCACCGGATTCTTTCGGGTTTGGCTCTGCGGTAACCCAGCTTTTGATCGAGTTGGATGCCATTGCAACTTTACCTGGCGTTGTGGTCATTGCTGCGACGAACCGCCCCGATCGTCTAAACAGCGAGATTATGCGTCCGGGCCGTTTTGATTTTGCCTTGACTCTACCTATGCCCGACATGCCCGCCCGCAAAAAGATATTGCAGATTCACGCGCGCAAGCTTCTTTTGGCGGAAAATATTGATTTTGATCGTCTGGCGTCGGGGATGCATGGGATGTCTCCTGCCGATATTGCGGCTTTGTGCAACAGGGTTGGCATGATGGCCTTGCGCCAGTCTTTGGCGATATCGACGGAAGACGGTGATCCTCTGACGGTTGTAACCGCTGAATTGTTCGAACAGGCGCTGCGGGGACGCAACAAGGGTTAGTAAGCGAATCACAGCGGATCGAAAAAACGTTAAAAAAGATAAAAACGGGGTTGGCTGGAATCGTGAATGGTATTATATTCTCGAAACGGTTTTTTGTGGCATGGTGCCTTTTCTTTTTAATCTCACGCTATTAGGACGTTTCTAGGTGCATACACGTCGTACGGGATGGGTGTATACAACGGCCTTGTCATGGAGAGCGGTCGCCCATCGCTTTTCTTATGCTTTGTTCCTGTTCCTGTCGATTGGCCTCATTTTTCTTGGCCAGTATCAACCTATGGTAGTAAATACGGCACGTGCTCGTGTAGTTGATGGTGTTGGCCCCATTCTGGATATTCTTTCCCAGCCCATGGCCATGATAGATACAATGTCAAGCCGTGTTCAATCTTACCGCAGCCTTATGGCCGAGAATGCCCGTCTTCGCGTTGAAAACGCACTTCTGGTTCGTTGGCAGAACACGGCGCTTGCCTTGGAAAGCCAAAACAAGGAGTTGCGCGAGCTTCTGAAATACAAGCCCGAACCTTCCTTGGCCTTTATCTCGGCACGTGTAATTGGCGATACGGGGACGGCTTTTGTTCGGTCCCTTATCGTGACGGCAGGACGGTTGCAGGGGGTCAAGCAGGGAATGGCGGCTATGACGGGCGAAGGGCTCATTGGTCGTGTGGTTGAGGTCGGAGAGTGGACGTCGCGTATTCTGCTGATTACGGATATGACGTCGCGTATTCCTGTTATGGTCATGGGATCAGGTGATCATGCGATATTGACCGGGGATAATTCTTTGACACCAAAACTTATGTATTTGCCGCAAGATGCAGATGTCCGACCCGGTATGCGCGTCATGACGTCTGGGCATGGCGGGGTCTTTCCACCGAACCTTCCCGTAGGTGTGATTGCGCGGATGGATCATGGGGAAATACAGGTTGTGCCGATGACATCGCTGGGCCGTATCAACCAGATCCGTCTGGTTGATTTTGGTCTTGTCGCCGGGGAGTTTAACCCGATGACCGAAAAGCTTCAATCGGACAAGACGGCACCTTGATGCCACCCGTTTCAGAAAACAAGACAGTTTACTTTGCGCGCAGTTTGTTGCCATTTTTGACGACGTTGGCAATGGTTCTCGCCGGTGTCATGGTTTGGCCTGTACCTTTTCTGGGTGCGATTACACCTTCTTTCGGTCTTGTTGCTGTTTATTACTGGTCAATTCATCGGCCCGATCTTTTTCGGCCAGTGATTGTTTTTATCTTTGGCCTTCTTAACGATATTCTCCATTTTTACCCCATTGGCCTTACGGCGGTCATTTATCTTATCATTTATCAGCTTTCCTTTAGCCAGAGGCGGTTTTTTGCCGGGCAAATTTTTTATATGCTGTGGTTTGGTTTTATTGTCGCGGCTGCGATCAATCTTGTCATTGTGTGGATAATCCTGTCGCTTAACAACCATGCGATTGTTCCTTTGTCATCTGTTCTGACGCAATTTATCTTTACCATTATTCTCTTTCCTTTTCCTGCGTGGCTTTTAATCCGGCTACAGCGCCTTTTTCTTTCAAAAGAGTAGATCATGAGCAGGGACACCGAAAAAGTTCGGTTGTTTACGCGGCGAGCCGTTCTTGTCGGAGGTTTGCAGTTTGGCGTGCTATCCGCATTGGCAGGACGACTTTACTACCTGCAGATATTGCAGAAGGAACGGTTTAGTACGCTAGCGGAAGACAATCGGGTTAATGTGCGTCTGATTGCGCCGCCGCGTGGCCAGATTACAGATCGGAACAGAACGCTTCTTGCGATCAATCAACAAAATTATCGTTTGGTTGCCTTGCCGGAGCAGGTTGACGACCTTCAAAAACTTTTAGACAAGCTGGATCGTTTTATGCCGCTTGATGAAAACGAGCATAAACGCATCTTTAAAGACTTTAAAAATCGTGATGGCCTCAATGCGGTCTTGATCCATGACAACCTGACGTGGGAACAAGTTTCGGCCATCTCGCTCAACCTGCCTGAACTCGCGGGAACGGATATCGAAGTTGGAGAGGTGCGAACCTACCCGTTTGCTCATTTGACGACACATGTTGTCGGATATGTTGGGCCCGTTTCCCAGTACGACAAGGACAAGGGCCGTGTCAGCTTTGCTATTCCTGGTTTTCGAATTGGCAAAAGCGGAGTTGAGCGCGAATATGATGAGCCTTTGCGAGGTCAACCGGGGGATCTTCAGCTTGAGGTCAATGCGCATGGGCGCGTTGTGCGCGAACTATCGCGTAATGAGCCTGTGGCTGGCGAAGACCAACGATTAACGATCGATATCAATCTTCAAAAAGTCTTACAGCAGCGTCTTGAGAAAGAGCAAAGTGCAGCAGGCGTTGTTATGGATGTCAAGAGTGGCGCTGTGTATGCGCTTGTTTCTCATCCATCTTATGATCCCAATCTTTTTACCTATGGGATCAGTCAGAAGGATTGGGATAGTTTGAACAACGATGAGTATGTCCCTCTATTGAATAAAGTTCTTGATGGTGTGTATGCGCCCGGTTCGACTTTCAAAATTGTGACCGCGCTTGCGGGATTGGAAGAGGGTATTATCACTCCGACAGATACGGTTTTTTGTCCCGGTCATTATGATCTTGGCAACCATAGATTTCACTGTTGGAAAAAGGGCGGGCATGGTCCCATGAATCTGACGGGGGCGTTGGCCGGCTCGTGCGATACGTATTTCTATGAAATGGGTAAGCGCATCGGGATTGATAAAATTGCTGCGATGGCCAGAAAGCTTGGCTTTGGCGAAAAAACAGGTATCGATTTTCCACATGAGCGTTCGGGGCTTGTTCCTACACGTGCTTGGAAAGTTGCAAAGCGCGGCAGTAACTGGCAGCAGGGTGAGACGTTAATTGCGGCAATTGGTCAGGGCTATTTGCTAACATCACCTATGCAATTAGCGGTCATGATGGCCCGCATTGCCAATGGGGGGTTTGCGGTCAAGCCCCATATCGTTGTTCCTCCAGACGGAGAGTGGCGCGATGATAAACCGGACGGGAACGAGATGCGTTTCAAACAGAAGAATCTCACAACATTGTTGAATGCTCTTTCAGCTGTTGTGAACCAGCCAATCGGGACGGCTTTTGGCTCGCGCATTATGACCGAAGGTTTCGAGATGGGCGGCAAAACAGGCACATCACAGGTTCGTCGGATATCGATGGCTGAACGCGCCGGAGGTGTCATTACAAATGACGAACTGCCGTGGAAAGAAAGGGATCATGCCCTTTTTGTTGGTTTCGCCCCCGTTGATAATCCACAGTACGCTGCAGCGGTTGTGATCGAACATGGCGGCAGTGGTTCACATGCGGCTGCGCCTATTGTCCGGGATATTCTTGAGGAATGTCAGAAATTGAATGTTGCGGGTATTACGCGTATGCCGACTGACAAAACGCCAGACAAGGCAAGCTAAAAAACTTTCTCGCCACTTCGCCAGACGGCTGTAGCCTTGAAATTATGGTCAAGTGCAACGATGTCTGCTTCAAAGTTTGGTAAGAGGTAACCAAACTTTTTGTCAAGGCCGAGGAAGGCTGCGGGAATGGTCGAGGCCATGCGAAGAACTGTTTCGGGCGGAAGCTTCATGCGCTTGATTGCTTCCACAACACATTCGCCCAAGGTCAGCTTGGCACCGACGATGGTTCCGCTTTCATTCACACAGATTTTGTCTTGCGGATAAGCCATTACGCCACTCATTTTGAAGGGTTGGGCCTTTTCAGCTCCTGCCGCCGGCGAGGCGTCGCTCACGAAATAGAGGCGGTCTTTTTTCTTGGCGCGAAGGGCGAGTTTGACAAGTTCGGGATCGACATGCGTGCCATCGCCGATAATTCCGCAATAGCTATCGGCATCATTCATGGCATAGACTGCAACCCCTGGGGCACGCGTGCGAATGGGCGGCATGCGGGTATAAAGATGCGTGAAGCCCCGAGCTCCTTCGGCGAGTGCAGCTTTGACCTGTTCCTGTGTGGCGTCGGTATGGCCGATGCAAACGGTGATGCCTTGTTGAACAAGTTGTCGAATTTGGCCGGGCTTGGTCCGTTCAGGCGCGAGCGTGAGGATATAGATCTCTCCATTCTTTGCTTTGTATCCGGCAAGGTCTTCGGTTGAAAGATCGCGAAGCCATTGCGCGTGATGGGCCCCTTGGTATTCCTGATTAAGATGCGGCCCTTCCTGATGCACTCCTAGGATCGAGGGGTCTTTTGGGCGTGCAGCACGAACAGCTTCGACGGCCCGTTGTATTGCGACGCTGTCGTCGGTCACGCAGGTGGGCAGGATACGGGTTGTCCCGGTTTTCCGGTGAGCCTGAACGATCTTGAGAACACTCTCGATGGAAGGGGTCTCGTTCAGGAGGACATTGTCCCCGCCATTGACCTGTGTATCGATAAAGCCGGGAGCCAGAATGGCATGTGGATAACTTTGCCTTTGATATCCTTCAGGAATGGCCGTAATCGGGACAAGATCGACGATTCGGCCCGCTTTAACCAAGAGAGCCTGCTGTTCGATAAAGGTTTCTCCGGTAAAGAGGATCGCGTCCGTGAGGGCAAAGGGGGTGTGGGTGTCGGGCATTACTTGCGTGGGCCTTTAGGCTGGGTTAGTATGGCCTCTCGCCAGATTCTGGCGGAACTCATATGATTTTCTCCAAGGTGAAGAATATGGACGATAAGGGACTTTTGCAAGAAATAGAAGACGATCTGGCCCGCAAGCGCCTTGAGGCTCTTTGGAAGAAATATGGCAATGCCGTGGTTGGTGCCGCGATGGCCATCGTATTTCTGACGGCTGGGTATTCGGGCTACAAAACTTATAAGACAAGCCACGAACAGGGACGAACCTCCGCGTTTCTCGAAATCGTTGAAGAGGCAAAGCTTGGCCGAACGGAAAAGATGGCGAAGCTTGAGGAATATGCCAAGGAACAAAAGGGCAAACCGCTTGCGGCTTTGGCGCAGTTTGCTGCGGCAGCTCAGGCTTTGGAAGGGAATGAAACGGACAAGGCTGTGGCCAAGTATAACGAGATTGCGACTGACAGCTCTGTTGATCCTTTATTTCGTCAGCTAGCGGACCTGTTGTTTGTGCAATCTCAGCTCGACACGGCAGAGCCTGCGCAACTCGAGGCGCGTTTGGCGCCGCTTTTGAAACCGGACTGTGCGTGGCGCGCTTCCGCGATGGAGTATGCGGGGTATCTGGCCATTCGTCAGGGGGATAAGGAAAAGGCTAAAAATCTTTTCAAAGAATTGCGCGAGTTGCCCGGACTGACTCGTGAAATGGCGATGCGGGTGAACGATCTTTATCAATGGTTGAACAAAGGGGCTTGATACAATGAAGCCGATGACACCATGCTTGATCCGAAAGGCTTCCTTGTTTGGGGTTCTTTTGCTTGGCCTTGCGGCCTGTTCTTCACCGGACACGAATGATGCGTTCAAAGTCGAAGGTGAACGAGTCTCGGCGCTTGAGGCTGTGCGTGAAGCCGCCTATGCGCCACAGGGTGATGGGGTTACCATCAGCTTGAATGAGCCTGCCCTGATCACAGAATGGGCGCAGGCAGGTGGAAAGGCGACGCATGCGCCGGGGCATATGTCTTTAGGAAGAGCTCCTACGGAAATCTGGGATCGTGATATTGGTTCTGGTTCGCGTGGCGGCTATAAATTGCTCGCCCAGCCTATCGTTGCGGAAAACAAAATTTTTGCGATGGATGCACGTGGTATGGTCAGTGCTTACCGTGCCGAGGATGGCCGTCAGGCGTGGGAGCAAGAAACACGGCCTGCTAGTGCGGATGAGGATGCGATTGGGGGCGGCGTTTCCTATGACAACGGCGTTGTCTATGCCGCAACGGGTTTTGGTGAGGTTCTGGCGCTGCGGGCATCTGATGGGGCCATAATCTGGCGTCGGATGCTTCAAAAGCCCATTCGTTCGGCCCCTACGATTTCGGATGGCCGACTCTTTGTAATTGATATCGAAAACGAAACTACGGCAATCGACACGAAAACGAGTTTTGTGCTGTGGCACCATAAAGGGATCGCCGAAAATGCGACGTTGATGGGTTCTTCCAGCCCAGCCGTTGATGGCGATACAGTGGTTGTGGCGTATAGTTCGGGTGAAATCTTTGGCTTGCGGGCCCAAAATGGTCGCGTGGTGTGGAGTGAAGTGCTCGCCGTGCCCAAAACTATTGGGGCTTTGCCAGCCATTGCTGATATTCGTGGCCTCCCCGTTATTGATGCGGGAAGAGTGTATGCGACGAGTCACAGCGGTCGCACCGTATCTTTGATGCAGCGGACGGGCAATCGTGCATGGGAAGCTGATATTGGCGGGATCAACACACCGTTTGTATCGGGCGATGTGGTTTTTATGCTTTCGCTTAACAATCACCTTCTTGCGCTGGATCGTGAACTTGGCCGTATCATTTGGTCTACAGAACTTCCCAAGCTCGAAGATCCTGAAGACAAAGATTCAAAACCCGTCTTCTGGTGGGGGCCTGTATTGGCCGGAGGACGTCTCTGGCTTACAAGCTCTCACGGCAGCCTTGCCAGCTATGATGCGGTGACGGGTCTGCAGACAGGTGTGCAGGAAAACGTGGCCGATGCCTTCTTTATGCCGCCCGTTGTTGCGAACTTGACGCTGTATCTTCTTGCGGATGACGGTACGCTCATCGCCATGAAGTAGTGCCAGTTAAGATGGCAGGAAAGTTAGAATGAAACAGATGTTTTCCGTAGCAATTGCCGGACGGCCCAATGTCGGCAAGTCAACTTTGTTTAACCGGTTGATTGGCAAATCCATGGCGATCATAGACGATCAGCCGGGCGTGACCCGCGATTGGCGCGATGGTGACGGGCGGCTTTTTGACTTGCGCTTTAAACTCTATGATACGGCGGGGCTTGAAGATCGGCGTCCGGGCGGGAGTATCTCGGCCCGTATGGCCAAGCAAACCAAGATGGCGCTGGGGCGTAGCGATGTGATCCTGATGATGGTGGATGGTCGCACAGGTCTGACTGATGATGATCGCTTTATCGCGCGCGAGGTGCGCAAGGAAAACAAGCCGATTATCTTGCTTGTCAACAAGTGCGAGAGCACAAAGCTTCCTGAGGGGTATCATGAAGCGCTTGCGCTTGGTTTTGACAAGGTAATCGCGATTTCGGCGCAGCATGGCGAAAACATGCATGAGGTCTATGAAGCCTTGAAGCCTTATGCGCCCGAGAAGGCCTTTGCGCCTGATGAAGAGGATGAAGATCTGGGTGAAGAAGGGAGCCCTCGGCTTCATATCGCGATTGCCGGGCGCCCAAATGCTGGAAAGTCAACGCTTGCCAACCAATATATTGGTGAAGAACGTATGCTCACAGGCCCCGAACCGGGGCTGACGCGTGATGCCATCCATATCAATTTTGATTATAAGGGGCAGCCCGTTCGGCTTGTCGATACGGCGGGGATGCGTCGCCGCGCGCGCGTGGATGAAGCGCTTGAGAAAATGAGTGTGAAGGAAAGCCTGCGTGCCATTCGTTTGGCGCATGTGGTGATCCTCGTGCTGGATGCCGAGATGCCCTTTGACAAGCAGGATTATACAATTGCCCAGCATGTTGCCAAAGAAGGGCGCGGCCTTGTGATCGCCGTCAATAAATGGGACAAGGTGAAGGATCGCCAAGCCGTTATTCGGATGATTCAAGCCAAAGTCGAAGCCTCGCTGGCGCAGCTAGCGGGCGTGAGGATTATTCCTATTTCTGCCAAGAAGGGCGATGGGCTTGATCAGCTAATGGACGCTGTTTTCAAGACCTATGAGAAATGGAATGTCCGCTTGTCGACGGGTCAGCTTAATCGCTGGTTCGAGGGTATGGTGGCCAGTCATCCACCGCCCATCGTTGGCGGGGGGCGCGTGAAGCCGCGCTATATCACCCAGATGAAGGGGCGTCCGCCTACTTTTGGGATGTGGGGGAACAAACTAGGTGATTTGCCGGAAAGCTATTTGCGCTTTCTGACCAATGGTTTGCGTAAAGGCTTCAATATGCAGGGCGTGCCTATCCGCTGGGTGCTCAAGAAGGGCGAGAACCCCTATGATCCGGCGAAGGGAAAATAGTCGTTTATTACTTTACATCTTCATGAGGGATGGAGGGCAGATAGAACATACCTTGCACACCATATTTCCTTGCCATTGCTGAAATAAAGCCGGTACTGACGAGATAATCCACCGAGCTATCGAGCATGGATTTGAGTTTAAACTCGCCCGTAGGTATGGCAAGCGTGCCGGATAAGAGAATGGGCGGAATACCCTCAATCTTACGGATTTTGTTGGGATGGCTTGCCATAAACATTTTCGCGCTGGCTGTATCAACAATAACGATGTCGGCCTTGCCAGAAGTAAGTTCCATCAGCAGTTGCGTATTATCGCTGATATTGGGCAAGGTTACGAGCTTGGCACTAGGGAACTTGAGAGCAACGACAGAGGCGCTAGCTTCCCCTTCTATTGCAGTAATCTTGACTTCGGGTTTATCAATTGCTGCTACGCCTTGATCAAATCGATGATCATCTATACGGACATAGGGATCCATGCTGGCGTAGCCGACAGGTTTAATGAAATCTGAAACGGTCGTGCGACTAACAGTGGGCGTAACGGGACCACAAACGGCGTCATACCGATCTGTTGAGAAACCCTCGAACATTTGTGCGATGTTGACATCTTCAACATAATCAAATTTCAGATTCAGATCATGCCCAATCTGCGCAAGAATATCCGGTATAAATCCAGACACAGTGCCCGTGTTTGGGTCTTTCATAATAAATGGTCGCCATGAAAAATAGGCGCAACGCACGGTGCGGGTCTTCATGATGCGGTCGTAATGTGTTGATGTTTGCGTAGTTATTGATTGTGGTGCTGGCGCGCTACGGTAAAGAGAAAAGAAAAGGGCGCATAGGGACAGGATAAGAGCAAAGGCAGAAAGTTTAGAAGTATACATGAACTTACTCCTACATCGTGTGGTTATGTAAAATTCACACACTGGTCGGTTGCTGTCAAGGCGCAGTTGCCACAGGTAACCACTGTACCTCTTCAATCGTCTCTGCGCCTGCGCAGAGCATTACGAGACGATCAATCCCCAGCGCGATGCCCGCCGAGGCGGGCATGCCATGGCGTAAAGCGGCGACAAAATCCATATCAATGGGATAGCGTTCGCCGTGTAACTCTTCTTTCAGGTCCATGTCGGCCTCAAAGCGACGGAGCTGTTCTTCGGGATCGGTCAGCTCGTCAAAGGCGTTAGCGATTTCATAGCCTGCCATATACAGCTCGAACCGATTGGCAAGGCGTGGCTCATTTGGATTGGGACGTGCAAGAGCCGCCATGGAAACCGGATAGTCGGTGAGGAAAGTGGGGGCGTCCTTGCCAAGGTTCGGTTCGATCACATCCCCCAAAATCCGAAAGAAAATATCGTCCCAACTATCTTCATCTGTCACGCGAAAACCCTTGTCTTGCACCGCTTGGCGTAAGGCCTTCGTGTCGTAAGTCTGCGGATCGCGAATGCTCGCCATCAAATCAATTCCGGCATAATGCGTGAAGGCATCCGGCACGGAAAGTGTTTGCCACTGTGCAAAGGGATCGCAACGCATGCCGTTCGCTTCGAAAACAGTTTTGCCAGAAGTGGTTGCGCATGCGCGGGTGAGGGCCATACAGTCCTGCATAATGTCTTGCAGTGTCGCACCTGCGCGATACCACTCGATCATCGCAAACTCGGGATGATGGCGGCTGGAGCGCTCGCCGTTGCGGAAGACATGCGCAATTTGATAGATTTTTGGCTCGCCCGCGACAAGCAACTTCTTCATCGCGAATTCAGGACTTGTGTGAAGATAGAGCGTCAACGGCGGGACATCGCCATGGGGGCTTTTGAGCTCGGTACGAAAAGCCTGAAGATGGACTTCATTGCCCGGCGAGATTTGAAGGCAGGGGGTTTCAACTTCTTCAAAGCCTTCAGCATCGAAATAAGCACGTGTTGCTTTAATGACTTTCGAACGAACAGCCAAAAATGGTTTGCGTTTAGCATAGAGATCGGGGCGCCATTCCATGACTAGCTAAGAAAGGTCGCACGACGTGCAAGTAAGGAAAGCTCACAATTAGACTCTTCATTTTCAAAGTCTGTCAGGCGGATTGGATACTCGTTCGTAAAGCACGCGTCACAATATTGTGGGGCTGCGTTGTTACGTCCTTCAAGGCCAAGGGCGCGATAAAGCCCATCTATGGAAACAAAAGCAAGCGAGTCTACGCCGATAAACTTGGCCATTTCTTCGACCGAATGTTTGTGCGCCAAAAGCTTTTCTGATTCAGGTGTATCGATGCCGTAGAAGCAGGCGCATTTGGTCGGCGGGCTCGAGATGCGCATATGCACTTCGCTTGCGCCCGCATTGCGGATCATTTCAACAATCTTGACGGACGTCGTGCCACGCACGATAGAGTCATCTAAAAGAACAACACGCTTACCGTCGATATATTTGCGATTGGCGTTGTGCTTGAGCTTGACGCCGATATGACGGATTTTGTCCGTTGGTTGGATAAAGGTACGTCCCACATAGTGGTTGCGGATGATGCCCATTTCATAGGGTATGCCGCTTTGCTGGGCGTAGCCGATGGCTGCGGGCACGCCGGAGTCCGGCACGGGCACGACAATGTCGGCCTCAACGGGTGACTCTTTGGCAAGCTCGATGCCGATTTGCTTGCGCGCCACATAAACCGAATAGCCGTCAAGGAATGAGTCAGGCCGTGCAAAATAGACATATTCAAAGATACAGGAACGTCGTGATACAGATTGGAAAGGATGCAGGCTTTCAATCGTCTCGCCATTCAGGATGACCATTTCGCCTGCTTCGACATCACGGACGAACTGGGCACCGATGATATCAAGGGCGCACGTTTCACTTGCGAGGACATAGGCATTTCCCAACTGGCCGATCACAAGTGGCCGGACGCCATAAGGATCCCGCATGCCGATAAGCATGCCTTTGGCCAGACAGACGAGGGAATAAGCCCCTTCGACCTGCTGCAAGGCTTCGATCAGGCGGTCGATAACGGTTGCCTTTTTCGACATGGCGACAAGATGGATGATAACTTCGGTATCTGTTGTCGCATGAAAGATGGCGCCCTTTTTGACCAACATTTTGCGTAAGGCGTAGGCGTTGGTTAGATTACCATTGTGCGCAACGCCAAAGCCGCCAAACTCGAAATCGGCGAAAAGGGGTTGGATATTCCGAAAAGAGGTGCCCCCTGCTGTTGAATAACGAACATGCCCGATAGCCAAGGTGCCGGGAAGTTGGCTGATTGTTTCTTCTGAACCAAAAGTCGCTCCAACATGGCCCAGCGCGCGGTGTGCGTGATAGTGTTCCCCGTCAAAGCTGACAATGCCCGCAGATTCCTGTCCCCGATGTTGAAGGGCATGAAGGCCCAGAGCTGTCATCGCCGAAGCAGACTCATTGCCTATTATTCCGAACACACCGCATTCATCATGAAACTTGTCGTCGTCAAAAGGGCTGGTTGTCATCATTGCGTATCTGTCCGATCAATTATTTTGTCCATATTTTCGCGCACATTGTCACCATAGGACGAGGGGGTTCGGTCGTTACTGCCAGTATAGGTTGGAACAGGAACCGAAATCTCCTCAAGGCGTTTTGCATTTTCTGCTGCTTCGTTGGCGGCTTCTCTTGATTTGTCCATGCCCTCAGCCAAGACCTTCTCGGCATCTTCTGGGGTGAGGCTTTTGAGCATCTCCATGCCATAACGCAGAGCCGGTTTTGTTTTGGCTTGTGCGAGCCATTTCGGCTGTTCTGTCTTTTTGCCTTCGTCCTGTCCCTCTTTACCCTCTGGCCAGATATAGGTGACGACAAGGAAAAGGAGGCACATAATAAGAAAGCCGCGCACGATACCAAAGACGAACCCGAGCGAACGATCAATGGAACTGAGCGTTGGACCTTTAACATAGCTCAACAGGTAATCACCGAGCGGGATCAGAATGATGATTGCTAAACTAAAAAGGCCGAGCCCTGTAGCGGCATCGGCCAGCATGTCATTTTGAATCTGCTCATGAAGGAGCGGACGGGTCACATCGAAAAAGGACCAGGCAAAGACGGAGGCTAGTACCCATGTCCCGAGAGACATGATTTCGCCGAGGAGGCCTCGCCGGAAGGCAAAGATGCCAGAGGCTAGAAGGACGCCGACGACGAACATATCGAAGATATTGATGCTGCTTTGTTGTTCCATGGATCCGCTCGCTGGAAAGGTGGTGGTTTAGCACAAAACACGGCAAGGTGGTAATGTGCTTCTTCTGGCCTTTTACTTTCAAGCCGAAAATCTCACTTTTTCTCCTTTTGGAAAAGGGGAAGAAGGTCTTTCAGCCTTTGAATTTCGACTCTTGTGACATCTTGTCCGCCGTTTATGATCATTTTTTTGTCAGTTTTGGGCAAAATGGCCTGCGTGAAGCCCAATTTGGCGGCTTCTTTGAGCCTTAAGTTTGGCTGGGCGACGCGCCGGACTTCGCCGGAAAGGCCGATTTCGCCAAAAATCACGGCTTCACTGGGGACAGGAACGCCTGTCAGGGCGGACAAAAGGGCAGCAGCGACAGCCAAATCGGCGGCGGGTTCTGTGACCCTAAGACCGCCTGCCACATTTAAATAAACGTCATTTGTCCCGAAAACCACGCCGCAGCGGGCTTCAAGAACGGCCAGAACCATGGCCAAGCGTCCGGTATCCCATCCAATGACGGCGCGGCGCGGTGTTCCGTAAGATGTCGGGGCGACAAGGGCTTGGATCTCAACGAGGACGGGGCGTGTCCCTTCAAGGCCCGCAAAGACGGCAGCGCCGGAGGTATCACCATGGCGATCCGCCAAAAAGAGGGCGGACGGATTATGGACTTCGGCCAGCCCTTGCTCTTGCATCTCGAAGACGCCGATCTCGTCCGTGGGGCCAAAGCGGTTTTTGACGGCGCGCAGGATGCGGAATTGGTGGCCGCGCTCGCCTTCAAGATAAAGGACGGTATCGACCATATGTTCCAGAACGCGCGGGCCTGCGATCGTTCCCTCTTTTGTAACATGGCCGACAAGGATCACGGCGATATCCCGTTTCTTGCAAGCGCGGATAATTTCTTGTGCCGAGGTGCGCACTTGGGCGACGGTGCCGGGCGCACTATCGATTGTATCGACATACATGGTCTGAATGGAGTCGATGATGAGAACGCGAGGCGCTTCATCGTGATCGATCGAGGCTACGATATCCCGCACAGAGGTCGCGCTGGCGAGCGCACAGGAAACATCGGCGACGCCAAGCCTTTCGGCGCGTAGCCTCACTTGATCAATGGCTTCTTCGCCAGAGATGTAGGCAACGGAAACGGTTGAGGCGAGCTTGCAGACTATCTGGAGTAGGAGTGTTGACTTGCCAATTCCCGGATCGCCGCCAACGAGCGTGGCCGAGCCGGGCACCAGACCGCCGCCCACAACGCGATCAAATTCCTTAATATTGGAAAGATGGCGCGGCAACATTTTACGTTCGCCGCGTAGGGGGACAAAAGCGATGGGCGTTCCTTTGAGCTTGCCTTTGCCTGATTGACCAAGGCCCTTGGGCGGTCCAGCCTGAACAGCTTCTTGAACAAGGCTGTTCCATGCGCCGCACGCTTCGCATTTTCCACCCCATTTGGGGAATGAAGCGCCACAGGTTTGGCAGACATAGTGAGAGGTTGCTTTGGCCATATACCGGTACGAGTCGAAAAGTTCCCCTTATAGATGGCACGGCCATCCAAAAGCGCAACGAAAAAAGGGTGGATATCACCGGAAAACCAAGATGTTAACCATAATGATGCGTTGACGCAAGTGATATCCTGTGGCGTAGTTTAGCCATGATTTAGCGCTAGTCTGTCGCTATGATTCGTCGTGTGCCCCTTTCAACTAGCAAAGTGAAGAAGAATGAAGCATTTGGACTCTTATCGTTTTTATGAGCTCGCCGCCAAGCTGAACGGCTTATTCCGTGGTACGGCTCAGGGACGCATTGTCGACATGTTCACGCCTTTGACGGAGGCGCAGAATAGTCTCGACAGCTGGATCAAGGGCGAGGTTTTCGCGCTAGAGTCCTCTAAGGCGGAGGCAACCAAGCTTCTCAATAAGATGGGAGCGATTTTCAATCGCTATTACATTGATCCCAATACAAAACAATTGCGCAAGCCAACGGGCGAAGATCGCATTGATGCACAAGAGATGGCAATTATCGCCAATATGCTTGAGAAGTTTGAGCATGCTTTGGCCGCTGAATTGAACCGCGCGCCGATTTATCTCGTCAGCAAGTGCGGGATCTATTCGACCTATGATCTTATCGAGAATGCGCGTAACTGCTTTTCGGGCACATTGCGCAAGATTATTCCCGAAAGTTCGCTGCATGAGTTTGATATGGCGGGTCGCTCGCTTGCCTTTGGTCTGAGTACGGCGGCGACCATGCATCTCTTGCGGGCGGTCGAGATCGTTCTCAAAATGTATTACGAAAAGTTTTCAGGACAGGACGTAGCGCGCAACGAGCGCAGCTATGCCATCTATCTGAAGCGTCTGGCTGTTCTGGCGGATGACGAAGCCAATGCCTATCGCCCAGATAAGCGCTTGTTGCAGATGCTTGCGCAGATCAAGGAGCATTATCGCAATCCTTTGATGAACTCGGACAGTTCTTTTTCCAGCGACAAGGCTTTAGCGTTGTTCGGTTTGGCCACTGCCGCGATGACTTTGATGTGCGAAGAGATCACGCGCTCCCCATCAGAGCGCAAAGAAAGCGATGCGGAGCAAGCGCTCAGCAGTGTCGTCGATGTCGCTAAAGACGAAGACGAAGCGGAAGAGGGCGACAAGAAATCCGCCCCCGCACCCAAGCAGCAAGGCAAGAAAGCTGGCTAACGGTTACAACTTCCTTGCCTCATCGGGCAGCATAATGGGAATGCCTTCGCGGATGGGGTAGGCGAGGGAAGCTTGTGTGCTGATTAATTCCTGCTTCTCAGCATCGTAACGCAGCGGCCCCTGACAAACCGGACAGACCAATATTTCCAAAAGTTTTGGCGAGGCTTTGCGAATGGGTTGTTCCATGGCGTTATCTTTCAGCTTTCATGTCACTCCCGTGACTTGTCTCGCCGCAGCTCGCTTCGCGAGCAAAGGCGGATGGCGGGAGTTCATACAACATTTCTATCATAACCTGTCGTTGAGTTTTCGTATGCTTACGCAAACAAAATGGATGACAACTTCTTGCGTGCCTCGACGGTGATCTCGTGCATCGGGCCAAGCGCTTCGAAAATCTTGAGGATTTGCAGGCGAGCGGCCTCGTCATTCCATTTGCGATCGCGGCGCACGATGTCCAAAAGCTCTTCAAGGGCCTGAGCATGCTGTCCTGCCCCGACAAGGACGAGCGCCAGATCATAGCGGGCTTGATGGTCATTCGGATTGGCCTCGATAGCTTTTTGAAGGCTTTGCGTATCACCTGAGAGTGATGCGGCCTGCAGCGCCAATTCCAATGCTGACTTTTGCGCTTCAATAGTCTTATCCCGAGCCAGCTTAGGATCAAGGGTGTCGAAGTAGCTTTGCGCGGCTTCAAGTTCACCTTGGGCGATCAGGCATTTGAGCGTTCCGGCGTGTGGCTCCGGTTTCTGGGGGAACTCGGCGGCAAGGTCTTCGTAAATAGATTTCGCTGTGACGATATCGCCATTATCAAAACACTCTTGCGCGTG
The DNA here is from genome assembly GCA_034002905.1 of Alphaproteobacteria bacterium. GTDB lineage: Bacteria > Pseudomonadota > Alphaproteobacteria > UBA9219 > UBA9219 > UBA8914. Next base: position 78,658 of record JAVEZQ010000008.1, read on the forward strand.
ATCAAGCGCGAGTTCAATTCCAGCCGCATCATCGGTTTCGCCTTTGGCCCCTGTAACCTGAACGAGCTGCGCAATCCATTGCTTGAGTTGGGATTCAGGGATCGCGCCCATAAACCCGTCAACGGGCTGTCCCTGCCAGAAAGCAAAGACAGCGGGAACGGATTGCACGTGCATCTGCTGCGCGATCTGGGGCTCTTGGTCGATATTGACCTTGGTCAGTTTTACTGCGCCACCAGTCTGCCCGACGACTTTTTCAAGCAGGGGGCCGAGCTGCTTGCACGGGCCACACCATGGTGCCCAAAAATCCAGAAGGACAATAGAACTCTGTGAGGCCTCAATTACGGCCTCTTTAAAATTGGCAAGCGTTACATCTAGGGGAGCGCCATTCAATGGCGTTGACGGCGTTTCTGCACCTGAAAGTGAAAGCGATTGCATAAGTCCTTGTCCTTCTTTTGCTGGGGCCCTCATCCTGCCGAAAAAAGGTAAATTTGGCAATAGATAGGCATTTGAAGGCGTTATAGTTGAAAAAAAGTGCAAATAGGGGCTTATAAACACTTGCAAAGTCGAAAAGGAACGGTATGATCGGCTCCACTTTCTTGAGGATGCGGGTGTAGCTCAGTGGTAGAGCACGACCTTGCCAAGGTCGGGGTCGCGAGTTCGAGCCTCGTCACCCGCTCCA
>JAVEZQ010000009.1:0-76228 GCA_034002905.1 Alphaproteobacteria bacterium
CCTGGTTCGGCTGACGGTAAAAAGAAAAAACCGGAAACACTCAATGAAAAGCTCGGCAAAACGCTTGCTATCGATTATACGCGTTTTGTCCCATGGCTCATCGCTGGTTTGCAGGAAGTGGCGAAAGAATTGAAGGAATTGGCCAAAGAGTTGACGGGCGTTAATGAGCGCGTTGCAAAACTTGAGGCTGAAAACAAAGAGCTGAAAGCAAGACTCAAAGCCATTGAGGATCGTTTGTTGTCAAAGAAGCCCTAGCTTCCGTCCTTTATTATAACTTCAGCTGTAGCCCGTGCAGATGATCGGCGGTCTTTTGCGCATGACCTGCCGCCGAGAAGATGGCCCGCTTGTCGTTCTTGAACACCGTGAACCATGCGCCAATATCCAATCCATTTTCTCATCGCCCTAAGCTATAACCTCTTCTTTGCAAAAGCCCGTCCCGAATGGGATTTGAGATATTTCTCAAAAGCAAAAGCCTTTTCTTCATCAAAGAAGGCAATGTATGTTTTCAAAGTCCAAGGCCGATATTTCGAAGTATGGGGAACTTCGCCAGCGTTATGTTTTTCAGACGCGCTTTGAGATCGTCCGTTACGCCGACGTAAAAATGTTCAGCCTCTTGCGAAGAGAGGATGTAGACATACTTCATAGGCTCAGATTATCGGGCTTGCCGAAACGTAGCTTGCGAAGCAAGAGAAGACTGGTGGGCCAAGGGGGATGTAAAGAGCAATATTTATACTTATTTATCTGAATGTTACTGATTACGCGAATCGGGCTGTTACCCCCAAGTTACCCCCATCCCCAAAGACTGGAAAATCGAACAGAAAGGGGATTAAACCTGTGACCATTTTTCTTCTCCCAAGGTTGTGACTATAATAATTTTGCCGTTTCCTAGAATATCGCCCGATTACATTGACTAATGAGTTGCCGAATGCAAGAGCTTAGACGAATAAACTGAATGTACGCCTCATTCTGCAACGCCCCACCCTCAATGCTGGTTGTCTCATAACCTGAAGGTCTTCAGTTCAAATCTACCTCCCCTTCCTGAACTTTTTTATTGTGTAGCCACACTTTCTCACAGCAAATCTCAACAAGTTGATGCGCGTTGTTTCTTGCGCAACAGGCCTAGATTTTCTTAATGGCAACCAACGGAAATGTTCTCACTGTCTGCACTTAGGGAGGTTTGACGTGGTTTTTTGGTAGCTAGTAATAAAACACTTATTCCAGCTATAATTGACAATAGAGATCCACTCATGACTCCAAGCCTTACTGGCATTGCGAAGGATATATCTGTAAATGCGAGGGTTCCTATAAAAAGGCTCATAGTAAAGCCTATGCCTGTCAGCAAAGCCATGCCATAAAACTGCCCCCAACTCACCCCAGCTGGAAGGGGGCATATCTTCAGCTTATAAACCAATGCCGTGACAGCCATAATACCGACTTGTTTTCCGAAGAATAATCCAAGCATGATCCCAAGCGTAATCGGTTCAAGAAATGTTTCAAGAGTTATCCCTTTAAAAGATATCCCCGCATTGGCAAATGCGAATGTCGGTATAATGAGAAAGGCGACCCATGGATGCAATGCATGCTCCATATCCTTCAGCGGGGATTTTCTATTCGCAGCTTCCACTGGGATCAAAAGACCAAGCGCGGCACCTGCCAAAGTCGCATGTACACCCGACTTCAAAACACAGGCCCAGATAAATAAACCTACGACAACATATGGACCTACGGCAGCAACTTTATAGCGCCCCATTAGTGCGGCAATCATAAGTCCAATCCCAGCTAAAATGAGGGAATAGATTGATATATGAGCTGTATAGAACAGTGCGATAATGATTACAGCCAGCAAGTCATCTATGATTGCGATAGCGACAAGGCAAACCTTTAATCCGTTCGGGACGAGGTTCCCAAACAATAAGATGATACCCAAAGCGAAGGCAATGTCTGTTGCGGCAGGAATAGCCCAGCCGCGTACCGTCACAGGATCATGCCAGTTTATAAAGGCGTATATAATGGCCGGTGCCACCATCCCCCCCAAGGCAGCGAGTGCTGGCAAAATGGCTTTGGAAGGCGAAGAAAGATGGCCTTCAATCAATTCTCTTTTAATTTCCATGCCAACAACAAGAAAGAAAATGGCCATTAACCCGTCATTGATCCAGAGCAGTAGGGGTTTATCTATGACAAATTCACCGGCCTGAAAAACAACAGGTATGTTTTTGAATCCGGCATAATACTCACTTAAGGGAGAATTAGCTGCAATAAGCGCCATAATTGCGGCAATACACAGCGCTATGCCCGGGGCTGTCTTTGATGCGAAAAAATTAGAAATCATTTTCATTCAGGACCACTTTGGATAACATCGCAGAAGTAGACGTTATATAGATGAATAAGACTAAATTCCATCAGAAACCCCCATTTAGGCACAGCGATTATGTAATGCGTTATAAAATCGATTGGTTGCGATGTGTTCGCAACAAAAAGAAAATGGGCTACAATCGAGAGCACACATCCACACCAAACTGGGGCACAATCAAGCACATAAAAGATGTCCGAGATAATGGAAGCAACCCTGCACAAATATCTGGACTGTTTGGGCTGGGCTACTGTTGGTCTGGTCAGTGTGGGTGTTTTGGCCTATCAATAAGCCATACAACCGGAACGTCTTTCAAAAGAAAACTTGATGCGTTTGAGAGTGAACGGCGAAAAGCCAAAATCTGTTCTTGATGCCCTTCGGGACATCGCGCACGCTACGACCGGTGAGAGAATCAGCATAGATGCTTTTTCTAGGGGGCTAGGCCGCCGAAGCTATGGCTTGCTTCTTTTAACACTGAATCTCCTGAATCTTATTCCTCTACCCCTGCCTTTGTTGTCGATCATTTTCGGTTTTCCTTTGGCCTTGGTCGGGCTTCAACTTGCACTGGGACTTGAGCGTCCTTGGGTTCCAAGCTTTTTGCGTAGACGCGGAATCAAAAAGATAGAGATGTTGCATTTTTGCGACCAAGTAGACAAAAGCTATAGCTGGGTTCATCGGCTGATCCATCCGCGTCTGCCTGTTGTAACGCGTGGCGCTGCCGTGCGTCTGATCGGTTTTGTGTTGGTTACTTCTGCCGTCGTGTGACCTCAATACGGGCAAGAACCCAGGCATCAATCTCGTGCTCAAGCCAACCGACGGCGCGGGGGCCTCTCTTAATGTCAACGGCACAACTTATACTTCGGATAAACGGCTGAAGACAGATATCGCGCCCATCAGCAAAGATTCAGCCATGAGTCTCATCAATAAACTTGAACCGAAACGCTTCCATTGGCATCCAGATAGTGAACAAGGAAAAATAAACAAGAACTATGACTTCGGCATGATGGCTCAGGATGTTCAAAAAATCCTGCCGGAAGTTGTGATTGAAACGGACAGCACTGGCCCCGATTTGGCCAGCGGCAAAAAGAAAAAAGCGGAAACGCTCAATGAAAAGCTCGGCAAAACGCTTGCCATTGACTACACCCATTTTGTGAATATTAATTTTTAGTGTTTTTATGAAAGTAATGAAAGGAATGGAAATCTCTGATAAAAGCCTATAAGCTGCTTACAAGTCATGGTTTGGTTCAAGAACGACCATCATTCGATTTGAGCATATTAGATCTCAAAAGACTTTTACGGTATGTGTGAAATAAATGTCTCAGAGCATAAAAATATCGAGACGATGTTTTCTCCAAGAAATGGGGATGTTGGGCGCAGTGACAGTTGTTTTAGGCGTGCCTGATGTTGCTAGAGCTTTTTTGAAAGAAACTACACAACAAGATAATGTTCCTTTAACACATCGTCTCTTCTTGCCCGCGCCAAGAGATTTTTCAAATCTTGGCTTCTCTGCTTCTTCGCAGGAGGTTTGTCACCGTACGGATAGACTGTTTGATAATCTTATCTTGGGGTACCCGAGTGACATCCAGCTCTTGTTAAAAGACATGTATTACAATGATAGGAACCTTGTACCTCTTAAGCGAAGCATCGAATATGGAGCACAGGCAAATTGGGAGGGGCACTTTCAAAGAACCGGTCAGGAGTATTTTTTTAAAATTGACGAACGCTTGCTAGATTGTCCAGTTATTTTACGCTGGAATAAACTTCATGAAATTGCTGGGCATATAGGTCAAGTGGCCCACTGTGTTAAGGAAATAGGAGCACAGGCATTCATAGGTGAAATTAATGCACAAAATGACTGGATAAAAAAATTCTTAGAAATCTCTGTTGCTCCCTTTGAGAAAGTGTTTTTGGACGGGTTGCCCGCCAAAATTATTGAAGAGGATATATCAAAAATTGGGGACAAAGCTATAGAGGAGGAAATCTTCAATGATATTAAAATCCGAAGAAGCATGTCTCCACATGACTATGTTCGTCTTCAGCATAGAAAGGATTGTCCTCCTCGTATAGACGAGATAGACATCAAAAAATTTTGCAAGCACCCCGCAGTTATGAAATTCTCTCCAAAATGGAAAACACAGTTTGGCTTGAATAAAATTAATTAATGACAGAGCCAGTTAGCTGAGGCAACAAATCTTCCCGCAGATAAGTTCCTCAATGCTTGGTTTTCAGAAAAATTATCGCTCGCGCAAGCGTCAAGTGCCCATCTTCGCCATTATACTATTCCGGATTTTGTGGGACCAGTCCGGCTGCGTTCCTCTGGAACTACGCCGCGACAGTCTTTGCTTACTTCGTCTTCTTGGTACTCGGCTTGCCGAGGCGTAGCTTGCGAAGCAACCTGCCCATCTTCGCCCCGAAGGTGGGGAGAACGTCTCTCCCTTTTTTATTGAGTCTTGCTTCGGCTATGACAGAGAAATTGCGGAAATGTTTTAGTCTTTCCGTCTCAAAACAAGGGTCTCAGACACCATGTCCTCTAAATCCTGTTTCTGCTTTGTCAAAACAACGAGAGCCGCATTCAGTGTTCCAGGCTCTTGCGCGAAGGCTCCAAGAAAGAATCGACAGGAGGACCGGCCAAAAGTAATGGGCCTGCCTTGTTCATCGACAACAATGAGGCCGCATAGCTTCATGCCGAGAGTTCCTTGCCATGCAGAGCTTTCCAAACATCCGGTGTATAGCCAGAGTACAATCAGAAACTGAATACTAACCAGTGCTATCGTGCCGAAAATTGCGCGCAAGGAAACAGGGGGAAGGAATTGGGATTCTCTAAGGATATGGTACGTTGCCCAAACAAGCAATGCATTTAAGGCCAAAAGTATAACCAAATCTATTGTTCTAGACAAAGCTCTCCACAAAAAACCCGCGTATTCCCAAACAGAATCTTCTTCATGAGGTAACCGAACGCAGTTTTGCTCTGTAGGTTTCTTTGGATTCATATTTTGTGTTTTCTCATCAATTAACATTAGGGGAGAGCCTCTTTGAATTCCAGAATTGCCGAAAGTATACACATTTGCCTTTCTTATCAATTTTTATAAAATAACAGCCAATATGTTCAGGGGAATCTTTCGTTTTGAATCGCCAAATTGCTGTTCCGATTCCCTCGGCGCTTTCATGAAGAAGCTCTATCTCGACAAACTCTATCTCTTGTCCTTTTATTTCTTGCCAAGCGGAAACAACAGCCCCAACCGTTGTCAGCGGTGGCTTAAAAGGATCCTCATAATATTCAAGCGAAGGGGCAAGAATTTCGGCAATTCGATCCGGTTGTTTCTCGATCCAAAATGTCCGCATATTATCGAGCCATTTACTAACAGGCGTTGCCATGTTTACTCCTTTCTTCTGTTTTTCTATAACCTCTTCTTTGCAAAAGCCCATCCCGAATGGGATTTGAGATATTTCTCAAAAGCGAAGGCTTGGTCAATATCAGAAAAAACAACATAGGTTTTCAAAGTCCAAGGCCGATATTTCGAAGTATGGGGAACTTCGCCGAATTATATTTTTTCAGACGCGCTTTGAGATCGTCCGTTACGCCGACGCAAAAATGTTCAGCCTCTTGCGAAGAGAGGATGTAGACATACTTCATAGATTGAGATTTTCGGGCTTGCCGAGGCGTAGCAAGCGCGGCAAGCGAAGACTGGTGGAGCCAAGGGGGATCGAACCCCTGACCTCAACAATGCCATTGTTGCGCTCTCCCAGCTGAGCTATGGCCCCACACGTTAAGGTCGTCGTCCGCCGCAATCTGCAGCAGCGCGAAGCGGTAAAATACAAGGCTTGGCATGAAATACAAGCCCAAATTTTGCCCTTTGAGCTCTTTTGCCCCCCTTTTTTACTGCCCCCCATTTGCGCAAGGGGGAAAAACATAAGCACATACAAGGCCCCCACCCTATCCCGCGCAAGTAAAAGGGCTATGAAACACTTTATTTTGGGCGCGTGCTTGCGTATGGTCCCGCTTTCCGGCCCAGAGGACCACAAGAACAAGACAAAAACCAAGGATTGATAGGATGTCCCGCAGAACCCGCAAACCAAACCAGTTCGAACTGCTTCACCGAAGCGCCCATACCCAAAGGCAAGCCGCTATAGCCCGCGAAACTCGCAGGTATTTGGATACAATCCTGTGCGGACTGGGGCGCATGATAACGAAGGCCGATCCGAACTATAGCTTTGCCTCATGGGTACATAACGCCAAACCAACCTTGTCTTTTTCCGATCTTGGTACGAGAGAGGAAAAGAGCTTTAAACTGTCCCGCGAACGATTAGACGGTACGACAGCCATCTATCGCTTGAATTGCATTACAGCCGATGGGAAGGAAGATCCAAACTGCCCGATCACGCTTGCCCCGATGGAAGACGGTGAGTTTTCGCCGCGCACGATCGAAGAAATGGCGCGGGTGATGGGAAAGTCACTTGGTGTCGATTTGATGGCTCAGGCAAAGCAGCCTGCCCTGCCAGCAAAGACCATGAACGCGGGCGCCGTGGAAACCAACGCACCACATCCCTAAAGCCGCTTCCAACCTTAGGCCGCTTCAGGTTCGGGAGAGCCCGTTGCACACGAAGCGCGCACGCGCTGCGCAACGTCGGCAGGCAGCGCCGACATCAAGCTGCACGCCTTGCACCCTTTGTGCCCCTGTGTCGCATAACGCGCAAACCATTCGGTAATGGCGGGGCGAGCCAGAAGCTCCGCCAAAGGGGCATCAAGGCGCGTATGCCCCCACTCTGCCCCGTCGATCAACACGCAACAGGGCGCAAGCTCGCCATCCAGCGTAACATAGCGATCATAATAGGGTTTGTCGCACAGGGGCGGCCCTTTCGTTTCTTGTGCAGTGGACGTCTGAACGCATGACGACTGTGCCGCACATGCCGGTTGCAGCACACCGCACAGACCAAGCCGAAGATGGGGGAAAGCCCCTTCATGAAGCCGGATCTTGTCCTGAAACACCGCGAGATCCTCAGGCCGCATCTCATAATCCGCCGCAAGGTCTTTGCTCATCATGATCATGCGTTGAACCATGACGACGAGCGGCTCCTGCCCCGTCTTGGCGATCTCGTTCAAGATACGAAAAGTGTTAAAGGCATCATCGGCATTCTTGCGGCTAAGGACCAACGAAAACTGGATATTCGGCGCAAAGGTGTAATACAGCTCGACCATCCGTTGCAGAAGCTTGCCGACATCCGTGCCAAAGCGGCATTGATCCGCGACGGGCTGCGTCAGAGAATCCACCGAGACGGTCAGCATATTCAGGCCATTTGCTTTCAGCGTATCATAGTAATCGATGCTGCGCGCAAGGCCGTTGGTATAGAAGCTGATCGTTTGGAACTTGCCGCTGTCATGCGCGATCTTGATCAACTCCGGCAGATGCGGGTGCAACGTCGGCTCGCCAATCCCCTGCAGGATGATGGCCTGTGCCGGACGCGTCTGTTCAATAGCTGTGCGAAAGACCTCCACATCAATGTGGCGTGACTCCCACTTTCCGTTGGCCACAGAGACCGTCCGAAAACACCCCGCGCATTTCAAATTACACTGGGTTGTCACTTCAATCTGGAAAACACGGTCTTGGGGGGAAAGGAACATAGACGTCATCTCGTGAAGAAAGCAGGTATCTTAGGAACATAAAGGACTACCCCTAAAGTGCAAGAAAAAGTCCTTTTGCTCAGGGTTTTGAAAAATATCCTCGGAAGAAGTCCGCACGTTCCACCAAGCCCGCATATAAGACGAAAGAGTTTTCGTTTCCTATATGGGGGTTCTTCTTTTTGTTAGGCCTGCGTATCAACTTTACGCGCAGGCGCGCCGCCTTTGGCGACAACAACCATCGCCTCACGCAACAGGCGGTCATGGATCATGTACCCGTCTTGCAGCACATGCAGGACTGTCCCCGCTGGCTTGCCCAAATCCTCCTGCTCCATCATGACTTGATGATAATTCGGATCAAAAAGCTGGCCCAACGGACTGATTTTTTTGATTCCAAACTTTTCAAAACTTGCAAGAAGCTGACGTTCGGTTGCCTCCACCCCCGCAATAAGATTTTTCATCGTCTCGCTTGAGGCATCGTCTCGCGGAATCGCCTCCAGCGCGCGACGAAAATTATCAGCAACGACCAACATCTCCTTGGCAAACGACGCCATGGCATATTTCTGGGCATCCTCATTCTCTTTTTTCATGCGGCGGCGCGTGTTTTCCGTCTCTGCCATGGCCCGCAGGATCTGATCCTTCAGCGCATCAATCTCCTTTTGCGCCGAACCCAAGGCATCTTCAGCCGCATCAACCGATGTCTCGGCCTGAGCTTCAGGATTATCCCCTTGCCCCTCCTGCGCTTGAGGCTTTAAAGGAACCACTTTTTCATTCATTTCATCTTGCGGCATCGTTTTTTCCCACTTTATCTTGCACCAGAGAGCATTGACGTCTTTATAACCATTTCTTGTTAGCCTATCCTGACCCAGATGGGAAGTTTAACCGTTAATTTCAAGCCCAAGAGCCTGAACGAGGCAGAGAATGAGCCAGACACAACCCCTCTTTCCCGCAAAACAGATTGCCGTTCTTTCCGGCCGCGAATTGATCGGCGACGGACTCATCAAAATCCCCTTCCTGCGCGCCCTGCGCGCTGTCTGGCCGAAAGCTCGCATTCATTGGGTAACTACTCAAGGATCAACAGTTTACAGCACGATCTTAAAAGAAACGGTGAGCCCTCTGCTCGATGAAATCCATGAACAACCGGAATGGTTGTCCAAGGGATCGGGTAAGACCCCCCCGCCTTTTGATCTCGTGATCGATACAAGGGGGCGATGGAAGCAAGCCCTTGCCTCGCGCCTAACCCTTCCTCACGACATGTTCCTTTCGCTTGCTTTTCATCATCTATTCTCGGATCGGCGCCCGCCTCTCTTTGCGCCAAGGCCCGAAAGGCTCGTTGACAGCCTCCTGCAGCTTGTTGAGTTGGCCGCCGGTTATATACCGCCCGTGACGGGACGCTTGCCTGTTGCCTCTACCCTGATGGCCAAGGCGCGACGAATCCTGCCCGAAGACCAAATCTATATCGGCTTTGCCCCCGGTGCTGGCAACGAAGTGAAACGCTGGCCGATCGAGAATTTCGAAAAAGTTGCCCAATGGCAGGCTCGTATGAACCGGATTCCTGTCTTCATTCTGGGGCCACAGGAAATGGAGCTCTATGACCGCCTGTTTCGTAGTGTGCCGGAGGCCGTCTTTCCCCTCCAAGCCCACGACATCTGGGGAACGCGCGAGATCAAGGTCGAGCATACGCTTGCCGTCGCCGCCTGCCTCGATCTGGCTGTCAGCAACGATAGCGGGACAGGCCATATGCTGGCCGCCATCGATTGCCCGCTGATTAGCCTGTTTGGCCCCACTTCGGCAGCCAAGCTTGCGCCGCTTGTCTCCCATGGCAAGACAATTTGTGCTCAGGATTTTGGCAGCGAAGAAATGGGTGCCATTACGCCCGAAACCGTCAACGAGGCTATAAATAGGGAAATTTCATTGCTCAGACGCGTCTGAAACTATTCTTTTCTATTGAAACCTTTTGGTAATCCTTCTACTTTATGATCTTAGAGTTAAGCTGATTTGACTTACTGTTATTGCGGGGGTGAATCATGGCAAAGAAAGTGAACGTCGATAAATCTCGATTCCAGACGGCTGCCGAAAAAGCTGCGGCCCGAAAAAGAAAGACGCACGAACAAACCCTCGCCCAATCCAAAAATGGCCCACAACGTACGCAGCCTCCTCTCTCTGCCAACAAAGAGAGCAAAGCGCCGCAGACTGTAACCATCACTATCCGCAATGCGAGTACAGATGAGAATGGGTTAATCGGCCCCATTGTTCTCAAAATGACACCTCGACAACTAGCCTTATATAACCAGCTCAATCCCCAAGCTCCGATTAGGGACAAAAGAGATCCCAAACCTCGCCCACGTGACAGTAAACTTAACCCCGCCAGACGGCGAGCCAAGAGACCTGACGCTGCACCGGTTTAGAAAGCGAATAGAGCAAAAAAAGGGGGAGTAAAAACTCCCCCTTTTCTTTTCGTGTAAACCCGAAGGCAATTAACGCTTCGAGAACTGGAACTTCTTGCGCGCTTTGGGGCGACCGGACTTTTTACGTTCGACCACACGCGGATCACGCGTCAGGAACCCTGCTGCCTTGAGAACCTTGCGCAGGCCCGGTTCATAAAGGGTCAAAGCCTTAGAAATCGCATGCTTCACAGCACCAGCCTGACCTGATAGACCGCCGCCTTCAACAAGGCAGTTCACATCAAACTGACCTACACGATCCGCAACCGCGAAAGGCTGGTTCACGATCATTTGAAGGACAGAACGGGCAAAATACTTTGTCACATCCTTGCCATTGACGATGATCTTGCCCTTGCCCGGCATAATCCAAGCGCGCGCCGTGGCGTCCTTACGACGGCCTGTAGCATAAGAACGCCCCAGATCATCAACCTTGCGCTCATACTTGGGTGCTTCCGTCGCAACTGTTTCCGTCGCCTTGGCTTCAACCACTGGCGCTGCCGCTGCTTCTTTGACAGCGGCTTTGATTCCCGTCAGGGAAGATTTACGAGTCGTAGCCATTACTTAACCCTCTTGTTCTTGGAATTGGCGGCAGCGAAGTCAACCTTCACCGGATTTTGGGCAGCGTGCGGATGCTCAGCGCCCGCATAAACCTTAAGATTGCCAAGCTGACGACGGCCCAACGGACCACGCGGTAACATGCGCTCAACAGCCTTTTCAATCACGCGTTCCGGGTGATTGCCAGCCAGAATGGCCGCACGCGTACGCTCCTTGATCCCGCCGACATAACCTGTGTGATAGAAAAAGAGCTTGTCGGTAGCTTTCTTGCCCGTCATTGCAACCTTGTCGGCATTAATAACGATCACGTTATCCCCGCAATCGACAGACGGCGTAAAGGTCGGCTTTTTCTTGCCGCGCAAAACCATCGCAATCTCGGCCGCCAAACGACCCAAAATGACGCCCTCGGCGTCATACAAAACCCAGCCTTTATTTTCTTCGCTGTGCTTCGCGGCAAAGCTCTTGCTCTGAACGCTTTGCCCAACTCGTGTATTTCCAGACATGCAGAATACCTTTCATGCAACCATAGGTGCCCCGGCCGCCACGCGGCCCCACGGGCTCGAGAAAGGCTTTCTACAAGTTTAAAGAGATACGAGTCAACGAAAAAGCGCAGAAAACGGCACAAAATGTGGTGTGGTATTTATTTACCACCCTTTTGGATCCGCCGCTTTTCCATTTGGCTATACGCCGCCTCTTGGGCCTGAATCAAGCCGCTCGAGGCCTGCTTAACCCCTTTATCGACGATAGTCTTAACCATCGCATACTGTCTGGTCGCTGCGAATTTGTGATAGGCGTCTGTTTCCTTGAACCTGCTGAGAAGGACATCCCGTACAAGGAACTTCATCCATAAAAGCGCATCCACAGTCCACAAAAGCGGCTGGGGATAAAGCATGCCAAACGCTTCATGGTAATAGCGCACCATTCCCAAAACTTTTTTCCGGGCGACAAAACGACTGTGCACAGCACTGGTCGAACCAATATGTTTTACAACGATGTCCGGCAGGAAATAGGTCTTTCCATTGCGTCGCTGGAATTTGATACAAAAGTCCAAGGCCGAACCAAACAGAAAATACCCTTCATCAAGCCCTCCCATACGGGTATAATCATCTCGATATATATACATAAAAGAACTTGAAATCGCCGGGACAACCTCTCTTTCGGCTGGTATCGGCACCTGTCGATAATTCAACCGAACCTTGGGAAACAAGTGGGAGAGATGGAAAAAGGAAACCAGCATCGTGCGCGGTGTTGGCAAGATTTGGCGCGCATAAGCGTGATCTTTCCCCCGTTCATCTTGAAGGCGCGCCCCGAACAGAAACGGCCGCTTAACCTGTGTTTCATGGGATAATAGCTTTTTCACGGTGTCCGGCGGCAACACGCAATCGGGATCTAAAAAAAGCAACCGCGTTCCCTGCGCCATCCGCGCACCGAGATTACAAGCCCGACTGAAGCCGATATTCCCCTGTCCTGTAAGCAACCGCACATGTGTGTGCTCCGCAAAACGCGCGTTCAGAGATTCCTCAACAACAGGTTCATTGCCATTATTAACTAGCACCAGTTCGACATCGTCCCCCTGCGCCAAAACGGCCGTAATAGCCTCTTCCAAAATCGGTCCCGTAAAAAAACTAACCATCACAACAGAAACGGATGGAGTCTTGCCTTGCTCAGTCTCGGACATCTTGTCCCCTATTTCTCGATTTTCTGAACCCCGATCTTCCCTAAAAAACATTAACATATTGTAATATCAAGGCAACAAGGTTGATTTAAGATGGCTTTTTCTTTTGTCTTGATTGGACTTGCCCGCCATTTCCCCCTATCGTAGGGCTCCTTCAAACGGAGTGCGTTTCTTCATGCAGACCCTTATCGTAACAGGCGCCGCAGGCTTTATCGGTTCGGCTCTTTGCCGCTATCTCAGAAAAGAGAACCTCGCCCGCCTCATTGGCGTAGATGCCCTCACCTATGCCGGAAGCCGTGAATCTTTGGGCAATCTTCAGGGCGATCCTGATTTTACCTTTGTCCATGCGGACGTGTCTGACGCAGCGCGTCTGTCCGAACTGTTTATGGAAACGATGCCTGATGGCCTTATCCACCTTGCCGCTGAAACACATGTGGATCGCTCCATCGATACACCGAGCGTCTTTTTGCGCACCAATGTTGTGGGTACATTCTCACTTTTAGAGACCACACGTATTTATCTGACCCAAATCATGCCGGAGAAACGCAAGTCTTTCCGTTTCTTGCATGTCTCCACCGACGAGGTTTACGGCTCTCTTGGCGCAACGGGAACTTTTCATGAGGACACAGCTTATGCGCCCAATTCTCCCTATGCGGCAACAAAAGCTTGCGCAGATCATCTGGTGCGCGCTTGGCACAAAACCTATGGCCTTCCTGTCATCATCAGCAATTGCTCGAACAATTACGGGCCGCTCCAATTTCCGGAAAAGCTGATCCCCCTATGTATAACCAAAGCACTCCACGGTGAAAAGATCCCCGTTTATGGCCATGGCGAGAATGTGCGCGACTGGCTTTATGTCGATGATCACGCCAAAGCCCTGTACACAATCCTGACACAGGGACAGACAGGCGAAAAATACAATATCGGCGGGGCCCAAGAGCACCGGAACATCGATCTTGTCACCTCGATTTGCGATATTCTGGACGAAATGCTTCCCGAATCTTTGTATCGCCCCCACAGAAACCTTATCACTTTTGTCACGGACAGACCCGGCCACGACGAACGCTATGCGATGGACTTTTCCAAACTAACCCGTGAATTGGGATGGAAACCCGAAACCTCGTTTGACGAAGGACTACGCAGCACTATCGCGTGGTACCTGAACAACCAGCCTTGGTGCAATGCCATCCGCGCCCGCAAATATGCAGGCCAACGTTTAGGCACAGGAGCATAAGATCGATGGCACATCATAAAATCATGCTTTTTGGCGCTGGCGGGCAAATTGGACAAACGATTCAACATCTCGCAAGTCAAAATCAAGCGCCCGTCGGGTGGGAAATCGGTTTCTTTTCACGAAAAGACTGCGACATTACGGACCCTGCGGCCTTGCGCAACGCGATCCTGTCCTTTGCCCCTGACATGATTATCAATGCAGCGGCCATCACAAATGTCGACGAAGCCGAGAAAAATCGCGACATGGCCGAGGCCGTCAATTTCCGCGCTGTGGCCCAAATGGCAGCGCATTGTTCGGCCATGGATATCCCCATGATCCATCTGTCCACCGACTATGTCTTTGACGGACGCGAGAATACGCCTTACCGCGAAGATGCCGCGATGAACCCCATCAATATTTACGGCGCAACCAAAATGATGGCCGAGGAATCGCTGCGCCACGAACTAGCGTGGCATGTGATTTTGCGCATCTCTTCCGTCTTTGGGCCGTTTGGTCACAATATTCTGACCAAAGCACTGGAAAAGATCGAGAGGGAAGACGAGCTACGTTTTGTCACCGATATCGTCAGCGCCCCCACAGCCGCTCTTGACGTCGTCCGCACAATATGTGCCGTTGGTGCACAAGTTTTGGCCGGAAAAGCCGGAGGCTATGGCACTTTCCATTACTGTGGCACGCCTGCTTGTTCCCGCTATGATTTTATCAATGCTGTGATGGAGCGCTATGCACCCTATACCGCCCGACGCCCCAAGATTACCGCGACCGTCTGTGCAGAGTTTATTGACTCAGCGCCACGACCCGCTTATTCCATTTTGGACTGCCAAAAGATCCGCACGGTCTATGGCCTCCCTCAACCTTTATGGCAAGCCGGGCTGGACGAAGCCCTCCGACTCCTTGCCATTCCCGGCAGGATTCCACACACTCTATGACCAAAAAAGCCATCATTCTGGCCGGCGGGACAGGAACGCGACTCTTTCCCGCAACGCGTGCGCTCAGCAAACAGCTGATGCCCGTCTATGATAAACCGATGATTTATTATCCGCTCAGCACCATCATGCTGGCGGGTATTCAGGACATTCTGATTATCAGCACACCACGCGACCTCCCCCTTTTTCAGGAGCTCTTAGGTGATGGAAGCCAATGGGGTCTCTCCCTTTCTTACGCGCCGCAGCCGCAGCAAAATGGACTGGCCGAAGCTTTTATCATTGGCGAATCCTTTATCAACGGCGACAAAGTCGCGCTTATCCTTGGCGACAATTTGTTTTATGGTCAGGGTCTCGAAGAGCTTCTCAGGCAGGGCGCGACAAACAGCAAAGGCTCCAGCGTTTTTGCCTATCGCGTCGCCAATCCGCAAAGCTATGGCGTGATCAAATACGATGCGCACAAACAACCCGTCGATTTTATCGAAAAACCCAAAAACCCGCCCTCCTCTTGGGTTCTGACCGGTTTGTATTTTTACGACCAACAGGTTGTTGATATTGCCAAAAGCCTCAAACCTTCGCCGCGCGGCGAACTTGAGATCACTGATATCAACAAAATTTATCTGACGAAAAAGCAAATCGAGGTCATGCGTCTGGGTCGCGGCTATGCGTGGCTTGACACAGGCACACATGATTCGCTGGCCAGTGCGACGGAGTTTGTCCGGCTAATCGAAGCGCGCCAGAATATCAAAATCGGCTGCCCCGAAGAAATCGCCTTTAAACGCGGCTTGATTGATGCAGAACAGGTTCTTAAAATTGCCCATGAATCCGGCGAAACGCCCTATGCCAGCTACCTTAAACGCCTTATCGAAAGCGAATAAGCCTATGCTCCCGCTTCAGGAAAAAGAGTTTGCTGTTTCTACACCGGATGGCAAGACCATCTATGGAATCCTGACGCAGTCGCCCATTGATACGCGCAAGCTTTTGATCCTGTCTCATGGCCTGACCGGCTGTATGGACGAGCATATGCATATGGAGGCCAAGCGCTTTTTCTCCAACAACGGCTACGACGTAGTGCGTTTCAATTACTACGGACCGCAAGACGATGCCCGCAAGATGGAAGAAACGACGCTGGCTCTTCACGCGCAAGACCTGAATCAAATCTGTGATCATTTCCGTCCCAACTATGACAAACTTTTTATCGCCGGACATTCCTATGGCGGACTCACTCTTGTTGTCGCTAATCCTCTGGCTACGGCCTTGAGTTTCTGGGACTCCTCTTTCACACCGTTTAAAGGTTTTATGGAAAAGGAAGCCAAGAAACTGGATGGCACCCCCTTTTATACGATCGGTTGGGGCACTTCCGTCCTGATGGGCGCGGCCATGTATGACGAAGCGCTAGAAATGGACAGCAAGGCCGACGCGCTGGCCAAGAAAATTACTACGCCGTCTCAGGTAATATTGGCTGGCGATCAGAGCGAAAACCCCGTCCGCATGGCTTTATATGAAGCCCTCGCCTGCCCCCGCCAGCTTGAAGAAATCGACCGCGCCGATCATTGCTTTACGCACGGCGATACGCTTTATACGCTGTTTAAACGGACCCTTTCTTGGTTTGAACAATTCTGAGCCCCCACATGTTCGACGCCCTCTTGCTCTTTTTTATCCTGACGTCTATGGCGCTGAGCGCCCTTTTAACGGCTCTGGTTCGCAAGATCCTGCTCAAACGGCAAATGATGGACATCCCCAACGAACGCAGCATGCACAAAGTGCCTGTCCCCCGTGGCGGCGGTCTTGCTATAGTTGCCGTAATCTTGGCCGGACTCCTTTTTGCCTATCCCAACGCATATTTACTCGGTGGAACTTTGCTTCTGGCAACAATCTCGCTCATTGACGACAAAAAGGGGTTGAAGGCGAGCTTGCGGCTCTTCTTCCATCTCGTTGCCGCCGTGATTGGTTTGTTAGCATTGGGACATAATAATTTGCTTTTCGGCGGCGTCCTTCCCGTATGGATCGACCATGCCTTGCTTGTCCTCGGGTGGGCGTGGTTTATGAACCTGTACAACTTCATGGATGGTATTGACGGCATTACTGGCACACAGACCATCACCACAGCCTCGGCTGTCATGATTGTCATTGCATCGGCTCATTTGGATATTCCTTTTGGTGACTATTTCCTCATAGCCTTTATCATTGGTGCCTGTAGCGGGTTCCTTTTTTTCAACTGGCCCCCCGCCAAAATCTTTATGGGCGATGTCGGCAGCGTGCCGCTTGGCTTTTTAATGGGATACCTGTTTTTACGTTTAGCCTGTGACGGGCATCTTCTTTCCGCCCTCCTCATCCCTTTATATTATCTGGCCGATAGCGGGATCACACTGGTCCGCCGCGCCCTACGACGCGAAAAGATATGGCAAGCCCATCGTCAGCATTTCTATCAACGCGCTACCTTGGGCGAAGGGGGCCCGAAAAAAGTACTGTTTTCAATTCTCCTTGCCAATATCGGACTTGTTTTCGCCAGCGAAACGGCGTTGTCTCGCCCTTGGCTTGGCTCTTTAGTTGGTGTAGGTATCGTACTCGCGCTTCTGGCCCGACTCAGCTTGAGTGCAAGAAAAAACCAAACAAACAGATAGACCTCTTTCATGTCTTTGCGCCCCCGTCTTCCCCGTTTTAACCGCCATATGCTCGCCTTTGCACACGACACGACCGTTGCCGCTGCATCTTATATTCTGGCGCTCTACCTACGGCTTGGCGACGATGTCATGCATTTGTCTTTGAGCCAGATTCTTGCCGGTATGTCTGTTTTTACCGTAACTTGCGCTGTTGTGTTTTGGTTCAGCAATCTCTATCGCGGCATTTGGGCCTTTTCATCCCTGACGGACCTTAAGCAGATTCTCAAGGCTGTCACCATCGCCGTGGTGACCTTTACCATGGCGTCCTTTTTCATCATGCGTCTGGATGGCGTTCCTCGCACGCTCCCCTTCATTGTCTGGTTTATCCTGATGGCAGGTATGGGCGGTGCGCGATTACTCCTGCGTCTTTCACGCGAACGCCGGCTCAATGTTTTGTGGGAACGTTCAGGTGGTGGCCGTGTCAATATTCTCCTCTTTGGCGCTGGTGATGAAGCTGATCTTTTTATTCGTGCTGTCAGCAGCAACCCCCAAGCTCCCTTTAAAATTGTCGGCATTATCGGCGAAAATGCCAAGCGTGTGGGCCGTCGCGTTCACGGTATTGAGGTTCTTGGCACCGCGGAGGAGTTATCAGATATCATCGAAAGCCTGCGCGAACATGGGTGTGCTCCCAGCCGCCTTGTCATGACACGTTCAGGCGCCCGCATGAATGCCGCCGTGACGACATCCCTGCTCGACAAATGCACGGAGCTGGGCATGACGCTTGCCCGTCTGCCCGCCCTGACGGAGCTGCAGGACAATTTACAATCAGGCAACGCCTTTCGCGAACAGCCTCTCGCCCTTGAGGATTTGCTGGGACGGCCGGAAACAAAGCTGAACCGCACAGCCATCGACGCGCTGATCAAGGGACAAAAAGTTATTGTCACGGGGTCAGGCGGCTCGATTGGCTCAGAGCTTGTCAGGCAAATCGCAGCCCTTTCTCCGTCTCTCCTGATTCTGGTCGAGTTTTGCGAATTTAATTTATACAAGATCGAAATGGAGGTACGCGAAACCTTCCCCCTTCTCAACACATGCGCCTATATCGCCGATGTGAGAGACATGGCCCGCCTGACCCAAATCTTCCGCGATGAAAAGCCCGACCTTGTTTTCCATGCAGCAGCCATCAAGCATGTGCCCTTGTCCGAATCCAACGTGCGCGAAGCGATCCTCACCAATGTGATCGGCACGCGCTTTGTTGCCGACTGCGCGGCCAAGGCCAATGTCAAAGCCATGGTGATGATCTCAACCGACAAGGCCGTGAATCCGACCAATGTTATGGGGGCTACCAAACGCCTTGCCGAGATGTATATTCAGGCGCTTGACCTGCTGTCGCCCTCTTCACGGTTTGTGACCGTACGCTTTGGCAATGTGCTAGGCTCCACAGGGTCGGTTGTACCGCGCTTTCAAGACCAAATTGCCAAGGGCGGCCCCATTACCGTCACACACCCCGACATCACACGCTATTTCATGACAATCCGTGAAGCGGTCGAGCTTGTGCTTCAGGCTTCAGCTCTCGGCATCGAGCCGGGCGACCAACGCGGCAAAGTTATGGTTTTGGATATGGGCCATCCGGTCAAAATCGCCGATCTGGCCCGCCAAATGATCCGTCTTGCCGGCTATAAACCCGATGAAGACATCCATATCACCTATACCGGCTTGCGTCCCGGAGAGAAAATGTATGAGGAGCTGTTCGATTCACAGGAAGAATTGATCCCTTCGGCAGCAGACGGCGTGCGTTTGGCTAAAACGCCAACCATCGAGCTGCCACAGCTCCAACAATCGCTCAACAGCTTTGCGACGTTGCTTCAGGCTGGGATGACCGAAGCCGCGGCCACTGCCCGCCTTGAAGAGCTGGTGCCGACATTCAAGCATAAATAAATCAATCAGCCACATCTTCCCCCGATAAACTGTCGCCAAAATCTTACACTGATAGAAATTTTGGATTTGTCTTTGCCAAAGGAATAAAGCAGGTTGTTTACTTTCATTTAAAAGTGAACGCGTTAACCTTAACCTAGCAAACGAATCAATTTTATATTTTTTTACTTTCTCTCTTCCCTTTTCGAGTCAAAAGGAATAAATGGATGCGACAAGAGATACCGCATAGAATCATTTTAGTCTAGGGTTGGGCATGCAAAGCACACCGACAGAAACTCTTGTTTTTCAGCCTTCTTCTTTCACTCTTCCTGCGCCCGCACCGAGCCTTGCCAATCTTGAAAGGCCAATCCTGCATGTGGGCATTACACTCGACGCGCTCTTTGATTTCGGCAACGCAAAGCGTGTAAAAAAGGAGCAAGGCGTTGACGCCTACCTTGCTTATATGCGCCAAAAGATCCACGCCCCCCTTGCCCCCAGACAGGGGCTTTCTTTTATCAAAGATATGCTGAGCTTTAATGCGTCTGGGGAGGTCCCTCTCGTTCAAGTTTCTCTTTTCTCCTATGAAAAAGCCGCTGTTTACGCCCGAGCTATGCAAAGTCTTTATCATTATGGCGTTCTTGATCGTTCACGCGCTGTTCAGGAGCAGGGTCTTGTCGTCAAAGGCAAAAAAGATGCCTTTAAGCGCCATGTCCTCAATGGTGGTAAATGCGATCTTTACCTTTCCACAAAGCGGCAAGAAGTCATTTCGCTCCTTGATGCAGGTCTGCCGGCGGTTCATATTAATCCTAAGACAATTGATGAACAGAGCCTTGCCCCAAAGCAAGAAGTCGTTGCTGCGTTTGATTACGACCGGGTCTTGGGCATTGCCATCGCCTTTGACAGTGCAGCAGGAAAACATGTGGAGAATGGCCACTACACACAGGCCAGAGGCGTTATGCCTGCGCGACGTTGGGAACATCGAAATCGGAACAAAACGATCGATTCCGGTCCGATTGCCCCCTTTTACGACAAACTCTATATTGTGCGTGCTATTGCTGCCCAGAAGGATACTGTGCCAGATCTTTCACTCGCTGTTATCACAGCACGCGTTGGGATATCTGCCCACCGTGCAGTGAATACCCTTCAAGCGCAACAAAGAACCCCTAATGTTTTTATAGGTGTGGGCGACGGAAGCAAAGGACCGCAAGTCAAAAAAGTCGGAGCCAGCCTCTTTATCGACGATGTGCCCAAATATCTGGACCAAGTCCAGAAAAGCAGCCCCGAAACGCTCGGTGCGCAAGCTCCTTGGCGCGATTCACATCTCTTGCGTCTTCAGGCTACAGGAAAATACCACAATCTTCATACGGCCAAAGTGCTTTAACAAAGATTTTCCTCCAATATCTTGCTTTTCAAGGGCGCAATACCCATGTAAAAGTCTGATGGAGCGCCGCATCGGCGCTCCTTTCATGATGGATGACCCATTCCATCTTGTTTTACCGAGGTTTTTTCTATGATCACCAATCTGGCCCGCAAACTCTTTGGCTCCCACAATGACCGAATCCTTAAGTCTCAAGACTCAATCGTCGCGCAGATCAATGCGCTGGAGCCTTCTTTTATCGCGTTAAGCGATGACCAGCTGCGAGCTAAGACCGCCGAGTTCAAAGATCGCTTGGGCAAAGGGGAAACGCTCGACGATTTGTTACCGGAAGCTTTCGCCACTGTCCGCGAAGCCGCCAAGCGCGTGATGGGCCAGCGCCATTTCGATGTGCAGCTACGTGGCGGCATCGTCCTTCATACCGGCAAGATTTCTGAAATGAAAACAGGTGAAGGCAAAACCCTTGTGGCCACCCTGCCCGTCTATCTCAACGCCCTGACGGGCAAAGGCGTGCATGTCGTCACCGTCAATGATTATCTGGCCAAGCGCGATAGCCGCTGGATGGGGAGAATCTATGGCTTTTTGGGCATGACGGCAGATTGTATTGTGCATGGCCTGTCCGATGACCAACGCCGCACAGCCTATAATGCCGACATCACCTATGGCACCAATAACGAGTTTGGCTTTGATTATCTACGCGACAATATGAAGTTTGAAGCTAGCGAGCTGTGCCAGCGCCCCTTCAATTACGCCATCGTGGACGAAGTTGACAGTATCTTGATCGACGAAGCCCGCACGCCGCTCATCATCTCCGGCCCTGCTGAAGATTCGTCGGATCTATACCTAAAAATTGATGCGCTTATCCCGCTTCTGACCGACAAAGACATCGACAAGGACGAAAAGAATAAAACCTGTACTCTCACCGAGGTGGGCAACGAACATATTGAACAACTTTTGGGTGAAGCGGGACTACTTACCCCCGGTGGCGGGCTGTATGATGCGCAAAACATCACTGTCGTGCATCACGTCAATCAGGCCCTGCGCGCGCACAAGATGTTTCAGCGCGATGTCGACTATATTGTCAAGAGCGACAAGGTCATCATCATTGACGAGTTCACGGGCCGCATGATGGATGGCCGCCGTTTCTCGGATGGCTTGCATCAGGCGCTCGAAGCCAAGGAACATGTGACGATCCAGCGCGAGAACCAAACTCTGGCCTCCATCACCTTCCAGAACTATTTCCGCATGTATCCCAAGCTCGCAGGCATGACGGGCACCGCCATGACAGAAGCGCCGGAGTTTGCCGAGATTTACAATCTGGAAACCGTCGAGATCCCCACCAATGTACAGGCCAAACGTCTTGACCTAGAAGACGAGATTTACGGCACGATGGCCGAAAAATATCAAGCCATCGTTAAAAAGATTCAGGATTGCCAAAAGCGTGGCCAGCCTGTTTTGGTTGGCACGGTCTCGATTGAAAAATCCGAAACTCTGTCCGAACTCTTCAAAAAACACGGCATCAGGCACAATGTGCTCAACGCCCGCTATCACGAACAAGAAGCCCAGATTATCGCCCAAGCCGGTCGCTCAGGCGCGGTGACCATCGCCACCAACATGGCCGGTCGCGGAACCGACATTCAGATGGGTGGCAATTTTGACATGCGCGTGGAACAGGAAACGACCCATATTACGGACGAGCAAGAGCGCCTACGCAAGATTGAAGAAATCCGCGCCGATATCGCCGCCGATGCCGTCAAGGCACGGGAAGCCGGTGGCTTGTTTGTCATCGGCACCGAGCGTCATGAATCCCGCCGTATCGATAACCAGCTACGCGGCCGTTCGGGACGTCAGGGCGATCCCGGCACCTCGATTTTCTACCTCTCGCTCGAAGATGACTTAATGCGCATCTTTGGTTCGGAGCGTATGGAAGGCATCCTGACCAAGCTTGGGTTAAAGAATGGCGAGAAAATTGCCCATCCGTGGATCAGCACCGCTTTGGAAAAAGCACAGCAAAAGGTTGAGTCGCGCAACTTTGACATTCGTAAGAACCTGCTCAAATTCGACAACGTCATGAACAACCAGCGCAAGATTATCTATGATCAACGCAAGGAAATCATGGCTGCCGGAGATGTGAGCGAAGATATCCGCGATATGCGCCATAACGTCATCAGCGAAATGGTGCGTCAGGCCATTCCTCCCCATTCCTATGCCGAACAGTGGGATATCGAAGGGCTGGACACGCGCGTGCGCGAGGTCCTTTCGCTCAATCTGCCCGTTGACCAATGGGCCAAGGAAGAAGGCATCGCCGAGGAAGAAATCGAACAACGCCTGATCAAGGCTGCCGACGAAAAGATGGCAGGCAAAGCCGCTTCGATGGGTCTTGATGTCTTGGCGCGGGTTGAAAAAACTGTCCTTCTCACCATGCTGGATTCAATTTGGAAGGATCACCTTCTCGCTCTTGACCAGTTGAGGCAAGGCATCCATCTGCGCGGCTATGGCCAACGCGACCCGTTCAATGAATATAGCCGTGAGGCTTTTGGCCTTTACCAACTCATGCTGCGCGAGATTGCCGAAAACGTCACGAAAAAACTGCTTTCCGATGAAATCCGCCTACCAACGCTTGAGGAGTATATTGCGGCCAAGCGCCTGCAAGAGTTTCAAGAGCTCCACGGCTTGTCGCCGGAGGAAATGTCACCCGAACAATTGCTACAAATGCAACAGGAAGCACAAGAGGCTGGCGTTGTTCGCGCCTTCCCCAGCCAGCGCCCCGTCCATCACCAGTTCAACCCCGCCGATCCCGCGACATGGGTTAATACGCCACGCAATGCGCCCTGCCCCTGTGGCTCCGGGAAAAAGTACAAGCATTGTCACGGCGTAGTAGAGTAAGTCACAGGTCTAAAAGGGGTGTTCCACCACCTCAGCATTAACGGGAGCGGAGCCTGTGACCGCGTTGATAAAGTAATAATGGCTTACGACCAGCGTCGTATCAACGGCTTCTTCAAAACGCCATTTCTCGAAAAAGGCGCGGACACGTTGCATTAAATGTGTGTGAGGCTCCGGAAAGGGCAGCCACCATTCGCCATCTGGCACGGGCGAGAAATCCAGATGCGGCCACGCTTCCCTGAGTACAGAGACAGGCGAGCCAATATCGCAACTATAGGCCTTCATCTCGCTAGCAAGCGGCTCAATCACCGGCGTAAGGCCCAAAACACTCCCGACAATCTCCGCTGTCTGAATTGCCCGCCGATAGGGGCTGCAACAAAGCTGCGTTATATTTTTGCCCTTCAGCTTCGTGGCCGTTTGCATGGCCTGCCTTTGCCCCTCGTCCGTCAATATCGCATCGGGGGTATTCGGATCACGGCCTGTTCTGTTGATACCAAGATTAAACTCCGACTGTCCATGACGCATAAAATACATTTATCTTTTCCTCTTTTTCTTTATCGCGAGCGGATGATGCTCGCTCACCATTTTAGCAAGGCGCTCCTTGGCCACATGCGTATAGATTTGTGTCGTCGCTATATCCGCATGCCCCAGCATCGTTTGGACACTGCGCAAATCCGCACCATGCTCGATCAAATGCGTCGCGAAGGCATGCCGCAATACGTGCGGGCTGAGCCGCTCGGGCGCTAGTCCGGCCTTGATTCCGATTTGCTTGAGCATCTGAAAAAAACGTTGGCGCGTCAAATGCCCCGCCTTGGAAGATGACGAGGGAAAAAGAAAGCCAACCGGATTTTTCTTTTTCCCTTCAGGATCACGCAGGTTGAGCCAGCTTTGCAAAGCCTGTACTGCCGGATCGCCCAAGGGGACAATACGTTCTTTGCCTCCTTTACCTTTGACCTGAACCATACCGCGTTCAAAGGATAACGCCGCAATAGGAAGCCCCACGAGCTCACTGACACGCAAACCCGTTGCATAAAGCAGCTCTAAAAGCGCCCGCAGCCTTGCACCATGTGCGCCTTCCGCTTCCTGCACACAAGCAAGAAGAGCAAGAACATCTTCTTCGCTCAGATATTTTGGCAAGGACTTGCCCTGTTTTGGTGCATCGATATTGCGCGTCGGATCTTCAACGCGAATCTTCTCTGAACACAAAAATTTGTAGTATTGCCGTAAAGTCGAAAGCCGCCGCGCCTGTGTCCGTGGTGAGGCGGCGCGAAGCTCATGCAGGATATAGGCGCGTAGATGCTCCTCCCCGGCCTCATCCAGCCCGACATACTTCTTGGCGAGATAGACCTGCACCGCCGTCAGGTCACGCGCATAGGCCGCACGAGTATTATCCGAGGCGTTCCGCTCCGCCAGCATCATATCAAGAAAGGCATCTATGTGGGTCGGCATGGGGGATAAACCTTACGAGCGGGCACCATCCCCTAATAGAGGGGCCCAACGGTTAATAACATGATTATTAAAGCAATACAATGTGTTGGATAAGGGGTAACAAGCTTAAACATTCGCCCATACGATTAAAGAACAGCCTCCTGTTAAGCAAAAATAATTCTATTGATTTCTTCGGGAATTAGAAGAAGAATACTTCAACAATGTTTTCCGCCTTGTACGGAATGAAAGGTGTGCAGAAGGGCAAAGGCCCATTGACAGTCACAACAGAACTTCTCCCATGAAAAATACAAATTCTAATTTCGTCAGCTTTGCGCTGGCCGCTTTAGCTCTAACGCTCCCTGTCTGTTCAGCGAACGCTGAAACGCCCGTCCAAACATCGCGCGAAATCGCAATGCAACGTGCACAACAGGCCATTAGCACAGCAGAGCGCCAAATATGCGCAACGACAACTTATCTTGTCTGGTCAGTCGAAGCACACCGTCGCCATCCCAATGTAACCATTGATGAAGAAGCTTTAGCCAAAGCTGCCGAGCTTGGCCCATGCAGCAATAGGCAAGCGAGCTCCAACGTTCGCTTCCACATCCTCAAGGCGTCCTATAAACTGAATGACATGATAGTCGTAGAGGATGGCTACACGCCACAGATCTTTGCAATCACAGACGAGGTCCAAACAACGGTGCGTACCAATCTGTGCCACTCGCTTGCCGATATTTATGGCAAACAATTCAACGGCAGCTCCGCGGGAGCCTTCCTGAACCAATCGATTCTCAAACCCTATTTTGACAAAGCCTGCTCGACACAAGGCCGCGGGGACAACCCTAACGATGACGGGGCAACACGCGAGGAAACACTGGAGTTTCTTTTGGAGCGGCTTGCCCCAATACCAGACAAAAAGGCAACAAGGAGCGGTGAATCTTTGCTGGTAAACGATTTAATGCCTTTGGTCGGATAAGGGTTTCTTCACCCCTTAAAGCGGTTAAAGCCCTACCATCAATTCACGCGCTAAAGCTTGCATCTCCATTCGAAGACCAACCATGCGTAAAGCACGGACGATTTCAACCTTAACACCATAGGGAGCATCCTGTGGTTCTACTCCCATGAGGAGGAGGCTCAACAACACAACCTCCCCACGTCGTCCAGCGTGAGCCGCTTGACGCAACCGTTCCAACAGAACAGGAGAGGGTGTCATTTCCTTGGCCGAAGATTGCCCTTCAACCACACGATTCCAGCCATCATCAGGTACAACATAGTCAGCAGCCAAGAACAGGAGCAAAGTTCGCCCTGCCAGCTCCCTTTGGGCATGAAGGACCTTGCCATCGTCCCCTCCCCCGACAAGCGTCGCGTCCAACCATGCTTTAATTTCTTGCGGATAGTCTCCATCCGAAACAAGGCCAGAGAGAACCAGCAAGGGCCATATGCGTTTCAGTTCATCGGCTACATCGGGGGAACGTCCGGCAACATCGCGCGCAATTTTATGCCATAACATAGCCTTATCGGGTTGTCCTGCCATAGCGTATAAACGCGTCATGCCCGCCGATACGCGATTATAGTCAGATTTGGGCAGGATATCCGCCAAAAGGTCTGCCACGATTTGTCCGGCGGGACCAATTTGTCCCTGTGGCGGCAGGCTGTTGAGAAAACGCAGCGCCATATC
This sequence comes from Alphaproteobacteria bacterium, assembly GCA_034002905.1. GTDB lineage: Bacteria > Pseudomonadota > Alphaproteobacteria > UBA9219 > UBA9219 > UBA8914. The sequence continues at coordinate 26,671 of JAVEZQ010000009.1, forward strand.
CATTTTTTTATCCGGCAGGCCTTCGTTTTCAATCGCACGAAGCATCATCGCCCGATCCACCGATGTTGTTGTACGGGTTGAGTTCGCGCTCGCAACCTCTTGAGAAGACGGCTCATAACTCTTGTAGGCTTGCAGCAACTGATCCTTGGTCAGTACGCCCTTAGCGGCCATACGCTCGGCCATGTCAAGGCGCGCACTTTCTTTTTGTGCTTTCGTTTGGATTAATCCCGGGACCATACTTGCCTCGGCACGGATATAGAGCTCGGGAGGCAGGGCTAATTTGGATTCCTCCAGCAAAGCCAAGGTCGTTGGTCGTAACGGGGTCAGATTGGTTGGCAGAACCTTTTTATCACCCAGAATATTTCGGGATAGCAACACAGCAAACGTATCACGTGCCGCCCCCTTATTCTCCTGCATCACATCAAGGCCAAGCTGAACCTGTTCTTTTTGTCCGGCTTTAAGCTGACAGATCAACAGAGCCTTTTGCCATTCGAGCTGTGCCTCTTCCTTTGTGCCGTGCGCGGCCATCAGGCTGGGTATCTTGTCACAAACCGTCTTACTGTTCGGGCTGATAAGCGATGCTTCGGCAAGTTGACGCAATGTCACCGCATCGACAAGGGACGGGTCCGCCAATAGCGAAAGCTCCCATGCCTGATCCACGGCACCTAGCGCCAACAATCCCTCAAGCCGCCCCGACAAAAGTGTTCGTGTCGGTTTTTCATCCGACGGTGCAAGAATCGGCGCCGCCGCTGATGACAAGAACAAGCGACGTGCAAGATCGTTGAGAGTCATTGAAGCTGAAGGCAATCGCACAACCGGCAATAAACGATCGACAACAAGCCGTGACGTATTGCCCCAGACGGATGACCCAAGTCCACCATGTTCGGGGGATAGCAAACCGAACGTCTCTGGATCGACCGAGGCCAAAGGCGCCTGTACCACAGGTTGCGGCATGGGAACCGGTGCGACAGATGATGGTTGATCCGGCGCTTTTTCCGCCGCTGGTGGTGAAGGAAGATTAGGCGTAGCGGCTGGAGACGAAGGGGCCAGCGCAACGGGAGGTGTCGAAACGACAGGAGACGCTGCAGACGGAGCCGGCTGGCCCGAATCCCTTTTAAACTCTTGTTCTACATCGCTTTTATTAGCCTCTTCTGGCTTGACTTCGTCCGTTTTTTTCTCGTCTTGCGGTTTGACAAAAGGAGGCGGTTGGGTAAGATCCGGCGAAAGTTCTGGCTGCACCACAGCAGGGCCCTCCATCGTAGCAGGAGGCAGAAAGCTGGCATCACGCTCTTGGGCCTGAGTTTCTTGAGAGCTGAAGGCAAGAGAAAGGATGAAAATCCCAAGAAAAGCGTGTATGAGTTTGAACCGCATCAAAAACCTCTTCCGGTCGGACGTGTGGCCTGCACGGCATTTTAGCGCATAACTCATCGGGGGAAAACGTAAAGTTGATGGAATGATGGATCATAAACCTTTGACCCTCACGAAAAGCCTTGTCCTCATTGGCATGCCCGCTGCCGGAAAGAGTACGATTGGCAAGAAAATCGCACGAAAGCTGGATATCGCGTTTTGCGATTCCGATCACGAGATCGTTGCACAATCAAACCGAACAATCCCCGAAATTTTTGCGGCCCATGGTGAACCTTTTTTCCGAGACGTTGAGCGCAAAACCATCGCCCGGATTATCGAGGGACCGCCTTGCGTCCTTTCAACAGGTGGCGGCGCTTTTATCAATGACGAAACACGCGCCCTCGTCAAGAAAGAGGCTTTGTCCGTCTGGCTTAAGGCTGATTATGACGTGCTGCTCGCGCGTATCATGCGCAATGTGGCCTCACGCCCCCTTTTTACAAAAGGTGACCCGGCGACAATCCTGCGCGACTTGATGGATAAACGCGAACCCTATTATGCGCAGGCCGATTTGGTCGTCGAAATCGAAGAACGTAAAATCTACGAAAATGTTCGCTCCCTTTTCGATACGCTACGTCGCGGCGCTTTTGTAAAATAGAATGATGATGGATTTGACCATGACGCAGATTGAAACGCTCTCCCTTTCCTTCACAACCGCCCCGCGCGGCTATGACATCCTGATCGGTGAAGGGGTACTGGAACAGGCAGGAACCCTGATTTCTAGCAAAATAGGCAAGCGCCGCTGTATTATTATTACAGACGATCATGTCGGACCGCTTTATGCCGAACGCGTTGAAGCTTCTCTCACCCAAGCAGGTCTTGCCTTTGTACCGACGATTACGCTGCCTGCTGGTGAAGCGCTCAAATGCGCCGACGTTTTGAATGATCTTCTTGAAAAACTGTTTGAAAAAAACATCGACCGCAAAACTCTCATTCTCGCCTTGGGCGGTGGTGTTATTGGCGATCTTGCCGGATTTGCGGCCTCGATTGCCCTCCGCGGCCTTGATTTTATACAAATCCCCACAAGCCTCCTCGCCCAAGTGGATAGCTCTGTCGGGGGAAAAACGGGCATCAATAGCAGCTTTGGCAAAAACACCATCGGCAGCTTTCACCAGCCGCTTTTGGTGCTCACCGATGTAGCGACGCTTGATACCCTGCCCGATCGTCATATGAAAGCGGGCTATGCGGAAATCGTGAAATACGGCCTGATCCGCGATAAGGCTTTTTATGAATGGTGCGAGCAAAACGGTGCCAAAGTGATCGCCCGTGGCCGCGCTGCCTGCATTGCCGCCATCCGCCAAAGCTGCGCCCACAAGGCCGAGATTGTCAGCGCCGATGAAAAAGAAAGCGGCGTGCGCGCCCTGCTCAACCTTGGGCATAGTTTTGGCCACGCCTTGGAAAAGGCTGTCGGTTATAACGATGCTTTGCTGCATGGCGAAGCGGTTGCGATCGGCACCATTCTGGCGTTTGAGGCGTCCGTATCCATGGGGCTTTGCCCTGCTACCGATGCGCAGCGCGTGCGCACGCATTTCATGACACTGGGCCTTCCCACTACACCGCCCAAAACAACGGCAAGCATTGAGGATTTAATCGCGTTTATGGGACAGGACAAAAAAGCGCTGAATGGCGAGATGACCCTGATCCTCCAGCGCGGCATTGGAGACGCCATCATCCAAAAGAACGTCGCCATCGATCCCATTCGCAAAGTTTGGGAAGCGACCTGTTAATACGTCGTTTCTCTTGCCATAAAACGAAGGCGTCCTCCCTTTAAAAAACGGGATCCAGCGGCGATCCTAACCCCAAAAACCCGGCGCCTGCCTGTACAGCATCGCTGTACGGTTTCCGGATTCCGCCGGAATGACGAAAAGGGTTAGCGCAGCGGCTGCCAGAAACTAGAGCTCCAACTTATCAAGCGGGGTGCACCCAACACCTTTCTTGGCAGCTTCGGCATCATAGTCACCCGGACGAATGGCTGTGTGATGCACCTTTTCTATGTACTTTTCCTTATTCAAAGTAAAAAAGCTGGGTGTCATATAACCCAAGGCATATGTTCCCACATGGTCTGTGTCACCAGACGAAAGTGAGAACCTCTGAAACACGTCCCCACCCACCATAATACGAACTGGTCGCCCATCTACCACAACATCCCTTGTAGCTGAGGCGAGGCAAACATTATTGTTCAGTTGATCTTGGATCGATGCGCTGAATTGAGGAGGACTGAACTTCTTGACAAACTTATCAGTTTCATGGACGACATACAGGCACGCGCCCAAACCTGCACCCATTAACAGGACCTTCCCAGCGAATGAAACGATTTGACGTTTGTTTTCAGCAAAAAGACGAACGATCGATTTCGTATTCTTCTCAGCCACCTCAGACATTTGATCTCTCCCCTCAATAAAATTAGTAAAAAACACATTCGTTTAAATGTACCCCCATTCTACCCATCGAAAATAGATGCGCAAGAATGGCTTAAGGTTAATGTTTTAATTAATAGAGATGCATAGATGCTTTCTTAATTCACACATCACCCGCTCTGCGCCTCGCCCGCCATTTGTCGGACGGATCGTTTTGTTCTTTCTGTGATTTTTTGGTTCGACCAAGGGCTGCCTCCTCGCAACCGCTCATGACCTTGATGGAGCCTTTTAATACGTTCTGCGAGCTCAAGATTCCTTTCCTGTTTCCCTTTTCTTTCCTTTATGCAAGCATTGCGGTGCCTTGACACAAGGCTCTCGTGCGTGATACTGTAATAACGTGATATTACAGCTTTACGGTGTTTTGTTAAATATGTGAGGATGTTATGCGTTCGCTGATGCGCCCCGATTTGATGGATGTAAATCCCTATGTTTCTGCCTATGTCTTGTCCGGCGGCGTGATTTCGCCTGTACGTCTGGATGCCAATGAAAATCCGTGGGCACCCTTTGGCCCCATAGGCGAGGTTTGCCTTAGCAACCGTTATGCGGCTTCCGAAGAAGCTGCGCTTTACTCCCGCGTGGCCGAGTTTCTAGGCGTAACAGTGGATGAAATCATTTTGGGCCGTGGCAGCAGCGAAGCGATCGATCTGCTTCTTCGCCTATTCTGTCGTGCGGGGCAGGATGAAATCCTGATCTGCCCACCGACTTTTTCCATGTACGCCGTGAATGCCAAGGTGCAAGGCGCGAAGGTTTTGTCTGTCCCCTTGATGGATAACGGCCAGCTCAATCTGTCCGAGATTGAAAAAACCTGTACCGACAACACCAAGCTGATCTTTATTCCGACGCCCAACGCGCCGATGGGCCACACCATGAACCGCGAGGATATGCTCAAGCTCTGTCAGATGCGTGCGGGCAAGAGTGTCATTGTCGCCGACGAAGCCTATGTCGAACTCGGTGAAACGCCCGAAGGACTTATGGCCGAAACCAAGATCTATCCGAACCTGATCATCCTGCGCACTTTTTCCAAGGCGCATGGGCTTGCGGGCGAACGCATCGGTCTTGCCTTTGGCAATCCTGAGATTATCGAGATGCTCAAGCGCATTTCCGCCCCTTATGGCCTTGCGCAAAGCAGCATTCGCGCCGCCCTTGATGCCCTGTCGCCTGCAGGCCTCGCGCTCTATCGCGAACGCGTTGCGATGCTGAAAAGTGAATGCAAACGCCTAATCCGCCTTCTGCCTCAATCCGCTTCAGTCGTGCGTGTGTTTGACAGCTGCACCAATTTCTTGCTGATCCAGACCACGAATGCGCAGGAAACCGAAAAGGAGCTGTTGAAAAATGGCATTCGCGTGCGCACGAAAGTCTGCGCAATCCCTGAGACTTTGCGCCTGTCCATCGGCACACCAGAAGAAAACGATGCCATGCTTGCCGCGCTGGGCGTGACCGATCCAGATAAAAAAAAAGAATGACACGCCTTGCTGCCATCAGTCGTGAGACAAAGGAAACCAGAATTGGCGTTGCCGTTAATCTGGATGGCTGTGAAGCGGATATCAAAACGGGCCTTGGCTTTTTCGATCATATGCTCGATCAAATTGCGCGACATGCTGGAATTGGCCTGACCTTGCATTGTCGGGGCGATTTACAGGTCGATGCGCACCACACGATCGAAGACTCCGCCCTTGCACTCGGCGAAGCGATCAACAAAGCGCTGGGCAACAAGCGTGGCCTTGCGCGTTACGGCTTTACCGTGCCGATGGATGAATCTCTGGCGAGAGTGGCGCTTGATCTGTCCGGTCGTCCCTATTTGAAGTTCGAAGGAACAATCCCGCCCCAAGGTGCCGGAGAAATGAGCGCGGATATGGTTGACCATTTCTTCCGCTCACTCACGACGACACTGCAAGCAACGATCCACATCAACGTCACGGGCGAGAATGCGCACCACATGATCGAGGCATGTTTCAAAGCTTTTGCCCGCGCCCTCAAGCAAGCCATTGCGATCGAGGGGGATGCCCTTCCCTCCACCAAGGGGACGTTATGATTGTAATTGTCGATAGTGGCGTTGCCAACCTGACTTCTGTTCTCGCAGCGATGGAACGGCTTGGACGCGAGGCCACGATCAGCGATGATCCTGCCACGATTCAACGAGCCGACCATGTGATCCTGCCCGGCGTGGGTGCTGCCAAAGCAGCCATGAAAGCCCTTGAGTCAAAAGGACTTGTTGATGTTATACGTGGCCTCACCCAACCGGTTTTGGGGATCTGCCTTGGCCTGCAAATCCTGTTTGACCAATCACAGGAAAGCGGCGGAACGCCTTGTTTAGGTCTGATAAAGGGAGACGTAGCTGCCTTGCCCAGCGCTCAGGATGCACCTACTCCCCATATGGGTTGGAACCAAATTACCTTTGAGCAACCCGATCATCCGTTGTTAAGGGGACTTTTACCGGATGCTTCGTATTATTTCGTTCATAGCTTTGCCGCCGATATCGGCCCCCACACTCTTGCCAGCGCAGCGTATAACAAGCCTTTCACGGCAATCGCGGCGCACGGCAATTTTATGGGATGCCAGTTTCATCCTGAACGATCAGGCCATGCAGGCGAGCGCGTTCTAACCAACTTTTTAGGAATGTAACATGCAGCTTTTCCCCGCCATCGACCTTCAGAATGGAACATGCGTTCGTCTTGTGAAAGGCGACTTTGCCGCCTCGACCATGTATGAAGCCGACCCTATCAAACAGGCCCAGAAGTTCCACGCGGCGGGTGCCTCTTGGCTTCATGTTGTCGATCTGGACGGCGCGCAAGCCGGAAGCGTCAAACAGCAGATACTCATCGCCCGCTTGATCAAAGAAACCAGCCTGAAAGTTCAGGTCGGCGGTGGCATTCGCAGCACCTATGACATCGAGAAGATGCTGGAAGCTGGCGCTTCGCGCGTGATTATCGGCAGTCTGGCGGCCAAAACACCAGATCTTGTCGCCGAATGGCTCAAGAAATATGGCGGCGAGAAGCTTGTCCTTGCCCTTGACGTGCGCCTCAGCTCCAGCGGCATTCCAGAAGTTTTGACCGATGGCTGGAAAACCGGAAGCGCACAATCTCTGTGGAATCTACTAGATCATTATCGCAATACGCATCTTCAGACGGTTATTTGCACGGATATCAGCCGCGACGGCACGCTCGAAGGTGCCAATGGCGAGCTTTACACGAAAATCCGACAAGTCTGGTCAACCCTCGATATCATCGCTTCCGGCGGCGTAAACAGCCTTGATGATCTGTCGATCCTTGATGCCGATGGCGTCAGCGGCGCGATCATCGGCAAAGCCCTTTACGAAGGGCATATCAATCTCGCCGAAGCTATTGCGAAGTTCCAAAGAGAGGCAGCCTGAACCTATGCTTACAAAACGGATCATCCCCTGTCTGGACGTCAAGAACGGTCAAGTCATCAAGGGTATCCAGTTTCGTAATCATGAAGTTGTTGGCGATATTCTTGACCTTGCCCTGCGTTATCGCGATGAAGGGGCCGATGAGCTTGTTTTTTACGATATCTCGGCCAGCAGCGACGGCCGGGTCGTGGATCGCGCATGGATCAAGGCTTGCGCCAAATGCCTCAACATCCCGTTTTGTGTCGCCGGCGGTATACGCACGATTGACGATGCCCGCGAAACACTGGCCCAAGGAGCGGATAAACTCTCGATCAACTCCCCTGCCCTTGAAAACCCATCCTTGATCACAGCCATGGCCGAGGAGTTTGGCAAGCAATGCGTCGTCGTTGGGATCGATAGCCGTAAAGAAGACGGCGACTATTTCGTCTATCGCTACACGGGCGATGAAAAACGCACGCAAAGCACCAAGCGACGTACGCTTGATTGGGTCAAGGAAGTTATCGAGCGTGGCGCCGGAGAAATCGTCCTCAATTGCATGAACCAAGACGGCATGCGCAAGGGCTATGACCTTAAGCAACTCGCTACCGTGCGTCCTTTGGCCGGCGTGCCCCTTATCGCGTCAGGCGGCGCTGGTTCAATCGATGACTTTGTGCAAGTATTCCAGAAAACGTGTGTCGATGGGGCCTTGGCCGCCAGTGTCTTTCACAAAAAAATCATCGCCATTCCCGAATTAAAAGAAGCACTTGCCAAAGAGAAAATCCCCGTGAGAGTAATATGAATGATTTTTCGCCTGATATATTGGATTTCGCAAAAGGCGACGGGCTTCTTCCCGTTATTGTCCAAGACAACAACAGCCTACGCATTTTGATGCTCGGCTATATGAACCGCGAGGCTTTGGATGAAACGCTACGCTCCGGTCTTGTGACCTTCTATAGCCGCAGCAAACAGCGCCTCTGGCAAAAAGGCGAGACGTCAGGCCATACGCTCAAGCTCGTTTCCATTACAACAGATTGTGATCAAGACGCCTTACTCGCACGCGTTCTTCCTCAAGGCCCGACCTGTCACACCGGCGCTGTAAGTTGTTTTGATCAAAAGGATGAAGGCCGAGACGATTTGTCTTTTCTCGCTGATTTGCAGGCCCTCATCCACAAACGACATGAGGAGCAACCCGCGGGAAGTTATACAACACAGCTTTTTCAACAAGGGATGCCGCGCATGGCGCAAAAAGTTGGCGAAGAAGGCGTCGAAGTCGCACTGGCGGCTACGGCTGAACCCCATAAACTTTGCGAAGAAGCCGCAGACTTAATCTATCATCTGCTTGTTGTGTTAGAAGCCAGCGAAAAAAGCCTGACGGACATCATCAAAGTGCTCAGACAGCGGCACAAAGTGGCGGCGAAATAAAACACATAAAAAAACCGCCTCTCAGGCGATTGACCCATCCCCTCCCCGACAAAGGGGAAATCAAGCATCCGTCGACAGCGCCGCCTCCCCCTCTTTTTCGGGCAACCCAGACGCCGTCAGGCCCGAACGAAGATAGGCGACAACCGTTTGTGAGGGGATCTGGATCTGCTTTTCCCCTTCGGTTGTCAAATATTCCGCAATCATCACGCCGGCGACAGGATCAGCCTTGATCCGCGGAGACAAAGGCACCCGTGCAACCGAAGCTGCTGCGCCCGAAGCCGCGGCAGACTCGTCACGACCACCCAGCGCCACGCGTATTGTGCCGCTCCCCGTCGTATCCGTTAGACCAATTGTACCAAACATGCTCTTCACCTTCACTGTGGAACGTTCCGGCTTTGCACCGCTTTAATACCCACAACTCCCCATTGTTATAATTGTACCACATTTTTTTTCTCTTGACAAGAAACTTGTGTTGTGCTCCATCCGTCATCACAGTCAATACTATGTATTCTTTAGCTTTTTTATAGGCCCTGCCCCACCTTTCGTACAAAATGACCCGCCCGCCTGTGATGATAAGTTGACAAATCCTTCCATTTTGCCGCTTTCTTTACAGCCTGTTAAAATTTTCGACTCACATAAAGGACTCCCGCATGCCTATCCCCTCTCTGGCCTTGACTTGGGCCCTTTCGACGGTGTCCGGATATGGCATATATGGCCTGCACATCGCTCTTGAATATTTTCGCATGGGAGGAGAACAACTGATTTTCACCCATGAGTCTGGCCCTGTCGCCGTTCCTGCTCTGACACAAATGCGCATCGCGCCGGTTCTCGATCTTGCCACGAAGCTTTCTACCTTTATGAAAAGCAATCCGCACGAAACGCTGGCCTTCACCCACCCTGTATTGCATGCCGTCGGCAACGACTGCAAAGGCTATGTTGGACAAGACCATGTTCGCGGGACACACAATATCGGTTGCGCAGCAATCGAACATCCCGCTTTTAGCTCTGAAGCAATGGACTACGCCCGAACCTATGACGCCTTTATCGCTATTTCCAAATGGAACGAGGCCTTTTTAAAAAGTTTGAACATCGCGCCAGTTCATCTTTGCTACCAAGGTATCGACACAACCCTCTTTATGCCCGGCCCGAAAACAGGTCTATGGAAAAACCGCTTTATCGTGTTTTCAGGGGGGAAATTCGAATTTCGCAAAGGACAGGATATCATTGCCACGGCCTTTAAGCGCTTTCACGCACGTCATCCCGAAGCGCTTTTGGTCACAAGTTGGCAAAGCCCTATGCCTCTTGATCCCCGCCCCTTTCAGCTTACCGGACATTGTCAAACGCTTCCGCGTTATAACGAAACAAGAGGGTTACAAATCGCGCCATGGTTGCTTGAACTGGGCCTGCCCGCCGGAAGCTTTGTGGAATTACCCTTCATCCCCAATATGCTGATGCCAACTGTTTTACGCGAATGCGATACGGCAATCTTCCCCAATCGCTGTGAAGGCGGCACCAACCTTGTGGCCATGGAAGCGATGGCTTGCGGCGTTCCGACTATTGTCGCGTACAATACGGGTCAAAAAGATTTGGTCGAGCTCCTTGGCGTCAAAGCGTTCACATCGCAAAAAGACGTCGAAACACCCGCTGATTTTGGTGTGACGACAGGATGGGGCGAAACAGATCCCGATGAAGTTGTTGCCGCACTTGAAGAGGTTTATACAAACCGACAAGAACAGCAAGAGCAGGCCACAGTCATAGCCCAAAAATTAAAGGCATGGGATTGGGGCCCACAAAACCACAAACTTCTGGAAACTGTCTTTGCCTGATCGGCAAAACTTGCCGGAACTTTTTGCACACCTCTCGCGAGGCTAGGCAATTTTTACCTAGCTCCACCCGCTTGCATGCGGTTCTTTCTTAATATTCCGGCCCAAGGTCCTTTTATGAAGCCAAAAAAAGATTAATACCCCCTCTCCCCAACGTCTGGCATGAAACTCGCATACCTATAGGATGCCGTTAAGTCGTTCTTTACACTCATAAGCGATAGTAGCGGCATCAACCTGCGGAAGGAGTCCGCATCAACCTTGAAAGGAGTTCTACCATGGCTATTGGTGATATTTCCCTTAGCGCATCCGCACGTCAAAACCTGTTGTCGCTCCAATCGACATCCAAACTTTTGGGACAAACACAGGCCCGTCTTGGTTCAGGCCGGAAGGTGAACTCTTCGCTTGATAACGCGTCAGCGTTCTTCTCGTCGAAGGGCTTTTTGAATAGTGCAAATGACTTGTCTGCGTTGAAAGACAGCATGTCGACAGCTATCCAGACGGTGAAAGCTGCAACTGACGCGATTGAATCCATCTCGGATGTTATCGCACAGATGCAAGGTTTGACCAACTCGGCGCTTCAGACATCTGACGCTACGACGCTGGCTGGTCTTGCCACGCAGTTTAACGGTCTTCGTTCCCAGATTGACGGCCTTGTCACTGACTCGGTCTTCAACGGTACAAACCTGTTAGACGACGCCACAAGCGGCAATACGCTGCAAGTGTTCTTCAACGCGGACAATACAACGTCTCTGACCGTTTCTGGTGTCAACGTGACCGCTACTGGTCTCGGCATCGAAGCTGCGGGCGGTTCAGGTTGGGGCACTTCAGAATCAATCCGTACGTCGCAGAGCATGTTGCAGACGGCTTTGGCCACTCTGCGTACGAATGCGTCAACGTTTGGTAGTAACAACACCATTCTTTCAACGCGTCAGGAATTCACCAACACGCTTATCTCCACGCTGCAAACAGCGTCTGATAATCTTGTGTTGGCTGACACGAACGAAGAAGGTGCAAACCTGCAGTCTCTGCAAGCCGCCAGCTCCTTGGGTATTATCGCCCTTGGCATCTCCGGTTCGCAAGCTCAGTCTATCTTGCGTCTGTTCTAAGCCTAAAGGAGGTAGCGTGGGGGAAACCCCACGCTTTCTTCTCTCAGTAACTAAATTTTGTTGGTTTCTTTTTATAAGTACACTGCGGAAGGAACGAGCCTTCCTAAGACATCGAAGGAGTCGAAAATGCCACTTAAGATTCGTGTCAAGCCCGAGGGCAAAATCTTTGCTGGCGGCGCCGTTCTCAAAAATGTTGGCAACCGCCCCGCCGAGTTACTCATCCTTTCCGATAGCCCTGTTCTCCGCGACGATTACCTGATGAACGAGAATCGACGCGATGAGTCCGATGCTTCTAATGTTTATTTTCTTTTGCAAATTATCTACCTCTTCAAGGGAAAAGGTAAACCCCTTGACGATTTGGTCGTCAACACCTTGCGTAGTTTCACCAAGCTTTACCCGCATCTCTCCAATGATGTTGATGAAATTATCGCACAGTTAGAGTCTGGCGAAACCTTTCGTGCTTTGCGCGTTGCGCACAAACTCTTGGCAGATCAACACCCCAATCACAAAGAAAGCCCGGAACCGGCGGAGGATTTTGATCCCCTTGCCGTTCCGGCTGTTTGACAGGAGGCTCCCATGAATACGCAGTTGCATAATGCTTATCAAACGCACCAGCGCAGCGACGAAACGTTTCGCGAGACAGAGGCTCATGCCCTGTTGAGCTGCGCAAGCAAGTTAGAGCTTGCACGACAAGAAGGTTCCTCTCGAGAGGCCTTTTCCGAAGCCCTGCAGCATAATCAACGTCTCTGGACGGTTTTTCAGGTTTGCCTTTGCGATCCCGAGAATGAGCTTCCCAAAGATATTAAAGTGCTTTTGCTCAACCTGAGCAACTATGTTGACAAGGTGACCTTTCGTGCCTTGGCAGAAGGAAACCGCACGCTGTTGAGGAGCCTGATTAATATCAATCGCACCTTGGCAGCAGGACTCAGCAAGAATCCGGCACAAGACCAGACCAAATCAAAAGCTGAATCCTTTGCACCATCGGCTTCAACGCCTGAGCAAAGCCCAAGCGGTGGGTTGATCACATCGGCTTAAAGCGCATAACGGCAAGAGCTCTTATGGGATTATTTCTCGCGGCTTGTAAGCCAGTTTGTACGACATGTTTGGTACGCCTTCAATCGCGTACCCCAGATACGCCCATTTCTTCCCGTTTTGCCGTACCGCCTCAATCAAGGATATAATCAAGTAATGTCCAAGCGATCGCGCTGGTTGGGTTGGGTCAAAAAAGCTATAAACCGCGGACATCCCCTCTCCGACATCGTCAACAAGCATACACCCTTTGACCTCGCCCGTTCCCTTGTGCCTCAAAATAAGGGCATAGCTGGTGACAAGGCCGGGATGGAGCATATCCTGAAACATGCCCTCGTCCATGATTGCCATTTCACTTTGGGCATGACGTTTTTCCATATAAACCCGAAAAAGGGGATAAAGCCCCCCCGCCTGAGAAATCGGCTCCAGCGTCGCATAAAGATCTTTGTTGCGCTTGATCACCCGTTTTTGCGAACGGCTGGGGCAAAAAGCCGGAGCGTTCACACGGACCGGACGGCACGCGTGACAGGCTTCACACGCCGGACGGTAAAGAATGTCCAGACTTCGGCGAAATCCACCCGCAACCAGACACGCATTAATCACATCGTTTGAGGGTTGAAGTCCTGTAAGCTGGACAAAAAGCTTGCGCTCAATCTGTCCCGGCAAATAAGGACACGGCGCCTTTTCTGCATAATAAAAAGGCAGCTCGTGTCCCAAAGGTCTTCGATCGTCCGGCATTCAAGTCCAAAAATTCGTTTTAGATAACGCGTCATTATCCCAGAATATGCAGGCCGCCATCAATATATAATGTTTCACCAGTGATGAGTTTTGCAGCATCTGTCGCAAGCAAAGCCGTGGCTTGTCCAACATCTTCAATGGAAACAAGCTGTTGCATCGGTGCACGCTCCGCTGCTTTATTCATCAATTCATCAAAGCGGTCAATGCCGCTGGCGGCGCGGGTCTTAATAGGCCCCGGTGAAATGGCATGGACACGAATGCCCTTAACGCCCAGCTCGAAAGCCAAATAGCGTACGCTTGCTTCCAACGCTGCTTTTACGGGGCCCATAAGATTATAATGCTCGACCACTTTCTCTGCGCCATAATAACTCATCGCAAAAAGGGCTCCCCCTTGCTTCATCAAAGGCTCGGCCAGCCTTGCTGTTCGGATGAAGGAGTGGCACGAAATATCCATGGCCTGCTGGAACCCTTCGCGCGAACAATCCACCACCCGACCATGCAAATCTTCACGCGGCGCAAACGCGATGGAATGTAAAACAAAATCCAGCTGCCCCCAGCGCTCACGAATGGCTTCAAAAACAGCCTCAAGCTGCCCTTCCTCGCGCACGTCACACGGCAAAAACAATTCGGAACCCAAGCGTTCGGCCAAAGGCTCGACATGCGGTTTGGCTTTGTCGTTCAAATAGGTGACCGCAAGATCGGCCCCAAAGCGACGAAAGGCCGTAGCACAGCCCCACGCAATAGACTGGTCGTTGGCAATGCCGATGATCAGTCCCTTCTTAAAGGCAAGCGGCGTCATCATGCCAGGCGTAATCTTGGTCATAGGTTTATCCTTTCTTGATCATTAAGGCTGCGCCGGGACACTTGGGTCTTTGGCCATTGTCTTTGCTGGCGCGGAGGGAATTTGCCGCAAAAGTACGATACTAATCCTACGATTTCGTGAATCTTTCGGGTCATTTTTAACAAAGGGATCTTTGTCCGCAAGTCCGGATACACGGGCAATTCTCTCCTTTGGAACACCCCCCAAATTAAGCTCCGTACGACTCACATTGGCCCGATCCGTTGACAAATCCCAGTTATCACGACGGGACCCCACAGGGAATGGCGCACTATCTGTGTGACCTGAAACAGCAATTTGGTTGGGCAGTTTCTCGATGACGGCCCCGACCATCTGAAGAAGCTTTCTGCCATTGTCATAGGGATTTGAAGAACCGGATGGGAAAAGAGAAAACTGATCCTTGTCGATAATCTGAATACGGAGACCTTCAGGCGTACGATCAATGATTAAATTGTCAGCCAGCCCTTTAAGCGCAGGAGATTGAAGAAGTGTATCACGCAACATAGATTCTGCTGCTTTAAACTTCTCTTCTTCCTGCTTCATCGAGTGTGCCAGTGCGGCCGCATCTTTCGAAACCATCACTTCAAAATTGTCTTTCGCCGGATTATCCGCTGTTCCCGTCTGGCCCTCGGCCGAGAGCTCGCTCTTGCCGCGCACATCTTCTTCGCCCTCATCGCCCTCGCCGACTGTTGCGACCATTCGTTCCTCAAGGCCCATAGGTGAAGTCGACGAAAGTTCGGCACCACGCTTGGCCGTAATGCTCAAGCCCCCCATGGGACCGCCCGCACCGCCTTCAGAATGGGAGATCGCCATCGGCGCAAAGTAATCTGCGATACCTTTCCTCTGATCCGAAGTCGTGACATTAAGAAGCCACAACAACAGAAAGAAAGACATCATGGCCGTCACAAAATCGGCATAGGCAACCTTCCACGCCCCGCCATGATGTCCGGCATGGCCGCCTTTCTTCTTTTTCTTGATAATAATGACGGGTTGATTGTGGTCGGCCATGGAACATCATACCTATCGTTACGATGGAGCCGGAAGAGATTGCGTTGCTTCTTCAACCTCGGTAAAGGATGGCCGCACATCCGATAACAATGTCTTGCGCGCATATTCAATTGATATTGATGGGGCAAATCCCTGCAAATGGGCGACGGTCCCTACTTTCAAACATTGCAGATAACGCGACTCCGCATCATGCGTTTGCTTGATAAAGGTTCCCATCGGACCAATGAAACCATAGGCCGTCCATACACCCATAAAAGTTCCGACAAGGGCCCCACCAATAAGGCGTCCCAAAACTTCCGGCGGCTCGGTGATCGCGCCCATCGTGTGAATAACACCCAGAACGGCAGCCACAATACCGATAGCTGGCATACTGTCCGCGACGCTCTGGACCGCGGCTGCAACCGCTTCGTTTTCACTGTGATGAACATCGAGCTCTTCATCCATAAGAGACTCGATTTCATAGGGCTTATCAGCGCCCAATGTAAAAAGTCGTAGATAGTCACAGAAAAACTCGACCGCATGATGATTGGCTAAAAAACCTGGAAATTGCTGGAAGATAGAGCTTTCCTCCGGCTTTTCAATATGGGCTTCCAACGCCAGCATGCCTTTGGTTTTCGCAAGCTTAAACATCAGGTACATCATCGAAAGCAATTCAATATAAGAATCCCGTGTAAATTTTGGCTTTTTAAAGAGAAGCTTCAAGCCTCTGGCCACGCCTTGCTTGACAGGTTTCGGATTCGCAATAATAAAACCGCCAGCAGCAGTTCCGCCCATAATGACGATTTCAAGGGGGGCCGCATCCGCCAACACGGTAAGATGTCCGCCTGCGCCGACATAACCGCCTAATGTACAAGCGATTGCCGTCAACACCCCAATGAAAAAGTTCAGACTCATTTGTTTAACCACACCCCAACTAACCGGAGAACCCACGATCTCCAGCCTGTTTCTCTGATAACTCTGTTTTCGTTAACATCGCTTTAACATCTACAAAACAACTGTTAAAGACGCTGCCACTTCATTCCGCCATCAGTACATCTATCTTATTACAAGTCCGCCTTTCATGTCCTTCCGGCAACAATAGCTGCGCTTCATGAATCGGATTCACCTCCTCTTAATCATATCTATCGCATAGTTAGGCTGTTTTCTTCATCCAAGGAGCAACATGTTTCCTCAGCTCGCCTACACCTATGTTCTGGTTTTGGCCGCCACCATCATGGTCTTAGCGGCACTGAGCGATGCTGCGCGCTTTCGTATTCCCAACCTTGCTTCGCTGGCGCTCTTGGTCCTCTTTCCCGTCTATGTCTATCTGGCTCCGCATACGGTTCGATGGGGTGAGCATCTCCTCGTCATGTTGGTTGTCTTGGGTTGCGGATATTATCTTTTTGCCAAGAACCTTGCTGGTGCAGGTGACATCAAATTGATCTCTGCGATTTCACTATGGGCAGGACCATCTCTTTGCCTGCATTTTCTTTTCATTACCGCCGTGTCCGGTGGTATCCTCAGCCTGGGAATCGGCGCCTCTACTCTCCTGCGGGCAAAAATGTCCAAGGATGCAGCGCCGGTCTCGCTCGCCAAAACGCCTATTCCCTACGGCGTTGCTATTGCCGTAGGTGGATTATGTACACTTGCCCTTTTGTCTCACCCAGACCTGATCCATCCGGCGGTCTAAGGAGATTGTTATGTCAACACGCAAAATACCCGCCCTTCTCTTCGCCGTTTTGATAGCCATTGGCACAGTCTTTGTGGCCAAGACCTTGATGAACGAAAGCGCCGCGCCACAAATGGCCGAGGTCAAGGCCCCGGTGACTTACGAAATTCTTGTTGCGGCCAAGGATTTGCCCGCGGGGACCCTTCTTGCTGAAACAGATGTGAAATGGCAAATATGGCCCAAGGAAGAAAGTAAAACCGAAAACACCAGCTATGCTGTCAAGGGAACGAATGAGGTCACGGAATATGTTGGCCGCGTTGTGCGTCACGGCATGCATGCAGGCGAGCCCCTCACCAATGATCGGACAGTCAAGCCCGGTGAACAAGGCTTTATGGCAGCCGCCCTTGCCCCCGGGATGCGCGCGGCATCGATTGCCATCACGCCGGTGGCGGGCGTTGCCGGTTTTATCTTCCCTGGTGATCATGTGGATGTCATCGTAACGCACCAGGTTGGCCGCAAGAGCGAGATGGAATCGTCCGAGCGTCGCGTCAGTGAAACCATGCTGACAAATGTCCGCGTTCTAGCCCTTGACCAGAAAATGAACGATCAGGTCACCGAACCGGCCGTCGCACAAATCGCAACACTGGAAGTTTCGCCCAAGCAAGCGGAAACGCTGGCTCTCGCAGCACAATTGGGAACCGTGTCCTTATCCTTGCGGAGCATCGCCAATGATCCTGCCGTCGAGCGCAAAGACGCGGAGGCAGAAGCAGCGGAAGCAGAAGCAAAAGCGGAAAAGCACGAAACCGTCCCGCCCGTTGATGCCGCTCAACTTGTAAATCCTGCCCTCCCGCCATCACTTGACACCATTACATGGGATAGCGATGTCAGCCAAGTTCTTCCGCGTCCGGCAAACCGCACCGGCGCTGTGCAGAAAATCCAGATTATTAGGGGCAAAGAGGTTACTGAATCCGTCTTTGACCTGACCCAACCATAAGGATGATTGATATGTCGTCTTCGCTTGCAAAAATCCGTCTTGGCGCTCTAGCCCTTGGACTGTCCTTTGCCCTTATCTTTCCTGCCTCAGGCGCTTTTGCCGCCTCTGGCGAAAAGAAGGTGGAAACAAAAGCGGTCCACACACCTGCTATTCCCAAACCGGGAAAAACCATTAAGCCCTCTGCTATGGAGGTCATGATCGATAAAAGCGTGCCCGTCAGTTTTACAAAGCCAGCGGCAACGGTTTTCATAGCGAACCCCGACATTGCGGATGTTCAGGTTTTAACGCCCCAGTCAGTCATGGTTTACGGCAAAAAGGCGGGGCAAACGACCCTGATCGTAACCGACAATACTGGCGCCCAGCAAGTTTATCGCACAATTATCGTCTCCCAGAATCTGGCAGATCTGCGCGAAGCCTTGCGTACTGTTATACCGGGAAGCCAAATCAAAGTTGAATCTATTCCCAACGGCATTGTCTTGTCCGGCGAAGCAAAAGATGCATCAGCTGTTGAAGATGCGCGACGCTTGGCTGCGCGCTATATTCCCGAACAAGGTGGTGACATCATCAATCGCATTCGCGTCAAAGCGAATAATCAGGTCCAGATACGCGTTCGCTTTGCCGAAGTCGCCAAAGACGTGGACAAACGCTTCGGCATTAACTGGGAAACCATCGGTAATGTCGGGCAATTTGTTTTTGGAATGGGCACGGGTGCCGATTTTATCAATCCCGCAACAACGGCCCTTTATGATCGCACGGCTCTTGATGGTCTTACCAATAACGCTATTGCTGGCAGTTTTACAAACAGCCATTTTAACATCAACAGCATGATCGACGCACTGGCCAAAGACGGCTTTGTCACCATTCTTGCCGAGCCGTCCCTCACGGCCATGTCAGGAGAAACAGCCAGTTTCCTTGCGGGTGGCGAGTTCCCGATTCCTGTGCCGCAATCGACCAACACCGTGACGATCGAATGGAAACAATATGGTGTGTCCTTGGCCTTTACGCCGACCATCATTAGCGATAGTCGTATCAATCTTCATGTCCGGCCAGAAGTCAGCCAGTTGACGGATATCGGGGCGATTACGCTCAGCAGCTCGTCCAATAATTTTTCTGTTCCCGCTTTGACAACACGCCGTGCCGAAACAACAATCGAGCTGAACAGCGGCCAAAGCTTTGCCATTGCCGGATTACTCAACAGCCAGCAAACGCAAGCTGTCAGCAAGTTTCCGCTTTTGGGCGATATGCCGATCCTGGGGCCCCTCTTCCGCTCCTCGCGCTTCCAGAATAACGAAAGCGAGCTTGTGATCATCATCACGCCCTATGTCGTCAAACCAACGACGGAGGAAAACCTCTCCCTGCCGACCGATGGCTATGCCCTTCCGTCAGACGCCGATCGCCTCTGGCGCATGCGTCATACGAACAGCGACCCCTCGGCCAAGCCGCTTAGCGGCCAACCACGCGCTGAATTGATCGAAAATCCGATCAATGAAGAGCCCGCATTGCCAACCGCTGCACCCGCAACACCGGTTTATACCCAACCATCAGCTGAAAAGACTGTTGCCCCGACTCCTCCGGCGGCATTGTCCCGCTATCCGCAATCCCAGCCCGCCCCCCTCAAGCCCCTCAAGGCTAAGACAACAGAGGGTCACGGCGGTTTTATCGTGGAGTAAGCCATGTCTCATTCATTCATCTCTCCCTTGCGTGTTCTTAGCCTTGTTCTGCTCCTTGGTGCTTTGACGGCGTGCGAAGAAACGCGTGTCAATCCGGACTACCGGATCAAAGTGATGCCTTCGGCAGACAATCGGAGCTACGTCGCCATCCCGCCCCAATGTGCGGACTGGACCACCGTAAAAAATGGCGCACACGATAACGTCACAAGCCCTCAATATGGCTGTGCACAGGCCCGAAATCTCGCGGCCATGGTCGAACAGCCCCATGATCTGATCGAGGGCAAACCTATGGGTAAAGCAGATGGCGCCCTTGCGGCGACCTCCGTACGCGCTTATCAGGCGGGCAAAACAAAAGCTCTCATAGATGTGCATGCCGAAGCTCCGTCAGCGGATATGTCGTCGGGGGCAGCAGCCAATCAATCGCAATAAGGCAAAGAAACCAGCGTAATTGACAAGGACGATATAGGTTAGGATTGAAATGCACACTGAGTTTATGGCCTTCATCAACGACGACGAAACTTTACGGATCGTCCGGGGTTGGGCGGAGAAACAGGGATTTCCCGCCGACTCTGTGCGCGAGGGCGGCTCAACACTTTTCTTGAATCTGTTGGAGTCCGAGCCTGCACCCAAAATCGCCCTTATCGATTTTGATGGTCAGGAGGAACCGACCAGAATTGCATCGCGCATTGTAAGCCTGAGCGGTCCAGCAAGCCGCATTATTGCCATTGGCAGCGCGAATGATGTGACACTGTATCGCAATATGATTGGCGCCGGCCTTAATGATTATCTGGTTAAACCCCTTTCTACCGAAATTCTGACCCAAACCATGTTGGCGGCCTCCCGTGGGGAATCCGGGCCCGGCGCAATCAAGTATGCCAAGAACATCGTCTTTATTGGCGTGCGTGGCGGGGTGGGCGCCAGTTCTATTGCAGTCAATACCGCTTGGATGATAGCACATCAACTCAAGGAAAAGTGCGCCCTGCTCGATCTCGACCTACAGTTCGGTAGCAGCGCCCTTTCTCTTGATATCGAACCGGGGCATGGCTTACGCGACGTTGTGAGTTCGCCACAGCGCGTAGATGGCTTAATGATTGCTGGAGCGATGATCAATGAACACGACAACTTTGCTGTTTTGGGGGCAGAAGAAGCGCTGGATGAATCCATCCATGTAGACACAACGGCCATTGCGGCTCTGCTTAAGGAAATGCGCACAAATTATCGTGCGGTTTTAATCGACTTGCCACGGCACTTGATCCCCAGTCAAAAACGCCTGCTTGCCACGGCTCATGAAATTGTCTTGGTTACCGAAATGTCATTGATTGGCATTCGTGATGTGCTGCGCATTCGTACGGTTATCAAGGGGCTTGGTTCCTCGGCACGCATCACGCATATTGCCACAAAAATCGGAGCAAACAGACCCCCTGCTGTCGATGACACAACCTTTGCCAAAGGTGCACAAGCCAAAATTGATTTTGTGATCCCCGATGATCACAAAACAATGGTTCTGGCTAGCAATTCGGGCAAAATGCTGGGCTCGATTGCGCCAAGCGCCCCTATTAGCAAAGCCCATCTGGATCTGGCCAAATATCTGCTGGGTCCAGAACACGGCACACAAGAAACAGCAAAAACACAAGGCGGACTTCTCAGTTCTCTCTTCACGACCAAGCCCAAACAGGAGAAGCAAGGGAAATGAAAGCGGGCGACAGTCATCTCGGCCCTTCTCCAACGGCCATCGACGGGACGTTATCCGTACTGGCCGACCGTATTTTTCCAGACCTTTCCAAGCTTTTTCCAGAGAACAAAGTCACAAGCTCGCCGCGTAACGATATTAATCGTGAGATCAAGGGGGTCGCTCTTGACTATCTTAAACAACAAGGCATTGGACTCAACCTTCTCGACCAGCGCGATCTGGTTAGCGCCCTGACAAATCGGATCATTGAGCTCTATGTCAAACCGGAGCCCAAGGAAAATCCTTTACCCACAGCAAAAAGTGTTGAACGCCCCGAAGAGCCCCCCGAACCACCACAGGCGATCAAAAAGGCGGAACGTCCCATCACGACAGAAAGTCGTGCAAGCGTCGATCAAGCTAAAACAAAAATTCAGCCGCTTGTGCTCGAGCGAATAGATACTTCGGCTGCGGCCCATATGGCCCGCGAGGATTTAGCCCGCGACCTTAAGGGCATTGTGAATGAACTCCTCAATGAAACGCGCATCCAGCTTAACGCCGCCGAACGGCTTGAACTCGTCGAGCAATTGCTCAACGACATGCTTGGTCTGGGCCCGCTCGAGCCCCTGCTCGCGGACGAGGAAATCTCGGAAGTCATGGTCAATGGTCCCAAACAAGTCTATTGCGAAAGCAAAGGCAAGCTCACCCTCACCGACATCAAATTCCGCGACAATGCTCATGTTTTGGCAATCGCAACGCGTATTGTGACCGCTATAGGCCGTCGTATCGACGAAAGCAGCCCCCTTTGCGATGCACGTCTTGCCGACGGTAGCCGTGTCAATATCATCATCCCGCCTTTGGCAATTGACGGTCCGGCGATCACCATCCGTAAATTTTCCAAGAAAAAAATTACGCTCGACACGATGGTCAAGTTCGGCAGTGTTTCACCGCAAATGGCCAGAGTTTTACGTATTGTCGGCCGATGCCGTTTGAACATCCTGATTTCCGGCGGTACGGGTTCGGGTAAAACAACGTTGCTCAACGCTCTATCCCAAATGATTGATCATGGTGAGCGCGTTGTGACCATCGAAGACGCCGCCGAGCTTCAACTTCAACAACCGCATGTCGTGCGTCTGGAAACACGTCCCGCCAATCTTGAGGGAAACGGCGAAATCACCATGCGTGATCTTTTAAAAAACGCCCTACGTATGCGCCCCGACCGTATTATCGTTGGTGAAACGCGTGGCGGCGAAGCCATCGACATGTTACAGGCCATGAATACGGGCCATGACGGCTCCCTATCAACTGTCCACGCCAACCGCCCGCGTGAAGCGATCATGCGTCTTGAAAACATGGTTGGACTTGGCGGTGCAAACCTTTCGCCCCGCGCCATTCGGCAACAAATCGCTTCGGCCGTCGATATGATCATTCAGGTCAGCCGCATGCGCGATGGTTCGCGACGTATCACACATATTTCCGAGATTATCGGCATGGAAGGCGATGTGGTCGCCATGCAAGACCTTTTTACCTGTGAAGTGACGGGTGAGCTGCCCGATGGCCGCCTGACCGTCGAGTTCAAGAACACTGGGCTTCGCCCCTTCTGCCTGCCAAAGGCTGCCTATTACGGCCTTGAAAAAGAATTACTGGAGGCTATGGCATGAACACGCAGATGTTGATTGTTTTGGCTCTTGGCACGATCATCTCTTTCTCCTTGTTTATCTATATTTTCTCTGGCGACGATCCCTCGACGGCTATGAAGAAACGTCTGGGGCGCGTGAGCGGCTCTGTACCGCTCAAGGATTTGCGAACAGCCCAAAGCGCCAGCAGCCTGCGTCGACGCACCAGTGACAGCGAAATCGCCCTTCTCGACAAGATTATCAAATCAACCCTGCCCAACCCCGACAAGTTGCGACAGCGCCTCGCACGAACCGGTAAAAACACGACCTTGGGTGAGTATGTTTCAATCAATGTGATGCTCATTCTTTTCTTCTACCTTGTTTTCGCCTTTGGAATAGGGTCGGACAAAACGATCGCGTGCTTTGCGGCCATTTCGCTTGGGCTCTATGTGCCCCACATGGTCACCGGCAAAATGGGGGACCGTCGCGTTCGCAAATTTTTGAGCATGTTTCCAGAGGCTATCGACACGATCTGCAGGGGGTTGCGATCGGGCTTGCCCATTACAGAAACCATTGCGACAGTCGGTCATGAATTGCCTGATCCGATCGGTATTGAATTTCGCCGCATCAGCGATGGCGTCCGCATGGGGCGTTCGCTTGAAGAATCCATGTGGGACATTGCCAAAAGGCTCGATACGCCCGAGTTTCGCTTCTTTATTATTGCCTTGGCCATTCAGCGAGAAACGGGCGGCAATCTTGCCGAAACGCTCGGCAATCTCGGTGACCTCCTGCGCAAACGCCGTCAACTCAAACTTAAAATCCGGGCCATGTCTTCGGAAGCGCGGGCTTCAGCGATGATTATCGGTTCTTTGCCCTTTTTGATGTTTAGCCTACTCATGGCTATCAATTCAGAATACATGATGATCCTGCTCAACGACACAACGGGCCAGTTCCTTATGGGCGGCGGCTTGACCTGGCTGGGCATGGGCGTCCTTGTTATGAAACAACTAATCAACTTCGAAATATAGCGTATCATGGGAAGCCTCGACCAAACCGTTCACAACCCCAACTTTCTTGCCGGCCTGTGCGGGTTAGCGGCGTTTGTTGTCGTGATGATCGTGTGGACCGCTCTGATTGAGGGGCGTCCCAATGCCGACCGGCTCAAGGCCGTGACACAACGGCGCGATGAGTTTGAAAACGAGCGGCGCAAGAAAAACTCCCGCCGCGCCAGTTTGCAAAAAGTCAGCCTGATGAAACAAGTCGTCGCATGGCTCAAACTCACACAAGGTAAAAGTTTTGAAGGACTGCGTCTCAAACTGCGCCGCGCAGGCTATCAATCCCGCGATGCGATGTTTGTTTTTCTTTTTACAAAAGTTTCGTTTTTGGCAGGCGCAGGCGCAACGAGTTTCTTTTTTCTCGGCATAGTCGGCGTTGGCGACTTAGACCTGCCCGTTGCCCTGCTGGCAAGTCTGTTTGGCGCGTTAATCGGTTGGTACTTGCCCGATATTTCAATAAAAAATATGAGCCAAAAACGCGAGAACATCTTAAAGAAAGCTATGCCCGACGCCCTTGACCTGATGGTTATTTGTGCCGAGGCCGGCCTTGGCCTCGATGCGGCTTTTGAACGCGTTGGCAAAGAAATGGGGCCGACCTGTCCCGAACTGGCCGAGGAAATCGGGGTCACTAGCGTCGAGCTCAACTTTATGCCCGACCGGCACAAGGCCCTGCACGGCCTTGCCGAACGCGTGCCTCTGCCTTCGGTCATTGCACTCGTCAACACGTTGATCCAGACCGAAAGATATGGGACACCGCTTGCTCAATCCCTGCGCGTTTTATCGGCTGAAATGCGCGAAGAACGCATTATGAAAGCTGAAGAAAAGGCGGCCAAACTTCCTGCCGTTTTGACGGTTCCGATGATTCTTTTTATTCTGCCGCCGCTATTTGTTGTTCTGATTGGCCCAGCCGCGATCAAGGTTGGGCAAGCTATGTCACATTAAAGCGTCAAAACTCTTTTATACGATCATTCCGATTTCTTTGAAGCGCAAGAAAGTCTCACATTGTGTCGATACGGGCCGTGCTTTGACAAGAGCGTTGATCCGCGCTTCCAAGGTTGCCATACATTTCCTGAATTTCCATTCCTGTTGGTCAGGCCGTTCGGCACTGAGCGGATCTTCAACATGCCAGTGCACGCACACAGGATTGTCAGGCCATTCGACAGCGCAGACCTGTCTGGCCTCTTCCGACAAGGTTACGATCACATCCACGGGCAAATAATGAGCCGCAGCAAGGAACCCCTGCCAACTTTTCGGATGGAGTTTTTCAGTATTGTATCCGGCGGTCTCCAGCACTGCCTTTGTCTCAAACGGCAGGCGCTCTAACGGAGCGACCCCTGCACTCCGCGCACGGTAATAGAGGTTTTCTTTTGAGTTCAAGAACACCTCCGCCATTTGGCTTCGCGCGGCGTTGCCGGTCGATACAAACAGGATAAGGAGGGGTTTGGGGCTCATTGACCTTTTTGCCTTGCATAAAGCGAATCATCGCTAACAAGGTAGAGAGCCACGATTCCACGGACAACAATCCATTAAGAGTTTGCTAACCATTTGGGCAAAGTGTTGCAAATGCGACTCTCTCTTTCGTCGCTCTTTTTCAGGACGATGTCGAAATAATGCTCGATAAGATGGGTTCTTTTCTCAATTCGCCTTGGCGAGGACGATATATTCCTTGTCCGTCACAATAGCATCCAAACGAGCCTCATAGGGGCCACAGGGAATCACAGGCACCTCTTGGCAAGCATACGCCAAGCCGATGGCATAGACCTTGCGGTTGTGCCGCGCCTCGTTCAGCGTGCGATCATAAAAACCGCCGCCACGGCCCAAGCGGTTTCCACGGCGATCAAAGCCCAGCATAGGGATAAACATAACATCAGGGTGTACGACGGGCGCGGAAACCAAAGGCTCTGGAATGCCCCAAACGCCAAGGCGGACTGGATCTCCCAAATCATAGGCCCGGAAAACCAGTGGCTCCCCCTTCTGCTGAATGCACGGAAGGCAGAATTTGTGTCCCTTGCTCAACAACTCTTTCATTAAGGGCAATGGATCAATTTCCGCGCCATAGCCTGAATAGGCCGAGACAAGAAGATTTCCGGTCAGCCCCCTATCGACAAAATCGGAAGCTTCCAAAAATCGATCCTTGAGCGCCAAAGAAGCGGCAACAACATCTTGCGAAGCCTCTTCGCACCTCTTACCCAAAACATCCCTCAGGGCTTTCTTTTCTTCTTTTACGGTGCTCATCTTCCCCCAAACCAATTAGTCGGCAACACGCCACGATCCATCTGGCTGCAGACAGGCTGTGCCATAGGTTTGCCGTTGCGCCCCGCCAACCCACGCGGAAGACTGGTACTCGCGGCACATCTGTCCATAGCCGTTATAATAAGTCGGCGAAGACGGATTGACAACTATAGGTGCGCTGACAGGCATAGTGGGAACAATATAGCTCGACTCATACACAATCGGACGAACAGGATAGACATGAACGATCCGGCGCGGACGAGGATGATAAGCGGGGCGCCAATGATGGCGGTCGCGATGATAGAAATCTCGGCTACGTCCACGATCGTAATGCCTGTCACCGTCCGTCCAGGTCACCGAGACGGCCGTACCGGCACGTGCTGGAGCAGAAAGGCCCAGTCCCAACAAAACAATAACGGCCAAGACAGCACCCTTTACAACATTCTTTCTCATGACCTTATTCTCCTCTGGTTAGCCTTTTCCGCGATAGGGAGTCTTTCAGTTGAAAGACTCCCCGCGGGATAATATGCACTTACTCTGGTTTGTCCGCGTCTTCCGGCTCAGGCGACATATTGCCCATCATGCCTTCGTATCCACGCGGGCCATTCCCTCTCATACCTCGCTTACCCATCTTGCCGTTGTGACGAGCTGTATGGTCTGCCCAAGAAGCACGCTCTTCGGCCGTCATCTTCTCCGCAGCGCTTGCAAAAGCCTCAGAGCGCGAGACCGACATCTTGTTATGCAGGTCGCGGATTTCTGACGCCTTCGCCATGTAGGCCGCCTTGTCAAATTTCGGTGCCTTCATGATGGCCGACATCTCTTCGCGCTTCTTCTTTAAAGAATCCAGCGTTGACTGATTATCCGTGTAAACCTTTTGCATCGTCTCCTGAATCATCTTCTTTGTCGCGTCAGACAATTTGCTATTCACCATCATACCGCGCGGCCCCATACCCATCATGGGACCAGCACTTGTCGTTGCCTCTGTGGCTGGGGCTTTAACCGCTGCATCTTTATCCGCAGCCAGCACCTGTCCGGTTATACCAGACAACAACATCACAGACAGGAGAGCCGAAGCCGCAGTGAATCTATTCTTCTTCATGGTCTATCCTTTCGTTTATCGAGAGCCATTGCACATAGTACACACGTGTCAGATGGCAAAATTATGCGCCGTAAGAAGAAAAAACGCCTCTAAAAAAACGCATTCCGCAATAGCTTGGACATAAAATTCCAGCCGCCTCAAAACCGATAGCTTCGAAACAAAACAGGTGTATAGAATACTGTTGCAGTATCATTTTATTGATGACAACATACTACATGTTGTGTATAGTTCTAAATCTGTACACAAGATGTTGCTTTCTAAAGGTCACTCCCATGTTCAATATGAAACAGGTCGAAACCGGCCACCATTTGTCCGTTGATTATACGCGCGATGCCCTTTTAACAAAATTTGGCCTTGCCACACTTGAGGATCGCTATCTTTTAGAAGACGAAACACCTCAAGATATGTTTGCACGAGTCGCTTTGACTTTCTCAGACGATTCAGAACACGCCCAGCGCATCTACGACTATATGAGCCGCCTGTGGTTTATGCCTGCCACGCCCGTACTCAGCAATGGCGGCGCGGGACGCGGCCTTCCCATCTCCTGCTTCCTCAATGAATGCGCCGACAGTTTACAAGGCATCGTCGATTTATGGAACGAGAATGTCTGGCTCGCTTCTTTGGGCGGCGGCATCGGATCTTACTGGGGAAATCTGCGTTCCATAGGGGAATCCGTGGGCCGCAGCGGCAAAACCTCCGGCATTATCCCTTTCATTCGCGTACAAGACAGCCTCACGCTTGCCATTTCACAAGGCAGCTTGCGACGTGGTTCATCCGCTTGCTACCTGCCTGTCAGCCATCCCGAAATCGAAGAGTTTATTGAACTTCGTCGTCCCACCGGTGGCGATATCAATCGCAAGGCACTGAACCTACATCATGGCGTTGTCATTACCGATGCCTTTATGCGCGCCGTGGAAAAGGACGAGGAATGGGCTCTCATGAGTCCAAAGGATCACGCCGTGATCGAACGCGTGAATGCACGCGCCTTGTGGATCCGCATCTTAACGGCCCGTATCGAAACGGGCGAGCCCTATTTGCTCTTTATCGACAATGTGAATCGCGCCATCCCCGAGCATCACAAGATGGCAGGCCTTAACGTCAAGATGTCCAATCTGTGCTGTGAAATCACTTTGCCAACGGGTGAGGACCAACACGGGAACCAGCGCACGGCTGTTTGTTGTCTCTCTTCGCTCAATCTCGAGACGTTCAAAGAGTGGGAAAAGCACCCAACCTTTATCAAGGATTGCTTCCGTTTTCTTGATAATGTCCTAAATGACTTTATCAACCGTGCCCCAGACAGCATGTCCCGCGCCAAATATGCAGCCATGCGCGAACGCTCTGTCGGTCTGGGCGTGATGGGCCTTCATTCCTTTCTGCAAAGCCAGAATATCCCCATTGAAAGCGTCATGGCTAAAGTTTGGAACAAGCGCATCTTCCAGCACATCAAAGAGCGCGCCGATCAAGCCTCTCGCGAGCTGGCCGAAGAACGCGGTTCCTGCCCCGATGCGGCGGAATATGGCATTATGGAACGCTTTTCTAACAAGATTGCCATTGCGCCTACGGCCTCGATCTCCATCATCTGCGGCGGCGCAAGCCCGGGCATTGAGCCCAACGCCGCCAACAGCTTTCTCCACAAAACGCTTTCAGGCAGTTTTCCGGTGCGCAACAAATATCTTGCCGACGTTTTAGCCAAATATGGACGCGATGACGAAGAGACGTGGAGCAATATAACGATCCACGAAGGCTCGGTCCAACATCTGGATTTTCTGAGCGATGACGAAAAAGCCGTTTTCAAGACTGCCTTCGAGATTGATCAGCGTTGGCTGATTGATCTAGCCGCGGACCGCACCCCTTTCCTGTGCCAAGGGCAGAGCCTCAACCTTTTCCTTCCCGCCGATGTGCATAAACGCGATTTGCATATGCTGCACTATCTGGCATGGAAAAAGGGCGTAAAAAGCCTTTATTACTGCCGCTCGAAATCTCTGCAACGCGCAGAAAAAGCAGGTGGCCTCTCAACTGGCGCGCCTTCCGCGAGGCCGTTGGAGCCCCAAGCCGCCAACAACAACTATGACGAATGCCTGTCGTGCCAATAACAAAGCCCTGCCAATACCAAAACAAACAAGTGGAGAAGAAAATGGCCAAGTTGCTCGAACCCAATCCCGTCTATAAGCCCTTTAGCTATCCGTGGGCCTATGAATGCTGGCACAAGCAACAACAACTCCATTGGCTCCCCGAAGAAGTCCCCATGGCGGACGATATCAAGGACTGGAAAAACAAGCTGACGGAATCCGAACGCAACCTGCTGACCCAAATCTTCCGCTTTTTCACGCAAGCGGATGTTGAGGTCAACAACTGCTATATGAAAAACTATGCGCAGGTGTTCCAGCCCACCGAAGTCCAGATGATGCTGGCCGCCTTCTCGAATATTGAGACGATCCATATCGCGGCCTATTCCTACCTGCTCGACACCATCGGTATACCAGAAATCGAATATTCGGCCTTCCTTCGTTACAAGGAAATGAAGGACAAGTATGAATATATGCAAAACTTCAACTGCAACAGCCCCCAAGAGATTGCCCGTACCCTTGCCGTTTTTGGCGGCTTTACCGAGGGTCTGCAACTTTTCGCCTCTTTCGCGATGCTGATGAACTTCCCGCGCTTTAACAAGATGAAGGGCATGGGCCAGATCGTCACATGGTCGGTGCGCGACGAAACGCTTCATACCCTTTCTATCATCCGCCTCTTCCACACCTTTATCGAAGAATATCCCGAAGTCTGGACCGCTCAGTTCCGGCAAGAGCTCACACAATCCTGTCAGACAATCGTGGCTCACGAAGATGCCTTCATCGATCTGGCCTTCGAAATGGGCGGCGTCGAAGGGATGGAGGCGCAGGATGTCAAAGACTATATCCGCTATATTGCCGACCGCCGCCTGCTACAGCTCAAGCTCGAACCCCTTTACAACATCGAGAAAAACCCCCTTCTCTGGATGGACGAGATGATGAACGCGGCCGAGCACGCCAACTTCTTTGAGGCCCGTGCGACCGAATATTCCCGCGCCGCCACACAGGGCACATGGGAGGAAGCTTTTGAGACGATGCTAATGGGCAACGCCGCCTAAAGGCGCCAAGTCGTACAGAAAGCAGTTTTAATAGGCCTCAAATGGGTCGATTAGCCCAGAATCGGCCCATTTTTACTTTAGGAAAACAATAAGAAGTCCCTAAAATCACTTCATATTTCCTTGCATCCATTTTTACAAAGGAGCGTTGGCATGGATACTCCCATGATTGACCGTTATTCCCGAAATGTGGTGGAAGAAGCCTCCCGCATCGTGGGCTATCCCCTAGACGACAAGTGCTGGCCCCTTTTTCGAGTTGCCACTGACAACCTGCAAAGCGCCTCGACCAACCTTTGGCTCCAGCAGTGTCCCCCCATTGGCAAAGCGTTTCAGTGTATCGGCCAAGATTATACACCCCTTTTGTTCGCACGGGAATTCGACCGCCAGAACTTCATAAGCAAAACAAATATCTACCTCTATTCCGCTCTCGCGGATCGCTTCTTTCCGACAAGGCAACGACTTACGGAAGATAGAACCTCCGATCTTGTTTATTGCTCGGCCGAAATGCATCTGGGCGTTGTCGATCACTTTTCCGGCACCAGAGAACACAGATATATCATGCTGTTGCGGGATGATTTTGCACCAAGCTATAAAGGATGCCTGACAAGTCCCGGTGGCATGATGGATCGCACGCCAATCACAACAATCTTTAAAGAAGCAAATGAAGAAGTCACCCTTATCGTCAAGCAAAACAAAGGATTTCACTTTCTCCACTTAATGCAAAACGGCATTCAGGGTCTAAGCGAAAAAGAAAAACGGGAACGGCTGCCTCTTGCCTTGGAAAGGCTGCGCCAAGAGTTCCCCATAACGCTTCACAATGTGTCCGCTGATCAGGTTAAAACACTCCCCGCCGAAATGATCGACAACCCCGCCCTTAAAGACAGAACAAAACGCATTCGTATCGATTATGAAGGTGATCTTCGCTATGAAGGCCAGCATCTTGTCGTGCGAGATCGCGGCATGAAATCAGTCAGCCTGCAAAGCGCTCTTCTCCTGCCGCCCGAGGCAAACGGTATTTCTTTGCGCGATTTGGTCTGGGGCAAAAACTTTTTTGCTGTCGACACAGAAAGCGCGGCTTTTTCCCGTTCAGTCTATCTGCTCAACAAGAATGAACTTGCCTATGCCCGGCATCCTGAAACAGTCCTTCGGGATTTCACCCCTCCACTTCGCACAGCGGACGGCTTGCCTGTCGTTGGGGGTGTCATCAATATCGTCAAATCACTCACAGATCATCCCGCCTTTGCCACGGCTCGCCCCGCCCAATATTTACGTCGCGTGACAGAAAAGGGGACAATTCACCACCAGTTTGTGCCTTCCTCTCAAAGAAAAAATGGTGGTCGAACCGGTGGTAGCGTTTATTCACTGCTTCCTCGGCTTGAAGGTTCTCTGGCCGTGAACACCTTATGATCTCTTTATATTCAATAACGGCCCATACTTTGTTGATATAAACGACAGGCACGGGCTGTCACTAATTAACCCTTTGGTTTGCTCTTCGATGAACGCCCAAACGTTTAA
Source organism: Alphaproteobacteria bacterium (assembly GCA_034002905.1). Lineage (GTDB taxonomy): Bacteria > Pseudomonadota > Alphaproteobacteria > UBA9219 > UBA9219 > UBA8914. The sequence continues at coordinate 58,415 of JAVEZQ010000009.1, forward strand.
TAGCTCCATTGACCCTCTCGAAACGGAAGCGTAGAAGGCTTTTTATGCTTCCTCATGATCCTCTTCGCGTCCACTCAGCGCGCCTATGCCGCCATCCAACCCTCCACCAGTTCGTGAAGTTCGGGATTGTGGGCGGGATTGGGTTTATCGTTGATGCGGGAGTCCTTTATGCCTGCATGAAAGGTCTTGGCATGGGACCCTATTCGGGACGCATCGTTTCCTTTATCTCGGCAGCCAGCTCGACATGGTTTTGCAACCGCCACTTCACCTTTAAGGACAGCAAGGGCGAGGACAAGCTCCACGTCCAGTGGATTAAGTTTCTCGTCGTGAGCATGGGCGGCTTTACCTTTAATTACGGCGCCTATGCCGCGTTAATCTGGGGCAGCCCGCTTGTTGCCGCCTATCCTATTTTAGGCGTCGCGGCAGGATCGATCGCTGGAATGTTTTTTAACTTCTTTGTTTCCCGCAAGTTGGTGTTTAGATAAGCCCTTTTCTTGTTTATTTGCCCTTGAAATAAGGAAAATGATCCCCACCTCTTTCTTTGACAAACAGGGGGAACTTTCATGGATTTCTCAAACTATACCGACCGCGCCCAAGGCTTTATCCAATCTGCCCAGATGGAAGCGCTGAAACGTCAGCACCAGCAGATTCTGCCCGAGCACCTGCTTAAAGTACTGTTAGACGACAATGAGGGCATGGCCGGAAACCTAATCAAGGCCGCAGGCGGGAATCCTTCCCTCGCCGCGCAAGGCACCGAAGAGGAGCTTAAAAAAGTCCCCCAAGTCTATGCGTCCGGCAGTGCGGATCAACTTCGCCTCTCGGCCGAGTTTGCACGTCTGCTGGCCCAAGCCGAAGAACTGGCCCAGAAAGCCAGCGACAGCTTTGTAACCGTCGAGCGGCTTCTCCTCGCCCTCACGATGGCCGCGCAAAGCAATGCGCAGAAAATCCTTCAACACGCGGGCGTCACGCCACAAAAGCTCAATCAGGCGATCAATGAACTGCGCAAAGGCCGCACCGCAGACAGCCCGGGCGCCGAGCAAGCCTATGACGCGCTCAAACGCTATGCCCGCGACCTGACCGCCGCCGCCAAAGAAGGCAAGCTTGATCCCGTTATTGGCCGTGATGAAGAAATCCGCCGCACGGTTCAGGTCCTCGCCCGACGCACGAAAAACAATCCCGTTCTGATCGGCGAGCCGGGTGTCGGCAAGACAGCAATTATCGAAGGTCTGGCAGGACGCATCGCGCGCGGCGATGTGCCGGAGAGTCTCAAGAACAAGCGCATCCTTTCCCTTGATCTCGGCGCCTTGGTAGCTGGCGCGAAATATCGCGGAGAGTTTGAAGAACGCCTCAAAGCCGTCTTAAGTGAAATCTCGGCAGCTGCTGGCGAGATTATTATTTTTATCGACGAGCTTCATTTGCTGGTCGGCGCGGGCAAAACCGAAGGCACGATGGATGCCTCCAACATGCTTAAACCCGCCTTGGCGCGTGGCGAGCTGCACTGTGTCGGCGCGACGACTTTGGATGAATACCGCAAATATATTGAAAAAGACGCGGCCCTCGCCCGTCGTTTTCAATCTGTTTTTGTCACGCAACCGACTGTCGAAGACACCATCTCGATCCTGCGCGGGCTCAAGGAAAAATACGAAGTTCATCACGGCGTCCGCATTACCGATGCCGCCCTTGTTGCTGCGGCGACGCTCTCGAATCGCTATATCACCGACCGCTTTTTGCCCGACAAAGCCATTGACCTTGTAGACGAAGCGGCGGCCCGTTTGCGCATGGAAGTGGATAGCAAACCCGAAGAAATCGACGAAATCGACCGCAAGCTGATCCAGCTCAAGATCGAAAAAGCGGCCCTTGAAAAAGAAAGCGATGCCGGATCGCGCGAACGTCTAGGCAAGTTGCATGGCGAAATCGCAAAGCTCGAAGAAGAATCCAACCGCCTCACCACACGCTGGGAGAATGAAAAGAACCAGATCAATGCGGCCCAGAAGCTTAAAGAGCAGATCGAGCAAGCACGCACCGAACTGGGAGCTGCCCAAAGAAACGGCAACTACACCCGTGCAGGTGAACTCACCTATGGCATTATCCCCGATCTTGAAAAGAAACTTGCCGCCGCCGAAGCGCAGGAAGACGGCGATGTGATGATCGATGAGGTCGTGAAGGACAGCGATATCGCGGCCATTGTCAGCCGATCGACGGGCATTCCCGTTGATCGCATGATGCAGGGTGAGCGCGATAAGTTGCTCAGGATGGAAGCGTTTCTGAAAAAGCGGGTGATCGGGCAGGAAGAAGCCGTCACGGCCGTTTCCAATGCCGTGCGACGGGCGCGTGCGGGCTTGCAAGACCCCAACAGACCAACGGGTTCTTTCCTTTTCCTTGGCCCTACAGGCGTTGGCAAAACCGAGCTAACCAAAGCTCTGGCCGAGTTTCTCTTTGACGATGAACAGGCAATGCAACGCATCGACATGTCGGAATATATGGAAAAGCACGCTGTCGCCCGTCTGATCGGCGCGCCTCCGGGTTATGTCGGCTATGAGGAAGGCGGTAGCCTGACCGAGGCCGTGCGCCGTCGCCCCTATCAGGTCATCCTTTTCGATGAAGTCGAAAAAGCTCATCCAGATGTATTCAACATCCTTTTGCAAGTTCTGGATGACGGACGCTTGACGGATGGACAGGGGCGCATCGTGGATTTTCGCAATACGCTGATTATCCTGACATCGAACCTTGGCGCGGAAGCCATTGCCAATGATACAGGCGAAGAACTAAACCAAAGCACACGCGACACCGTTCTGGACATTGTACGTCATCATTTCCGGCCAGAGTTTCTCAACCGCCTCGATGAAATCCTGATCTTTCATCGTCTGAGCCGCAGTCATATGCGCGGGATTGTGGATGTCCAGATAGCACGATTTAAAAAGCTTCTGGTCGCGCATAACATTACGCTAGATATGGATGAACTCGTCTTGCAATGGCTAGCCGATGCGGGCTATGACCCGATTTATGGCGCAAGGCCGCTCAAACGCGTGATTCAACGCGAACTGCAGAACAAGATGGCAGAAGCCATCCTTTCTGGTCAACTCGCAACCGATAGCCATGTAGGGGCAAAACTGGAGGGCGACAAGATTTCGTTTGAGGTTCTCAAGACGAAGCACTAGGCTTCCGCAGTATGAAATGGGAAGCAACCGCACATTCGGCCAATGCCACCGATGAATATCTGTTTCATCAGCTTATTCCCTATATCGGGAACAAGCGCAAATTGCTTGGCTTGATTGAACGCACCCTCAACGCAAGCGACGCGACCCCTGAAACACATAGCTTTATTGATCTGTTTGCGGGCACAGGCGTCGTCAGCCGGATGGCCAAGCAAAAGGGTTTTACCGTTCTGGCCAATGACTGGGAGCCCTATAGCGAGGTCCTCAACCGCTGCTATATCGAAACCGACAAAGCTCCGCTCTTCTTTGGCAAAGAAAGCTACCACGACATTATTCAAAGACTCAACGACCTGCCCGACCGCGAGGATTGGGTTACACAGCATCTTTGTCCCATCGATGATGCCAAGCTGGATCACGAAAAAGACCGCCTGTTTTACATGCGCAAAAATGGTCGCCGCATTGATGCCATACGTCACCAGATTGATGTGTGGGATCAGGCAGGAGATCTCTCGGTGCAACAGCGTGCCTGTTTGCTTGCGCCCCTCCTTTACCAATGCTGTTACAATGCGAATACGAGCGGCGTTTTTAAGGGGTTTCATCGCGGTTGGGGCGGACAGACAGGCACGGCGCTTTATCGTATTATGGGCGATGTCGTCTTGCGCCCCGCCCTCTTCCATCAAAACGCCCATCGCAGCACCGTCACGCGCATGGACGCATTTAATCTGGCCAAAAAGTTGAAAGAGCATCACGCAGACAAGAAAGCTTTTGTCTATCTTGACCCACCCTATAACCAACATCCCTATGGCTCAAACTATCACGTACTAAACAGCGTTACACTCTGGGACAAACCGTCTCTACCCGAAAGAATAACCGGACGCGGCGACAAGGCTGCTATCCGCACCGACTGGCGGGAGGGCCGCCGTAGTGCCTATAATTACCGGCATCAAGCTACCGAGGCCTATCGAAAATTGCTCCAGCACTTGAAGGACAACGCCGCATGGGTTGCGACAAGCTACAGCACCGACGGCACGATCCCGCTTAGAGAGATGATCGAGGCGAATGGCGCGATCGGTAATGTACGGGTCTTTACCCAGCCCTATAAACGCTATCGCGTCAGCAGCCAACGCTATTCCGAACGCTCACACAATATTGAGTTTGTGCTTTTGACCCAGACAGAAGAAAAAACGCAGTATTCAACCGAAAGATTGCTAAACCAAATCGCTCAAACAGGAGAATTTGAAGAGAAATAGGACTTTTTCCATCCTTCCTTTCTGCTCTGCCCTGTGGCAATATGGGGTGCCACTTTTTAGGATACCCCTATGAAAACGCTTATTGTTATTCCCGCCCGTTATGGCTCGACACGCTTGCCGGGCAAGCCCCTTCTTAAAATTGCAGGCCAGACGTTGCTGGGCCGTGTTGTAGCGATCGCCAAGCATGTAGCACGACATGTTCCTAACACCGAAATCCTGATTGCAACCGATGACCAACGCATCCTCGATCATGCAAAGGAACTGGATACGCCTTGCGTCCTGACGCCCGAAAGCTGTCCCACCGGAACCGACCGCGTGCTTGCCGCCATGAAACAAGCGCAAGCGGCCCCAGATTTTATCATCAATCTGCAAGGCGATGCGCCCCTAACACCGCCCGACTTTGTTCAAGAGCTGATCAATGGTTTCGAAAAAGCACCCTGCGATATCATCACGCCTGTTGTGCGCCTAACATGGGTTGAGCTGGACGCCTTGCGCGAAAGCAAGAAAACGACGCCTTTTAGTGGCACAACCGCCGTCTTTAACGAGGAAACGGGCCAAGCCTTTTGGTTTTCCAAGACGATCCTTCCGGCCATCCGCAAGGAAGAAAAGCTGCAGCAGACAAACGCCTTCGCTCCTGTCTGGCGGCATATCGGGCTATACGGTTACTCACGCGCCATGCTGGAAGCGTTTGTCACTCTTCCCAAAGGCTTTTATGAGGAACAAGAAGGCTTGGAACAATTACGTGCGCTCGAACATGGTTATAAGATTCGCTGCGTTTCCGTCAACTATAAGGGTCGCGCCAACACGACAGGTGTCGATAGCCCCGAAGATATTGCCCGTGTCGAAGCCCTTATCGCCAAACATGGTGAAATGCTTTAGGTTTTTGTTATACAAAGTTAGGATTGTTTAATGCCCAAATTAATTCTCGTCCGTCATGGCAATACCTTTGAAGCGGGGCAAACACCCACATGGGTTGGTGGCAGGACAGATATGCCCCTGACAGCCACTGGGGAAGAACAAGCCCAAGCTATCGCCAAAAGCATCACACAACTTTATGCGCCGATTAGTACGATTGCCTCTGGCCCCCTTAAGCGCACGCGTCGTGTGTCCGAGATTATCGCCACAGCAACCAATACCATTTTTATCGTCGATGAACGCCTGACAGAAATCGATTTCGGCAAATGGGAGAACAAAAGCAATCAGGAAATTGCCGCGCTTTATGGGCAAGAAATGTTGGACGACTGGAATATACGCGGCCTTTGGCCCGCTGAGATGAACTGGGTACCATCCGAAGACAAGCTGCTCAAAAACGTTCATAACGTTCTGGAGGAACAGCACAGCAAACTCTTGCAACCCAACGCCCATCACCGCGTGATCGTAACCAGCAACGGTATTTTGCGCTTTGTCTTTAGCGCCGTCACGGGAACTAAACCCTCAGCTGAAGCCAAGGTCGGCACAGGTCATTACTGCGTTCTTGAACCGACCACAGAAGGATGGGCTATCGAAAAATGGAATGCGCGCCCCTGATAATTATAGACGCGTCTTTACTTTCGATGGTCCGCACCAACGGCTTCGGACACGCTCTTGAATCCATCCCGACGCAAAAGAGACGCAAGCTCACGCTTCATGCGTTGAATAACCAGCGGCCCCTCATAGACCAGCGCCGTGTAAACTTGAACCAATGAGGCTCCGGCACGAATTTTCTTGTACGCATCGGCACCAGATGACACGCCACCACAACCGATAAGCGGAATTTTACCTTCGGTCTTGGCATAGAAATCGGACAGAAGACGCGTTGACGGCCCGAATAAAGCTGGCCCTGACAAACCACCCGACTCCTTCGCGATATTGTCCGGAATAGAGCTTGGCCGCGCCAAGGTTGTATTGGAAATAATCACGCCCTGAATCTTCGATGCCTTGACAACATCGGCAATGTCGTTGACTTGCGCTTCGTCCAAATCCGGCGCGATTTTAACAAGAACGGGCAACTTGGGCGCTATTTTGTCGCGCAAAGCTGTAACCTTGGTTATCAAATCCGCAATGAGTTCCCGCCGCTGCAAATCGCGCAAGCCGGGCGTGTTGGGGGACGAAACATTGATTGTCACATAATCGGCATAGGCCGCCACTTTCTCAAAGCAGGCGACAAAATCAACAGCGTCTTCTTTTGTTTCTTTGTTCTTGCCGATATTAATGCCGACCGGATTATGTGTACGCTTTTCCTTTGCACGCCATTCTTTCATGCGCAGAGCAAAAACATCCACACCAACGCTGTTAAAGCCAAATCGGTTGATCAGGGCCTTCGCCTGTGGCGCACGAAACATGCGCGGACGCGGATTGCCATCTTGGGGTTGCGGCACAATCGTCCCAATCTCGATATGCCCAAAACCAAACCCCATCACCTCGTCCATGCGTGTTGCTTGTTTATCAAGACCCGCGGCAAGGCCCAGAGGATTGGGGAACTCGATGCCAAAAACCGTGCTTTTAAGGATTTCATCATCTGGACCGAAAAACTGCGGCCCCATGCCATAGCCCAGCATTTTCATGGTCAGCTCATGGGCGTCTTCGGGGTCCATCATAAAAAGAAAGGGGCGAATTAACGGATAGGGATCCATGATTTTTTCAATTTTGCCCCAAAAATCAAGCTTGCGCATATTCATCATAGCACGTTTCATCCCCGCTCCGGTTGTATCCCAGTTTTGATTTTAATCTTCTAACACCACATCATACAATGACTTTTCGGCCTAACAATTGATCCTACTTTTTTGTGTGCATTGCACAAGGATAAAATGGCAAATTCTCAACTTAAAATAGTTCTAAAAAACTGCATTATCCCTTCAAAAAGAGTTGCTTTCAAGACAGCGATTTGCAATAGATCCCCTTAATATAGTCAACAGAGCTATTGTACCAAGGATCAAGAATAATGAACAACGATAAGAACAAAGAGAACAACAAACCAGGCTTTTCTGAAAACGGAAAACAAGAGGATCTACTCGGTGCGCCTCAGCATAAATTCAAAAAAGGCAAAATGAGCAATGCGCTGGAAAAAGCTTTGAACGCTGTCGAAAAAATGGACAAGAACTAACAATTCCTTCATATCAGGGATTGATTTTGCTTTTTTGATAGGATACTATTCCTATCATGCTTAATCACTCAGATATCTGGCGTGCCATCGACCGCCTTGCGGAACGACATGGCTTGTCGCCCTCCGGCTTAGCCCGCAAAGCGGGACTCAGCCCGACACTTTTCAACCCCAGCAAGCGGATCAATTCCGGTCGAAAACGGTGGCCGTCCACAGAAAGTGTGGCGGCAATCTTGCAAGCGACAGGAAGCTCGCTGGATGATTTTGTCGCGATGGCTTCGCCAACCGCAACGCAGCACACCAGAATTCTACTTTTGGGTTTGGCCGAGGCCAATCAAAAAGGCTATTTCGACGACGAAGGTCGTCCTTTCCATGAAAGATGGGACGAGATGGGACTACCGGCTTCGACAGATCCGGATGCCTTTGCCCTTGAAATCAGCAACAGAAGTCTGGAGCCCATTTACAAGGAGGGAGACCGCATTATTCTCTCCCCTGGGGAAAAACCGCGTCGTGGAGACCGCGTTGCTGCTCGGACAAAAGAAGGTGAAATCCTCATCAAACAACTTGGCCGCGAAGGGGCACAGAAGATCGAGCTTATATCGCTCAATCCCGATTATCCGCCCCTCACGCTCGCGCGCAAAGATGTGGTGTGGCTTTACAGGATTACATGGGCAAGTCAGTAACCGTCCGTTCGTGGCTCTGTCCCTTCTCCACCCAATGATTTTTCCCGTCGTCCTTTATCCGGATCAAGCTTTGGCTTGCTCTCCTTACTCGATAGAAATATAGGATCCAACCATGACACAAGAAGAAACCACGCAAGAGGCCCCTGAAAGCGAAAGGGCCCGACGCATCAGCCGCCTTGAGCAATTGACCGAACAATTCGGCAACCCGTTCCATATCACGAGCTTTAGCAAGACTCACAGTGCCGCTGCGATCAAGGAACAGTTTGCCGCTTTGGAAAACGGCCAAAAGACGGATACAACCGTTCATGTGGCGGGACGCATTATGTCCATCCGCAACAACGGCATGTTTATCGATATGCTGGACGACAGCGATCGCCTTCAAATCTTTCACAACATCAAAGAAGTTTCCGAAACGACAAAGTCGCTCCTCTCCCTTCTAGATCTGGGCGACATTATCGGCGTCAAGGGCGTTGTCCGTCGGACGCCGCGCGGTGAAATCACGGTTGATGCCGAAGATCTTGTTGTTCTTTCCAAAGCACTGGAACCGCCGCCCGAAAAGTTCCATGGTCTCAAGGATACTGATTTTCGCTTCCGTCACAGGGAACAGGATATCGCGACATCCATGCAGGCTCGCGAAACCCTGCGCAACCGTTTTCGTATGCTGGCCGCCATCCGGTCCTATCTGAATGATCAGGGTTTCCTTGAAGTCGAAACCCCCATGATGCATGTCGTTGCGGGCGGCGCCATTGCGAGACCGTTTGTCACGCATCATCTGGCATTGGATATCCCGCTTTACATGCGCATTGCGCCGGAACTTCATCTCAAAAGAATAGTAATCGGCGGTTTGTCGGAAAAAATTTATGAAATCAATCGTTGTTTCCGCAATGAGGGATTGAGCCCCAAGCATAATCCCGAATTCACGTCAGTTGAAATCTATCAGGCCTATGTCGACTTCACAAAAATGATCGAGCTTACGGAAGCCATTGCCCAACATGTGTCCATGACGCTTCATGGCACGACAAAGGTCACCTATGGCGAACATCAGATCGATTTTGCTGGTCCATGGCCCCGCAAAACGATGGTCGGCCTCATTGAAGAGCATACAGGCCTAGATCTCTATGCCCATACGGACCCCGTCGCTGCACGCGCCAAAGCCAAAGAAATCGGCGTCCATGTCGAAGAAGGCGTTTCGTGGGGACAGGTTGTCGAAGCCGTCTTTGGCGAGAAAGTCGAAAGCAAGCTCATTCAACCAACTCATGTGATTGACATGCCCAAAGAGGTCTCCCCTCTTGCCAAAGCTTGGCCCGACCGTCCACAGGTCGCCCAGCGTTTCGAAACTTATGTCAACGGATGGGAAATGGCCAATGCCTTTAGCGAGCTGAACGATCCACGCGAGCAGAAGGCCCGTTTCCTTGAGCAAGCCGAACAAAAGCGCGGGCCCGACGACCCACCTCATCCGATTGACGATGATTTTATCAAGGCTTTGTCGTTTGGCATGCCGCCGATGGGAGGGCTTGGAATCGGAATTGACCGTCTGGCCATGATCATGACCAACAGCACCTCAATCCGCGAGGTGATTGCCTTCCCAACCATGCGGCCTATCGAAAAATAACAAAGGCCCCTCAAACGCGAAAGGAGCGGATAATTCTATCCGCCTCCTTTTTTTGCCTATTTTTTTCTATTTACTGAATGCCTTTGTTCTTGCGCACCGCCTCGATCGGCGCCATCGTGGCCACATCGGGCCCCCAAATTGCGTCAAGTTGCTTCAGCCCTTCTCGCAAAACATCTAGTCGAGCTTCTTGTCGTGATTTTATGAAAATAGAGATGGCTGGCGGCACGGTGAAGAGAATCAAGTGACCTATTCCTGCAGAACCTAACATGATAACCCATGAATAGGGGTCGCGAATAATCCGCATCGCGACATCCATGCTCTGCCCGTTTGTCCACAGATCAATCCAGAATGGCAAAACACCTGCAAAATTTAAATAACCGATCGTGGCCAAACCTGATCGCTTTTCATCTGCATCAGTGGCAAGTGCAACAAGGGTTGGTATAAGGCCGAGGCCGACCAAAAGGGTTGGTATCCCAAAGGGGATAAAGCACCCAACGAGAGTCATAAACAAGATCAGCTTGAAACCACCCGCTTTCTTGGATGCCTTTTCGGCTTTTTGTGCTGCGTTTTTTGACATTTGCCCCCTCTATCCCAACGCGCTAAGCGCTGCACGCGCCAAAGTCATCGTGATAAAAATGATGGCCAAAAGGCTTGCGATTGAAGCGGCAACCGGCCGTCCATATTCCACGGCCATTTTGTTTGCATCCGTCATCTCCTGCTGAATAGAAGCAATTTCCCTTTGTATCTTCAGATACATCAAACGCGCCTCAAGAAAGTCCTGCTCATCGCCGGTCACACGTGCCGGATCATCGATAAGACGTAAAAGCTGTGATAAGGCCCCCTTGGTTGCTGCCTCAGCGGCCTGCCTGCGGATCTTATCCTGAAATGGCTTGCTTAAATAGCGTGCAATACACGGCTCGAGAAGGGGCATCAGCCAAGCTGCCACGCGTGGCAAGCGTTCGGGGCCATACCGGTATTGCATCTCTCCGTAAAGCGACAAAAGAGCTAGGCCGCGCCGCAAGGGCGTTTCTGATGGCCCCATGGCCACAAAGATCGCTTCGCTACGCCTCTCTCTGGCAACAATATAGGCGGCCATATGCCGGTCCATCGGCTCGGATGGATGAGATCCCGTTACAGCCACCTGCTCCAAAACTGGGAGTATATGCCGTGTTGAGAGCACACAATACGATCGCAGCATAGGGCTAAGACACGGTATATAAGGATTGATCTCATAAAGAACCCGTTCCAAACCTTCGCCATACGCGCCACGCTCCAGCAATGAGTGCATGCGCTCCATCTGCTGAGCCATGGGCACATAATCAACCTTGGACTCTCGCTGCATATTCACCCAAAGAGTCACAAACTTACCGGATATAATTTCGCTTAAGATCTGCAACGTCTCTCGCGCCGCCAAAGAATGAGCCAGCAAGGTCGAAATACCCCACGGCGTCACCGAAAGGTTGCGGTAGCGAATGGGGGACGCGTTGTCCAAAACAATACAAACCTTGGCGACAAGCTGATCCTGATAATGTGCATGCTTGCCACCGCCGTCACGCGTACTTTCGATTATCTCGGCAATATCTTTGGCCTTTACAGTGTCCGCGAGCGAACGTGTAAGCCACTTCTCCAAGGTGCCATTTTCAATGAGCTTAACTGACTCTGCGACATTGTCAGCCATCCCTTTGGCAAGGGTTTTTGCCTGCCAGTATGTTTTTCCTCCCACTTCAATATGGCGCGAAGCCTTGCGTGCGGCATCAGAGCTTTTCGAAGTAATTTTGCGGCCACCTAGCCATTGTTCCATGTCTGCGGCATCCCAACGATGATGGGGATCGTCGGTAAGCAACCCGCGCAACAATTCGATTTGTTTTGAAGATAGGCGTTTAGAACCGGTCGCTGCGTTAAAGGACCCTTTCTCCATTTTGTGCCGGATGATGGTATCGTCATCCATCCCGCGAAAAGGATTGACCCCCGTTATGATCATGGCAAGCGTCATGCCAAAAGCATAACAATCATCAACATGTGTGCCGGTCCCGCGAGCCAAAGGCTGGCACATACCCCGTTCGATTGTCTCAAAAGCAATCGGCTGGCCAACACCCGCCGGACAAGAGAGGGCTTCGCCAAACTGCGGCGGCGTTGATCCCCCTGCTCGCCAGAATATATTGGTAGGACGGATTCCCCCATGCATGAACCCTATGCGCTGGAACTCCAATAATGCCTTCACCATGGGAATAATGAAAAGCTGATTCAACACATCTTCCGATACAGGAGAATGCACATCATCCAGACTTGTCCAATATCTTTCGGACATTGGCTTTTCATAAACCAGCGTAAAATACGAAGCGTTTTGCGCTGGCCATGGCACAACGCCTCCCTCCCGCAGGCGAAAATTGCTGCCTGTATCAACCGTGCGCATGGATTGGACAAACTCGATGCGGGGCAAGTATTCACGTGAACAAATAATCGCAAACATATCTTGCGTTAAGTCACTTTTCATACTCGCGGCATAGGCTGCACCGCCCGGACTATTGAGTTCAGGCAAAGGTTTATCCATGAGGATCTGGAATCTTCCATCCAGACTTAAAGCATTTTGTTGTGTTTCGCTCATCTTGCGCGGATCAAGGGGTGGTTTTTCATCCCCCCATCCTACGCAGCCAATTGAAAACAAAGCCTTAATCCATTCGCCTTAAAAACGATGAAGCTCTTCCCCCTCCCTGTTGGGCGCTGTATGGTTTTTTTATTGTTATTCAGGGCATTAATAGGGAAAGCCGGAAGGGTCCCACGACCCTGACGGCGCAGCAAAAAAAAACAACGCTTCCGCAAACAAAAAAGATATCGCGCCAACACGTCCCTGCCTTGGCAGGAAAGCCCAGAGAGGTCCTACTCATGAAACGGTTGTAGTAACGCCCCGCCCCCTGTAAATTGTCCTTGCCTATTCTGGCTTTCTTATCTTTCGTGCATCACTCTTCTTGGTACAAACTGGGGATCTTTCCAATGTCGTTCTCACTCATGAAACGCAATGCGCCTGTTGTTGAAACTCGTAGCCTTTATCCTTCACCCCTGCCCAATGATGATATGAATTGCAAAGACCTTGTCGAATCCATTGCCGATTTGGCGATTTGCACGAATTATGATCCCTTTTTAAAAGAGCCGCTGTCTCGATCCAAAAAAGTCCTCAAACCTGTGTCGCAAGCCTTAAAACACAAGGCTTTTTCTATGTTAGACACTATCGTCAATATCTGGGTTGAGCAAACGCGCCCGCTCCTGATGTTGACCGAAATGACCAACGCTATGCGCGATCTAGGCAAACGAAGCCAGAGCATGGCCGCCGCATCGGAAGAGATGATGGCCTCCATCCGCGAAGTCGGACGATCCGCCGAAGTTGTTTCCCAAGATGCACAAAATGTCAAAATCGAGTTGTCGAAAAGCATTGGCTCCGTTAACAACGCCCTAACCTCGATGGAAGGTATCTCGTCTGCCTTTAATAGCCTCACCGACAAAGTCCAAACCCTCAACAGCGCATCAGAACAAATCGCTGCCATTCTCAAAACTATTGAAACTATCGCCAGCCAAACAAACCTGCTCGCGCTTAACGCGACCATCGAAGCAGCACGCGCAGGAGATGCCGGAAAAGGTTTTGCCGTTGTTGCTGGCGAGGTCAAAAGTTTGGCCAAGCAAACATCAGGCGCCACGGATGATATTCGTCATCGCATCGCTGTGCTTCAAGAAGGCATGACCGACATGCTTGCCTCTATGACAGATGGTCAGGAACGCGTTAATCAGGGGCGCTCCGTTATCGAGTCCGTAAGCCAAAGCATTCATTCCGTAGGCCAAAACGTCGATTCGGTAACAGGTAAAATGGTTGAAGTCACCTCAACCGTCAAAGAACAAGCGACGGTTGTTGGGGAAGTCACAAACAATATCTCAATCATCGCCGATATGAGCCAGACAGTTCTAGGCTATTGCGGCTCGGTCACTGATGGTGTTCAAAAAGCAAGCATTCACGTCCAGAAAGGCCTTGAAGAAGCAACCAAGGCTCTTGACACATCCATGCTTATTCTTGCAACCAAGGCTGATCATGCCTCCTTTAAAAAGCGCGTGATTGACGTGCTTGTCGGCACAACACAAACAAGATCCGAGGAACTCGCCGATCATCATACGTGTCGTCTCGGTAAATGGTATGAAGCGCAAAAAGATCCACGCATAACCCAACTCCCCTCTTTCTCGAAACTGTCCGAGCCGCATCAACGCGTTCACCACCACGGCAAACAAGCTCTTCACTTCCACCACAACGATGATCCCATCGCCGCGCTTGAACACGCTAAACTTCTCGATGACGCATCAGGAGAAGTGATCACTTTGCTGGATCAGATTCATGGTGAACTCGTCAGGCAAGAAGGAGGGGAATAACAAACCCCGTTACCTTTCCCCCAGTGCTCTCTGTATGGGGCGGCAAACCCCTTTTTTTTCTTTACGTGAGAAAGGTTTGTTTGTGGTCCGGACGACCGCCACGGCAAGAGGAGTTGAAAAAACATTTCACAACAATGAGTTGAAAGCACTCCCCTGCCCGCCCCTGCCGGATTGTTAGCACCGCTTCTCACGCCTTACGGAAAGGGCTCAAAAATTTCTTCATTTGGGCTTATACGCAAGAGGCCCGCTATATTCAGGCTTTTTGTCATGAATTTTTAATGATTTCCCTTGCTCCACCCCTTGAATATGCGGTAAAAAGCGCGCTTACAAAGCCTTTTACGTCCCCTTCGTCTAGAGGCCTAGGACATCGCCCTCTCACGGCGACAACACGGGTTCGAATCCCGTAGGGGACGCCATTCACGCATGAAACTGGGCACTTCGCCCATGTTAATGTTTCCCCCGTTTGAAATAAGCCCCACCATAGACGACCGAGAGCCACGGATCGTCATTTCTTGGTCTTTGACTCTGATTTCGCTGACAGCGGCTTTGAGATAGGCGCGGGAGAACGCGGAAGGCACCGTCAGGCGGTCGCGGATCACGCGGGTGAAGGCATCTATCTTCTGGGGAGAGATAACGGCCAGCGGCATTTGTTGCTTGCGCTTGAGGGAGGCAATCTCAAGAAGAAGGCTTTCCTTACGGGCTTTGTTCTGGTGCGCCCGATCCCCGATCATGTCCATGTCCAACGCGCCGCGCTCTATGGCTTCCAAAAGGCGGGTTTGGGCTTGCTCTACGGCTTTAAGTTCGCCTTCAAGTTTCTTGATATGCCCTTTATCTGCCCCGCCGCCCTTGGCGACTTCGGCGCGAAGGTCATTCAGAAGCCCTTTCAAATAATCTGCCGTGCAGACCTTTTGCCGGAAGGCATCCAAAACCAAGCCTTCCAACTTATCAGTGGGAATGTTGCGTGACGGGCAAGATGCGTTGCCTTTGCTCATACGGTTTGTGCATTTATAGTAGGCGTATTGACCGCTTTTGCCCGTGGTGATGGTCATGCCAGAGCCGCAGCAACCGCACTTTAAAAGCCCTGTCAGAAGATGGGGCGAGGTTTCACGGCGGGGAATGCAGCGTTTAGGCGAAAACGCCCCGCGCAGCTTGGTTGCCTGTTCAAACAAGGCTGCATCAATGATGGCTGGCACAGGAGTCTTGATCCATTCACTTTCGGGCTTGGTTTTGCGCGTTTTGCTGTCGGTCATGTTAAAAACGTGCAACCCCATATAAGTCAGGCTTGAAAGCACTTCAAAAACCTTTTGAACGCGCCAGAGTTTGCCGCGCATCAAAAGACCGCGACTATTCAGGTTCTTGGCAATTTCCTTCATGCCGATACGCGGCGCATCCTTGCCGTGGACGTAGAGCGTGAAGATTTCGCGGACAATTTCGGCTTCGGCGGGGTCTATATCCAGTTTCTTTTTTAATCGCCCATGTGTGCCTGTGCGCCCCGCGTCAATTGTGCGAAAACCAAAGGGAGCCTTTGCGCCGTTAAAATAACCCTGCCGCGCATTTTCATTCATGCCGCGCAAGGTATGCTTGGCGTTCTCCTTGCTTTGATATTCATCAAACATCATCAACATGCTTTGCAGCATGTGCGCCATTGGATCATTGCCAAGCTGTTGCGTGATAGAGACAAGAACAACGCCCGCTTTGCTCAATTGCTTCTTATAGGAAAGGGCTTGCTCCAAATCGCGGAAGAAACGCGAGAAGCTATGGACAAGAACAATATCAAACGGCGCGGGTTTTTCCATGGCAGCCGCAATCATTTCTTGAAACTTTGGCCGCTTGTCGTCTGTAGCAGTTGCGCCAGCCTCTACATATTCAGTCGCAACGATATGGCCGTTACGCTTGCACCAGTCACGCATTTGGCGCGACTGGTCGGGAATGGATAATTCATTCTCCGCTTGGCGTGTCGTGGACACACGGGCATAAAGAGCTACGCGCATTTTCTTCTTCGCTTTCTGCAATCTGCATTTCCTTGAGGATTTCCGATAAATACGACAAAAGCAACTGGATTTCTGCCGGACGCGCCCCGTCCCTGAAAACAAGGCTTAAAATAAGTTCCTGTTCAGTCATTTTGAAACCCCATTTCACGAATTCTTTGCGCTACGCCATCCTCCCAATCCAACGGGTCATAAAGTTCAAGCAGCCTTTGCCGCAGAAAGAAAAGCGCCGATCCAAGGGGCATATGACCAGCGTTTTGCTTGACGCATTGAAGGGCGGCAATCCGCTTCATATAGCCAAGAACGCTAATCAGGAGCCGCAGCATTCTTTCTTCGGAAACGCGGTTTGCATCAAATTCGCGCACTATGCCGATGGCTGGCATTTGTTCAATGCGGTTTAGATAATCCTGCCAAAGAGGATGCAGCGGGCAATCTTTAATGTCTTGCCCCGCCTGTTTGACCCGCAGCGACGTATGCGCGGTTGCATGATTGCGGAGCAAGTCGCCTTGCCGTTCCCGTAAATCGGCAAGCGTCCTGATGCCAACTTGCTTGAGACGCTCTGTGCGGAACTGCCATTCAATACGCCACACATCATCAACCACGCCGCCCCAAATCGGATAAAACCAAACCTTGCCGCTTGCCTTGGCTATTTCAAGGCTTTTGTTATAATCCCGCAACAAAACATCGCCGGAACCAAAATACATTGTTTCCGTTATTCGCCTGTTGCGTTTTCTTGCGTCCCCAACGGCAACCGAATAAAAACTGTCTTCGTCAAAATCGACCTGCGGGATTAGATAATCATAGGCATAGTCCACACGGGAAATTGTTTCTGTTTTGTAGGGGCGCATTCCAACAGAAGCTGCCCATGTCAAAAAGCGTTCATGTAGATTGTCGATGCCATCGTGCCAAAGAGCTTGCGACAGGTATTTGATAAGAAAATTAGGCTGATTGTTTTCGCCAAAGGCAATTTGAAAAGATTTGTTTTCCATAAAAAGCGAATAGCCGCTATTCGTTCCGTGGTTTGATAAAAGAAACTCTTCGCAGCCGAGGCGGATAACCTTCGTGGCTTTCCCTTTTTTCATGCGCAAAGCGTCACGCGCAGCAATCAGGGCGGTGAAATCCAAGCCGCTTTTACCTTCGGCGCGAAGGTAGTAGCAGATTTCAACGGTATCAACGCCAGAAGCTAAATATCTGAAAGGCTCAATATGATCATGGGACATGCGATGTTCCTGCTGGGTCAAAAAAAGGGGTTATGGAAGATTAAGCCGAGCCACTACATCGGCGCAGTTAATGATCAACCCGCTAAGGTGCTTCATATCTTTGTCGGTGTTAACGTCCGTCAAGAAAATATCATCTCCTGAAACCGTGCCAATAGGAATGATTTTATAGCCAGCGGCTTTGTTCGGCTTATCGGAAAGGCCAAGATAAACGATATAGCCGCCGTAGCCCTGCTTGTTGGTCTTTCCCATAAGCGCATTTGCGCTATCAGGGTTTTTCATGCAGTTATCGAAGAACTTACGAAACCCTTTCAGGTTCCCGATGGTCACGCCGTATTTTGAAAGTTCGTGCAGATAAGCGGCGACGATGATTTCTTGCTCTGGATATTGGCGGCTCCGCCCCATGCCCGTGTGTTTGTCGCC
>JAVEZQ010000010.1:0-67727 GCA_034002905.1 Alphaproteobacteria bacterium
GTCATCATCTGGGCGGCAAGCTTGAGGCTGTCGGTGGCTTCCTCCTTTTCCGAGAAGGTATAGGCGCCATAGCTGATCTTGGGTTTAAGGCCGGGGCCCCATAGGTTCATGAGGTTTTCATAAAGCTTGTCGGCAATCGCTTCGCTTTTGCTCCATGCATTTTCCTGATTGCATCGGGGCAGGAGAATCCCGAACTCGTCGGGTGCAAGGCGGCCAAGAATATCGCTGCGGCGAACTTGGCTGGCCAATGTGTCCGTGATGCACCGGATGGCTGAGTCTGCGATGGCGGTCCCATGGCGGTTACGGATGGCTTCCAGATTATCGATGTTGAAATAGATAACGCTTGAGGTTCCGCCATACCGGTCGTCAAATGCAAGAAGACGGGCAACCTCCCGATTGAAATCAGGGCGGTTCAGAAGCGTTGGAGGCTCCTTTTCCCTCGTTTCCTCGCTGCGTTGCAGATTCTTTAGGCGGGTTTCAAGCTCTTGGATTTGAACACGTGCCAGCACCAGCTCGGCGCACAAATCGCGCCATACAGCCCTTTGCCCGGGGGTTAAAGGGGCATCGGCAAGCTTGTCTGTTAACAGATCCAACGGGGCGCTCACGCGGCCTCCTGTGGTTGATAAGGGCGGGATTCGTAACTTTTTTTCTTTAGCCTCTATGCATTTTCTAAAAAAGTTATTAACCTGCCCCTTTCTTATTGTATGGGGTTTTAGATGTCCGCAGGAACCAAGAAAGCCAAAGTGAAAGCCACACAGACGAAAGCGAGCAAGTCGGTCAAGATGGCTTTGCCCATCGTAGGCATTATCATGGGCAGCCAGTCGGATTGGGCGACCATGGAAAATGCCGCCAATGTCTTAGAGAGCTTTGATATTCCCTATGAAACTCTGATCGTTTCGGCACATCGGACGCCAAAGCGGCTGTTTGACTATGCGACTTCGGCAGCGGGTCGTGGGCTTAAGATTATCATTGCGGGTGCTGGTGGTGCGGCGCATCTGCCCGGTATGACCGCATCCATGACTGCGTTGCCTGTCCTTGGCGTTCCCGTCAAGAGCAGTAGCATGGACGGGCTCGATAGCCTTCTGTCGATTGCCCAGATGCCTGCGGGCGTTCCGGTCGGAACGCTAGCCATAGGTACGGCGGGAGCTGTTAATGCAGGGCTTTTGGCTGTTTCAATTTTGGGGCTGGAAAATCCTGTCTTGGCCGAAGCCTATGCTGAATGGCGTGATCTCCAGACAACCTCGGTTGCGCTGTATCCTGACAAAACGAAAGCGGCACCGACCAAGCCAGCCAAGAAAGCAAAAGCGAAAAAATGAAGACACTTCCAACGGGATCAGTGATTGGAATTCTTGGCGGGGGCCAGTTGGGCCGCATGACCGCCATGGCGGCGGCGCGTTTAGGCTATCGTTGCCATATCTACTGTCCCGAAAGCGAAGCGCCTGCACTGGATGTTTGTGCTTTTCATACACAAGGTGATTTTGACGACGAGGGAAAGCTTGCTGTTTTCGCGCGTTCCGTTGATGTAGTCACGCTCGAATGGGAGAATGTGCCGCTGCATGCGCTTGATGTGATTGCGCAGTATACGCCCGTTCATCCTGGCGCTTCTGTTTTAAAGATTGCGCAGGATCGCGGCCTTGAAAAAAGCTTTGCGCGCAAGGTCGGGATCGGGACGGCGGATTTCACACTCGTCAATTCGTCCGATGAGCTGGAAGAGGCGATTAAAAACTATCACCTGCCAGTTTTGCTTAAGTCCACACGTATGGGCTATGACGGCAAGGGGCAGGTCAAGATCGTGACGTCCGCCGAAGCGCGTGCCGCTTGGGTTGAGATGGGAAGCCGTCATGGCATCGTCGAAGCTCTTGTCGATTTCGCGTGTGAAATTTCTGTGATCGTCGCGCGCCGCGAAGATGGCAAGACGGTCGCTTATCCGCCTGTTCAAAACACACACCGCAATCATATCCTTAATGAAACTGTTGCTCCTGCGCCTTTGTCGCGGGATATTCTCGATCAAGCGGTGCAGACGGCGATCCATATGGCGGAAGAGTTGGGCGTGATTGGCCTTCTTGCGGTAGAATTGTTTGTGCTCAAAGTACCGGATAAAGACGGACAAATTGTTCTGCTTAATGAAATCGCGCCGCGTCCGCACAATTCCGGTCATTGGACGATTGACGCCTGTTCTTGCAACCAGTTTGAGATGCTGGTTCGTGCCGTGTGTGGTCTGCCGCTCGGCTCGGCGCGTCCCCACCACCGTGCGGTGATGCATAATATCGTCGGGGACGAAAGCGATCGTTTTGCTATGTGGCTGGCCGATCCTTCAGCGTGCCTACACCTTTATGGGAAAAAAGAAACTCGTGATGGCCGTAAAATGGGCCATGTGACCTTCCTGAAAGAAGTGTGGCGAGACTGAGGGACGATCACTTACTCCCCCATCAGCCAGCGAATATCATCTTGTGACAGATTGGCAGCGGCGCTTGGATTATCGCCGAAGAGAGCCGAGGCAAGGCCTGCTTTTTTGTGTTGTAATTCGAGAATGCGCTCTTCGACTGTATCTTTGACAATCAGCTTATAGACAAAGACAGGCTTGTCCTGACCAATGCGATGGGCGCGATCCGTTGCCTGATTTTCAACGGACGGGTTCCACCATGGGTCATAATGAATGACCGTGTCGGCAGCTGTGAGGTTGAGACCCGTGCCGCCCGCCTTGAGGCTGATAAGGAAGAGGGGAACTTCGCCCGCCTGAAAGCGCTTGATAGGCGTTGCGCGATCTTTGGTCGAGCCCCGCAGCTCCACATATGGAATATCAAGTTTCTTAAGCTCCGGCTTGATTAAATCCAGCATGCTGGTGAATTGCGAGAAGAGGAGAATGCGCCGCCCATCCTCGATGAGGGTCGGGAGCATCTCCATCAGTTCCTCAAGCTTGGCAGACTCCTCGACTTTACGCGCTTCGTCGAGCTTGACGAGACGTGGGTCGCAGCATGTCTGGCGCAGTTTTAAAAGCGCATCCAGAATGACGATGTGGCTACGCGCAAGGCCCTTGGCTGTGATTTCCTCGCGGACGCGGTCATTCATGACATGGCGCACGCTTTCATAGAGATCTTGCTGACGTTCAGAGAGCGTGACGCGGCGAATGATTTCCGTTTTGGGGGGCAATTCTTTTGCCACCTCGGTCTTGAGGCGACGCAGAATAAAGGGACGTAGACGGCGAGCGAAAAGGTCTTTGCGCTCCGTATCCATCTCTTTTTCAATCGGATTGCGATAGTATTTGGAAAAGCTCCGGTGATCGCCAAGAAGCCCGGGCATCAGGAAGGTGAAAAGGGACCATGCCTCACCCAGATGGTTCTCGACGGGTGTGCCCGTCAGGCAAAGACGCTGTTTGGCCGAAAGGCTGCAGGCCGCTTGGGTCATCTTCGCCGATGGATTTTTGATGGCCTGCGCTTCGTCGAGAATGATCAGATCCCATGTCACCTTCATCAAATCTTCGCTGTCGCGCGGTAAAAGCGGGTAGGTAGTCAGCACGATATCGCTTTGCTTGATCTTTTTGTGCAGTTTCAAGCGATCCTTGCCGTGAAGCGTCAGGATTTTGAGATCGGGCGTGAAGCGCGCAATTTCGGCTTGCCAGTTTGCAATCAGGCTGGTTGGCATGATGATAAGGCAGGGGCCCTCCATCAATCCCTTTTCTTTTTGCGCCTGAATATAGGCGAGCGCTTGCACGGTTTTGCCAAGGCCCATATCGTCGGCCAAAATGCCGGACAGACCATAGCTGCCAAGGAAGTTGAGCCAGTTGTACCCATCGACCTGATAAGAGCGCAGGGTTGCTTTCAGAACTTTCGGAAGCGCGGTTTTTTTGATGCCTTCGAAAGAGGCAAGCTTTTCGACAAGCTTGCGGAGCTGGCTTTCGCCGACCCAGCGTTTGCGCGTGATTGCCTCAAGCTTAAGGAAGGCCGCCGTTAAATCCATCGAGACTTTGAGCTTGCCTTCGTCGTCCAGAGGCTTTTCGTCATACAGCTCGACAAGCGTTTTCAGAATCGAGCGAATGCGATCAGCGGGAAGGGCGATGCGACGCCCGTCAGGCAACGGTGCAAAACATTTGCCGGACTGGGTCAGGTTTTCGATATCCTCGCCGGATTTGATCTCCTTGAGCATCGAGACAAGGATGGGCAAAAGCTCGATCCGCTGGCCTTCGACAGTGATGCCGAGATCCATGGCAAACCACCACTCACCCTTTTGGGTAAAGGAGGCCTCAATATCCTGCGTATCGGGATCGATGATCTGTTGATCCTGTCGTGTATGATCGACAATCTCGACACCCGTCTCTTTAAGCGTGCCCTTGCCAAGATAATGGAAATCAAGCCAGAACCACGGAGAAGGATTGAGTGAAGCAGGCACCAGCAATTGCTCGGTAGCGGTATCGCGCTCGCTATCCTGCAACGGAAAGAGCCTCAGGCCGTTTTCTTCGATGGTTTTAAGATAGTGTTGCTCCGCCTTCGGATTGCGCGGATAAAGTGACAGCTCGTCACCGCTAGCCACGCCATAATGCGGCTCGGTATTATCGGGTGCAATCGCAGTGCCTTCGTACAGGAACGACAGCCGCGCATAGCTTTCGCCATGCTGGCCCTTGGGCAAGATTTCGATGCGAGCGCGTGGCGCTGTCTTCTTGGTTGCTCCTTTTTTGATAATATAGGGGTGTGGGACAGGGCTGTGCTGCGTTGCCATCTTTTGTCGCAAGGGTTCGATTTCATTTTCTTGGACAATGGGCGCTTTTAAAAAGGCGCTGACTGTTCGACGATCTTCCTCGCACAGAAGAGGGCCAGCCTCAAGAGTCAGGGGATTGAGATACCACGGGCTTCCCGAGGTCAGAATCTGAAGGCCGGAAAGAGAAGGAATGATCGCTGGTTTCTGTCGCGTACCGCCGGATGTTATCCAGTTTAACTGAGCGTGGACGGGTGAGCCAAGCGTGAGCGGTTGCACCGCAAGCGCTTCGTCGTTGTGAAGAAAGGCACGGCCTGTTCGGATGATTCGTGCGAGGAAAAGGTCGATCAGCTCCGGATCAACGGGAAGTTCCCAATAGGCTTGATTGTCCTTTGCGCTTAGCGCATCGAACGACAGGATCATGAGCGCGTCGTGATCACGTGAGGTGAGGATTTTATCCTGATTGTTGAGGGAGTCGAGTTGCGCGGCCGTGAGCGTGCGATAGCGGCTCCATGAGCCGTCGCGCAAGCGATGCTGGATTGCAGGAACAATTTTGGCTCCCGCCGAGCTTTGTGGATCGATAACTAGTAAATAGATGATGCGGTCGGAAAGGGCTTCGGTTTTGTCCCCGTCGGTGCTGCCCAAGGACTGCAGCCATTGTGTGAGCGGCCACGACAGGGTTTCTTTCTTTTGTCCCTTGTTCTTGGCTTTGACGATTGGCGATTTGATGCGTTCATGCTTTCGCATTTGCTGCGCGATGGCTTCGTATAAAGCGGCGGCGCCGTGTTTGCACATATAGCCCATGGGGCAGCTGCAATAGCTTTCAATTTTGGTGAGGCCGTGCTTTTTGAGGATCTCGATATCAACAGTATAAGGCGTGCGGGCGCTGCCTTGGACAAGGGCTTTAACTCGCAAGGACTTCTCGTCGATATCAACGGATTTGACGTGCCCGTTTATATGATAGATACGACCGGCTTCGCTATCGCGCGCCTCAAAGTTTTTGACGATATCAAGTGTATTAATGATCACTCTTTTGGGCCTTTTTATTATATCGAAAAGATCAACGGCGCAGGATACAAATCCTGCGCCGTGATTTCAAGCTTTGCATTGCGGGTTTATGCTTAATTTAACTCTTCCAGAAACCGACAAGGTCTTTGATCTCCTGTAGATGAGGCTGGGTCAGGGCATTGGCCTTTTCCGCGCCTTTCTTGAGGATGTTGTCGATTTCGGTCGGATCGGCCATCAATTCACGCATACGTGTGGTGATTGGCACCAGCTTTTCGATGGTGACATCCGCCAGATCCTTCTTAAAGGTCGAAAACTGCGCTCCAGCATAGTCCTTAAGCACATCCTGTGACGATTTGTCGGTCAGACTGGCGTAAATGGAGACAAGGTTTTCAGCCTCGGGCCTTTCTGCTAGTTCCTTCACCGTTTCGGGCAGCGGAAGCGGGTCGGTTTTAGCCTTGCGGATCTTTTGTATGATTGTGTCGGCATCGTCGGTCATATTGATGCGTGAATAATCGGATTCATCCGATTTGCTCATCTTTTTACTTCCATCACGCAGCGACATGACACGTGTTCCTTCGCCCATAATCAGAGGCTCAGGAATGGGGAAATATTCCCCGAACGTACCATTAAAGGCGATCGCAATATCACGCGTTAATTCAAGATGCTGTTTCTGGTCTTCACCAACAGGAACATGTGTGGCTTTGTAAACCAGAATATCGGCGGCCATCAAAACAGGATAGCTGTAGAGCCCCAGCAATTGGCGGTCGCGGTTCTTGCCTGCCTTTTCCTTGAATTGCGTCATACGGTTCAGCCAACCGAGCGGCACGCGTGTCCCTAAGATCCAGCTGAGTTCAGTGTGCGCTTGTATGGCGCTTTGGACAAACAAAGCGCTTTTGCTGACATCGATTCCTGAAGCCATGTAAGCGCATGCGACTTCACGTGTCGCCTTGTTCAGTGCAGCTGGGTCCTGTGGGATCGTGATCGCGTGAAGATCGACAACGCAGTAATAGCATTCATAGCTATCCTGAAGCTTGACCCAGTTCTTGAGCGCGCCGAGATAGTTGCCAAGGTGAAGATTGCCGGTCGGCTGCATGCCGGAAAAGATGCGATTCATGAGGAAGTCTCCTGTAACGAAAATAAAATGAGGCTAGAGGCAATAGATGGGACTAGCGCCATCGCCCTTCGTTACTGGAAATCCATACACGTAAATCTGTATCGCACATTTGTGTCGGCCTAATGTTGTCTATTGCGCCGCAAGGGCGTCAGAAGCTCGCTCAATCGCGCCGCTCCGCTGACATGTAATAGCACAGCATAACCCAAGGTGGAAAGGGAAATTATAAGTACAAGACCGCCTGCTTTGCTGAAAAACGTCGCATTTTCGAATAAAAAGCCCGTTCCTTGCTGCAAAAAGTAGGTAAGGGCACCCATGCCCACGGCACTGATCAGGAGACGCGGGATACGACGGCGCAGGGTATCATCAACCATTTGCTCCCCCCTTTTGCGCAGCTGGCGTTGGAGCAGGATCACGTTCAACCATGTCGCCAAACTGGTTGCGAGCGCCATGCCAACATGTTGTAGCCAGCCAAGCATGAGTACTGCAAGGATGACATTCGCAGCCATGCAAATTAGTGCGATCTTGACGGGTGTTTTTGTGTTCTGGCGCGAGAAAAAGCGAGCGGCGAAAACCTTTGCCAACAAAAATGCGGGGACACACAGGGAATAGGCTGCAAGCGCACGCGCTGTCTGCACCGTATCGGTATGTGTGAATTCGCCATGTTCAAACAATGTTTGAATGATGGGCTCCGCAGCAAAGCAAAGACCAACCGTTGCGGGCAACCCAAGGATCAGACAAAACTCGATGGCCCGACTTGTGGTATGCTTGACCGCACTTTTGTTGCCATTTGTTTCATGCTTGGACAAGATCGGAAGAAGCGTTGTCGCAACGGCGATCCCGATAATACCGAGCGGAAGCTGGTTCAGCCTGTCGGCATAGTAGAGGTAGGAGACAGCGCCCGTAGGAAGGAGCGAGGCAAGAATGGTCGCAACCAACAGATTGATCTGTGTCGCGCCTGCGCCGACAGCACCGGGTCCAATATTTTTGAAAAGCTGGCGACAAGCCTCACTGAAATGCGGACGGATGAGTGGGATCATGGTGCGGGCTCGCCAACAGCTGATCAGGAGCCAGCCCGCTTGGATACCGCCTGAAACTAAGAGCCCCCAAGACAGGCTCTCGCCGATTGGCCACTTGAAAATGTTGGCAAGAAACAAGGCCGTGATCATTACGATATTGAGCATAACGGGCGCCAGCGCACCAGGGCCAAACCGTCCATGCGCGTTCAGAATGCCGCTTTGTAAAGCCGTGATCGAGATGAGAAGGAGATAGGGGAAAGTAATGGTGCTGTAGTGAACGGCAAGGTCGAACTTGATGGGTTCGTCATGAAAGCCGGGCGCCGTTAGCCGTATCACCCAGGGCATCGCGAGCATAATCAGGATGGTAAAGGGGGCAAGGATCGACACAAGGATGGCTAAGGCCTCTCCGGCAAAACGTTGCGCGACTTCATCGCCATGGCGTTCTTTTTCCGCCGTATAGAGGGGGACAAAGGCCGCCGAGAAGGCGCCTTCGGCAAAAAGGCTACGAAAGAGGTTGGGTAGGCGTTGCGCCACAAAGAAAGCATCGGCTTCGACCCCTGCTCCCAGAAAAGTTGCGGTGAGCGTGTCGCGCACAAAGCCAGCGATACGGCTAATCATTGTAAAGCCGCTGACGGTGAAAAGGGCGCGTGCGAAGCTCATGAGTCTATGGTGTCGCGTAGACGTAAAGTTGATAATACAGGCATCCCGACAGCGCGAGACATAGCGCAGGGGCGAAAGGGAACTCTTTGGTCTTTGTGATCTGTTTCCACGCAAGGCCCATCATCGCGCCGATAACACCAGCGGCTATCAGAAACCAAGGGATGATCATCACGGGAACCCACAGACCTGCCGCTGCAAAGAACTTGACATCGCCCAGACCAAGCATTTCTTTTTTTCTGAGCTTGCTATAGCCGATCGCCAGCAAGAGGCCCATCGCCAAAAGACCTGCCGATCCAATAAGGCTCATGAAGACGTCCGCTTGCCCTAACAGAAGCGCTGCGATGCCTGTCACGGCCAAAAACAGGTTGAGCCCGTCCGGAATTATGCCAAAGGAAAGGTCAATCACCGCGATAGCGGGCAAAAGGCCGAGCGCCATGCAAACCGGAATCATCAGCGGCGACCATCCCGCAAGGATAACAGCAATGATACCCATGACAAACGCGAGTAATTCAACGGCGGGAATTACCCATAGCCCTTTTTTCTTTCCACATGGGCAGGCGAGCGACAGGGGGTTGGGGCGAAAGAGCCAGCCAAAGAGAGGGAAATATTCGTGGAGCAGAAGGGGGCGCAGGCAAAAAAGGCAGTGTGGCTTGCGGCTTTCCCCTGGCAGCCTGTCGGCTGAACGAAATCCGAAATGGGCTGATAGTGATGCGGTAACAAGGCTGATGAGGCCGCCCATTACAATATTGAAGATTAATGCCAGCGTATTGTTATCGTCCATAAGGGTTATCCTGCTTTTTATGCCCTAACTGCGGCATATGCCGCTTTTCGCTATATACCGCCCTTGTGTCCTAGCCCTAAACCTTTTTTAGTCGGGGCCAATCCTTTTTTACGGTTTATCTGGGGGGCTTTCCATAAAGATTTGATTAATATGTGTATCTCATAGTGCATCAAGAGGCTCGTTTTGGTACATAAAGACGGGTATATTCGTTTTGTGTTTGACCATCCCCCAACTGTCGGAGAGGCTATGAAACAGGAATATCGTGGCAAGAATGTGGTTATCTCGTTGATGACTATTGTTTTTCTTTCTGGGGCCTCAGGAGCGGCTTTCGCTGTCGAGGACAAGATATCGGAAACAAAACCGGCCCCGTCCACAACGGTAGCGAAGCCCACTCCTCCCACGCCTGCGGTCACGCCAAAACCAGCTGCGGTCACGCCAAAGCCAAAAGCGACCTCATCAAAACCTGCTACTGCGACTCTTGTAAAGGCTGCCGTGGTCAAGACTGAAACATCGAAAAAAGCAAAAGCCCCTGAAGCAAAACCTGCCGTTGTTGTTCCGGTGGCTGTTGGCGCGGCGGCAGCTGTCGCCACGAAGGCTGCTGTTATGGCTAAAACAGAAACGCCAAAAGATCAGACCAAACCTGAACCGGAAAACAAAGAGCCAACTGCGGCACTCAAGGAAGAAAAAGTCCAAGCTCAGCCTGAACAGGCAGCGCCTTCTGCTCCTGACGCTGTCAAATTGACGCAAGACACCAACGGTGTGAAAGCATCTGTGCTCAAGGTTTTGAAGGATCATGAGGAGCTATCCACTTTTGCCGAGTTTGTTTCGGATGCAGGGTTAGAGTCCGAGTTTGCGAAGGCTGGGGCTGATCTAACCGTTTTTGCCCCCACGAATAAAGCGATGAAGTCTATTCCTTCTGCGGTTCGCGAAAAGATAGACGACGACAAAAAGAATCTCGTCCATTTCGTAAAGTATCATTGTGTTGCGGGAGCCATCCCGTCTGGAACCATGATCCGGCGTCAGGCTTCTGTCGCGACGATGGCTGGGGAAAGCATTGGGTTCAAAGGTAACGGAGAATCAATCGCTATTGAAAATGGCCATATCGTCCGGGCTGATTTGAAAGGGACAAATGGTGTTGTTCATGTCATCGACACGCCGATGGTTCCCGCCAGCTATATGCAAAAAGAAGCGCCTGCGGAACGGCAGCCCATGTCAATGCGCAGAATGGGTGATGAACGTCTGGAAGCAAAAGAAAAAGTGACCGCGCCACAGGTCGTTAAGCCCGAAGGACCCAAGGCTCCCGAGGCACCCAAGAGTCCCATGGAGAAACAGCCTGAGCAGAAGGGGCTGCTCAAGAAGCTCTTCGGTTTTTAGCTTCTCTTGGCAGAAGGAGGGGCGTTTACCTTCCCCTTCTTTCCTTTTCTTTCTGTAAAAGAAATTCCAGTTTTCTGGCGGCTGTGCGCTGAAGTTCCTGCTGACTCAGATGCGCGGGGCCTTGAATGACTGCCTCAATCCCGGTTACGGGATCGACGGCAGTGACTCGGACGATCGATCCGATTCGTTTGAGTTCAAACAGGACTTCCATGGCGAAATCGTAAAAAAGTGGAAAAGGATATTGATAAGATATAGGTTTAGAGTATGAAAAGGAATCAAATTCGTTTCGGGTAGGAAGGGAGTAGTCCTATGGCAAACAACGAGATTTTAACAGAGCGACGTGGTCAAACGCTCATTTTGACCTTTAACCGACCTGATCACGCGAACGCCATGACCATGGATATGGCGAGTCAGCTTTTCATGCATTTGAAGAACGCGACAACGGATCGTTCTGTGCGCGCGATCCTGCTTCGTGGCGCTGGCGGCAATTTTATGAATGGCCTTGATATGCGTTATTACAGCACGGATCTGAGCACAGCGTTGGATAAAGCAAACCAGCTGATCTTGCCCTATCACTCTGCAATCCGTGAAATACAGACGATGGACAAACCTGTCATCGCGGCAGTTGAGGGATTTGTCACTGGGACAGGCTTTAGCCTTATGCTCGCAGCGGACTTTGTCGTGTCATCGCAAAGTGCACGGTTCAATACGCTCTTTGCCAAATATGGGCTGACGCCGGATGGCGGGTGTTCCTATTTTTTGACGCGCAAGGTTGGTATGTCGCGTGCCGTCGAGATTTTGATGTTGTGTGAGGATGTTTCTGCCGAACGGGCCAAAGGACTGCGCTTGGTTAATAGGATTGTCGATGATGAGCGCCTTCAGGATGAGGCGCTCGCCTATCTCGACAGAATGGCAGAAGGGCCAACAAAGGCTTATGGGGCGATCAAAAAGCTGGTGGCCAACGCGTTCGACAAAAATCTGAATGATCAGTTGGGCTTGGAGCATACCTATTTTGGGGCCAGTTCCCGCAGCTTTGACTTCCGCGAGGCCGTCAAGGCGCATGTCGCGGGGCGTGAACCTAAATTTACAGGGACATAAAAGGGCCCAAACCACGATCATATCCTACATGTGATAAGGCTTGAATGCTGAGCTGAGCTGGTCTATTTTTCCACAAGTTCCCGTAAGGGTATTGAGTTTTCTTGTTTTTTGATAGGTTAGATGGTTGAAATGAGCGCGGCAGAATTACATACACCGATTCAGACAGACGTTGTTATTGTCGGGGCTGGTCCTATAGGTCTTTTTGCAGTTTTTGAATTGGGCCTTTACGATATGAAGTGCCATTTGATCGATATCCTCGATCGTGCGGGCGGCCAGTGTGCCGAGCTTTATCCCGAAAAGCCGATCTATGACATTCCGGCTGTTCCTGTCTGTACGGGTACGGAGCTGGTAGATCGTTTGATGGAACAAATCAAACCCTTTGATCCGGCTTTTCATTTCGGACAGATGGCCGAGAAAATGGAAAAGACAGCTGACGGGAAGTGGCGCGTGACGACGGATCGCGGGACGATCCTTGAGGCGCCCGTTGTTGTTTTGGCTGCTGGTGGCGGAAGCTTCGTGCCCAAGAAGATGCCGCTTAAGGGCATCGACGCATATGAGGGCAAGTCCGTCTTCTATGCCGTGCGCCAGATGGAAGCTTTCCGCGGAAAGAAGATCGTGATCTCCGGGGGTGGTGACTCGGCTTTGGATTGGGCGATCAATCTCCAACCGATTGCCGAACGTGTGACGCTCATTCATCGTCGTGATGAATTCCGCGCCGCGCCCGACTCTGTCGGCAAGATGCGGGGTCTTGTGTCTGAAGGGGCAATGGATCTGGTTATTGGCAACATCACGGCTGTCGATGGTCAGGATGGCCAGATTTCTAGCATTACAATCAAGGAATCTGACAAGGATACCTATGTCATGTCCTGTGATGCTTTGCTGGCTTTCTACGGATTGACCATGAAACTTGGTCCCGTGGCCGAGTTTGGCGTTACTTTTGAAAACGAGCTGGTGCCCGTCGATACGGCGACGTTCGAGACAAACCTGCCCGGCGTGTTTGCCATCGGCGATATCAACACTTATCCCGGCAAGATGAAGCTGATTTTATCGGGCTTCCATGAGGCGGCCTTGATGGCAAAGAAGGCGTTTACCTTTGTGCACCCTGATCGCCGCTATCGCTTCCAATACACAACATCGTCAAGCAATCTGCACGGGAAGCTTGGCAAAGACGAATAAACGATAAAGAAAGAATGAAGAGGAAACCTATGCATATTATCTGTGTCGATATGGAAGGCGTTGAGCATAAGCTTGAAGCAACCGAAGAGTGGAGCGTGATGGAGATCATTCGCGAGAGCGGTATTAACATGCTGGCCCAGTGCGGCGGCTCTTGCGCCTGTGCGACATGCCATATTTATGTCGATCCCGCATGGAAAGACAAAATCCCTGAACCATCCGAAGAAGAGATCGGTATGCTCGATGGCGCTTTTGAGGTGACAGAAGATTCGCGTCTGGCCTGCCAGATTTTCTTTACCAAGGATCTGGATGGCTTGCGCGTCACTTTAGCTAACGGTTCGGTGTAAATGCAGATCGAAGAACTCTCCTCGCGCTATGGCGCTTATCTTTCCGAGATGGTCAGGCAGTCTTTGACGCTTGAAGAGTTCTCCCGTCTTGAAATCGAAGAGCTTGTTGCTTACTTCGAGTTGATGGCCGAACGCAGCTATGAAGAGTATCGTTCCCGCAAGGATATGCTGCCGCCTGAAAATGGACCGCTTTCGTCCAAAGACGAATACCTTCAAATTCTTCGACGCCGTTGGCAACAGGCAGAAGAGATGGCCTATGCCGTGATGACGGCAGAAAAGAACTATGCAGATGGCCAGAACAGGGCGATGGAAGCGTAGGGCTTTAGATCATCATTAAAACTTGAACAAGTTATCGGCGCCGGATCGGTGAGCTTGTTTGTTATCGATCATCGCTTGCGCACGTTCGATTTCCTGTTCTAGAGAAACAATGTAATGTTTGAGATCCTGAATTGACATGGATTCAAGGTTTTTGACTTCAGTCTTTGGGCGTGGCGCGTCCAGTTCATCTGGATTGATCATGGCCTTACTCTCCATTATGATGCATTATCCTATCATGGGGTTTCGCCCCATTCCAACTCCTCTTGTAGGATGGAGTTAACGTTATGAGGTTTGATGATGAAAGTTTTTTCAGTCCTGATTCTGCTTTCCGGTGCGTTGACGCTATCCGCCTGTGCGGTTTCCGCCGAATATCCCAAGGATCAACGGCCCAGCTATGTGATTACGGGCGCGCCTCTTCCTCCAAGCAAGGCCGCCAAAGAGTCGGCTTCCTCGGCCCCTGGAAAGGATGGTTGGGACGATATCTGTACGAGTGAGGAAGATTGCACCTGCGGCAGCATGTAAGATATTGATATATATCAATAATATGTAGAGTATTTTCCGAGTGAAATCCCCAAAGGATACTGCTACACTCCTGCCTCAAGGGATGGCGGCACATTGATGCCTTGCCTCCCATAAGCGATCCAGAACAACAAGAGGGCTTTGGATCGTCCGGTTGCTTGGCGTGATCGGATGACGCGAAAGCTTGCTTAATCGAGAAAGAAAAAGGAGACAAAGATGCCTCTACCCCTAATGCCCAAGGCAACGGCAGTTTGGTTGATTGAAAATACGGCTCTTACATTTGAGCAGATTGGCATCTTCTGTGGGTTGCATACGTTGGAAGTTAAAGCTATTGCCGATGGTGAGGTCGCTTCTGGCATTCCCGGTCTTGATCCCGTTATGAGCAATCAACTGACAGCAGAAGAAATTGCACGTTGCGAAAAAGATCCCCGTGCACATCTTAAGATATCTAAAACGGATTTGCCGCTTCCAACAGCTCGTGCCAAAGGCCCTCGCTATACGCCAGTGTCCAAGCGCGCAGACAAGCCGGATGCGATTGCCTACCTCATTAAAACCTATCCGCAGCTTTTGGATGCGCAGGTTGCCCGTCTGCTTGGCACAACCAAGGACACGATTTCCAAGGTTCGTGACAAATCACACTGGAACGCTTCGAATATTAAGCCACGCAATCCCGTTTTGCTGGGCCTGTGCAAGCAAACCGATCTGGACGCCCAGATCAAGCGTGCGGATCGTCGTGTTGCACGCGAGGAAAAGGCTGCCGGAAAGACGAAACCGATAGTCGATGAGATGCTGGCTGTTCAGGAGTCGGAAGAGATGGTTTCTCCTTTTAAGGATTTTGACGGTCCAGAGGATAAGAGCAAACCAAGCGTCACCTTCGATTTTGGTGTGTCGGCCTCAAACGACGATCAGCCTGAAGAAGAATAAGTCGCAAGGTCGATATGATAAGAAAAAGGGAGGCTACAGCCTCCCTTTTTTTTGTTAGATATCTATGCCCATTGGTTGGTTGTTTTGGAATTGCAGCCAATTCTTGCGCCCCGACTGGAAAAGCAAGTTGCCCGTGAGGCCGATCGCCTCGAAAGTCTTGGCCGTTGTCGCACGTAGATCGTTGCATAGACTGGCGGGAAGTTCATTTTCGCTACGGACAACCAGATCAAGTTTTTTTGGCTGTGATAATCCGTCGAGCTGTAAGGCGCCAAGTTGAGACATCGATACAGAAATCACAAAGCGTGTAAAAGTTTTTTGTGTATCCTGTTTTTGGGGAGAGTGATGTTCGCGGTCGCGGCGGACATAGAGCTTCAGGATGTCGCAGGCCGCGCCATTCATGACGGGGATCGACCAGCTTTGCCAAAGATTATTATGCGTATCATTTAGGGTTTTGGGTGCATTCTGTAAGGCTTGTGTAAAGGCTTCACCGATCTTTCTCTTTTGGGTTAGTTCAAGGCGCGCCATAGTTGAGGGCCCCAGCCATTCTTCAACATTCCCGTTGTATAAGGCTGAAAAGAGAAAAAGAATCGTCGCAGGCATATGCTGCGTTGGCGTTGGAATTTTGGTTCCTGTGAAACTCTGTGCTGCCAAAGGATCAATCGTGTGTAATGAGGCGGTGAGATCGTGCAGGCTTTGGATAAGTCGTGCGTCACCTTCATCAAGGAGAGGCAAGGCCGGAAGGGCATAACGATCATCGAGCGGGGCAAGTAACAGTTTGCTGCCAAGCGGGACTTCACCGCGAGCGTGAAGGACGAAGCTTTGACCATCAACTTTGACTATAAGATGGCCGCTGTGCGTCTTGCCTGTCACATCAGCGAGCAAGGTTCCAGCGGGAAGTTCGTGCGGAACATCTTGTGTTGGCAGGTAAAGGGTTTTGATTAGGTAAGTGTTACCCGACATTGAGGATGAAGGAATGGCGCGCGCTGGCGGCGCAGAAATTGCTTTCTCGTTGGAGAGGATTGGATCATCAGGCGTTGGGAAGAAGACAGCCTCGGCATCTGGTTCGACGGTTGGTAATGAAGACGTGCCCTCGGCAATAAGGGCCTTGGTTGGAGAAGGGTGTCCGACAAGGCGCTGAAGAAATCCCGGTATGTGTGGCTCGGTTTTGGATGCAACAGGGGGTGTTGTGGGATGTCGCTGATCTTGCTTGATTAGTGCGATGTCCAGATCTTTTGGCAGTGTTCCAAGTTTCACAAAGTCACCTTTGCCGAGCGGTGTTTCTTTGACTGTTTGGGGAAGCGGCGCTGTTTGCGTGTCTGGTAGCCGTAGCTTGCTTTCGGCCTTCGGGATAAAGACAAGGGCTGACTCGGGGGGCTTGCCGGGCATCAGGATGACATCAAGCTTAACTTTCTCGTTGACCGCTGTTTCGAAAAGGCTTTGAAGTTGGTTTAAAAGATCCTGATCCAGCGCTTTCAGTGAGAGCGTTAGTTCTCCCATCATCATCTGGATTGATAGCTCATTCGCGGCGAAAAGCGCGATGGCTTCGCCATTCAGTGTGATTGGCCGCGTCAGGTTCAAAAGCTGCGCCGCGTCGGGCAGCGTCACAACCGGAAGCTGGACCGGAGTCGTGGGTTGTGCGTTGTTTAGGAGCGAAGCCGTCTGAAGCGCCATGGTCGCTGCGTTCAGAGGAAGGGGGCTTGCGCTCATCGCCCGAACTCCCTAGGGCGAGAGGATGGAGAGCGCAATAGACTCGGCATCGGCTGCAGCATCAGCGGTGGGATAACGTACAAGGATGGGTGTCTGGCTGCGGATGGCATCGCGTACCTTGGGATCGCGGCGGACGATACCCACAAGCGGCGGCCTGTAGGACAAAAAGGACTCGGCGGCTTTGCGAATGGTGTCATAGGTGCGCTGGCCCTCGGCTGTCGAGGCGGCCATGTTCACGATAATGCGCATATCGGCGCGGGGATTGGCGGCACGCGACAGCTTGATAAAGGCATAGGCGTCGGTGAGCGATGTCGGCTCGTCTGTCACAACGACATAGGTTATGGCGGCTGGGCCTGCCATTTGTCGAACGGCCCTGTCTACGCCAGCGCCCAGATCGACGAAGACATGATCATAGTTGGCAGCCAATGCGATCAGATCGCTACGTAGGGAAGATAGCGTCGTTGCGTTCAGCGTTGCCAAATTGCCGGAGCCTGAACGTCCCGCTAGAATATCAAATCCTCCTTCCTCATAGCGTGTGATAGCATTGGCCAGAGTGGTTTGGCCCTCGATCACATGGCCCAGATCTTTGTCGGGCGTAAGGCCTAGCTGGATATCGACATTCGCGAGCCCAAAGTCTCCATCGAACAGCAAGACACGCTTGCCGCGTTTGGCGAGCGCATGGCACAGTGTGACGGACAGCCACGTTTTGCCAACACCACCCTTGCCGCTCGCAATGGCGATCATGTTTGCACAAGAAAGGACCGTATGTAATGCCGCTATGTTCGCGGGGTTAAGAGGCAATGGGATGGGATCGGTCATGGCCAGTCCTTTTCACGTTTACGTTGTACCCGTCGCTTTGCGCTGGCCTTCCGAAGATTTGGGAAGGATCATTCGCGCGAGCGAAACGGGGTTAAGGGGATAGGGTTGTTCCGTCACTTTGGACGAAGCGCTGTATTGGCTGAGAGTCAGCTTGCTTTCATAGGCAACACGCAAAAGGCCTCCCATACGTCGCGTCATATCAAGGCGCGTGAAAAAGAGGTGTGATGCGCCCAAGCCTTGATACTCTTTGACCATATCAAGGGACTCCAGCGCATCCATATCGGCGGGCATAATGATGAGAGGCATCGCCTTTGATGTTTTGATAAGGGTGGACAGATTTTGCTTGTCCTGATGATCAAAGGGATTGCATCCGGCGGTATCGATGAGAATCAGTGTCCCTTTTTTCTGAATATCGATTGCATCTTGCAGCGCATGGGGATCTTCGATCTCGATCAGATCAATCTCCAGAAGCCGGACAAAAGCGGCCAGTTGCTCCATCCCGCCTGCGCGCTGTGTGTCCGTGCTGATTACCGCGACAGGCATCTTGGCCAGCGTAGCTTGTGTAGCCAATTTGGCGGTTGAAAGTGTCTTGCCTGCGCCGGGCGGGCCAATAAGAATAAGGGGCTTCTGAAGCTCGCCGAGCGACAACGGCCCGAAGGAAAGATGCATATCCAGCGCGGCTCCGAGCGCGAGCAGCGTTTCTTCGCCCGCAAACTGGGTGGCTGTGGCAATGAGCTTTTCACTTAAAAGTGACGGCACCTGATGCGCAAGGCAAGCGCTGGCGATTTGGTCAATGACTGCAGTATCGGTGTCGTCATTCTGGATCGGTGCGCGAACTTTCTCCGGCGCGGATACGGGATCATCGACTGCGGCCGTGACTCGCACGCCACCCATTTCGTCGTCACGTGTCGCAACGATAATTGCATTGTCCCCCAGAGTCTCGCGTACTTGACGCATGGCTTCGGTTACATTGGCTCCGTAGAAGGATTTAAGTCGCATTCAAATCGATCCTGTTAAATCTGCCCTAAGGTCTTGATCTTCGCCTTGGCGTAGATCTCGTTTTGCGAGAGTACGACGGTCGAAGGCCTAAACCTTTCGATGATAGAGCGAACATAGGGCCTTATGACCGGGCTTGTCAAAAGGGCAGGGGATTCGCCCATCATAGCCTGTTTATCATAGGCTTTGCGCACAGAATCAATAAACTGATGCAGTTTGGTGGGCGGCATGGCCAGACGTTTTTCTTCACCGTCCCCCAGAAGTGATTCGGCAAAGGCTTGTTCCCATTCCGGCGAGAGGGTGAGCAAAGGGATATAGCCCATCTCGTTCATGTTTGCGTTCGAGATTTGACGTGAAAGGCGTGAACGGACATGTTCGGAGATCATGGCCAAACTGCGCGTAATACCTGCAGCTTCGGCGATACCTTCGAGAATAGAAGGTAGGTCACGGATCGAAACGCGCTCAGCCAATAGATTTTGCAAAACACGTTGCAAGCCGCTGAGCGTGACCTGCGACGGGATGACGTCAGCAACAAGCTTCTGTTGATCACGGTTTAATTCATCCAAAAGCTTTTGCGTTTCGGCATAGGACAGAAGCTCGGACATATTGTCTTTGATGATCTCGGTCAGGTGCGTCGTGATCACGGTCGGTGGGTCAACAACTGTATATCCTTTAAAGAGCGCTTCTTCGCGGTGCGTCGTATCCACCCACATGGCGGGCAACCCGAATGTTGGCTCTAATGTTGCTTCACCGGGCAGGGTGATTTGCTGTCCCTTGGGGTCCATGACGAGTAACATGCCCGGACGAAGCTCGCCACGGCCCGCTTCAATTTCCTTGATGCGCAGAACATAAGCATTGGGCGGAAGCTGCAAATTGTCCTGAATGCGCACGGATGGCATAATAAAGCCCATATCGCCTGCCAATTGGCGACGCAGGCCTTTGATTTGATCGGTCAGTCGCTGGCCCGCTTCGCTGTTGATTAACGCGAGCAAAGCATAACCAAGTTCAAGCCTTATCAGGTCGATGGAAAGGGCGCGGCCAATCGGGTCTTCGGTAACAGGGGCGGGTGCCGCAGCCGCTGCAGCTTGGGCTGCCGCCGCTTTGGTGCGTGCTTTGCCAAGCTGCCCTGCGGCATAGGCCCCAAAGCCTGTGATCGCGCCCAGAAAGGCAAAGGGTAAAAAGGGCATGCCCGGCACGATCGCCAGCATTCCCATCAAGCCGGAGGATAAGCCAAGAGCCATCGGATAGCCGCTTAGCTGTCCAAAAAGGGCTTTATCGGTTGAACCAGACGTTGTCGATTTTGAAACGAGAAGACCCGCCGCAACAGAGACAAGCAAAGCCGGAACCTGTGTAACCAGACCATCGCCAATCGTAAGGCGAACATAACTGTCTGCGGCCTCAAGCATAGGCATATCGTGGCGGAAGGCACCGATCGTGATGCCGCCGATGGCATTGATAAAGGTGATAACCAAACCAGCAACGGCATCGCCTCGGACAAACTTAGCCGCACCGTCCATGGAACCAAAAAAGCCTGCTTCATCTTCCAGTTCTTTACGACGGGCGCGGGCCGCGTCTTCGTCGATAAGACCTGATGACAAGTCAGCATCAATGGCCATTTGTTTGCCGGGCATAGCATCCAAGGTAAAACGTGCCGCGACTTCGGCAATACGGCCAGAACCTTTTGTGATCACGACAAAATTGACGATGGTCAAAATGGCAAAAACGATGATCCCGATGATGAAGTCTCCCCCCATAACAAGATCAGCAAAAGCGCCAACAACGTTGCCAGCGGCATCTCTGCCTTCGTTGCCCTTGGTTAGAACAAGGCGTGTCGTACTGAGGTTAAGAGAGAGGCGTAAAAGGGTCGAAATCAATAAGACGGTCGGAAAAGCGCTGAAATCGAGGGGCTTGCTGATAAAAAGCACGGTCATCAAGATCAAGACAGAAAATGTAATCGAAATCGAAAGACCGATATCGACGACAAAGGGCGGAATCGGCAGAACAAGGACGGTCAAAATGGCCATCAAGCCAACAGCAAGCCAAATTTCGCCACGTCTGAATATTTTATTCAGGAGGTCAACACCGTTACCCTCTGCGTTTCCTGCCGTTGTTGCTGAAGCTGCCGTATCGTTCATTTACCGGACCTATGAGATTGCTTGTTCTTCAAATTCGCCAGAGGTAGGAGGAACTGGCACGCCAGACTCACTATAAAGTTTGAGCTTGTTGCGGAGCGTACGGATCGAGATGCCAAGAATATTTGCAGCATGGGTGCGGTTGCCTAAACAATGCTGGAGTGTATCGATGATCAGATCACGTTCCACATCGGCAACCGTTCGTCCAACCAGCGTGGCTGGCATGCCGCCATTCTCGATGGGTTTGCCCGACACGGCTTGTGTCGCAATTGCCGTAGGTGAGGCAGATTCCGGTGAAAGGCCCTGCCCGGAGAGCATGATGGCTTCAGGCTCGATCTCGTCTTTTTGTGAGAGCAGGATGGCCCGATGCATCGTGTTTTCTAGCTCGCGTACATTGCCTCGCCACATATGGGCTTGAAGACGACCTAGAGCGGTATCGGATAACTGCTTTTCAGGAAGGCCATTAGCGGCAGCGTATTTTTTGATAAAGTAGGTCGCCAGCGGCTCGATATCGTTGGGACGGTCGCGCAAAGGAGGCATGTAAACACTGACGACATTCAGTCGGTAATAAAGGTCCTCGCGGAAGCGCTTGGCGCGGACTTCATCTTCCAGATTGCGGTTTGATGTTGCGATGACGCGAATATCAACCTTGATAGGCGTTGTACCGCCGACACGGTCAATTTCCCTTTCCTGAATAGCACGAAGGAGCTTGGCTTGCAGTCGTAAATCCATCTCGCTGATTTCGTCGAGCAGGAGCGTACCGCCGTTTGCTTCTTCAAATTTGCCGATGCGTCGAGCGATAGCCCCCGTAAAGGCTCCCTTTTCATGCCCGAACAATTCGGACTCCAGCAGATTTTCCGGGATGGCTGCGCAATTGAGACTAACAAACTGCGCCGTCGCACGACGGCTCTTATGATGAATGAAATGGGCCATTACTTCTTTGCCTGTGCCAGATTCCCCCGTAATCAGGATGGAGGCATCGCTCATTGCTACGCGCTCAGCTAGTGTAAGGACGGGCTTCATTACGGGGTCTATGGCGATAAAGGTCGAGTCCTCCTCGGCGACCGCTTGCAAAACAGCAGCGATGAGCTCCGCATCCGGGGGAAGGGGGACATATTCTTTGGCTCCTGCGCGGATTGCACGCACGGCAGCACCCGCATCAGTGCCAATGCCACAGGCGATAACCGGCACGCTGATACGTTCGGATTTCAAACTTTCGATGAGTGTTGCAATGTCCATTTCGACATCACACATGACAAGGTCGGCACCTTGCCCGCTGCGCAGCGCATTGAGGGCGCCGTCAATGCTCTCTATATGCGCGACTTTTGCCCCACGCTGCTTGGCGATTTGCCCTGCGGTTGCGATATGTCCTTGTAAAAATCCGACGATCAAAAGTCTCATGGCGTCCTACCGTTTCTTTCTGCACTTGTGAGTCTGCACTGCTTAATAGTCTGATGTTAGTTATTGCGTTCTGCCTTGATGATTTCCGTCATTGTGATGCCGAGCTTATCTTCGACAACCACAACTTCGCCGCGTGCGACAAGGCGATTGTTGACGTAAATGTCTATGGCCTCACCAACTTTTCGATCGAGTTCGATAACGGCGCCACGACCCAGTTTTAGCAAGCTGCTGACCGGCATCGAGGCTTTGCCCAAGACAGCAGCAACCTCGACAGGTATGCCATAAACAGCATCCAGATCATTGACGGTCACTGGATCGTCTTTTGAGGTCTCCTGCGACGTGGCTTCCAGTTCGGACAGCGTCAATCCTTCTTCTTCACTCATGACTCATCTCCGGGTGCAATAAGGGTGGTTTCATTTTTGGGGAAGGGCGACAACGGTTCATTGCTTTCAACAGATTGATCAGGCGATTGATTTTTCGTTGTCGTTAGTTCCTTTGCTTCGTGCCCGGCTTCAGGTTCTTCGGGGGAAGACAGGGTCATTGGTGTTGTTGTTTGAACTTCATCCATAATATGGTCGATTGCGGCCCAGACTTTGCGCAAATCGCGTTCGATGCCGCCATCGGCCCATTCGATACGGCACTCGGAAACGCCAATATCGGGATCACCGAGAATAACGAGCTTTCCGGCATAGGCTGCAGTGGCAGAGAGGCTTTCGATCTTCTCTTTTGCGGCGTCAAACAGATTTTCTGGGACGCGGAATACAAGACGCGGCTCGCGAGAAACTTCATTAAAAACCTTGCTGACAATCGAACCGATTTCGTCCATCCCGTAGCGAGACGTATAGGTGGGGATAACCTTTCTTGCGATTACGAGGGCGATTTCCTGAGCTTGTGCCAGTGTTTCGTCCCAACGTGAACCTGCCCCTTCAAGAACTTTGACAATGTCCTTTTCAAGATTACTGAGAAGCATATTCATAAAGTGGGTCTGGTTCTTTTCTGCGGCAGCCTGACCATCCGAAAAGCCTTCGCTGTAGGCTTGTTTCTTGAACTCTTCGATTTGTTCTTGCGTAAAGACTGGCGGCTTCTCGTTTTTGGGGGCATGAGTCGGCAATTCGCTGTCGAATGCGAGGTCGAACAAAAACTTTCTTGCATCGTTGGGGGCTGGGTTCGTCACGTGTATTCCCATGATATCCTTTGATTAATAAACAAGTTCGTCTTCGCCATTGTCTTTGGCAATAGCGATTTCCCCGCGAGAGGCAAGATCTTTGGCTTCGTTGACAATGCTGGCTTGTGCATCCTCAACATCACGCAGGCGCGTGGGGCCAAGAGCCTCGATATCTTCCTTGAGCAGCTTGCTCGCACGTTCAGACATATTGCCAAAGAAGAGGTCCTTGAGCGACTGTGATGCGCCTTTGAGTGCAATGGGTAGCTTGCTTTTGTCTGCGGATCGCAAAAGCGTTTGGATAGCTTTGGAGTCGAGCTTGAGCAAGTCCTCAAAGGTGAACATAAGGCCCTTGATCTTTTCGGCTGAATCCCTATTGCGTTCTTCAAGGGCATTGAGGAACTTTTGCTCGCTGGCGCGGTCAAGATTATTGAAAATCTCAGCCATTGCCTCGTGTGGGTCGCGACGATTTGTGCGGGCGAGGTTATTCATAAATTCGTTGCGCAAGGTGCGCTCAATATCGTCAATGATATCTTTTTGTACCGCTTCCATGCGCAACATGCGCATAACAACTTCCATCGCAAAGCTTTCTGGGAGCTGTGAGAGAACCTTGGCTGCGTGATCCGGTTTGATCTTTGAGACAACGACAGCTACAGTCTGCGGATATTCGTTTTTCAAGAAGTTGGCAAGAACCGCTTCATTCACATTGGCAAGCTTGTCCCACATCGTACGTCCAGCGGGGCCACGGATATCTTCCATAATCGTATCAACGCGGGTCTTGTCCAGAACTTTGAGAAGGAGGCGTTCCGTTGACTCTAATGAGCCAACAAGTGCCCCGGTGGTGGACATTTGCTCGACGAACTCAAGGAAGAGTTTTTCAACAAGGTTTGAGCTAACATTGCCGAGATTGGCCATAACCTGCGATAGCTCTTTGATTTCGTCGTCATTCATGTGTGAAAACACGCGTGACGCATATTCTTCGCCCAAAGACAAAATTAGAATGGCCGCCTTTTCGGCGCCTGAGAGGCTTCTTAGATCTTCACGAACACGTACGCCGGCCATGACTTTCCCTTATCGGTTTTCCTGATAGATCCAGTTGCGCAGAATTGACACGGCCTCTTCCGGGTGCTTGTCAACAATCTCGCCAACTTTACGCAAGGAAGAGGCCTTAACGCGCCCTTCAACGCGGGAAATATCGATCATTTTCTCAATTTCGCTGTCTTCGGCCTCACTTTGGAGTTGTTCGCCGAAGGACGAGCTCGGGGCGGGGAGCTGCGCTGTCGTGCCATAGCCACCGGACGCTCCGGCAGCGAGCATGTTTTGTCCCCCTGTCATCCCCAGATCCGTCGCTGTTTCAAACAGCCGCTTGAGGATCGGGCGGATGACGAGCAAGACAACCATCAAGCCAATAAAGGCAAGCATCAGCGTTTCGGCAATGCGAAGCAAATCAAGCTTGGGAATACCCATAATCATATCAGCAGCATCGGCACCCGTTGTGCCCAACTCGGCTTCCACAAAGCGCATATTCTCGACCTTGACCGTATCGCCGCGCGTTGCATCGAAATTGACGGCCGTTTTGACCAGATCGGTTATCTTGTTCAGCTCTTCTTTTGTGCGTGCTGTATAGGTTTCGTTCCCTTCCTTATCCTTGGTCGTCGTTCCATCGACGACGACAGCGACAGAGAGACGTTTGACCTCACCGGTTTCTTTGACCTGTTGGCGAACCGTCTTGTTAATTTCATAGTTAATGGTTTCTTCAGCACGATTGGAGCTGTTCGCACTTCCGGCTGCGCCATTTGCCGCTTGACCTCCCGGCAGGTTGTTTGTGATCGAAACAGTATTGTTGTTGCCATCGGAAGACGAGGAGTCTTCGCTTGTTGTCTGTTGAGAACGGACAACTTGGCTTTCGGGATCATAGATTTCCGAGCTGGTCGTGATGCGG
Organism: Alphaproteobacteria bacterium; assembly: GCA_034002905.1. GTDB lineage: Bacteria > Pseudomonadota > Alphaproteobacteria > UBA9219 > UBA9219 > UBA8914. The sequence goes on from JAVEZQ010000010.1 coordinate 25,181, forward strand.
TCGAAATCAAGGTCTGCCGAGACTTGAGCGCGAACTTTGCCAAACCCTAGCGTTTGGGCCAGTAAATCCTCGATTTTACGGGCTTGTGTCTTTTCATACTGTACGCGCATTTCCTCTTGAGTCGATGCGCCGACGCCATTGGCGTTGTCTGTCGGTTTGGCTAGAAGACTGCCTTTATCATCGACAATCGAGATTTCATTAGGCTGAAGCTGTGGAACAGCGGCGGCGATGAGGTGCTGGACGGAGGCAATCTGTTCGCGTGATAATGTTCCACGTGTTTTGATGAAGACGCTGGCTGTCGCTGTTTGGGTGCTATGAGAGAACAATTCCCTTTGAGGCAGGACTAAATGAACGCGCGCGCTTTGTACTGATGAAATTGTGGCTATTGTGCGGGCCAGCTCGCCTTCCAGAGCGCGAAGATGGTTAATGTTTTGGACGAAACTTGTGGTGCCAAAGCCTTCTTTTTGATCAAAAATCTCGTATCCAATTGACCCACCCTTCGGCAAGCCTTCGGCCGCCATCATCATGCGGATTTTCCCGACCTGATCGCCGGGAACGCGTATGATGCCGCCATTTGGGGCAACTTCGTAAGGAACTTTTAAGGATTCCAGCTTTGACACGATGGCACCAGCATCCTGTCCATCCAGCTCTGTGTACAGGATAGACATGGGGGCAGTTGAAATGCGGGCGGTCAGAAACCCGAAAAAGCCCAAAAGACTAAAGGTTACAAGGGCAATGGCACCGAGGCGCAGGGGGCCAAGATTTCGTAAAGTTTGTATAAATCCGTTCACGAACAGTTTACTCCGACGGGAGAATTTGAAGAGATGCAGGGCAGCATAGGTCTGAATCGCGGCAAGGGGCCAGAGAATCCTGTAACTTGTTGCGAATCAAGGGTACACTGTGCACCGATAGTTGATTACTGTCTTACCTTAAGGTTAACAAGTAGTAAGACTGAATTTATCAAAAATTTGTTAAGAAAGTGGGAAATTATTGCCTATTTGCACCACTCTGTATCGTGGCCAGAATAGGTGGGGAAGCGGTCGGATTTGGAGGGGGAAAGGGGTATATAAAGTCAGTAAAATAGTGGTTCTTAGATCAAATATGGTTAATTTGATGTAAATACTACATATTTTGAGGTCTTTTGGGGAATGGATATGGGCTGTATGGTTGGGCCAAGGCTTGTCGGGAAGAGGGAGAGAAGCGGTGAGAGAAGGGCGCATCGGGGTTGATATTGGCGGCACCAAGATAGCTGTCGCGCTATATTCGCAAGACTTTGACTTAGTTGACAAAAACGTGTTTTCTACGCCAAACAGCTATCCAAGCTTTCTCAAAAAAATAGTTTCAGAAGTGCTTGAAATAGAACGAAAAAATGGCTTTTCTACCGAAGTGGGCGTTGCCGTGCCCGGCGGAGTTGACGTTGCGAAGGACTTGATCTTTGCGCCAAACCTGTCTTTTACCGCTGGAAAACACGTGAAAACGGATATTTCTAAAGAATTACAAAGAGATATTCACTTAGCAAATGATGCGAACTGTATGGCCCTTGCGGAGGCCTTGTATGGGGCTGGGAAGGGCTATCCCACTGTTTTTGGGCTTATTTTAGGCACAGGAGTCGGGGGAGGGTTCGTATGGAATGGCAAAATACTAAATGGTGTCAATGGATTAGCTGGTGAAATCGGTCATATCGCCCTCTCCCACCGTGCCGATTCCGACGGTCAAATTCGACAATGTGGCTGCGGTCAAAAAGGTGACATCGAGTCAAGTCTTCAAGGAGCTGCTTTATCAAGCCTTTTCAAGGAGATAACAGGTGAAGATGTAACGCCTATTGAGGTCTCGAACCGGGCAAAAGTGGGGGATTCTGCTGCTTTGTGCGTACTTTCGCAATACTTTGAAATCGTTGCAAAATCCATGGTTTCTCTGATTTACACCTTTGATCCAGAAATCATCGTCGTCAGCGGCGGGCTTAATTTGCTGCCCGGTCTTTATGAGGAAGTGCCCAAGCGCTGGGACCGTTATTGCGTCGTCGACCAGATCAAAACGAAATTTGTCCCTGCCCAGCATGGGGCTATGGCAGGACTTCTCGGTGCCGCCCTCCTCTGCGACGGGGTATGACGAGCTGCCTGTTCGTTACTTTTTGTTAAGCTTGGGGTCTCGCTTTTTCTTCATCAGTTGTTAGGAATTTGAGCGCGAACTCTTTGTGCCGTGACGATGTGCGATGAGGAATTCGAACGCGCATTTTTTACGTATCGGTAAGAGATCTTTCCAAAGAGATAACCCTCCTTTCGATGATTGTGATCGCATGCATCACGTGCAAATCGTCATCTTAAATTTTGATCAACGATTTATGAAATCGTAACGCGAAATTCTACGAAGGCAATTTTTCGACAATGGTTACTTCGTTTTTAATAATCACGTGCGGTTAATTTCGAATAGAAAGAGTTTGTGAATGTCGTCTGCGTGGAACTTTGTTCACGGCTGTACGTGTATGTATGAGTTTGCGTGCTCGGTAACAGGCGTGATCACCGTACGCTGTCAGATCCTGTAAAGTCGCCTGATATCGAAGTAAAAAGAGTAACGAAAAATTTACCAAACAAAAACCGCCGACGGTAAAAACCGGTCGGCGGTTCGAGTAAACTTCATTAAAAAAAGATTACGAAGCTTTGCGTAGGTTCGTTGCAGACTCACGTCCGTTCTTGCCCATGCCCATTTCAAACTCGAGTACGTCGCCTTCATTCAGGTTGCTGATATTGGCCTTTTGGACTTCGGTGATGTGGACGAATACATCCTTTGATTCACCTTCGGGAGCGATAAATCCGAATCCTTTTGTGGCATTAAACCATTTGACTGTTCCACGCATTGTCTGCACGTCCTTTTTCTGCGGCGACCGAGAGCGATGACGGATGGCGCCTGTTTCTTCCGGCAGACCGATCAGTGGGCTGCGTTCTCTTTATGACGGTTTTCGGGAAAGGCGGCAAGTAACTTTTTTAACCATACTGCATTTTTGATGGCAGTGTGAACGGGATAGCCCACATGTTTGGGGCTCCTTAGACCTGATTGAATGTGTCATAAAACTTTATGAAACTTCTTTTTTTAGGCCCGCTTGTTCGACGGTATCATCCAGTTCGATGACGTGCTGGTTGATTCGACTGATGGCCGAAATCACTTCGTTCATGATCTCTGTTTGGCGCTCGTCTGTTTGTTCGATCTCCTGCAGGTTGCGCATCTCTTCCGTCGTTTCGCGTAGCTTTTTGTCGATGACAATCAGGCGGGTTTCAAGCTGGTCTTTTTGCTGTACCATCATTTGAGCAAGCTGATCATGCATGGCTTCGATTTGAACGACGGCTTCATGCCAATGTTCCTGAAGCTTTGTTGCAAGGTCTTCGGCTTGTTCGGTCATGAGCGCCCGCGTTTCTTCCATATCCACGATGATGGGAGGCGTATCAGCGTAAGGCGTTGCCAGTGGCTTGGGCATCTCAAACTGGGTGAGCGTCGGGACGAGCTGGCCAAGTTGTCCCGCAACGGTGCCCAAGGTGCTGGTGAGCTGACCCAGCATGCCAAGGCGCTGCATGACGCTTTCTACCTGTTCGGCGATGGTTGTGAGCTTGGTAAAGCTTTGTGCGGCCCATTGCTCGGTTTTGCCGAAGGTGTTTGTCGCCTGTTGTTCCAAGCGCGAGCCTATATCGCCCAGCATTTCGACAAAACACGAACGCGCCGTTGAAAGCTTTTCCTGCTCGCCCTTAAGGCTGGCTACGGCTTGCGCAAGCGAATTGTTGGTTGAAGAGCTTTGCTGGGCTAAGGCCTCACTGCTTGCAATAATTTCGTCGATGCGGGTTTCTGTTGCCTGCGCCTGCTGTTGGATCTGGACCTCAAGCCGCTGCATCAGGGCATGGCTCTTTTCCGTGAGGTTCTGGACGGCAGTAAAGCTGTTCTGGCTGTTCTGGTTGATCGAGCTGATGAGCTGCTCGTTATTGACGCGTAGGTCGGTCAACAGATTACTGATCGTGTTGCCGTCGCGACGGATCTGAGATGTGGCCTCGGCCATGGAGCGCTGGGCGCTGTCGAAGCTGGCCACGATGGACTCCATGCGATGCGTCGCTGTGATGACTTGTTCGCTGAGCCCTTCATGACGTTCGCAAATGTTGTTGACGGCCTTTTCCATCTTGAGGGCGCTTTCCTCCGTGCGTGTAGCAAGGGCGGCCATGTTTTCTTCGGCATTCATCGTGCTAGCCAGACGGTTTTCGGCGCGCGTGATGATGTGTTGCAAGTGCTTTTCGCCACGGCTGAGGATTTCAAGCGCTTCGTTGAAGCGGACTCGTGTTTCTTCGGTCGAGCGGTTGAGCGCCTTGCCGCTGGCTTGCATGATATTGAGGGCGGCAAACATGCGCTCACCCATCTGGTTGGTGGCGTTGGCGAGTTGTTTGACAACCTGATGGCTCTGGCTTGCATTGGTGCGCATGGAGTCTTCGGCGGCAAGCAGGGATTTGAGGGAGTCGGCAACCTGTATGCCGGCAAGCTGCGTGACTTCGGCCATATTCTGGATACGTTCGCGCATCGAGGGGATCATCTGGTTGATTTGATCCATACCGTTTTTCTGTGTCGCGGCCAAAGAATGGGCTGACTCGTTGAGGGCCTGCGTCAGGCTGTGCAAAGCCTCTTCGTGGATCTGGCCTTGCTGATGGATGTTGTCCAGAGCGCTGCCCAGACGGACGGAAAGACCGCTCATCATTTCCTGTTGCGAGGTGCACATGGCGTTGAGCGTGGCCGCGTTACTTTTTGTTTGGTCAAAAGATTCGGCAATCTTTTTCATCATCGCGTCAAAAGCCGTGCGCTGCATGCCTTCAAAACGGAATGGAATGGGGCCCTCTTCACCTTGCAAAACGAAATCGGGAAGCTCGGCGAAATGTAAACGGGCCTTTTCAAGGGCGCGGGCCAGCTCGCCTATCCGGTCAGGCCGTTCTTGTCCCCAAACCGGTTGGTGGAGATTGCCTTTGCCAATATTATCGATGCATTGAATAAGTGCATTCAAAGGGGCGATTTGCCGCGATCTGAAGGCAAAGAAGGAGAGGAGAGATAGAAGCGCCAGCAACGCCCCCGTGCCCCAGGTCAGAAGCATAAGACCCATGCCCCAGCCTTTGAGATCGTTGTTGGTCTGCAGACGAGTGATGGCTGTCGCAGTTTGAAGACGCGAGTCTAGAATGGTAAGCGCCGTGGAGGCACGGAGTAAATCCGACGTATTGATCCCGTCATCCAGCGCATCGCTGCTTTCAGCCTTGGCCGAAATAGCCGCGAAAATATCGACAATGGCTTTGATGTCCCGGCTTACGGGGCCAGAGGCGGCATTCGCAAGACGGACGACATTTTCTTGTGCGGTCTTCAGGTTCATCCGCATGTCGGCCAACGCCGCGGGATCATGTGATGTCATGTAGTTTTGAGCAGCCCCAAGAAAGCCGCTATAGCCCAGCGCGCTGATGGTTTTTTCATAAATTTGTTCTTCAGGGGCAAACGCCGTGTCTGGGGCCGCGAGGATGTTTTGATCTTTATCAAGTTGGTATTTGAAGTAGCCCGCCGTACCAATCAGCGCAACACACAGAGTCAGGACGAGGGCAAGGGCAAGAACCAAAAGAGGAGAAGAGCTGGTTGTCGTGTCTTCAGATGTTGTCATGAAACGCTCTTGATTTTGAATAACAAAGGCATGCCGCGCAGCGACAGCGCGCGAGAATGGAAACCCGGTAAGGGGATTCTGGCGGCTCGGCCAAAAAAGTAAAGAACAATTAGACCGTTAAAGTGTTTTTTGATTCGTTTGGGTGCGAAAAACCACAGAATCGATTCGGCTCTCAACTTGATTCGAGTCGTGTATTGACCCTACAGCATGAACTGTTCACGGATAATCCGTTCGCCCAAATGAAGCTCAGGATCAAACAGAAGAGTAAAAGCTGTTGTTATATCAAGCCATAGGCGCGCTGAAGCTACATTCTCAATAATATCAGGACCTGCTTCGACGCGAATCGGTCTTTTATCTGTTTCCAAAACATCAATATCGATCACACAACTTTGTGGCAGGACGGCATAGGACCAGCGGCGAGGTCGAAAGCCACATATAGCAGTCATTATCAATGTGTTGGAGTCGAGGGGCATGATGGGGCCACCTGCGGAATGATTGTAGGCGGTGCTGCCCGTCGGTGTGGAGAGGATCAGACCATCTCCACTATAAGTGTGAAGGCGTTCGATGCCATCGACGCGGATGCGTAGTTTTGCCGACTGTGTGGTGTTCCGCAAAAGGGCGACTTCGTTGATGGCGAGGGCCGTCGTCCTGTTTCCGTCTGTCGAGACGCACTCGACCTTGAGTGGGTGGAGGAAAACTTTTTGCGCATATTTGATCCGGCGCAATAGATCTTCGGGATTGTAATCGTTGCACATAAAACCGACCGAGTTGGTTCGGTGTAGGGCGTAGACAGGTTTTCCCTTGTCTTTGTGAGCATAGAGAGTCTTGAGGACGTGGCCATCTCCACCAAGGACAACAATCACATCGGCGTCTGAGGCCTCACAGGCGCCGTAACGGTCTTGCAGTTCCTTGAGCGAGTCTTGGGCAAGGGGGGTAGGCGAGGCGGAAAAGGCGATTTTCATAGGACTCCAAATGTGTCGGTTCATCCATGCTTTAATGATCAATTAACGATTATTGCGCAATTGTAAATGATAAACAACGGGGCTTATTGCTTGCGGACGGAAGTTAACTATTTTCGCCCTTTTTTGAGTGCATGAGGTGTTGAATGCAGATGGATTTGCGGGTTACGGAGCTACTGGCTTCCAAGCTCTGTCATGATTTGATCAGTCCGGTGAGCGCCATTAATAACGGTGTCGAACTCATCGAAGACATCGGTGAATCCGTGGTCGACGAGGCGATGAAGTTGATCGCCGATAGTGCTGGACATGCCTCGCGCCGGCTTAAGCTGTTTCGTGTTGCGTATGGTCGTGCAGGCAGTGAAGAGAATCTTCCCGTCAAAGATATGCGACTGATCGCCGCACAAAGTTTTTCTGTCGGAAAGATCAAGCTTCACTGGCCGGAAACGCTAACGCTTACGACGATTGCCGATAAGCGTGGTGGACTTAAAACGTTGATTAATAGTTTGATATTGAGCGAAGAGCTTTTGGCTTATGGCGGAGATATCACAGTTACTGAGATTGAAGGAGATGGGGAGCAGGGGTGTCGTTTGGCTGTTGTTGGTCGTGCTGCCTTTATGGCAGAAAATTACAAGCTTGCTCTGGATGGGCGAGTCGATGTCGAAGATCTTACACCCCGCACAATTCAGGCATATGTTACAGGTCGTTTTGCAAGCTATTTCGGTTTAGAAATATATCCTTGTCAGGTGAGGGATGATTGTCTGGAAATAGCCATTCTCGTTCCACAACAGAAGGAAGATGAACCGGCAAATGAAGACGAGGGTGTGTCGCCGGGATAGAAGGGCTTTTCTAATGTTTTTTTAAGGTTTGTTGAGCAATATCGAAGGCGAGTTTTGGCGTGATTCTACCACTTATAAAAGGGCACTGCGATGGATGATCTTTTGCGAGACTTTCTGACGGAAACGAACGAAAGCTTGGCTCAGCTTGACGTAGAAATTGTCAATTTGGAGCAAAATCCCGATGATCCAGAGTTGATCAGCAGCATCTTCCGACTCGTCCATACTGTAAAGGGAACTTGCGGTTTTCTGGGACTCTCGCGGCTCGAAAAGCTCGCGCATTCAGGCGAAAATGTTCTTGGAAAATTCCGTGATCGCGAACTGCCTGTGACCCCAAAGGCTGTTACCCTTATCTTGCGATCTATTGATGCTATTAAGAGTATGCTCCTTGTTCTTGAAGAGACAGAGGCTGAACCTGCCGGTGATGACTCTGAATTGATTGCGGCACTAGACGCCATGGCTGCTGGTGATGTCGGTGATGTGGAGGGCTGTGATGTGTCGTCATCATCATCTTCGACCGCTGCGTCAGGTGGGGCGGGTGGCGTTCAGCAGCAGACGCTAGGGGGCGATTCCGAGCCTGATGAGTTTGGTTTTGTTCCGATCCCTGCGGAGAAGACAGCAGAAGTTGCGGCGGCTCGTGCCACGGAAAAGAAGGCGGCTCCCACTGCCTCGAAGGAGGCTGCGACACAACAAGAATCTGGAATGAAAGAATCTGCGGTATCTGGCCAGACAATCCGTGTGAGTGTTGATCAGCTTGAAAATCTGATGGTTATTGCCAGTGAGTTGGTGCTGACTCGTAATCAGCTCATGCAGATTTCGCGAACCCAGAAAGACAATCCTTTTGTCGCGCCACTTCAGCGCCTCAATCATGTGACTTCCGAGCTTCAGGAAGGTGTAATGAAGACGCGCATGCAACCCATCGGGAATGCATGGTCCAAACTACCGCGCATTGTTCGTGATCTTTCTATGGAACTCGGCAAGAAGATTGATCTTCAGATGGTGGGGGCCGACACCGAGTTAGATCGTCAGGTGCTCGAATTGATCAAGGATCCGCTCACCCATATGGTGCGCAATTCGGCAGACCATGGAATTGAGGTGTCTTCCGATCGTTTGATGGCGGGTAAGCCTGAAACCGGTGTTATCCTTCTCAACGCTTTCCACGAAGGCGGCCATATTATCATCGAGATTTCCGATGATGGTCGTGGTATCTCGCTCAATGCCGTCAAGAACAAGATTGTCCAGAATAATCTGGCGAACGAATCCGATGTCGCGTCGATGAGCGATCAGCAGATTATCCAGTATATCTTCAAGCCGGGCTTTTCGACGGCTACGAAGGTTACCGCCGTCTCTGGTCGTGGCGTCGGTATGGATGTCGTCAAGACGAATATCGAGAAGATCGGCGGCACGGTCGATTTGCAGTCGGTTGAAGGAAAGGGTTCCCGTTTCCTCATCAAAATTCCGTTGACCTTGGCGATTGTGTCGGCATTGATTGTCGAATGCGCTGAAGAACGCTTCGCTATTCCGCAAATCAGCGTTGTCGAACTCGTTCACGCTTCTGCCAACAGTGAGTACAAAGTCGAATACATTAATCAAACGCCAGTTCTTCGTTTGCGTAACCGGCTATTGCCGCTTGTTTCCTTGCGCAGGACTTTGGAACTCGGCGGCGATGAGAAGGGGGTCGAGGATCTGGCCTTTATCGTCGTGGTTCAGGTTGGCAGTTCATTTTTCGGCATTATTGTTGATCGTGTTTTTGATACCGAGGAAATTGTCGTTAAACCTGTTTCTCCGATCTTGCGGAATATCAGCATGTTCTCGGGTAATACAATCCTTGGGGACGGCAGCGTCGTTATGATCCTTGATCCCAACGGGGTTGCTTCCTGTGTCGGGGAAATCCATGACTCGGCATCTGCGACGTCTATGCATCGGACAACAACGACACATGCGCGGGGAGCGACAAAGCAATCCTTGTTGGTGTTCCGTGCCGGCGTGGACGCGCCAAAGGCTGTCCCGCTTTCTCTGGTCGCACGACTTGAAGAGATTGATCTTAAAACCGTTGAGTATTCCGAAGAGAAGCCTGTTGTCCAGTATCGCGGCAAGCTCATGCCTCTTGTGACGATCGACGGGGCAACAAGATTGAAGGATGAGGGGTCCCAGCCCATTCTTGTCTTTAGCGACCATGAACGAAGCATGGGGCTTGTGGTTGATGAGATAGTTGACATCATCGAGGATCATCTGGATGTTAATCTGTCCGCGCAACGTCCGGGTTATATTGGTAGTGCGATTGTTGCCGGCAAGGCGACGGATATGGTGGATACAGGCTATTATCTGTCTCAAGCGTATCAGAACTGGTTTAATTCGCATCAGGATGAATCCTTTGGTGAAGAAAAGTCGCATCGTGTGTTGCTGGTTGACGATAGCCCCTTCTTCCGCAATTTGCTGACGCCGCTTTTGACGGTAGCTGGCTATACTGTGACAACGGCAGAAAATCCGGCTCAAGCGCTCAAGATGCGCGAAGAGGGCGAGGAGTTTGATGTCATCGTCAGTGATATCGAAATGCCGGGGATGAGCGGGTTCGACTTTGCATCAACCGTTCGACGTGAAGGCGGAAAATGGAGCGAATTACCTTTTATCGCTTTGTCTTCCTATGCCACGCCGCGTGATATCGAGCGTGGACGTGTGGCAGGCTTTACGGATTATGTTGCCAAGTTTAACCGTGATGCCTTGCTTGCTTCCTTGCAGCAAACACTGAATGATATGAGGGTTGCCCATGACTGATTCAAATCTTCCTGTAAAATCTAGCGGCAACATGCCTGTAGCTGGCGAGGCCGATGATAATCGTGAGTTTGTGACGATGTTTGTTGACAATCAACTGTTCGGTATTCCCGTGTTGCAGGTTCAGGATGTCTTGTCACCTCAAAAGATAACGCGTGTTCCGCTTGCACCGCGTGAGGTGGCCGGGTCTCTTAATCTGCGCGGGCGTATTGTGACGGCGATTGATGTTCGCGTTCGGTTGGGCTTGGCTCAACGTGAAAAAGGCAAGAAAAATATGAGCGTTGTTGTCGATTACAACGGCGAGTTTTACAGCTTGATCGTGGATCAGGTTGGTGAAGTCATGACTCTTTCTTCTTCTGCATATGAAAAGACACCAACGACTCTTGATGAGAAATGGCGTGAAGTTGCCGATGGCGTATACCGCTTGCAAGAACAGTTGATGATAGTCCTCGATGTAAAACGGTTGCTTCGTGTGACCGAAATGGTTGCCGCGTAGGGCAGAAGAAAGGATTTGTTTATGAAGACTTGCCTGCTGGTCGATGACAGCCGTGTGATCCGCAAGGTAGCGCGACAGATTTTCGAGGCGATGGATTTTTCATGCGAAGAGGCCGAACACGGGCAGCAGGCTGTGGAGTTCTGTCAGAAAAGTATGCCGGATGTTATCTTGCTTGACTGGAACATGCCGGTTATGGACGGGCTTGAGTTTCTTCGTGTGTTGCGTAAGATGCCGAACGGCGGCGGCGCGGTCGTCGTGTTTTGTACGACAGAAAACGATATGAAACACATTCAGGAGGCGATGACAAATGGCGCAAATGAATATATCATGAAGCCATTTGATGCCGATATTGTTCGAAGTAAGCTTTTCCAGCTTGGGATTATTGATGAATAACTCTTCAAGATGTATCAAGATCAACATTGTGACATAAAACATGACATTATATTCCGACATTGGCGACGCAACGATTGATACAGGCCCAGAAGTTTTTCGGGTGATGATAGTTGACGATTCTGCTTTTATTCGAGGGGCTATTGCTCGTGCGATTGAGAGTGATGAGGCTTTGCGTGTTGTTTCTTCGATTCCCAATGGCGAACAGGCGATTAGCTCCCTTCGACGCGAACCGGTCGATGTGATTGTATTGGACATCGAAATGCCGGTGATGGATGGCCTGACGGCATTGCCAAAGCTCAAGGATATCGACGGCGGCGTTCAGATAATTATGGCCTCGACCCTTACGCAGAAGAATGCTGAAATTAGCTTAAAGGCCATGTCGCTTGGCGCGACGGATTATATTCCCAAACCTTCAAGCGGACATGAAGTCAATGCTGCCGAAGACTTTCGTCGCGAACTTGTGGCAAAGGTAAAGGCCCTCGGTTCATTAGCGCGTCGTTCAGGTGTACGTCCGGTTGTTCGTCCTTTTCCTACATCGGACAAGAAGCCGCTTTCGGAACAGGAAAAGGCCCATATCAAGGTTTCGCAAGATGTTGCCCGGAAGTCTCAAGAGAGACTGGTACTTGCGCATCCGCTAGGGGCCGCTGCCAAACGTCCCATCATTTTGCGGACCGAACCGATCACCAAACCGCAGGTTATCGCGATTGGCAGTTCGACGGGGGGGCCTCAGGCTTTGTTTAAAGTTATCAAGGAAATGGGAAGCGGTCTGCCTCAACCCATCGTGATTACCCAACATATGCCGCCGTCTTTCACAACGATTCTGGCAGAGCATATCACCAAACAGTGCGGTGTGGTGTGTCAGGAAGCGCGTGATGGCGAAAGGCTTGTGGCTGGGCGCTATTATATTGCGCCGGGTGACTACCACATGGTGCTGAAGGGCACAGCGGGGAATGTAGCAATAAAACTAAATCAGGATCCTCCTGAAAATTTCTGTCGTCCGTCGGTTGATCCGATGGTACGTTCATTGGCCCCCATATTTGGACGCAACGTGCTTGTTGTCATTCTCACCGGAATGGGGGCGGATGGAACGCGTAGCTGCGAGTTGATCGTCCAGAATGGTGGCAGCGTTATCGCGCAGGATGAGGCAACTAGCGTCGTCTGGGGGATGCCGGGATCGGTGGCAACAGCAGGATTATGTTCGGCGGTTCTTCCTGTTGCGGAGATTGGCGGATTTGTGCGGAAGACCGCATTGGGGATGAGAGCATGAAACCCGAGGATTTTGATCTTTTTTCGACTCTGGTTAAGCAACGGTCTGGTCTGGTCCTGACAAAAGACAAGGCTTATTTGTTGGAATCGCGCCTGACGCCTGTTGCACGAAAATGGAATTTGAAAACCATTGAAGAATTGGCACAGGCAGTCCGTACAAAGCGTGAAGAGCAAGTTCTGCACGATATCACCGAAGCGATGACGACCAACGAGTCCTTCTTTTTCCGGGATTCAAAACCTTTTGATCAGTTTAGAAAGGTTTTGTTGCCTGAGCTTCTGCGCACGCGTGATTCAAAGAAACAGTTTCGGATATGGTCAGCAGCTGCTTCAAGCGGACAGGAAGCCTATTCTTTGGCTATGATCTGCAGGGAAGAAGCTGCGCGCCTTCAGGGATGGAAAGTTGACATTCTTGGCACAGACCTTTCCAATGAAATGATTGAACGGGCCAAGAGCGGGATTTATTCCCAGTTTGAAGTGCAGCGCGGATTACCCATTTCCTTGTTGATGAAGTACTTTTCCCAAATCGGGACGGATAAGTGGCAGCTTAATGAAACGATCCGTTCGATGGTGCAATACAAGCCCGGGAATTTGCTCGTGGAATTCGGACCTGTTGGCACTTTTGACGTGATTTTTTGCCGCAATGTTTTGATCTATTTTGACCAACAGACAAAGGCCCGTGTTTTGGAGGCACTAAGTCATGTTATGGCTCCAGATGGAGTCCTCTTCCTTGGTGGTGCGGAAACAGTTCTAGGCGTGTCGGACAAGTTCAAGCCGCTTGATACTGAACGCGGCATGTATGTGCTTGCAAACAGGCCTGAAACAGGCATGCTCTCCAAGGGGAGCTCAGTCGTTGGTGTCGAAGTTGCTACGCGAGTTCCTATGGCTGCGGTTGGCGGTCAGATAATGACGAGCTGAGGTAATTTAGCTTTTCGTTAGCGTCTTACACTCCCACGCAATATTGCTGCGAGCCTGACGGTCGTATTTGCGTTGGAAGGGTGCCGTAATATAGATGCCCGTTCTGTCCAGCCATTGCAGAAACTCGCGCCGACCTTTGCGCCAGCTCTCGTCGGTTGCCCATCCGTATTCGCGACGCATATTCTGTGCCGTTTGAATATAGTCTTTGCGGCTTTGGGCGAAGAGAAGCATATCAATGTCATGCATAATGCGTTGATCTTCGGTTTCAGGTGGGATAACGCCGTGCTTCGAGGACAAAATGATTGGGCCGCTCCGGTCCGTTAGAGAGGGGGAAATCCCCCATTTCCTCACAAAGTTATGCATAACCTCGACGCTGTCTTCTTCGTTCGTCTGGCTTTGCGCGTTATAGGCTGAATCATGAAGGAGCCATGCAAGCACGGTTGCGTCGGGATCAGCTAAATCTCGCATGGAATCCTTCAAGGGACGCAGGCCGCTCACGATATGAAACAGATTGTGTTGCAGGCGGTCATTGTCATTGTAAAACCCAACCACTTCTTTATAAGCTTCGGCCGGGTTATAGGCTTGTACTTGTTTCAGGAAGGCCGTAATGCGCAACTCGCCAAAAAGGTCGACCGTTTCAAGCATATCCTCAAAGGCTTGCTCAACCATGTCAGTAGATGTGCCATGGCACGCTTTGAAGCGGTGGAGCGTACCATAGCGCTCGGCGGTTTGCGCCTCGCGGATCATGGTTTCTTTGACAAGCGTTGTTGACGGCGATTTGAGACGACGCTCAATCTGTTCGGAGGTCAGTCCTTCAAACGTTGATAGATTATGCTTAAGGGTTTCGCGTGTTGCATCAACTAAAAGAACGTTGTTATGGCACAGAAAAAGCTTATTCGTCTCTGCCAGCATGGATCCATCAAGAAGAAATAGGCCTTTTTGGCTCATAAACATATCCTTGGCACGTAAAAGGAGAGTGTCATGGATAAGATCGTTGAGAACGCGCCTCTTGTGCGGTGACTCATACAGAATGCGTCCCAGCGCTTGCCGATTGATCGACCCATCGGGCTGTTTGAGTCGAGAGCCAAAGGTTTCGGCAATTTGTTTGCGGATGTCTTGGAAAAGGGGTTCGGATTCATGGCCGATAATCCCATTAAAAAGCCGATCGAGCTCAATATGAACGACGGGTATTCCGCGCTGTTTGCCTAATACGACAAATTGCTTGCAAAGCCATGATTTGCCCCCACCATCGATTCCGGTGATGCCATAGAAATATTGCCCCATTTTGCGAGCTTGTACAGCGTGGATTGTAGAGAGCGGCGCTTCGTTATAGGCGTAGCCGGCATGTTCGATAAGGTTTTTGACTGATGAAGAGCTAACTCTACGGAATGCCTCTAGAGAAGGGCTGTATAAAACGGTGATTTGGCTGCTCAGTCTGTTTTGAGAAAGGCCGTAATCATCTTGTGTCAGTGCAACGGTAAAATCGTTTACATTTCGCAGGCCGCGCACAAGAAACTTAAGACCATTGCGCACCATATAGTCAACAATCATGCCGGAATAGGACGTTACGGAAACATTCTTTAAATGGCTGAGCGCACGGCGCGCCAGAAGTTCGCGTTCGGCAAGTGAAAAAATATAGGATTTGCTTTTATTCGTGCCCATCCCGACAATCAGATGAGGGAAGGTTTTTGCCATGCTTTCAATAGTCCTGACATGCCCGAGCGTAATGGCATCAAAGCTGCCCGGGAAAATGGCGGTCTTTTGAGGATAGGTCTTCATGTGCTTGATCGATATGCCCTTTGGGGGGGAACGGCTATGATCATTGCAAAGCCAGTGCAAATCATCAATTAACTAGTATAGGCAATAATTTTGCTTAAGCCCTTGCCAAGATCTCTTTGACCTCGGCTTCGCTTTGGCCAAGGGCGGTGAGGGCATTGGCAACGATATGTTTGGCGTTCAGCTTGGCTTCGTCATACTGCTTGCGTTGGGTATCGTGGGGTTGGAAGAAGTCCGGCAGAGTCATGGCGCGGATCTTCAGGCCATGATCCATTGCGCCACTGTTGGCGAGATGATGTAGGACATAGCTACCGAACCCACCGATCGAACCTTCCTCAATCGTGATGATGACTTCGTGGCTCTTGGCAAGGCGTGTGATCATCTCGACATCTAGCGGCTTGGCAAAGCGCATATCGGCAATCGTGGTGCTGAGGCCACGTGCATCCAATTCCTCGGCGGCCTTGCGGCATTCGTCCATACGGGTGCCGAGGCACAGCAGGGCAATCTTGGAGCCTTCCTTGACGATACGACCCTTACCAATTTCAAGCGGTGTGCCTCGTTCGGGCAGGTCAAGGCCAATGCCATTCGCACGTGGATAGCGCAGTGCCGTTGGGCCATCATCAAAGGCGGCAGCTGTCGCGACCATGTGCATCATTTCGACTTCGTCGGATGGCGCCATCACAACGATATCGGGCAGGCAGCCCATAAAAGCAATGTCATAGGAGCCCGCATGCGTGGCACCGTCGGCGCCAACAAGACCGGCACGGTCCAGCATTAGACGGACGGGCAGTTTTTGTAAAACGACATCATGCATGACTTGGTCATAGGCACGCTGCATAAAGGAGGAATAGATGGCGCAGAAAGGCTTAAACCCTTCACAAGCCAGACCAGCGGCAAAAGTTACCGCATGTTGTTCGGCAATGCCGACATCGAACAGGCGATTGCTAAAGCGATTGCCAAAGAGGTCGAGGCCTGTCCCCGCAGGCATTGCAGCAGTGATGGCGACGATCTTGTCGTCATGCTCGGCTTCCTTGATCAGGGCATCGGCAAAAACACGCGTGAAGGATGGTGGCGCGTTCTTGGGTTTGTCCTGAGCCCCCGTAACAATGTTGAACTTGGTCACGCCATGCATCTTGTCCGGCGCGCTGGTAGCTGGCGCGTAGCCATGGCCTTTTTCCGTCACGATATGGATCAAAACGGGCCCACCTTGTGGATCGTCGCGGACATTTTCCAGAACAGGGATCAAATGCTCAAAGTTATGGCCGTCAATGGGGCCGACATAATAAAAGCCCATCTCTTCAAACAACGTCCCGCCGGTCACGAGACCACGCGCATAATGTTCGGCCTTGCGAGCCGCTTCTTTCAGCGGACGAGGGAAGATGCTGGTAAACTCTTTGCCGATATGGCGCAGCTTACGATATTCCTTGGATGACGCGATGCGCGAGAGATAAGAGCTAATCGCACCTGTCGGCGGTGCAATCGACATGTCGTTATCGTTCAGGATGACGATAAAACGCGTATCCATTGCCCCAGCATTGTTCAGCGCTTCATAGGCCATGCCTGCGCTGATCGAGCCATCGCCGATCACGGCGATCACGTTATTCTTTTTTTGGTTGAAGTCGCGTCCAACGGCAAAACCAAGCGCGGCGGAGATTGAAGTCGAACTGTGTCCCGCGCCAAACGGGTCGTATTCGCTTTCGCTGCGCTTTGTAAAGCCGGAGAGTCCTCCGCCTTGACGAAGTGTGCGAATCCGATCACGCCGTCCTGTCAAAATTTTATGGGGATAGACTTGATGGCCGACATCCCAAATCAGCGTATCGTCGGGCGTGTTAAAGACGTAGTGCAGGGCGACGGTTAGTTCAACAACGCCAAGGCCTGATCCAAAATGCCCGCCTGTGCAGGAGACGGTATCAATGACTTCGGCGCGCAACTCGTCGGCCAACTGCTGCAGTTGGTCGGCTTTCAATTTGCGCAAGGACTGCACGTCCGGGACGGTGTCCAGCAAAGGTGTTTCCGGGCGACGGGGTGGATTGGTCACGTCAAGCTCCTCAGACAAACAAAGAATATCCCAAAGGGAAAAAGAGACTCTCGGGATAGCACTTTTTTAGTGTAAAACGAAAGCATTAGCCCCGAAACGGGGGGAGATGCAAGCCATCCGTTACTTTCGCGCAACAGGTTCCCTGTATATTTGCAACGCAATATGTTGATTTTATAGAGGATCTAATGGATTGAGGGCGTTAACCAAAGAGCCGATACTTATTGAGCATGTATTAGTCGCGAGCTATTATCTTTCAAAGTACGAGTTATTATTTTCCAAAATTATTGAGAAGAAGAGCGTGAGTAACTCCATGGTTAAGAAACAACGAAATTTTGAGCAGCATGATTTAGTCAAACACGATTTTGCCAACGAGATCACATTCTGCTACTGGCAAATCGGGCAATACTTGTCCTCTCACCAGATGGATGAAAAGAAATTGTCGAGCGATTCTACCTTCTGGGCAGCCATAAGGTATGCACGGATGAGCGCCCCTCGTGAGATTCGCACGCTTGGTCAACGATATATAGACCCCAAATCAACCCAGCATTTTTTTCTTGAGGGACATCCTATGGGGGTAGGGTTTCTGGAGTGGTATGACCAGAATCCTAAATATGTCGAGAAGCTTGACAGGTTAGTTTGCACGTTAAATGAAACCGAGTCACCACGCGAATTTCGAAAGGCATGGAATACGCTTATGGATGAAATCACGCATAAGCCCGAAGCCGTGCACTTCTCCGGCCCGACGCGCAAGCCTCGTGCGCACAGTTTGAGGTCAACACAAATTCACGCTCAGATATAAGTGCAATGCAACCTTGATCAGCCGTTTTTAAGGGAAAGAACAACTGACGCCAGTCTCTCATAATCTCTGCGTTCGTTATAGATTTGCGCCATAAAGCGAAGCCACATGCGATTCTGCGCGATGAGGGGAACGGAGGTCATAACTCTATGCTTCAGCCAAAGATCGTTTTGGCAAGCCTCGCGTCCTTTGTCGGTTAGCGGGTAGGGCGTGCTCTCTGGCAAGGGCACGATGACAGCGCTGCCGATCATGCTGTCGGGTGTTTCATTTTTGAATCCCCACGCGTCCTCGACGATTTTCAGTCCTTCGCGAATTAAAGCGTGATTGTGCTCGCGCACCTTCGCCTCGCCAAAGTGATCCATAAAAGCATAGGCCGCTGGTACGCTCATCCATGGCGATTGATCGTTTGTGCCTGTCCATTCGAAGCTGTCGGGGAAAGGCTTTTCGACTTCCCAAGAGAGAATGGTCGACACCAAGCCTTTTTGCTTGTCCGGCGCGGCCCAGAGAAAGCCGCAGCCGCGCGGCGCAAAATACCATTTATGCATGTTGCCGACATACCAATCGGCGCCGATATCTTGCAGGTTGAGGGAGACGTTTCCAGGGGCCTGCGCACCATCAACAAGAGAAAGAACCCCGCGTTTGCGGCAGAGTTGCACCATTTCCTTGATGGGGAGTACCAAGGCGGTGGCTGAGGTAACATGATCGAGTAACGCTAATTTTGTGTTCTGTGTGATTGCTCGATCAAGGGCCGCAACACATTCCTCGGGACAGGGGTGAGGGAAGCTCAGAGGGATGAGGGTAACCTTGCAGCCTTGCGGTTCGACAATGCGTTTAGCCGCCATGTGAAGTGCCCCATAGACATAGGACGTCACAAGGATTTCATCACCGGGTTTAAAGGTCAAAGACCGCAAGACCGCGTTCACCCCATCCGTTGCATTTTGTACGATGGCGACGTCTTTTCCCTCGGCACCAAAACGTTGTGCTGTTTGATGTGCGACGTCGCGCCATATTTGTCGGCCCTTTTGAAAGGAAGAGGCGTAATACATGTCGGGGGCGTGCTCAATCTCGCGCAAGATGTTGCATCTGGTCTCGACAACCTCTTTGGGACATGTCCCAAAACCGCCCTGATTAAGATATGCGCATCCTTTTTCAAGGAAAAAAGCGTCTTTGATATTTGGCTGGATCATTTTTCCCTCGTGCGTATCGGGGGCAAAGCAAGTATGGTGGGCCCGGTAGGACTTGAACCTACGACCAATCCGTTATGAGCGGACCGCTCTAACCAACTGAGCTACAGGCCCTTGCCAATGTGTGGCAGACAGTCTTGATAGACTATTTTCGAGAAAAAAGGAAACCCCTTTCTGTCTTAAAAAACGCGTCCGAGAATGGAAGCAGGGAGCGTCGAAATATCTTTACGATTCGTTAGGGATTATCATGAGATATAGAATTTACCACCATGTTATGAGTCGGGGGACTGAAGGAATAAGGTGTTCATCTTGTTCCAAATCAAGCATCCTGAGGCAGCAACATTGCGGTGCCAGAGGCGAGGTTGGCGTTATAGTTAATGCGCTTCTGACGAACCTCACTTGATACATATCTTGTTAAGGAGATCACAATGCCTGTAGCAAAAAAGAAAGCCCCGGCTAAGAAAGCAGCTCCGGCCGCGAAGAAAAAAGCCCCAGCAGCCAAGAAGCCTGCTGCGAAGAAGAAGAAGTAATGGGTGCCGCGCGGTAACGCGCAGCATCGTTCTTTTAAAAACCCCCGCCCCAAGGCCACGCGTTTGCAGGTCGATAAGGCGGGGGCTTTTCGTTGGAGCTCGTTTATTTGTGATTTTTGTAGATCAGCGCGTAGAGACTGTTGGTCGTGAAAAACTTGAACAGGAAGACGCTCAAAAGCGCTATTGCTGGGCCAGCCTGATCGGCAATCATCCCGATGATCAGGGCAGCAACGCCCGTGACAATAGAAGAAGCAAAGGAAATAAGCGATCCCATCGTCGAGCGCTGCGCATCGGAGAAATTAATCTGCTGCAGCGTTTTATCGGCAGGGAAGCCGATAGCATAGCTCACCTGTGTTCCAAAGAGCAGAATAAAGGGCGAGAAGACATTTGCCGTCATATAGGCTGTCAAGGAAAAGACCGAACCGAAAAGATTTGTGCCCCAAAGCGTTTTTAAAGGGCCAAATCTTTTAATTACAAGATTGGAAAACCAAAACCCAACAGCGCCGATGCTGTTTTGCGCCGTGCGATAGAGTGGCACGGCCCAACTTGGCCACACGTAATCGACAAAGCCGGGCATGATGTTATGACTGGCGGTTCCCAGCCCGTCGCGCAGGGCTGTCGCAGCGGCATAGAGGCGCAGTTTGGGGTTCTGAGCAATCAGCTTGGCCGCTTTAAGCATGTGCCGGACAGAGCTGTCTTTCTCGACATCGATCTTGCGCCGGGGCGGCTCAATCACAAAGGCAGCGGTCAGCAGATTGAGAGAAGCGGGGATTAGGGTAAAAAGCGCCAAAAGCTTATAGGAGGCGCCCATAAAAAGAAGCGCTGTGGCGATCAAGCCCGATATGGCGAGGCCTAATTGTTCGAGCGAGCCGATACGCCCTAAGATCTTGCTGATTTGACCTGTTTGGCGATAATGAGAGAGTGTTTCATAGATGAGCGCATCATTATTCCCGCTCATCAATGCAGTGGCCAATCCAACGCAAAGACCACCCGCAAAAACGGCGGGGAGACCGACAGCAGGAAAGGTGAGGGCGATCACAAAACAAACGGTCGCCAGCATCTCGACAAAGGTTGCGACAAGGAGGGTTTTTCTACGCCCCCATTTGTCGGACAAGACGCCCGTCGGCACTTCAAAGAAAGCCGCCGAGATAAATAGAACCGAATTGACCGCCATCCCCAGCGTATAGGAACCGGTAATCGCGGCATACATCAGGATCGTGATGGGGTAATAGAGGCGAAGGCTCCCTAAAAACCCATTTGCCATAACGAGTGGGATATTTCGTTTTAAATTGCGTTTGATATAGATTTTCTTGCGCATATAAAAGGTTTATCCCTAACGCTTCGATTTACTTAGTCGTTGTAGATGATGCAGGAATAAAGGCGCCGGGATAGTCGATGTCGTATTTTTGCATAATTGTATGATAGGCTCCGCTATTCACCAGCTCAATGACACCCGCATTCACAAGTTGTTGAAGGCGTAAATCGTCAATTCCCATTGCGATGACATTGCCATAGCGACGAAGCGGTGGTTCAACTTTTAGATAACGCAGTTTCCCTGGATTCGTTTTGCTGTAGCCCTGAAACATAACTTTGGGAAAAACAACAAAGTCAGTTTTCTTTGTTAAGACGTTCATCAAATTGTCGGCGGGCGTTCCCATGGGGGGAAGGGGGACGCCTTTGACAAGCGGAAACTCATTAATGGCTATGGTTTCCAGCACGTCTCCTTCCGAGTAAGCGGTCTTATATTCCTTTTTGTTGAGGTCGCCTATCAGGACAATTCCTGATTGAGGGAATCGATTATCCTCGGCGCGAACCAAGACATCAAATGTCCAATAAGAGAGTGGGTGGCTATACGCTAAATACTTACCGCGTACGGCATCATTGGTCATGCCTGCGCAAAAGGCATCGATTTTACCAGATCGAATGGCTTCTACAATTTGTCCCCAATCTATTTCTGCTGTCCATTCAATCTGAATTTTGCTGAGCCTGCCGATTTCGTTGATCAGGTCAACAAAAAGTCCTGTCATTTTTCCGGTCTTGGGATCTTTGTACACCCCCGGTTCCCATGTTCCGTATCCGCAGCGCAAGGTTTGGGTTTTAATAACGCGGTCATATCCTGTGTCGGATTTGGCGGCCTGTGCGGGCGTTGTTGAACTGATCAAAACAGAGATAAGGAATAAACATAGATAACGATGCATAAAACCTCTCCAAATCACTAAAAGCTGGCGTAAAAAAACTAGTGCGAGTCTAGCCCTTGTTGTTGTTGATGTATAGAAGCTTTATATGTTTTTCAATTTAGGTAAATTTTGGAAAAGTGGTTCCTTCCCATAATTCCCCGACAAGACCTGCAACTCGCGCGTACCGGCCTTTAGGGTGTTTTGCAGAACATCCTGCATCATCGCTGTTGTTTTTTGCAGGGCAATGGCGATGTCGGTGTCTTGTAGATAATGGCCTAGAAAGAGGGCGGAGAAAAGGTCGCCCGTGCCGTTAACGGGGGTCGGGAAAGAAACTTCGGGTGTATGAACCAGACCGGCCTTTCGCCCATCGCTGGCGAATATACTCAGCCCTTGGCCTTCACCTTCGAGCTTTAGGCCCGTGATAACGATAATGCGCGTGCCTCGTTCGTGGAAAAACGCGGCGGCTGCTTTAAGGGTCGTCTTGTCTGTTATCTGAATGCCGCTGAGTGTCTCGGCCTCAAACTGGTTTGGCGTGATGATATCGGCGCGAAGGTCGCTCTTGAAGAAGTCGAGGACTTCGGGTTTCACAAAACAATTTGTGTTGCCGATCACAGGATCGCACAGGTAAAGGATATCGGGATTTTGCGCCTTGAACCGTTTGGCGATATCGGCCACGGCTTCGCAAATCTCGCGGCTACCCATATAGCCTGACAGGATCGCGCGGCAGGAGGAGACGAGCCCTAGCTCCTCGATCCCTCGCACAACATCCAGAATATGCTTGGCCGAAAAGATTTCGCCGCCCCATTTGCCATAGCCTGTGTGGTTTGAGAACTGGACAGTATAGACGGGCCAGACATCATACCCCATGGCTTGGAGGGGATAGGTCGCGGCCTTGTTCCCGACATAGCCATAGGCAACATGCGATTGGATCGATAGAATGCTCATTCGGCAACTATAGCATAATAACCGCGCTTGCCAATTTTGATGTGTGTGGGGGCGGCGGGTTCATGCTTTACGTTAACATTTGCCGACGCTATAGTCTCGGACCTAACCATTTAAGGAGCAAAACTGTATGCCGACGATCGAATGGAACAAGGGTTGGGCCTCTAATTTGACCGACTTTATGAACAATAAACTTACTGGCAAGTTCTATGGTGATCATTGGGGGGACCCAGAAGTAAGGGATGATTTAAAGAAGGTTGTGACAGAGCATCTTAGGCCATTTGTTTCTTCGACAACAACCTCGTTGGAAATTGGCAGTGGGGGAGGACGTTGGACGCAATATCTTCTACCGTCTAAACAAGTTTATTGTGTAGATTTGAATGCCGAAATGTTTGATGTATTGAAAGAACGATTCCCTGAGGCTCAAAATCTTGCTTTTGTTCACACAAAGGGAACGGATTTGCCGGGAATTGAGCCGGATAGCATTGATTTTGTTTTTTCATTTGGAACATTCGTCCATTGTGATGTGCCGATTATTGAGTCGTATCTTCTCAGCTTGTACCCAGTGATTAAACAAACAGGTCGAGCCGTTATCCAGTTTGCTGACAAGAGGAAAAGGGCGGCAGCCGAAAATGTCGGTTTTGCCGAAACAACGCCGGACATATTCTCTGAGATTGCAAAAAAATGCGGCTACAATGTCCTGCAGATGGACGATGAAACGGTGCCCCATTCGGCTATCGCACATATCGCACCAATAAAATAATAGAAATCTTGAATAAGTGGACTGGCCTTGTTCCCGACATAGCCATAGGTAACGTGCGATTGGATCGATAGAATGCTCATTCGGCAACTATAGCATAATAACCGCGCTTGCCAATTTTGATGTAGAGGGGTGACTGGGCGGGGCGAGCCACCTCCAATGCTGCTTCGGTAACCTTTTCCCCATTTACCGAGACTGCACCTGACGCAATCAGACGGCGGAGTTCCGCCCCGCTTTTCTGGGGATCAATCTTGCTGCAGAGCACGAGCAGGGGCAGGGACTCTCTCTTTCCAAAAACGTCACGCGCGGGTAGGGGCTCGTGTTCTTTGAGGCTCACGTCCTGCCCTTGAATCTGGGCGCTAAAGAAGGAGGCGGCCTCTTCAGCGGCTTCATCGCCATGGTATTGGGCGACAATATTCGCGGCGATGAGCTTTTTGACATTCATCGGATGAAGGGATCCATCATGGAGCCCTTGTTTGAGCGCAGCTACCTTTTTAGCGGAAAAGTCTGTGGCAAGATCCAGATAATCAGGCATCAGCTTGTCAGAGATGGACATGGCTTTGCCAAACATATCACGTGGCGGCTCGGTTAGGCCGATGATGTTGTTTTTCGACTTGCTCATCTTTTCAACGCCGTCAAGACCAACGAGCAGGGGCATGGAGAGCACAGTTTGGGCTTCTATCCCCTCGGCCTCCTGCAGGGCGCGGCCAACCAGACAGTTGAAAAGCTGATCCGTCCCGCCAATTTCGATATCCGCTTTGATGGCGAGCGAGTCATGGCCCTGCAACAGCGGGTAAACAATCTCGTGCATGGAAATAGGCTGGCCATTTGCAAAGCGCGTGGCAAAGTCTTCGCGTTGCATAATCTGGGCGACAGTCATTCTGGACAGAAGGCGGATTACATCGGCAAACTGCATCGGGGCGAGCCACTCGGCATTAAACCTGATTTCGACATGATCCGTATTGATAACCTTGGAAAGTTGGGCGAGGTAAGTCTCGGCATTCGCGGCGACTTGTTCTGAAGAAAGGGGCGGGCGCGTTTTGTTGCGGCCCGTCGGATCGCCAATGCGCGCTGTAAAGTCACCGATAATGATGACAAGCTTGTGCCCAGCTTTTTGGAAATCGCGCATTTTTCTAAGCACAACGGCATGGCCGATATGCAAGTCCGGTGCGGTCGGATCAAACCCAAGCTTGATGATGAGTGACCGCTTTTCGCGTTCGGCTTGTTTTAGCTTTTGCGTCAGCCCATCTGGCGGCGTGATAATGGCAATGCCACGTTGGAGTTCGGACGTTGTTTCTTCGGTGAGTTGGGAACACATATTTCTCTCCTTTTTTGTTGGGTGGGAGAAGTGCCTTCTGCTGTCTGTGGGAAAAATCAGCACCAGTCCCGTTGGGTAACGGCTGGTGCGAAAAAGAAGCCTCAGCCGCGTTTACGGTAATAAGCGTACTGGGCGTAAGAGGTGGTGTTTCGGCTTATCGAGGACGTCAGAAAGCCAACGCCTGAAAACGGACGTTTTTTGTTAAAGGCTATTTGATCTAAGGCCTGTAGCACGGCGTTATTACTCTCTAAATCGTTTCTGAAGCCGTGTCATTGTGACACAGGGCTATAGTGTATGGCAATCCTTTCGTATATTTTCGTTCAAGGGCAGAATAGGCTCGCAGCAAGAGTAAACAGCTTGTGCCGGAGGCACCGAGGAAAAAAAGACGGCGGGGAGGCCGTCTGTGTCGATCCATGGGTTTTATGGATAAAAAGTGGCTCCCTCGCGGTCGCGCGAAGCGCGGAGCCAAGAACCGGACGGACTCGAACCGCAATTCGGTTGTGTCGGAGGCACAGAGCAAAAAAAAAGACGGCGGGGAGGCCGTCTGTGTCGATCCATGGGTTTTATGGATAAAAAGTGGCTCCCTCGCGGTCGCGCGAAGCGCGGAGCCAAGAACAGGACGGACTCGAACCGCAATTCGGTTGTGCCGGAGGCACAGAGCAAAAAAAAAGACGGCGGGGAGGCCGTCTGTGTTGATCCATGGGTTTTATGGATAAAAAGTGGCTCCCCGGGACGGACTCGAACCGCCGACCCGGTGATTAACAGTCACCTGCTCTACCAACTGAGCTACCGGGGAATAGGGAGCCATCTATAATGGGAGTTTAGCGCCTGCGCAACCCCCTTCTTGGGGCTAAGCGCATGATTTTGGTTTTTTTGCCCTTTTCCCCTCATTTTTTTGAGGAAAGGGTCATAGTTACACTTTCACATTCGTCCAAAAATGTATTATACGGGTGTCCTGGTTGCGGGCATGGCGAAATCGGTAGACGCATCAGACTTAAAATCTGAAGCCAGCAATGGCGTGCCGGTTCAAGTCCGGCTGCCCGCACCAGCCCATAAAGTTTAGTTTTAATGATATTTGATTGGGTGAATCGGGGCTGCTATGAATAAAATCCTTATTCTTGATTTCGGGTCGCAGGTGACACAGCTGATTGCGCGGCGTGTGCGTGAAGCGGGCGTGTATTGCGAGATTCATCCATTTAACAAAAGCGATGAAGCGATCCGCTCCTTTAATCCTAAGGGGATCATCCTTTCGGGTGGCCCTGCCTCGACAACCGAAGAGGGGAGTCCCCGTGCGCCCAAAGCTGTGTGGGAATTGGGCGTGCCTGTTTTGGCGATCTGTTATGGGCAGCAGACAATGTGCATGCAGCTCGGCGGCATGGTCGAAAGTGGCCATCATCGTGAGTTTGGCAAGGCCGAATTGGAGATTAAAGAGCCTTGCTCTCTCTTTGATGATTTCTGGCCTGTGGGCAGCAAGCAGCAAATTTGGATGAGCCACGGCGATCGCGTCACAAAGATCCCCGAAGGCTTTAAGGTGGTCGCGACCAGTACTGGCGCGCCTTTTGCCTTCATTGTGAATGAAGAGAAAAAGTTTTACGCAACGCAGTTTCACCCTGAAGTCGTGCATACGCTGGATGGTGCGAAACTGCTGGGCAGCTTTGTCCACAAGATTTGTGGCCTCAGCAGCGAATGGAGTATGAAGGCTTTCCGTGAAACGGAAATCCAGAAAATCCGGCAGCAGGTTGGTGACGGCAAAGTGATTTGCGGTTTGTCCGGCGGTGTGGATAGCGCCGTAGCAGCTGTGTTGATCCATGAAGCAATTGGCGATCAGCTCACCTGTATTTTTGTTGATACGGGATTGATGAGACAGGATGAAGGCCATGAAGTCGTCTCGCTGTTCCGCCAGCATTACAATATTCCGCTTGTGGCTGTTGATGCGGGCAAACAATTCCTTGATGCGCTGAAGGGGGTCAGTGATCCCGAACAAAAGCGCAAAACGATCGGTAAGCTCTTTATTGATGTGTTTGAATCTGAAGCGCGTAAGATCGGCGGTGCACAGTTTTTGGCTCAGGGTACCTTGTACCCAGACGTGATTGAGAGCGTTTCTTTTACGGGTGGCCCCAGCGTCACGATTAAATCCCATCATAATGTGGGCGGATTGCCCGATCGTATGAATCTCAAACTTGTCGAGCCGCTTCGCGAACTTTTCAAGGATGAGGTGAGGGCTTTGGGACGTGAACTCGGCCTGCCCGAACATTTTGTCGGACGTCATCCTTTTCCGGGGCCGGGGCTTGCGATCCGTGTACTTAGTGACATTACGGAAGAAAAGCTTGCCATTTTACGCAAAGCCGATGTGGTTTATCTTGACGAGATTCGCAAGGCTGGCTTGTATGACGAGATATGGCAGGCCTTTGCCGTTCTTTTGCCTGTGCGCACGGTTGGTGTTATGGGGGATGGTCGTTCGTATGATCATGTGCTAGGATTGCGTGCGGTCACATCTGTGGACGGGATGACGGCGGAAAGCTATCCCTTTGAACATGCTTTCCTTGCCAAGGTTGCTACGCGCATTATCAACGAGGTGCGGGGTGTCAACCGAGTCGTCTATGATGTCACCAGCAAGCCGCCCGGCACGATTGAGTGGGAATAGTCTTTATCCTTTCTCGTGGGCGGGTTCCTTTGACTCGATCTTGCGAGGTGCCTACGTGAAAAAAGTCATCCTTATGCTTGCTGTTTTTTGCCTCGCGGCGTTTCCGGCACAGGCGGCGAAGCATTGCTACGATCTGGATCAGGTCAAGGCTGAGCGTATTTTGCGTCTCCATACAGAGATGATGGTCATTACCGTGACTTGTAAGCAAAGTTCTGTTGGACGGGATCTGGGGCGCGCCTACACAGATTTTACCAAAGAGCATGCCAGCATTATCAAAAAGGCCGAAAAGTCCATGAAAGACTATTATGCGGCGATCTATGGCGGTGACGGGTTAAGCCGTCTTGACTCTTTGCGAACCAAACTTGCGAATGAATATGGCCAGCAGGTTGCGGCAGAGTCAGCCCCTCTCTATTGCGAACAACGGCGTGATATTGTGACTCGTATTCGGGATTATAAAGGTTTCCCACTTGCCGACGAAAGCGCGCGAGTCTATGCAACGACTCTGACAGATGACCCTCCATGCTCCGAAAGCATACGTATGGCGGCAATCCCTCCCGCGAGAGACAAAAAAAGTCTCAAAAAAACAAAGGGAAAGGCTGGGAGTTGATTATACTTGACCAACGGCCTGTTATCGGCCAAAAAACGACGCAATTTCTGTTGCGCACGCAGTGACCTAACGTGATGAGCGAAGTGTGAACGATGCCCAGTTTAAAAGACCTTAAAAACCGTATCGCCAGCGTCAAATCGACGCGCAAGATTACGTCGGCCATGAAAATGGTGGCAGCCAGCAAGCTGCGACGTGCTCAGGATCTGGCCGAGGCTTCTCGCCCTTATTCGATAGCGATGTCGCGTATGTTGTCCAATCTTGTCTCGACGGCGGGCATATTGGACGAAGATCTCCCCCTTCTTGTCGGGACAGGGAGCGATAAGACAGTTCTGTTGATCGTAATGACGTCTGATCGCGGCCTGTGCGGTGCGTTCAATGGTTCGATCATTCGCGAGACGCGTCGTCGTATTGTGGCCCTTGAGGCTAAAGGCAAGAGCGTCAAGCTGATGTGCATTGGGCGCAAGGCTTATAACTTGCTTCATCGTGAGCACGAGTCCAAGATCATCTTTTCGGCGGAAAGTGCTGCCAAGAAAAGCGTTGATATTTCTGATGCCGAGGACATCATTGTCAAAGCACTGCAGGAATTTGAGAACGGTTCTTTTGACGAGGCTTATATTGTCTTCAACCGCTTCAAGTCTGCGATATCACAGGTTGTGACAGTTGATCGCTTGATCCCCTTTGTACCGACCGACAGCGATTTGAAGCCGCAGGCAAAAGGCGAAGCGCCTTTGGGCTATGAGTTGTTCGAACCTGCGCAGGTTGAACTTATTGATGCCTTGTTGCGCCGGAACCTGATGGTTCAGACTTATGCGGCTTTGCTGGAGAGTTCTGCGGGCGAGCAGGGCGCACGTATGACGGCCATGGATAATGCAACCCGCAATGCGGGCGACATGATTGACCGCTTGACGCTCAATTACAATAGAAGCCGTCAGGCCTACATCACGAAAGAGCTGATCGAGATCATCTCGGGGGCTGAAGCAGTTTAACGAATAGACATTAGATTAGGAAAGACAAGGAAAGGGACCAATGACAACCAAGAGCGAAGGCCATATCACACAGGTTATGGGTGCTGTTGTAGACGTTCATTTCGAGGGCAAGCTGCCATCCATTTTGAACGCGTTGACCACAGAGATCGAAGGGCGCAAGCTGGTGCTCGAAGTCGCCCAGCATCTGGGGGAAAACACCGTGCGCGCCATCGCCATGGATACGACGGACGGTATGGTTCGTGGTCAAAAGGTCGCTGATACCGGTTCGCCCATTATGGTGCCGGTTGGCCCCGAAACGCTTGGCCGTATCTTGAACGTCGTTGGCGAGCCCGTTGACGAGCGTGGCCCTGTTACGGCAAAGCAGCTCTTCCCAATTCACCGTGACGCGCCAGAGTTCACGGAGCAGTCGACGGAAAAGCAAATCCTTGTCACGGGCATCAAGGTTGTTGACCTTTTGGCCCCATATGCGCGCGGTGGTAAGATCGGCCTGTTCGGCGGTGCTGGCGTTGGCAAAACGGTTCTTATTCAGGAACTCATCAACAACGTTGCGAAAGCTCACGGTGGTTATTCGGTGTTTGCTGGTGTGGGAGAACGTACCCGCGAAGGTAACGACCTTTATCACGAAATGATCGACTCCGGTATTATCAAGATGGATGGTCCGGGATCAAAAGTGGCGCTGGTTTATGGCCAGATGAACGAACCCCCGGGCGCACGTGCACGTGTTGGTTTGACAGGTCTGACCTTGGCCGAATATTTCCGTGATGAGGAAGGCCAAGACGTTCTTTTCTTCGTGGACAATATCTTCCGTTTCACACAGGCCGGTTCGGAAGTGTCCGCTCTGTTGGGCCGTATTCCTTCGGCGGTTGGTTATCAACCGACCTTGGCCACGGATATGGGGGCGCTTCAGGAACGTATTACAACGACGAATAAGGGTTCCATCACCTCGGTGCAGGCTATTTACGTTCCTGCGGACGACTTGACTGACCCGGCGCCTGCAACATCATTTGCTCACTTGGACGCAACGACCGTTCTTTCGCGTCAGATTGCCGAACTCGGCATCTATCCGGCCGTTGACCCGCTCGATTCCACTAGCCGTATTCTTGATCCGCTGGTTGTTGGCGAAGAGCACTATGATACAGCTCGTGCGGTCCAGAAAATTCTGCAAACCTACAAATCGTTGCAAGACATCATCGCTATCTTGGGAATGGACGAACTTTCGGAAGAAGACCGCCTGATCGTCGCACGCGCTCGTAAGATTCAGCGTTTCTTGTCACAGCCCTTCCATGTGGCCGAAGTCTTCACGGGTACGCCGGGCGTGTTTGTTAAAATGGAAGATACAATCAAGGGCTTTAAGGGCATCGTTAATGGTGAATATGACCATTTGCCTGAGGCGGCCTTTTATATGGTCGGAACGATCGAGGAAGCTGTGGCCAAGGCTGATAAGATGGCTGCTGCCGCTTAAGCGACGGGTTCAATCGACACGAGGATGGGGGAGTAATGTCCAACCAGATACAGTTTCAACTTGTTTCGCCGCAAAAGCGGTATTGCGACAAGCCCGTGGCCATGGTCACAGTACCCGGCGAGCAAGGGTGCTTTGGCGTGATGGCTGGACATGCGCCCTTGGCGGCAGCCATTGGCAACGGCGTTTTGGAAACGTATGACGAGGATACCACAAGCTTGGCCAAGCGTTGGTTTGTTGCTGGGGGGTTCTGCGAAGTCGTGGCACATCGTTGCACCGTTCTTGCCGATCAAGTTATTGAAATCGACGCTCTGAACCGTGAGGAAATCGAGGCCGAAATCAGGACGCTTGCTAAAACGAAGGGTGATGGTGTTACCGTTTTGAAGAAGATTGCCCTTGCGGAAGCCAAGCTGCAGGCGTTGCAAGCCTGAGCTCTGTAACACTATTTATCACTGAAGGAGACAAACTATGGGATCTTGCGGTTCACATTGTTGTTGCGTAGCCAAAGAAACAGATG
This sequence comes from Alphaproteobacteria bacterium, assembly GCA_034002905.1. Lineage (GTDB taxonomy): Bacteria > Pseudomonadota > Alphaproteobacteria > UBA9219 > UBA9219 > UBA8914. The sequence continues at coordinate 56,208 of JAVEZQ010000010.1, forward strand.
ACGTTGTTGCCGTTAAGGAAGCGTTGAACACATGGCTGAATGCTATCTCGATCGGTGCCCCCGATGCTGTTATGACGCTTTATGCCGATGACGCCGTCGTGTTGCTAGCATTTGCGCCGGGCGTTCATGCGAACCCCGCCAAGCGTCTTGAGTATTTCAAAATGTTTACGGCGAATGAAAATCTTCAGTGCAAGATTGACGAGCTTCATACGCGTGTTTTTGGCGATATTGGCATCAATAGCGGTCTTTATACCTTTACCTTCAAGAAGAACGGGCAGGATGTTTCGATGGCTGCACGTTTCAGCTTTGTGTACAAGAAAACGGCGCTTGGCTGGTTGATCGTCGACCAACATTCTTCTTTGGTGCCTGCTGGTCACTAATTAACTGGTATGTCATATAAAAAGGCGGCTTTTTCACGGCCGCCTTTTTTTCTTTGTTGCAAGCGCTTGAAATGTGCAATCATCCCCTTAATCTTAAGCTGAGTAACTCGTTAGAGCTGTGTTCCAAGATACGATCATCATATTTTTGCTTATGCTAATGAACGGCTTTTTCGCCATGGCGGAGCTGGCTATTGTTTCGGCGCGCCGGACGCGGCTTAAACAGATTGCAGAAGAAAAAAAGAGCAAGGGCGCTAAAAAAGCATTGATGCTGGCTGAAGACCCCGGTGCCTATTTATCGGTTGTTCAGATCGGGGTGACGTTAAACACTATTTTTGCGGGGGCCTATTCGGGCGCGACCATGTCGGATGCTCTTGCCGACTACCTCAATCGCTTTCCCTTGATTGCTCCCTATTCCCATGAACTCGCGTTCGCACTTATCGTGGGCATTGTCGGATATTCGACATTGATTATCGGGGAGCTGGTGCCTAAACGTATCGCGCTTGCCTATGCCGAGCCGATTGCTATCAAAGTTGCCGTTTTTATGGATGGTCTGGCAAAGATTATGTTGCCCCTGATTTTGGTGATGAGGTTTTCAACTGATCTCATCCTGAAACTGATAGGCCTTGACCAACCGACTGATACAAATGTGACGGAAGATGAAATCAAAACGTTGATAGCGGAAGGTACCGCAAAGGGGGTATTTAAACCCGGCGAGAAAGACATGCTTGAGGGGGTTATGCGTCTTGCCGACTGGAGTGTCCGCACCATCATGACTCCGCGTATCGATATGGTCTGGCTTGGCATTGAAGATAAGATCGAGGACAATCTTTCTGAAATTTGCGCAAGTGGTTATACGCGCTTTCCTGTTGCGTGCGGCGATATGGAAGAGGTTCTCGGTATTGTTCATACGAAAGACTTGCTGACCCAGTCTTTGACATCCCGAATACTCGATTTTCAAGACATCTTGCGACAGCCGCTTTTTGTCCCAGATACAACGCCGGTTTTGCGTCTTCTTGATATGTTCCGTCAGTCGGGACAGAATTTGGCGATTATTATGGATGAATATGGCAGCGTCGAAGGGATGGTAACCTCGAATGATATATTAGAGGCGATCACTGGCGCTTTGCCCGAAACAGAGGAAGACAGCGAGGAGAACCCCGTCCAGCGTGAAGATGGAAGCTGGCTGATTGACGGGATGACGCCGATTGAGGAAGTGGAAACATTAATCGGGATGAAGAATCTGCGTGAAGGTGGGGAGTTTCATACGATTGCGGGGTTCATGATCGATAAGCTGGGGCGTATCCCGACTGCGGGGGATTTCTTTCATTGGGGAGAGGCTCGTTTCGAAGTTGTCGATATGGATGGACGTCGTGTCGATAAAGTTCTGGTGTTGCCTCCTGCGCCCGAACAGTCGGAGGACCAAGAGATCGACTAGTTGTCTCAGTGTGTTGGCAAGGCAGAAAGTCTTCTAAAAGGCAAGAAAAATGAGGGAGATAAAGGTTAAAAAAGTTGTTGTCCTTAGCGCCAAGAGCGTTTAAGAAGGATATATAGTTATGAAGTATCCGTCCCTTGATGGGGCTGGAAAAATGAGGCCAAGGTGCCCAACGATAGCAAGGTATTCCCGTGCAAGAGGGAGAAAAGGACCTTGATCGTAGTAACAGCAACCGAATAGACGTTGAGAATAGCTTGAACGATAGGAAGAACAGCATGAGACAAGGTGGTCCCGGCGCGCGGCGCTCACGCGGTCGTCACAATAACGGCTCTGGTAACGGTAATAATAATAACCAGCAGGGTGGCGGTAATCGTGTGCGTTCTGCTGCGTCGTTGCGTCACCAAACGTTTGACAGCAATGGGCCGGATGTGCGTGTGCGTGGCAATGCGTGGCAGGTCTATGAAAAGTACCAGTCCTTGGCGCATGATGCGTCGACAAGTGGTGATCGCGTTATGGCGGAAAATTATCTGCAGCATGCCGAGCATTACTATCGAATCATTGAGGCAATCGAAGAGGCGACACAGGCCGAACAGCGCAAGCGTGAGCCGGCGCCTACTCCGTTCGATGCGCAGCCGGAGATGCCGTCGAATTATTTCACGCCTGACGGACAACTTGCTGCGGCCCAACCCCAGCCTGTCACTTCTGGTGAGGCTCCTGTAGAAAGAAAGGCTCCCGATTCATTGATGCCGGTGGATCAGACGCAAGGGGAGGAAAAGTCCTCCAGCCCTTTCTTCTCGGCGCAGGAGATTGAGGCGGAGCAAGATAGCTCTCTCCTGCAGAAGATTGCTGTCCAACGATAAAGCCGTGCCTTCTGACATCACGATCATAACCTTTGGTTGTCGATTGAATAGTTATGAGTCGGAGGTCATGCGCGAGCATGCTGCGAAGGCAGGATTGCACGATATAGTGATCTTTAACGGCTGTGCCGTTACGGCTGAGGCTGAGCGCCAGCTTCGCCAGTCTATCCGCAAAGCCAAGCGAGAAAATCCAAACCTCAAAGTAATTGTGACGGGATGTGCTGCCCAGATCAATCCGGATCACTACGCTCAAATGAACGAGGTTGATTTTGTCGTCGGCAATGACGCCAAGATGAAGCTGGAAACCTTTCGCGACATTGCCGCACAAATCGCGCAACATCCGCAGGATTTAACGCCAATATGGGTCAGCGATATCCAAAAAATTCGCGAGACGGCCTTGCATCTGGTGCAGGGATTTGAAGGGCGCACGCGCGCCTTTGTTCAGGTCCAAAACGGCTGCGACCATCGATGCACCTTCTGTATTATTCCGCAAGGTCGCGGCCCATCGCGCTCTGTTGCGCCAAAAGAGATCGTTGAGCAAATCCGCATACTCGTTGATCAGGGCTATCCAGAGATTGCCCTGACAGGCGTTGATATTGCTTCCTATGGCAAGGATTTGTCACATCGGTTGACCTTGGGGCAATTGGTGCAAGAGGTTTTGGCCAAAGTGCCGGCCTTGCAGTGGCTGCGTCTTTCGTCGCTTGATCCCGCCGCGATTGACGAAGCGTTGTGGCAAGCGTGGGAACAGGATGAACGGCTTTTGCCCTATATGCATCTGTCGCTACAGGCTGGTGATGATGATGTCCTCAAACGCATGGCCCGTCGGCACAGGCGCAAAGATGTGTTTGATCTGTGTGACCGTGGCCGTTCAATCCGGTCTGATATGACCTTTGGCGCGGATCTTATTGCCGGGTTTCCGACCGAAACCGATGAGATGTTTGCCAATACGCTTGAGCTTGTTAAAGAAACAGATATAACGTGGTTGCATGTATTTCCCTATTCTGCCCGAAAGGGGACACACGCTGCTCGCTTGACACAAGTTCCTGTCGCAGAGCGTAAGGCTCGCGCCGCTATGTTGCGCGAAGTGGGGCAAGGTGCCGTTACGTGTCATGTGGATGCGTTGATCGGTAAGGAGATGCTGGTTCATGTCGAAAAGCCATCTTTGGGCCGCACACCGACCTTTGCCGAGGCTGTATGGGAGGGCGAAGCCGTGATTGGAACGCTGATCAAGGTGCGTGGACTTGCCCGCTGTGATGATAAACTGGTTGTTGAAAGAATTGGAGAAGAAGGCGCATGACAGAAGAAAAACAAAGTTGGCTTACACGCCTGAAAGACGGGCTCTCCAAATCGACAGCCAAGATTACGGGTGGGATCACAAGCTTGCTGACCAAGCGTAAGCTGGATCATGATGTTCTCAGCGAGCTTGAGGATATCCTGATTTTAGCTGATCTGGGTCCGGCCACGTCGTCGCGTCTGGTTCAGGCGTTTGGGAAGTCACGGTTCGGCAAAGATGTCTCGGACCAAGAGGTATGCGAGGCACTCGCCATCGAGATGGAAGCTATCCTTGCCCCTTGTGACTCCCCCTTAAAGCTTGATCCCAAGGCCAAACCTTTTGTGATATTAATGGTTGGGGTTAATGGCGCGGGAAAAACAACCACCATCGGCAAGATGGCCAAACAGATGGTTGATGGCGGGTGGCGTGTGATGATGGTTGCGGGCGACACGTTTCGCGCAGCGGCGGTCAGTCAGCTTAAGGTTTGGGGTGAGCGTTGTGGCTGTCCCATTATGACCGCGCCACAGGGCAGCGATGCGGCCGCTTTGGCTTATCAGTCGCTCGAAAAAGCCAAGCGTGAAGGTTATGATGTTCTTATGATCGATACGGCGGGACGTTTGCATAACAAATCCGATCTTATGGCGGAACTCTCGAAAATCAGCCGTGTTCTCAAAAAGATTGATCCCGATGCGCCACACGCCACGCTGCTCGTCCTTGATGCCACAACGGGCCAGAATGCCTATGCACAGGTGGAAGTCTTCAAGGAAATGACGGCGATTTCAGGTCTTGTTCTGACTAAGCTGGATGGCAGTGCCAAAGGTGGTGTTGTGGTTGGCCTTGCCGATAAGTTTAAACTTCCTATTCATGCCGTAGGTGTTGGCGAGCGGATTGATGATCTCCAGCCCTTTGATGCACGTAGTTTCTCTACTTCCTTAATGGGTGTTGAGCCTTGATCGACCTTGACGCTTACAAGGCCAAAATCGTTGAAGGCTCCCGTCCCTTTCATGTGGATTACTGGTGCCCGAATGTCGAAGATCATATCGCCCAGACGCGTCATGAGTTTGTAGGTAAGCCAGAACTTTGTGCTTATCATGCCGGATTAATCATCCGCATTCGTCGCCGATTGGATTTACAGAATTCTCTCGATCAGTTCTTTTTTATATGGCGAGAGGCCGGGGATTTTCTCCTTGAGCATCTCGATAGCCGCTGGCTGATTTCCGCGCTTGATACATTTGCTGATTACGGCATAAAAGAAGAGCAAACCTGTGCAATCGCGATCATTGCAATGATGAATATGGCAATGCTGGGGGAAACGGATCACATGCTGTGCGGATCGCCCATGCATCTGCCGGAAAAGATTCGGGAGAATATGGAGCTTTATCCTGACATCTGGGACAAGCGTCGTGTCTTTCATCTGGATGGTGATGATACTTTTGCAAACACTTTGCGCCGCCTGCGACGGATTTTTGCTGGCCAAACCATGCTAATGAAAATTTGCGAGCACATGGTCGTCAAGATGTTTGAGGGAGAATCAGTTCTCTCGCGTCTTGCTGCACGTCATGCGCGTGGCCTGTGGTGATGTTAGTCTTTCATCCAATGATCGCCTTGGCCCTTGTCGTTTAAATATGTGGCAAAAACTTCGGGGCTGTAGAACGAGCCGATCCATCGGGACAAGGGCAGCGTGTTATTCGTGTTCGCATAATAATCGAGAAAAGCCGCAATCCACCGTTGGTAGGGTTTGGGGCGGTGTAAATAGGGAAAGGCGCGCAGATGTTTTTGTGCCTCGGCCATGGCTTCTGGACCCTTTTGGTCAAGCAGGAACAAGGCACTCACCAACCCCGTCCGATCGGCCCCGCCGGAGCATTTAATCAAAAGCGGTTTGGGAAGCGTTTGTAAGGCATCAAGAATATCTATAAGGGTTTGCCGAGAGGGGAGCCTTTTACTGCTGAGCGTAATATTTTTGTGTTGGCAGCCATGCGCCGCGCAAGCTTCGATCTCGTCGTGATACCAAGCCGCATTTTGGTTCTCGCCACGCAGATTGAGGACAGAAGCAAATCCATGGCCGTGCAGGATCCCGTCCCATTGGCCACGGAAGAAAGGTTGAGCGCATCGTGCGACATCTGGCGTCACATAATGCAGGTTGGCCAGAAAGCTAGCGGGTCGTTTGTGCATCGCGCCTTGTTTGTGTGGTGGTATAAAAAATCCATTGCAACTTATTGATGTGTCAAAACAAAGTCAAGCATACAGGGTGGGCGTTAGAAAAGCCGGAATCCTTCTTTTTCGTCAACAAAGGTCAACGGCGTTGTCGATGTGATCCGCATCACCTCGGTGACAAAGATAGTTTCGCAACTTGTATTGTTCCCGCCCCAATGGGTTGAGGTGTCGTTACGGGTAAGGGAGGTTGTCCATTTCCAGTACGGATTGGTGGGATCCTCTATCTCGACGAGATAGCCCCTAAGCGCCACCATGTCCCCTGCCTTTACGTGCGCGAGCTGGTTGAAGACTTTCACGTTCGCGGGTATCAGGTGGTTGTTGGAAAGCTGCGCCATAGGGTCTCCCTTATCCGCAGGCGGCACAATAGGTTTCCCGTCTTTGCCGGTTTTCCAGCTTGTCCAAAGGAAACGACCGCCGACAGTATCGCTCTTATGATCAAAAACATAATGGTCGCTCAAAAGCACTGGATCGGACATGTTCTTCCAGCCGAGGCCCAGATCATAGGGAACGAGGCTCCCTTTATACTTGTCGCTGTAATAGCGCCGCTTGTGCAGGACGCGCGCCTGAATCCAGTAGGACGCTTTGGGCGTGATGCGATAGCTGTGAGGCGAGAAGGCGTAGTCTTGAAAGATGAAGGGGGCAATATCAGCAGGGCCTTGAACAGGCTCTTGCATCAGATAGCCAATGGGTGCATGCGCGAAGGGATTGTTATCCCAACCCAGAGCAACCCACCCGCCAAAAAGCAGGATGGCAAGGAAAAGAATCTTCTTTTTCATGCGCCTATCCTGCCTGAGAAGCGGTTGAGGGAGTCTTAAAGGGTTTGATAGCCAAGGCACGTTTCAAGGCAGGCTCGCCGAAAGAGGCGATCAGCCATGCCAGCCCTATCACACCCATTATTGGCAAAACGGGGAGCAAGACATCGGACAGGTTTGGCGCAACCCTTCCAAGCTTGATGATCAGCGCAACCATAATATTTTCATGAAGCAGATAGAGCGGATAGCTTACGAACCCTAGAAAGAGAAGGAGCCGATTGGCCAGAATCTGTTGCAGGCGAGAGCTGGCCACAGCTCCGCAGATAAGGGCAAGAAAAACCAGATTGACAAGCCATAGGTTCGGCAGGGAGAGGATGGAGATTGATCCTATCGCTATCGCTGCAAGCAGAAAGAACTTCCTGCTTGTATCATGAGCAAGGCAAAGCAAGGCCCCCGCGGCAAAGAAACCATAGGTATCAAAACGGAAAAACGTTGCTACCTCGTCAAAACGGGCTGCAATCAAGAAACGGTGAAGGGGAGCGTTTAATGTGGGGTCAAGCACAACTCTATTCAACGCAAAAAGCAGCAGAAGCGTTGCAATCGCTCGTCGCTCGCCCAGCAAAAAAAAGGCGCCGCCAAACAGGATGTAAAACTTTACCTCGATATAAAGCGACCAAAACACGCCTTCGAGGCTGTGGGGGATATAACCGATAAGCTGCGAGAGCGAGACCCAAAGCGGGCGGACCAACCCTTGATCTCCGATGAGTGTGAGGCCCGGAAGGATATCCCAAAAACGCACCGCTCCAGCGGGACGTTCGGGAAGAAAAAAGGCCGTTCCTATGATCAGCAAAGAGCAAAGCAGCATCGCGGGAAAAAGGCGTAGCCACCTTCGCTCCAGAAAGTCCCAATAACCTTGGCAGCGCCGCAAACTCATCAGGATCACAAAGCCGGAGATCATAAAGAACAAATTGACGCCAGCTGTTCGCGTGTTGAGAAAAGGAAGGTCAGCAAATTGATAGCCATAAGGATAAAGCTCCGGCCACCGCGCAAAGGCATGGAAGAGAACAATCGCCAACACGGCAATGCCGCGTAACCCGTCTATGAAAGGGAGTCTCTTCGTTGTCATGTCGAGGGAACTGTTTGTAATTCTGGCTTGTCTGTTTCAAACGCAAAAAATAGAGGCTAATTTGTTGAATATCAATACTACGCTTTTTGGCAAGGCCGAAGGGAGTGCCAGCTTTGTTTCTGGCAGCTTGTTGACGACCTTGGCAAGACGCGGTCGCCCCCCTTGTTAATTCACCTTTCCAAGGTCAATTTGTGCGTGGTTCAGGCGCGCTACGCGCTTGATATGTGCGTTTTTGACTTGGTGAGGGGAAGGGCAGCGATAATCTGCTTTTGCTTGCCCGCCTTCGCAAAAGCTTCGGCGTGGCAGTTTTACGCTTTGCGCAAAACTTGAGGCACGGGCCTTCAGGGTTCAAAGCAATTCGACAACTGATAAGCCCAACTTATTGATCCAACAGGACAAAGTCAAGTGCCCCGTGCGGCGCCCAGTCTTTCGTGAGTGCTTAAAGAAATCGCGAATGATATTGCCTTATGTATTCTGAGGTTTGCGATTTACAGCAACAGGAGTTCATGGGACAGTATAAGAAAATTATGAATGAAGAGGTCTATATGAAAATCAATATGTTTGAGGGAGCCAGAAGAATAACGGTTCTTTTACAGGCATCCTTTGTTTTATTTTTTGTCGGCCTTGCGGTTTTTGAGACCCCGTATGTTGTATTAACCTATGAAACAAAGCATCCAAATGAACCGTTTTCATATGCCGAAAATCAGGAATGTGACTATCTGAATGATGAAAGTGAATACATTGAAAGAAAAATGGACGGCCATGAGGAAAGAAACATAAGACTTTGTTTCAGGGCAATGCAGTTTTCAGACGGAGAAATGTTAATTCCTTTCAAAATAGACGAAGGGGGAAAAATCTGGGGTGGTAGCAAATATTCGGACGAAGTTAAGGCGTATGTAAAGAAAAAGAAATTCTCTTTCTTTCTTCCCTCTGATGTAGACCAGAAGTACCGAAAGGTTTGGTGGGATAAAAGGCTAAGCGGTTTATGGGATGGCGTAAAGATTTTAGTCGCTGGGTATTTATCTCTTCTTATTTTTTCGTTTGTTGTTGGATGGATTGTGCGCGGTTTTATGGGGATTCCAATGGGAAAAGATTTCAAAATTTCAGAGACAGTGAACAACAATTAAAAATTCATTGGAGATGAATGCCTTGCCAAAGCTTTCCAGAAACCAAATTGTTCAGGCTGCGGCCATGTTAGACAATAGGTCTAACTATGCATATGCTATCAACCAAATACTTACTTTATTCTATGAGAAACATCTTGCGAGAATTAAAGACTGGTCCTCTGGTCAGGAGCACAGAACAAAATTCTTGAGCGATTATCAGCGGCTTTTGTTGAGAGGGCTTCTTGCTGAATTGGCGATCGTTTTTGATAAACACAGTGTGAGAAACCATAAATACAGTATTGAACCCATTCTTGAGCATATTGAATCATACCTCCGTACGGGCTCACCGGAAGGAAGAATTTTTATTCTGTCAGAGGAATTATTCAAAGTAAATTTTCAAGGTTTTCTGACAATCAAAAAAGATGTACTTGATGAAACTCGGATCAGTGATGACGCCTACATTTTGAGCGTTATGAAATATGAGCTAGGGCAGTTTAAGAAGCAACATAAAGAAGGCTTTGATGCCTTGTTGTCCATAAGAGACAAATATATAGCTCATCCTGATATTGATCATCAGAAAGAGAAAATGTACGCATATTTCCTGAGTAAAGTGTCAGAATGGGCATTCTGTTATACGAATTTGTTATTGCAAATGATGGTCGCTTCAGGTGCGCCGAATTATGTAAATGACAGTAGGTCGCAAATTTTAGCGTTCACCGAGGAACCTTATAACAAGCTGATTTCAGAACTCATAACGTAATATTCTGTTACAGAAAGTGCAGTGTCACTGAGCCTGCACTTTCTGGCTCGGCTTGCGCGCGACCCGCCGCGTTGGGGCGTGCGGGGAGAACAGTCTTTGGGTTCGTGGTGGCGGTCGGTCGGGCGTGCGTTGGAAAGAAAGCGGGGGCGATCCGCACTTCGCTCCGATGGAGCTACGCCGGACAAGACGCAGGGCATAATCGAACGCAGTGAGCTTCGTTTGCCAGAAACGCAGCGCCAGTATGGGCACTTGCCTCTTTGTCAGGTGGCTTGCCGATCCTGATGAGCAGGGGTATGTTTTGCCCCCCATTTTTTGGTTAATAAGCGGTGAAATTATTAACGACAGATTAAAAACTTGTCGCTAGGGGCAGGAAGTGAGAAAATGTTGTGAACTTCAAATGCGGGCGAGGGATGGCTTATTCCGATCTATTTTTTATCACTCTTGGTTCAATAACCGTTGGTTATGGGATTGGGCTGGGAATTAAAAAGGTACGCGCCAGTTTCAAAAAGGCGGCTGGGGAGACCCAATCTCGCAACCACGATGAAACGACCCAGCCGAATTACTGGGTAAATCGCTTAAACCGACTGCTTATTCCACCGAAACAGAGTCAGCGTCCCGACTTCACCCCGGATACCTCCGATAAATCGCCGAAAGCAGCTCCATCCTCTTAAGAGAGGTAGGCGTACACCTGCCGGATTTCATGTGCTTCAAGAGGCCTTCTCGGGGTACTTGCGGTTTTTATCTGCCCCAAGTTTGCAATGACTGTTCCTATAACCAACCCACTACCCGTGGCTATGGCCTTCGCTTTGACGCTGTCTCCAAAGAAATAGCCAGAAACAACGGCCGCAATTGAAGCAACAACGCTAACTTGACCTAACTTTTTCAGGAAAGTTGATTTCTCGTTAGGGAAGGCGTGGCGATAATCGTCAATTGTATGAACAATCTGTTCAAGCGGGCATGTTGTTCCCTTCTCGATTTGGGAACAGGCCTTGCTCATTTTCTTCCACTCTTTACGAGACCGTTATCCATTTGTTCGGTAGCGTCTATACGTTCTTGCAAGGCATCGGCAATTTGCCCGACACAATGCCGGATCGTGAACAGGCCGTTACGAACATCGCAGATGCTTTTGAGGTAAGCATCATCACGAGAAGTCACCTGTTGAGCCGCCTTTTTGAAAGCGTCTACGCTAAGGGCCTCCAACTCATTTTTGCTGAGGGCGATGTAATGGGCTAGTTCTACTTCAGTCAGGTCTTGATACGGGTTCTGAGGAACCTCGGTATCATTTTGCCCCGGCAATTCGGCAGTCTGTTCCATAATCAACCCCAATATCGAATAAATGAATGTGGGGTCATTTTACCAAACGGCAAATGCTTTCTTGAAGGAAATCAACGTTACTAAAGGGTTAAGATACCCATTAAAGGTAGGTTCTGACCCATTTGTAGGTAAGTGTAAGTGTTTCTTTGGCATTTTTCTGAACGCGTACGCTTTCGTATGCTCGCGGCGAATGAGTGCAGTCTAGCATGAACGCAAATAAACGAAAAGCCCAGTAAAAACTGGGCTTTTGTGAACGTCTGCGAATGTCTGTGAACACCTGCGAACAGGTTGTTGGAGGCACGGGCC
>JAVEZQ010000011.1:0-61916 GCA_034002905.1 Alphaproteobacteria bacterium
TTTGACGTGCCTGCGCAAATAGTTATCACCCTTTCTTTGCGACGACGATGATTGCGCTGGTTTAGAACCGGTTGATCATCACGTTTGCGGACTCCCCTATTGGCTTCTGTGCTAAAGACTGTTGGTAATTTGCCTGCATAACGCTGAACCTCCCCCCCCCCCTTTTACCGGCGCACCTTCTTCAAATCATCACATTAATTTTTTAAACTGGGAGGAATCTATCATGATCCCACAATACATAAACTCGTTCTACTACTTTCAGCTCACGCTGTCTGATATCCCTGAAATTCTCAATCTACAGCAAAAAACTTACGACAGTTTATTGCCTAAGAAGAAGCAGGACATGATCCTGAAGTCACCCGAGCAACTCGCCAAGTTGATAAATACGCATGGGTTCATGATCGGCACCAAGCAAAATATGAAGGATCATAACTTGATTGCTTATAGTGCAGCAAAACTTGTCCTAGAAAAGGATGATCTCACAGAAATGAGAATTTCTTCCATTTTTGGTGACAAAAAGACATCGGACAAATGTTGCATCCTTCAAACCGATGTAACCAACGCGGCCTTTCAAAACAAAGGCATTCATAAGACGATGACTGCACAAAGAGTCCTTATCGGACAACAGCTCGGCAAATCTCATTTCTTGTCTGAGGTTGCGGTCGACAATCCCGCAAGCATAAAGGGATTCACAAGCCAAGGCTTTCATGTCATTGCGGCCCACCCCTCGCCAATAGATGAATGTAAGGTCCTCATTTTCTATAATAACACAAACAAAGAACCGATCTGGGATCACCTGCCGCATATGTGGGTTTCACTTAGCGCCGTCGAGCATTTTGCAAGTCTGCCTCATTTGATCCAACAAGGGTTCAAAAGTTCGGGGATTGAAAAATGCGGCAATACCCAAGGCGGCTATTTGATGTTCTTCAAAAAGCCTTTTGACTTCGCTGTTCAGGAGACTGCCCCCTCACTTCCAATTGCACAGCAGCAGTCTACAACCAAACCAGCACACATCCTTTAAGGATTAGGGGAGATCAACATGACTAAATCTAATCATGATATTGCGCCGCCAGTGACAGATACAGTGCTAGAAGTTACGCGCTTTACGTCTCTTGTGTCGGGGCCACATCTTCTCCTTCTCGGTGCAGTTCATGGGGACGAAATATGTGGACCCATTGCGCTCAAACAGTTGATCATGGAAATCCAAAGGGGCACATTGTCTCTCATATCAGGGGCGTTGACGATTGTCCCCGTCTGCAATCCACGCGCCCATCATCTTGGCAAGCGCTTCGTTGAAAAAAACCTTAATCGCGTGATCGTCCCGAAAAAGGATCCCGTGCTCTACGAAGAGCAACTGTCGCAAAAGATCATATCGCTTATCGATACTTGCGACATTTTGCTCGACTTGCACTCTTACCACACGCATGGGCCCGCCTTTGTTTGCAATGATGTGTTGTCACAAGAAAGCGAAGCGTTCGCTAAAATCCTTGGCCCTTCCTACTCCCTTACAGGATGGGACAATGTTTTTGAGACAAAGGAAACTGCTAACATGATTGAAGGCGACACACAGATCTATGCCCGCCATAGGGGCAAGCTGGCCCTCACTCTTGAATGCGGACAGCATAACGATCCAAACGCACCAGAGATCGCTCTACAAGCGGCAAAGAATGCCCTCGCCTATTTCAAACTCTGCAATCTCCCCCAACCTCGCCCAGACGAGGCGCATAAACTGATCACCTTCAAACAAATGTTCCCGAAGAAAGACCATGGCTCCCTAACTCAAGACTGGGGGCATATGGACCCTATTAAAAAGGGGGATATTGTAGCTACCTATGAGGACGGAGGGTCCCTTGCCTCCCCTATGGATGGGTACATTCTCTTGCCAAAACCCGTCTGTGATATTGGGGAGGAGTGGTTCTATATTGGGGTAGAAACGGGCCAATGATCAAAAAAAAGGTGGATAAACGGGCGATTGGGCCTCTTTTTCCCCTTTTACTCCTTTCAAACTGTTGCACTTGGCCTCGGGGCATGCTAAATCGCGTTTTCCTAGACCGAATGAGCCGACCCGAGGCCCATCATCACGTAAATCGGTCTTAAGTGGGTGCGTAGCTCAGCGGGAGAGCACTACCTTGACATGGTAGGGGTCACAGGTTCAATCCCTGTCGCACCCACCATCTAAATCAATAGCTTAGATGGTGGAGCCACAAAAAAATCAAATAAGGTGTTTCATCTGTAACACGGGCTTATTTTTCGTGAGGTTTAAGGCTATTATGGGTCGACGGAGGTAATCTTGGGACTACTTACCGTAAACTGTTCCAACCGTATTCTCACCATCCCCCAACAAACGGGCGACCTCGGACAAAACCACGCCGTCCATTAACACTCGTGTGTCTTCCGTATAAGATAGAGTAACAGGGTCATGAAACGTCCCGGCGGCTATTTGTCAGTATTACGATGTATTATAGCTGCTCTGGCAGAATTTCGAGGTATTACTTGAATTGCAATACAATATTATCTAGTAATGTCATGTAGACAAAAAGTGTATCAGCACCAGCTTGCTGAAAGAAACTAGATGATAAAGGACTTTACTTTCTGTTAAGTATTGCCTATTTCTAGAAAAATGCACAGGATGTCCGAAATTTTTTACGCTGTTTTAGGGAAAGGTGCTCGATATGAACACTAATAAGAAAGAAATTCTTAAATTCTCAGCTTTGACACTCTGCTTGACCGTTTATGCAAACTCGGTGTTTGCGACGCCTGTACGCGAGGATGGCCTTGCCTCTTCTGGTCATGGATTAGAGGGTTACTCTACTGAATTGAAGCAAATTGTTTTCCCGGCAGACTTGCGTTTTGCCGGTGGCCAATTGGAACAGGCAAACAAAGGTAGGCCCCTCCTTGATCATAAGCTTATACGTGAATACATCAGAAATAATGAGCAAGGGCATCACGGCGAACGAGTTTTAGCGGAATTATACACTCCTCATTTCGCTAAAGAACGTCCCTACCATTTTAATATGGAAGAAAAATATCGCGGTGGTAATTGCGCTCCAACAGATAACAGCCCCGTACCAGAACCAACAACCGGACTATTGTTTGGAGTAGGTGCTGAACTTCTTGCCGCAGTCTGCCGCAAGAATAGGCGTAAGTATGACGAAAAGGCTAGCCCCGCATAGCCTTACCCGGCGTAGTATGCCGCTTTTCACGAATATCTGGGAACATACCCTGCAGCAAGGTCTATTCAGCTTTTGCTGGTACATCTGATAATTGACAGAAACGAGCATAGCGTTCGTTCCACAAAAAAAGCCCGTCAGAGAAATCTATGACGGGCAGTTAACATCGTTAAGCATCACAATGAGGCGATAAATATATCTTCGACAAAAGGACAAGACTTTGGGCTTTAGCCCACACAATCAGTCACGTTCATCATTAAGTTCATAATATTATGGTGTTTTGCCGGAGCGTGGCCACTGACATTCTGACCTGAAGCTGCGCTCTCTCTTACATCCCGCACATGTCTCTATCGGAATCGACGTCAGGGAATTTGCCACCTCGCCATAGACGGGTTGGGCCATATCCCAGCAAAATTGCCAGCATCAATAAAGCACCCAAACCCACCCCATCCCCGATCTTGTTCATCAGACTGGGTTCATAGACAAACGTGATCTCATTACTGCCCTCTGGCACTTCTACGCCGCGGAAGGCAGCATTCGTCTTTTTCAATAGAGCTTGTTGCCCGTTCACTAACACATGCCAGTTTTTATAATAACCATCGGCCAGAACCAAAAAACAGGCTGCAGGGGTTATAGTCCGCAGCCTAATTTCAAGCGGAGAATCTTTTAGCCACGTTATTGGCAAAGCCGTACATCGGGAATCATAGCGCCTACCCCTGCCAGTTTCTGTAAGCGCCTGCTTTTGACCATCAAAAACGGAGCCTGTCGACAGATAGCCCGTGTGGATCGCTTGCAAAACCTCTTGATAGCTCAACCCTCCCAAAACCTCCTGAACAAAATACGCGCGAGGGCGAACCGCCTTGTTGCGATAGATATGGGCATTATCAACCGTTGCTACACGCTCATATGATGGGTTGGAATCTAGCTCCTGAAGGCTCTCAACAATGGGCAGCGTTTGGCCTGCCTCATCGATAAGGGATAAACGCAGCACGCGATATTGCGATTGGATAGGAGCATGATAAGTCAAAACAAGTCGATCAATTTTTGATACCTGTTCAAACTTGCCTTTCCAAATATATTGCATTAAGGCGCAACGCTGTCCGTCCAGCATAACCTCAATGCCAAGAGGAGCAAATGTAAGGTCTTCTTGAGCAACCGACTGAGCTAGCGAACAATGAGCCGCCACATGACGCACAACTTGCCCATAACGAAGGCTCCAACTCTGCACCTCGCGCGCGCCATCATACGCGGTCATGGTGGCAACCAAAGTCCCGTCAGGCGAAGCCCCACTCAAGAACACACCGCTCATGTCCGTCAATACGGAATCAAGATTGATTTCTTTTAAAGGGGATGGATGCACGACCCGATAGGTAACTTCTTTTTTTTCAGGAGAAAGAGACTGCCTGAACGGCATAGACGCAAACAGCTTACCCCCCAAAGTCAAGAGATTATCATCTGCTGTGGGCACTGTGACATATTCAACTGACGCGATGTTTAGGGCTTGGTTGTTAGGCCGCCACCAATCGCTCAACGCCGTGCCGCCATAGATCATCGCCATAACGTCAAGGATAGGCGTAGGGGCCAGCGGCGAATAACCTCCAATGTTTGGAAGTCCCCACCCAATCGACACATTATTAAGCAGTCCTGCTCGACCCGACATCTTTCCACGGCTACTCCACATACGCGTGTGGTTCTGCCCGACTGATTGCTTGATCCACTCTACATGTGGCGGTGCTTCCAAATCCGATGGTCTAGGCAAGGACAGTAGCTCATGCTTGTTTGGATTCATGGCGACTGGCGTTGGCCAAGGGAAAGACGGCACAAAACCGAAACGAAACCAGCCTCCCTGTACCAGCTCAACAAGACACACTGCAAGCAATACAAGGAACAGTATCGTACGACCTCGCGCTTTGACCCTTGGCCAAAGAAAGGCAGCAGCAGGCACCGCACAAAGTACGAGGATTGCAAGACCAATAGACAGTATAAGAACGGGACTCATAGATGAAAGGCAGTTATCGACCAACAGCAGCCCCATCGCCATTACATAGAAAAAACCGACGAAAAGGCTTGCCAATAAAGCCGTACGAAACGCTTTTGTCGGATATTCATCAAGGTATTGGTAAAAATGTGCCGCCAAGACACAAACAGCCATGACAAAGAAAACCATATGACGGCTTGGCACACGAAAAAGATTGTATCCGGGCAGATGGTAAGCGATATCACCAAAGAATGTCGTCGAACCAAAGGCCAACAAAAGACTGAAAACAGATATTCCGACCCAGAACCAAACGAAGGGCCTTCGACGGTAAGCAATCCCCCCCGCAACAGCCAACACTAGGGCTAACAGACCCGTAGATACGTGTTCTTCATGCAAAGTTCGAATAGGACAGGCTGTTGGCCCTTGCCAAACATCAATATTAAGCAAGGAAAAAACCGATGGGACAAACAGCCGCGTCCACTCAACGGGTTGCCAAGAATTGAGCGTAAAGCTCGCATAATCCAATGCCGCCCTGCCAGTATAACGTATATAGTCCAAAGTACTCATCCACTGCGGCGCAGCAAGAGCGAGCCCAAGAACAAACAACGCGACAATGCGTACGGCAAGTAGTCTACAATCCCTTGTGCTGCACAAAATAATGTAAAACGCATAAAGCACAGACGTCGCGACACTATAAAAGAACATCTGGGGATGCCCGCCAAAACAGGACATTGCGATTGCTAGCGCACCAATGGCCATTGCACCAGATGAAAAGCCTCGGCGCAATCGCTCAAGAGCCCAAAGAATTAAAGGAAACCATATAATCGCCTGAACAAGGGACTGCATATGAACAAAGCGTAGCAAATAGCCGCTCGCAGCAAAAACGAACCCGGCAAGGATAGCCCCTCGTCTATTCTGTGTTTGTTCAAAGACAAACATATACGTGAAAAATGATGCCAGAATATAGGCAGATATGACATATCCGTTCCAACTGCCAAGTGAACAAAAAAGAAGACGTAACGGATAAAAAGTTGCCTGCTGCGGATCTGAACGAAGCGGAAAGCCTCCGAAGATCAAATCCGTCCATGCCGAGAAGCCAACGCAAAATCTCGGCGCGTAATCGAAAAAACTGTCCTCTGGCGCCAGTAAAAATCCATTCAGCCAAGCAGGCGAGAATAGGACAAAATAAAACAGGGCATAAATAATCGCGACCTGTAAATGGGCAAATCTATCGTTTCTCAAAATTTGTTGAAAACGCATCGCTTAACCAACTGTCAGCTAGTTATAAAGGATTACCGTAAGACTAAGGGCCCAGAGAACAACCGTTATGAGGATTCCTGGATCAGAAAGGATAAAATCTGTGGGCGCAGCGTGCCCGTTACTTGTCTTGACCAAAAGCAGATAGCGAAAAGTCCCGAACACAACAAACGCACTCGTCGCGACAAGATAATGGCTCTGATAGCGCTCGACCGCGTAATCTGACATGGTAAAAAGCATATATGTTGCAATAGTAATGCTGGTAAGGATCGTCATCATCATATCGAGAATTTCAGGCGTATAGAGCTTAAGGCTCGGCCGATCCATCCCCTGCTCTCCATCTGTGATCTCGCCTCGCCGTTTCCCGACAACGATAAGGAGGGCAACGCTTGCTGTTGTGGCAAGGAGCCACATGGAAGGCACAACGCTGATCGCAAAACATCCAGCAATGACACGTAAAACATAACCAGAGGCAACGATCATGAATTCAAGGATCGGTACATTCTTGAGCCCGAAGCAATAAGCCATATTCAAAGCGGCATAAAGAGCAATCACCAGCGCAACCTTTGATGGCAATCCACTATACACAAAAGATAAAAAAAACGCCGCCAAACACAATAAAGCAAGAGCAGCAGCCGATATGGGCGTTACTTTACCAGCAGCAAGAGGTCGTGACTTTTTTGTCGGGTGAAGACAATCGCGCTGACGATCCAAAATATCATTGACGATATAGATAAAGCTTGCTGACAAAGAGAAGACGATGACGGCCCAAGCCGACATCCATACAGCGTCGATCTGAAACAGCTTCTGCCCTGTTAAAAGGGGAGCTAGAACGAAAACATTCTTTGTCCATTGCGGCATCCGCAAAAGAGACCATAAAGCAAGGGCTTTGTTTTGTCTCTTCACGCCGCTATTTCTCTTTTCTCACAATAAGCCCGCGCATTACGAAGCGCCAAAGCCATAATCGTGCCTTGAGGGTTTGTCCCCGGTGCCTCCGGTATTTGACTGGCGTCAGCAAGGGTCAGGTTTGCGACACCGTGAACATTTCCAAAGGAGTCTGTGGCTGACCATGTGTCATCTTCTCCCATTGGGCACGAGCTAAAAAGATGAACACTCATCAAGCGCGTCTTGCTTTGCGGAAGGCCCCTATCCAGAAACTCGGTACAAGAAGCTTGGTCGTGCCAGCCGCTATGACTCTGGATACTTGGGTAGACATGTGTTGCACCTGCTGCAAAAAGAGCCTGTGCCAATTTTGAAGACCCTAGTGTCAACCAATGCCAGTCCCGTTTTGTCAGGCGATATGTCACCAGAGGCTCTGCGAAGTTCATAACGGGTCGGACATACCCAGACCCATCACTTCGCACCATGGAATAATAGGACGCGATATTTTCCAATTTATCCATCATCCAGCCACGTGTTGACCAATCTTCACCACAGTAAATCCCTGCAAGTGAAAGGCTAATCAGCGATCCTCCCATGCGCATATTTGGCATGAACTCAGTCACGGCATAGAGGGGAAACCGAGACAAATGCGCATCGACTTTTTCAGGAAAGACACCCATGACTTTGACTGTGGGATGCATCTTAAGCGTATTACCGACATTCTTCTTGATGCCACTTCGACGAAGCAAGTGCGGCGTGTATATGGCACCAGCGCAGACAAACACTTGCTTTGGCCAGATAATAACAGTGTGATGTTTCCCTTGTCCATCCTTGGCCTTAGCCACAGCACGTGTTACACGGCCCCCTTCGACCACAAGTCGGCTCACACGACAATCGCTGATCAAGCGCATGCCTTTGCCCAGAGCCTCGGGCAATATTGTGTTCAACATCGACTGACGCCCACGCGAGGGGCAACCGTGCGTACACATATTCGCGCCGACACAACCGCGCTGCCCTCTTTCGACTTCGGTGACACGCCAGCCCATCTTTTCTCCCGCCTCGCGCAGCAGTTCAGAAGCGCGACCTAATGGCGGGGGAGTCAGCGACGAGTTCACAATCCGTTTAACGTCATCATAATAGGGCTGAAGCTGCTGCGGTCCGAAATCTCTAATCTTGTACTTACGCGCCCAATCTTCCAACAAGGACTCCGGAGTCTGTTGAATAATCGCGCTGTTAATCTCCGTACCGCCGCCGACGCATCGCCCCTCGGCATAGGCTACGGTTGGCTTGCCTAAAGCTGCCGTTATTCCCGCATTGCGCCACTGTGTCGCGAAAGATTCATGCAGTTCGGAAGGACCTTGACCCGCAGGAACATAGGGCCCTTCCTCAACCATCAAAACGTCAAAGCCGTGATCAACAAGAACCTTGGCCGCAGACGCCCCCCCTGCCCCCGAACCAATGACGAGGACATCACA
Source organism: Alphaproteobacteria bacterium (assembly GCA_034002905.1). GTDB lineage: Bacteria > Pseudomonadota > Alphaproteobacteria > UBA9219 > UBA9219 > UBA8914. The sequence continues at coordinate 8,763 of JAVEZQ010000011.1, forward strand.
CGACAAACGCACATTATTCTCAATTTGATAGGACACGTTATTCATGGGTTTTCCAGTATCATCTTCTCTCTAATCTTGCGATAACGCTCTTGACGCAAGGCAGGTGGCTCCAGCCCATATCGCTGGAGAATAATTGGGTGCTCATAATAATAGAGCGCACACAAATACTGATAAAGCTGAATCAAAGAAGCAAACGGTCCACCCCATATGCTCAGGAATAAAACTGTTTTCCTGCACTTCACGTGAAAGGCCGAGGCCTCCCCCTTTGCAATGATGATCGAAGGCAATAAGAAAACCCATAAGAGCGGCGTCAAAATAAGCGCCGCCGCCTGAACGAACCATGGCGCGTTTCTAATAGCACGGCTGAGAAATGACGATATTTCTCGCTTAAGACGCTCATCCTCTTCCGCAGATAGAAGGGCGGCAAACGGCATCATCGCCGTAATAATGGGGTGCTTCATTGAGGATAAACCCTGTTTCGACAAGAGACTATTAACACTATCGCCGTCTCCATAGAAAGACAAGGCTCCCTTTTGCCGCCTAGAATCTTGAGACGGCTTTGAGCAGGCCCAAAGCGCCCTGTTTAATCAAACTACGGTGAGGCGACCGGCCAGACTCTTTCTCTTTTCGATCCGAAGAGACAAACCAATTATATGCCTCGATCATCATTTCGCGGTTACCAAAGCGCGGATGCCAATCCAAAGCCTCTGTAACATGTGATGAGTCAAAGTAAAACGCTTTGTGATAGGTCTTATAATGCCATGGGCTCAGCGGCGAGAGCTTGAGAACATCCAATAGCTCTAGCAGCCACATGGCAGGCAACACAGGAAGCGATTTAACCTTAGAGCGAGACCCGACCTCTTTAATCAAAGCCTCCAAATCCTCACGCAATGTACCATACCGCGGGGCGCCGACATTATAGAGCCCTGTTTTTTGCTTTAATGCCGCAAGGACACTGACTTCGGCCAAATCTTCCGCGTGAAGGAACTGAAACAAAACATTGCCCGAACCGATCACATAGATATGAGCATTGTCGCGTATCCACTCGAAGAGAATGGCAAAAATACCCAGACGATTACGCCCGATAACCGTTCTAGGCCGTATACAGCAAGCCGGAAATCCATCTTTGATCGCCTGCTGAACCAGTGCATCGGCGCGAGCCTTGGCACGGCCATAGATTTCTATCGGGTTATGGGGGGCATCAGGCGGGATGGGCATGGTATCTGGGACCCCAAAAATCGCACTGGACGACATAAAGGCAAAGAACTTCACGCCTGCCTTTTGGGCCTGTTCTAAAGCAATCCTCGTTCCGCCAACGATCACTTGCTCATAGCGCTCGGCCGCTTTGGACAAAGGCACAAGCGCAACATTGTGGTGAACATAATCAACGCCCTGCATCGCCCGCGCAACGACAGTTTCATCCCGAATGTCACCATAAACAAAGTCGACATCCTTGGGCAAATCATCTGCTTTCCATAGATCCAGAACTCTCACCTGCTCACCACGGGCAAGAAGGTTCTGGACGATGTAACTTCCAACAAAACCAGAACCGCCAGTTACAAGATGTAAACTCATTAACACCACCTATACACGCAAAGTACTATTATGCAGTAAATTACCAGACATCGCCCATAGCCCTTGGCTGCGAAACATTCGAACGAGCCTCCATCTTCTCCACTTCGCCGTAAAGAACACCGACATGCTCATTCAATTGGGCAATCGCCTTGATCATTGAGTTCATGATATCGTTTTTCTTGGCCTCAATCTGCTCGTTTGCTTCGTTGTCTACAAGTGGTGAACCCAGTTCACTCATATTTTTCTCAAGAGTAGCCAGACGCATTTCTATAGCTTCTTGCTGCCACGCTAATAATCGAACCAGTTCCGCATGCCGATTTTCTGATTGTTCGGTATTCAAGTTTAAAACCTCTTGAACCCTGCCTAAGGCCTCATCGACATGTAAAACAATCATTTGCTTAACTTCTTCATCAGACACTCGGCTATTTCTTCCTTCAAGCAAGCGGCACAACGCGGTGATCTGATCAAGAAGGACCCGATTGGTCTCGGCTTTTTCTTGGAAATGTGCGTAAGTCTGCCCGACAAGAACGCGCATATCGCCTGCTGCGGCCTCAAACTTATCGCCATTTGCTTGCATCTTGACATACAATGATGCGGCGCGATTTGCCGCATTCTCAGCATTGCCGGCAAGACGTTCCATTGTCGCGTTATTGGTTTCGGTGGCCTCGCGCAGATCCCTTTCCATCTTGAGAATATGGCTCAGGGCATGAGCAATCTGAACATCGGCGAGGTGGGCCGCCTGCATGATGTTTTGTGCACTTCCCTGCAAACGGGGCGCAACTTCGTCAAGCCTGTTTAAGTATTCTTTGTTATCATCCAGATTTGCCTTGCCTGAAGAGTCAGCTAGCGCAGCGCCGTTCGTGCTGCGCTGTCCGATTTTCCACAAAAGAAGAGTAAGCCCAATAAAAGCGCCCGCCATAGCGGATAAAGTTAATACCATTGTCCAAGTTGCAGCATCTACTTTCCTTGCTTGTTCTTGCTTGGGAGAAAGCGTCTGGATTCGCGCCTCTAGCGCAGAGGCCGCATTAGCGGCCAGAATGAGATCTGCTGGAGTCAACCCGCTATTGAAGGCATCACCACTTGTTTCAGCGCGCACAAGGATATCATTGTAAATTGCCATAATGGAGTCTATCTCGCGCCGTTGAGTGGACGAAGCCGTCTGTGACAACTTCCCCGCCGCATCGCGAGCTTCCTCATAAGATTGACGCATTTTGACTAAAGCTGCCCGATCCATTCGGCTCATATAAAGGCGTGCCGAATCAACAAAGCCACCATAGCCGAGCTTGGAGATCGCCAAAGACGCGATGTTTTTAGACGAAGGTACAGACGAATCTTGTGAGACGTCATCAAGGCGGAATTTGGCGTATCCCGCTGTTCCCGCTATTCCCAAACACAAGAGAAAAAAAACGACGGAAAGAATGTGAAAAGAGGCAGATGAACCTGCCTGCACAGTAGGAGCAGAAGCCATTGGGTACGCTCTCAAAACAGAATCGAAGGATAAGACGATGGGAACGCTAGCAGATTCCACGCACTCCGTCAAAGAAAGAGGAGTTGGCCTACCATTCTGTTACTGATAGCTTACAACGACATCAAACGATGGTTCCGCAACCGCACCAATAGCTTGCGTTCCATCAACATTCACTGTGACCCCGACAAGAAGTAACTTCCCTGAGCTAGGCGGAGCCTGTCCAGCCAAAGCACAGGGTACCTCACTTCCCCCATCGTAAGAACAGGTTGCTAACGAGGGGGTGACGCCCCCATCCGGTTGATAGTTTTGGGTTGAGATAGATATTGTCTGTGTCGATGATCCTGAAATAGTCATGCTGCCCGCACCCGTCGTTCCGCCAAGCACAGCATCTTGGTCTGTTCCCGTCACTGCACCACTGGAGGATAAGACGTAGGTACCAGCAGAACCGGCAAGCAAAGTTCCGAAATTGATTGGCGTAACATTCACGATCTGAAGCGCATCGGAAAAAACCATGTGGGCCACAACAGAATTGGTTGCAGCACGAAGCTCGTGCGCATTCAAAACGAAAAAGAACAGAAGAATAATTATATTATTTCTAATCTTCATTTCTAAGTCACATACGAATATGCATATACCCCTTTAAGGCATACGACTTTCGATCAATTCGTTAAATTTCATTCTTTCCAAAACGACATCAGCAATCAGAACCTAACATCCATTATAGCACGAAATTGCAAATAAATCAATTATATAGAGAATACGGTTGTACCCAACACAAACATACACGCTGCAGTGCAGCAATAAGCTATCCATATGGATTAAATAAATTATTACATATAAAATAGCGATTAGCTCAAATTTATTAAAAAGTCAAAGAGTAGAGAAAGAATAAACCTCATTTTTGTTTTAACACTACATCATCGGGAGGGGGAACAGAAAGATCCGCCTTTTGTTCAATAACAACATCTTGACCAGTAACAAAATTATCAATGCGATCAACGACGACATGCACTTTATCTCTTAACATCGCGTTTAGCTGTGAAAGCACATCATCTGGGACCGAGAGCCAATATTCTCCCTTCTCAACATTCTCAAATGTGTAATACCCCTCAGCGTCACTAATCACGCGCTTTAGAATTTTTTTGTCCTTATCCGTCAATTCAACAACAATATTCCCAAGAGGTCGCCTTTCTCCATTTTTCTCGAGGAAATACGAATTGCCATCAATAATTGTCGTCTGGACAAGAGGAAAGTCCGCAACAACTACATCACCTGGCCGCGTTCTAACACGATAACCATTTGTCTTCGGTGAGATGAGCGGGTCATCAATCGATGATGCATTAAGCTCGACCTTAGCGATATTATACGGTGCGACCGGCGCAACAAAATAGCCCCCCTCATCCATTTTAACTGGCAAACGATTAACGCGAACGGCCGCGTCGGGGAATAATTTTTCTCCTTCATCATAAACGCCGTTCCCATTAACATCCGAAAAAATGCGCCCGGCAACTGCGCCACCTGAAGATGTTTGCTGCGGCTGGGCCTGCCATTTATTGGTTGAAGGATTATGGACCAATGAAAAGAGAACATTCATACCAACTGAATAATTTCCATTAGTATCAATGAAATTATTGAAACTCAGACGAAATGCATCAAAGTCCCAGATCATCGATTGCCCAAAAGACGTATCCCTTGTCGACATATCTCTTTCAATCTGACTTTGGGCCGTCAACTTATCTGTTAGCCTGTAATCCGCAGCAACAGAGGTACTATGGAACCCAGAAGTTGGAGCAAAATCATATATACCTGTTGTTCGGAAACTGATATTCCATAAACGTGTTTGTAGCCCGAATGTATCGCGAAGGGTTCGTTCCCCATTGTAAATATAATCCAGCTTGTTACTAAAGCTCAGACCCCAGAAACTCTTTGAAAGTTGAACACCTTGTGTCCAACGCGGGTCTTTTTGTGTATCAACAAAAGTCTCACGCAGAGAAGAAATCCCCAAAGTAAATCCTTGAATGACCGGAAGATAAAATTGCGAATTAGCATCTAATTGTGCTTCTGAACGAAGTGGTTCTTCCGTATAATTGACCGCCTCGCTAACAAAATCTTTATAGTGACGATATCGCGCACGCAGGCTAACGTCTTCAAAGCCACCAAGCGCAGACACACCACCTGCCCAACCACCTGCTGTCAGATCCCGGGCTGCCGTAAACTCAGCAAGGACACCCGCAAGACTTGCATTCGTTGAAGCCACAGCATAGCGATGTGTGCCGTCCTCAAGCTCTGTCTGCGCCATAGAAATGCCAAGTGTAAAATCAGGCGTGAGCCCATAGCGGAAGGATCCAACATACTGGGGAGCATTCGGCAAACGTGTATCTTCCGTTTTTCGAGGGCCTAGGAGATTTACGTTGCGTTCGTCGGCTCCAAAAGTATACTCAAACTTACCCTGCTGAAGCATGGCATTTGAAGCTGAAATCGTCTCAACACGTTCTTCTGTTTGCCCCTGCGGTCCATAGAAAACAAGGCGGAAAACGTTTTGACCATACAAGATCGGTATATCGGTAAAGTTATATCGTCCAGAAGAGTCAACTTGTTGGAACGCTACAAGAATATTATTACGATACAACTCAACTTCATGCCCAGGAACGGAGACGCCAGTAAAACTATGAACGTCGAAATTGTCGGGCATCGAAACATCGCGATTGGTCAGTGTCGCTCCACGACCATTGGAGTTCACTGTAGCAAAGGAAACCGAAGGGAGTGTGATGTCGCCAACAGCAAAGGATGTTGCGCGAAGAGGCCCTAAAAGCTGCGAAGTCGGGTCCTCACGCCCGAGTACCAATCGAAAGTTTTGAAGAGCTCTATGATCGGTTGATCCTTGTGCATAAAATTGGCTGGTCATATAACCCAAATCCATCGCACCCTGAACATTATAGTTGCTCGTATAGTTCTTGGTCTGAGAGTTTTTAACACTATGCCTGTAATATGATCCTATATCGACATCAATCGATGGATAACCGACAAGACGATATGGGTTTTCGAGTAATGGCAGGTCATCATCTTTTGGCTTCGTCACTGAAAGAAGCTTGTTCCATTGATTTCGACGCTCCTCCGATGCTTCTTGGGGAAATAGCTTATCCGTCTCCAACTGGAGGACTCCCTGCTCCCTATTGACAGTACATTTGATGCCAAACCATGCAGCAAAACTCTCGACATTCACATAGAGACGGCCGTCCTTTACCTGAATGTCTTGTGATTTTAGCGTTTCTGTTTTTCCATCATAACGAACCTCTTTACGTGATAAACTCAGTGTAAATTCATTGTCAGGAGTAAAGGAAAAACCGCTTGCTTCGGTTTCGTCTTTTTCAACCTTGATAGGAAAGTCAAGAATTTGGATCAAATCATTAAATGGAAGATAGACTTGACCGGAATAATCCATAGCCTCGACAAAATTCCCGTCTGGTCTTGCGCTTTTGATTTTGGGAGCCAAAATTAACGGCTCACCGTCACCCGAAGATTCCGTATCTGCCTGTCTCTTACCCTCTTCGTGTGTTCCCGATTCTTCAAGATGTAGAACATCCTGCGCCTCCGCGGGCTCAACCTTCCCGACAGACTGTGACGGCAACGCCGCCATACTCTTCTGATCATCAATGATAACGGGAGCAACAGGCGCTGCGCTTGGAGCAGGAGCAAGTTCAGCTACATCGTGTTTTGGCGGCTCATGTTTTTGTTCTTCCTTTTCCGGCAAACGCAGTCTACGCCGCGATTGGTCGACAATGAACGCTGCATGTGGGAAAAGACGGTAAATGAGATCGGTATTGGCATAGATAATATTTTCATCCATAAAGGCGTCGTTATGGAAAAGGCTGTGTTTTCCCTGCGCATCTGCATATTCGCGCTTATCAAGATCAAGCGTGATCCGTCCGCCGTCTTCAGCGCTCATCTCTATCGTGGTCGAACTTGTCCGTTGTGAAAAATCATTTTCGGCGAAACGCAAGAATGAATCTAAGCGAAGAAACACGCCACGTGCGCCGATATACGCATCGATGGAACCTAGTTTTTGATCAGAGCGGATAACGTCCAGCGACTGCCAGTTGCTTGCTTGAACGGGCGTAAACTGAATCCCTGTCGAGGCTGTCATAGTCGTTTGCGCTTGGCGTATCTCTTTTTTCTTTTTTTCCTCAACTTTACGAGCAGGCGGTTCAACGACTGGTTGTGATATATTTTGTTTCGTGGATAACTCTGGCGACGGTGGGCCGGCCACCTTCATTTTCTTCTCGCCATACTGGCCTTGTGGGCCATAGACAAGAACACGAAAATCATTATCGCCAAAGAGAACGGGAATATTTGAAAAAGCGTACCGTCCAGCCGCGTTTGTATATTGAAATGCAAGTAACACATCATTTCTGTACAACTCGACCTCATAACCGGGACCGGCTTTTCCACTGAAATCATGCGTTTGCGAAGACTGATTGGTCGGCGTTCCTTGCTGTGAAGCCGATGCAAATGTTTTTTCTCTGGCAAGCTGGCGCAGTTCTCTGGCTTGGAAAGGTAATAGATATTTTGTTGCGAACTGAAGTGTACCCTTTACATGGTCTGGAGTAATTGTCATATCAAACCACGATGCCAAAGCTTCTTGCGCAATATAGAGATGGCCGTTCGATCTGATGAAATTGTCTGCGGCAACAGAGCGCTTGCTTGTCCCTATCCTTAAATCTCCCGATGAGATATCAAGAACAAACTTTTTATCCGGGCTTACGAAAAATCCTGCTGCGTTGGAAAGGTTACTATCTAAGTGAATAGGAAAATCGAAAAGGTCTAAAAACTCGGTAAAATCTATAAATAACCCCTGCCGAGTTTCTATTGCACCCAAAGCCCTTCGTGCTGGCGTCTCGTTGACGACAGCACGAAGGACAAGCGATTTAACGTTGGCCGAAGATTGCGTGACGTTGCTTGGCTCGGCTGCCATGCCACTGTAATCAGGCACAACCGCGAACGCAGCCAAGCAAACGCACATCGCCCGCAAAGATACACCTGCCTTAAACATGGTAGCCCGCGGGGGACCTAGCTCTAGATCCCGGCGAGAGGGCTCCTTGCCTTGTCAACGCGATGCGGCAATTTGCTCTCATAACGCCTCATGGTGTTAGGACTTTGGAGGCAAGAACCTGACTGCCTTCGTCTTCTTGAGACACAAAAGAAACCTGTAGTTTACCCTTGTGGATATCAAGACCCGCAGGCACCTTGAGGGGGACAATCTGGCTACGTTTGGAGACACCGCGATAAATGGCTACGCCTCGAAAAAAGGCGAGTTGCGTTTCCTTGCCATCGGTAGCGGTATGGACGACTTTGACATCAGCCAATACGGAACGATTGCCGGAGAATCCAAAAAATACTTTAACTTTTGGCTCAGATTTTCCAGTAGTGTCAGGCGGAAGAAGCTTGACGTCATCCATGCTGACTTTGAAACTTGTTTCGCCCTTGCGTATGATTATCGGGATGACCGTAGTCATCTTTGTTTGAAGGGCGATACCAACCCCTTTATCGGTCGGGCCCTCAGTTTTTGGCTCGGCATTGCTGTCTGTCATACGGATCTGCAGGTGAGATTTGTATTCACCATCGGGAATGTCTTCTCCGCCCCGGACAAGGATGCGAACATTCTGGTTGGCGTCAGGCTTCAGCGTCATGCTGCGGGGAGATAAGCTGATCATATCCATTGCGGAAAACTCGTCTTTTGATCCGTCTTCACGAATTTTTATCCCGCCCTCCTCGCTCATAATCGTGTCTACCAGCTCGACCTTATAACGGCCTGTGGCATCACCATTATTTCTAACTGTAACCGTCGCAAAACGTTTACCATTTTGCATGACAACTCGCGTCGGTGACACAAGAAGACCCGCATTGCGCGCCCAGCTCGGCTGGGCAGCGACAAGCAAGCTTAGCACCACGATTAGAGAGAAGAATTTTTTCATATTAACTGCCTCCATTTATTGCACAAAGATGATTATGTCGATAGACCCTGCATAGCTTCCCTTGGCAACAGATGAATTCGCCGTCAAGGTAGCGCCAAGATACAGAGGGGTTGTTGCCGGCTTTTTGGACGGCAAAGGCAATGTCGAACTCGGGAAGGAGCTGATTGTTGTGCTTTGGTACAAGCCTGTAAACGCACCGAGCGTCACACCACTTGTGCCTGCATTCGTCACTGAAATGTCGAGAGAAATAGAAACACTGCCACCCCCAATCATCGAAAGGTCGTAAACACCACGGCTTGCCGTACCTGAAATAATTTGTGCCGTACCGGAAGTAGCTGAATTAAGGGGATTTATTGTCAGCGAAGACGAAGACGAAGGAATGGCCAGCGTAGGGAAAGTCAGCCTCTGTGTTTGAACCAGCGAGATGCTTGCTGCAGCCCACACCATGTCTGGCAGTAAACAAAACAAGGCTAGAAGGAGGGGAAAACAGAATCGGAACATACAACCGTAATAGCATGCTCCCAAAAACAAGGGCAGGAATTTCTTCCTGCCCCTGATTCATTCAACTTTCCGTTGTCGGAACGGTATTAGCCGTAAATAACTGTAACAGTGAAGCTCGGAGCAGGTGTCGAACCAGCTGTCTGCGAACCATCAGCAGAGATTGTAACACCGAGTGTCAGATCCTGACCAGCCCCAGGCGCCAAAGCCCCCGTTACACCGGTATCACAATCTGTTGTAAGCACAGAGTTGTACAAACAAGTTGCGGCAGAAGGCGTTACGTTCCCGTCAGCCACATACGAACCTGTGCTGATTGCAACGGTTTGCGTTGTAGAACCTGTGATATGCACAACACCGGCATTCGGCGAACCACCAATGGCAACACCGCCACCACCTGTGGACAAAGCACCGGTTGTATCAACCGTATAGGTACCTGAGGTCAACGCCTGAAGAATACCGAAATCGATAGGCGTCGGGTTCGTCAGCGTCAACGCCGTATCAAAGCTCATATCAATGTCAACAGACTGCGTTGCGGCATAAGCTCCACCGGCTGCAAAGAAAGATGCTGCCACGGCAAGGGCTAGATATTTTTTACTAATTTTCATGTTTTTCTCCTGCGACTAGGGTGCTGATATACATCCTTACCCCCATAGATTCTTGTCATACAAAATCTCACGGTTATGGATAGAAAGATGATATCACCGGACGGCGACAGAATACTTGCGTGTGGTTAACATGGTCTTAATCCATGATAATCACACAGTTATACTGTGTCTTTCAAGCACTACGCTTGTATATATCTGAAATTAAATGCATTTTACTGTATGCGTAAAGCCTTTTAAATATATGGGGTTCTTGCTTATGGACACACCCTCCAAAAGATTTTACTCATTGATCCCGCATCATCATTTCTCCATGCAAGAAGGAAACAGCTCCAAATGCCGGATCTTGTTATTGGGACAAAAGGGATAGGACACGACACATCCGTGGCCTTGGTCGATCAAAGCGGGAATGTGCTTTATGCCCTGACTGGCGAGCGTTTTTCAAACGTGAAACATGACAATACGTTTCCTTTTGCCTGCTTTGATACGATTAAGGAAATAATCGAAAAAGAAAATCTCGGCTCCGTACGCTTTGCTGTTCTTTCAAATGACCCCTTACACAATATAAAAGCCCGTCTCTTTACACTGATAAAGGATGTTCTTCCTTCCGATATGGCGTCCCTTATCGAAAACTCTATTCTTAGCGCCCTTCCCGATCTTCTCACGGCGCAAGATCGCGATGTATTTATGAATTCCATCCAAAGTCAATTCCACCTTGAGAAAGATCAAAAGATCGTAATTGAGTGGATTCAACGTGCATTATGGGGTTATCAACGGGATTGTCGCATCCTCAACAAACTTCAAGGGCTGTTTCCAGATAGCGAGATCTTCACAACCACCCATCACATGGCGCATGCCGCAAGCGCCTATTACCCTTCCGGCTTTGATCGGTCGGCTATCTTATGTATCGATGGTTATGGCGAGAACGAAACGATTACCTTATGTGAAGGAACAAAGGCTGGTATTCACATACTGAATTCCTCGTCACTGCCCCACAGTATAGGTATTCTGTACGAGATCATGACTGAGTTTCTGGGCTTTCATGGTTTTTCAGATGCTTATAAAGTGATGGGTATGGCCGCTTATGGCGAGCCTCGCTTTACCCATCTGTTTAATCAATTGGGACAGGTAGAGGAAGACGGAACATTCAGGTTAAATCTTGGCGCCCTTTTATTACCAAACGAAATCGAAAAGCCGTGGTCAACACGATGCCTTGCGCTCAGCCCCAAACTCCAAAAAATCCTTGGCGGTCCACGAGGCGAAGGGGAACCCATTACACAGACGCATTATGACATCGCCAATTCGTTTCAACGTTTTGTCGAAGATATTGGCGTTGCTCTGGCGAAATCCTTGCGGACACAACTGCCAGACTGCGACTCCCTTTGCCTTGCGGGAGGCGTTGCACTCAACGGGCTGATGAACCAACGTATTTTCAAAGAAGCTGGTTTCAAAAATATCTTCATCCAACCTGCGGCCTCTGATGATGGCCTATCTCTTGGCGCGGCATTGGCCGTTGTAGCCGAGAAATATGGTCGTCCCCCTGTCGAACGCGTAAAGAATATGTTCTTGGGGCCTGAACGCGATAAGGATGAGTCCTATCAAGAAATTGAAAGGCTTGGCTTACACTATACCTGCCCCAACGACCCAGCCGCCACCGTAGCCGAGCTTCTTGCTCAAGGACATGTTATTGCCCGCTACAGTGGTCGAAGTGAGTTTGGCCCACGCGCCCTAGGCAATCGCAGTATTCTGGCCAGCCCACTCAAAGCTGAGATGAAGGATATTATCAACGCACGCATAAAGCATCGCGAGCCCTTCCGCCCCTTTGCTCCGGCCTGTCTTGCCGAAGATGTCTCAAGTTTCTTTGATGCCGACGAAGACGCTGAATATATGCTTCTGATTTGCCAAGTTAGGGAAGACAAGAAGCATCTACTCCCCGCTGTTGTCCATGCAGATGGCACGGCGCGTGTTCAGTCGGTTAAGAAAGATAGCAACCCCGGCTTCTATAATATCATTTCTGCCTTCAAAGAAATCACTGGCATACCGGTTGTGATCAACACGTCATTTAACGTCAACGGCGAAGCCATTGTCGAAACACCTCTCGACGCGATCGAGTGTTTTCTATACACGGACATCGATTATTTGCTGATAGAAGACAGGCTTATCTCCAAGAAAGACAACGAAGACAAACGGATCATCGAACCTGCAGAAACTTTTCTTTCTCGGCGTCGGGACCGTTTTCTATCTCACTATCCACGAGAAGAAAATTTCTATCCCTCGCTCAACAGTTCCTTGACCTTACCCGCCAGCTGCTTGAGCGAGAATGGCTTGCTCAGGAAATGGATTTCCTCACCAGACTTAAACTGTTCACGCAAACGGTCCTCTGTATAACCGGACACAAAAACGACCTTGATGTGCGGCCACTTTTCTTTCACATGCTTATAAAGTGTCGGTCCATCCATTTGCGGCATAACGACATCCGTGACGATAAGGTCAATTTGTTCGCCATAATTCTTGAGAACATCAACAGCCTCTTCGCCGCTACGCGCCTCAAAGACGTTGTATCCTTTGTTCTTGAGGGCGCGAGTTGAGAAGACGCGAACGGCATCCTCATCCTCGACCAAAAGAACAGACCCTGCTCCCGTTAAATCTGGCCCCGGCTTTTCCTCTGACTCATCATCATTCGCGACCGCCGCCGTGACCTGTTCCTGATTAGCCAAGACGGGCAAATAAACAACAAAACGGGTTCCCTTGCCCACCTTGCTCTCAACATCAATAAAACCGCCTGTCTGGCGGACAACGCCATAAACGGTCGACAGACCGAGTCCTGTCCCCGAACCAACTTCCTTGGTTGAGAAGAAGGGCTCAAAAACACGCGTGATGATTTCCTTGGGAATGCCACACCCCGTATCGGCAACTTCGATACCGACATAACGCCCCGGCGGCATTTCATCCTGACCATGATGGGTAGGCTTGTTCTGGATATGATTATAGGTCTTGACCAAAACCGTCCCACCCTCTGGCATGGCATCGCGAGCATTGACAACCAGATTGATAATCACCTGCTCGAGCTGACCCTGATCGCATTTCACGAGGCCAATATCACGGCCATGGTTCATATTGAGCTGGATCTGGGCACCAATCAGACGACGCAGAAGATTGGTGAGTTCCGAAACGACATCAACAATATTGATAACCTTGGGCTGCAATGTTTGCTGGCGCGAGAAAGCGAGGAGTTGTCGGACCAAGTTCGCAGCACGATTGCCGTTTTGCTTAATCTGCATAATATCCGTGAAGCTCTGATCACCTGGCTTGTGCCTTTGGAGCAGCAAATCACAGAAGCCTATCATCGCAGTGAGCAAATTATTGAAATCGTGGGCCACGCCACCTGCGAGCTGGCCAATGGCCTGCATCTTCATCGACTGGGCAAATTGCGTTTCAAGACGTTTCTGCTCCGTGACATCGATGAAATAGAGCATCAAGCCTTCTTGCCCCTCGACATCCGGCGTAGGCGAACTGGCCACAAAACGGCGCGCAAAGACATGCGCCGTGATTTCGCGATCAGCCTGCATATGCACTTCGATGGGTTTGACAAGGTCCGTTCCGCCCAAAATGTGCGATAGCTCTTTAAGAGCCCCTTCACGATCCGATTGAAGGATCAAATCAGCCAGTTCACGGCTGATGACAGACTCGCGTTTCTGGCGCGAGATTTTCAAGAAAGCCTGATTGCACTCCATGATTGCAAATTTGGAGTCGAGCAACAAAATGCCAATCGGAGCTTCGGCAAAAAGGCGCTGGAATCGATACTCAGAAAGCGAAAGAGCCATCTGCCATTCACGTTCCGGCGACAGATCGCGGACGATTGAACGTGTCCGAAGAGACTTACCATCTTCACACGCAACAACAGTCTGCGTAATTGCGACGGGGAACAAAGAACCGTCACGACGGCGAAAAACAACCTCCCCGCGCAACTCGCCATGCGGGCCACCTGTCACAGCATAAGCCGAAACGCCTAACGGCGCTTCATTCATAATATCGTGGATACGTACGTCACCTCTGACCAACTCATCAGGCGTGACCTGAAGCCATTGTGCCATTGTCTCGTTGACAAATTTAAAACGTCCGTGCTGGTCAACCGAGAAGATGCCGACTGGCGCGTGCGCCATAAAATCGAGCAATTTGTTCTGCTCGTCCTGCATGGCGCGTTCCATGCGACGCCGCTCGCTAATATCTTCGAAACGCCAATGGCAATAACGGTTATGCCCATCAATAGGTCTGGCAATAATGCGCCGCCATTCAATAATGCGTGTGCCGCGCATCACAGGTAGGTCAGCAATAACCGACTGTCCTTCCTGCAAGTTCTCGCTCAGCAGACGAAACTTCTCTTCATTGTCTGGCGTGCCGCCAAAGCGCTTCTTAAGAGCCTCCATAACGGGGCGGGAGCCAAGATCAATCCAGCCCCGGAAAGCCCGGTTAGCCATCACAATGTTCCCATCGTAATCCACGATGAGCTGAGGCGTGAGCATGGAATGGAACGCCTCGCGCAACAAAATCTCTTCGGCGGCATCGTCGTGCATATGCTTAATCTGCCACCAGACCGTTCCCGACATGCCCAACAGCGACGCCGCAAGAAGCCCGCCGATAATCATACCCGCACTGTCGCCCGCGAAATAGGGCGCAAGAACGGCAACGAGGCCAAGTGCTGTTAGGACGGCCAGAGCTTGAAACATCCGACGCATGAGGGCGAGCTTGTTTCCGCCTGCGGTTGGGAGAACGCGGGGCGTCATCCAGCGCACAAGGCGATCAAACATCCTATGGGCCAATCGATTTGTCACATGTCCCTGCTTTGTACTAATCGTATAAGACAAACGGAATCACGGGAATCGAATCGTACTCCCGAACCGCTCCTCAGTGATGCAACAAGAACGGTATGCAAGAAGTTAACAAATTAACTTTTTACGATTCTTTTTATTGAATTATTTATGACGGAAGGTGATCCGACCCTTGGTCAGGTCATATGGTGTCATCTCCACATTCACCTTGTCGCCGGCCAAAACACGGATACGATTTTTGCGCATTTTGCCAGATGTATGCGCTAGAACCTCATGCCCGTTGTCTAATTTGACACGGAACATGGCGTTAGGCAGAATTTCGGTTACAACGCCTTCAAACTCAAGTAAATCTTCTTTGGACATCCCTATTCTTTCACTCACCGTAACATGCGCGGAAAATGGCGCTTTTCGCGCCCTTCGTCAAGCAAGATCATCATTTTAGGTATTAACCAACCTTTTTCTAGCATTTGATTGGGGTTAACGGCTCCTTGCCGCAGCTTATGGCGCTGGTTTGCCGGTCTGGATAACCGGCCAAGGTGCCTCCATGCCCCCAAATAGCCATAGACAGACGGCATACTGGCACCACTTACCCCTTTACCTGATGACCATTATGGGAGGGTGTGGTTATGTCAGTATTCGAACTTGGGCTTGCCCTTCTAGAAGGCATTGCCCTCATCGCCTCCCCTTGTATTCTACCCATCTTGCCCCTCATACTAGTCACATCCATGTCTGGCGGTCGAGGCCAACCTTTTGGGGTCATCCTTGGCTTTATTTTCTCGTTTAGCCTGTTTGCCTTTGCCTCTCGATGGCTTATCGGTGCCTTTCATCTCAACCTTGACCTCGTCAAAAACATATCGCTGGGCTTGTTAGCCGCGTTTGGTTTCGTACTTCTATCTGAACGTCTATCCGAAAAATTCACCCTCGCGGCACAAGGTGCAGCCAATTTGGGACAAAAACTGGCAGGTTCCCAACGCACTGGGTTTTGGGGCGGCCTATCAGCAGGCAGCCTGATTGGTTTGATCTGGACGCCATGCGCGGGCCCTATTCTTGGAGCGGTGCTGGTTCAAATCATCCGGCAGGAAAGTGACACACAATCACTTGCTCTACTTCTTGCCTTTTCGATCGGCGCAGGCATTCCGATGTTGCTCATCGCCTTAACAGGAAGGACGCTCATGAAACAATTGTCTTTCTTTCAACGCCACGCACGAGCCGTGCGCGAAACGCTTGCCGTTCTGATTTTGGCCTCTGTTGCTTTCATCGCCTCTGGCGTCGATGCTACGACACTTATTTCTCGAAAGGAGGTTACTACCATGTCCACTGATCCCTCAAACACCCCCTCCCCGGACACGGGCCTGATTCACGGACTCAAAACAAGCTATCCCGCCCCCGAACTCAAAGGATTGGGGCAGTGGTTTAATAGCGCGCCACTTACACTCGACTCTCTTCGTGGGAAGGTTGTTCTGATTGATTTCTGGACCTATTCCTGTATCAACTGCATTCGCACCCTGCCCTACCTCAAAGCATGGGATGCAAAGTATCGTGAGAAAGGACTCGTGATTCTTGGCCTACACGCGCCGGAATTTGCCTTTGAACAAGATCCCGACAACGTCGCCCGCGCGATAGAAAAGTACGGGATCAAATATCCGGTCGCGCAGGACAATATTTTTTCAACATGGAAAGCCTATGACAACCGCTATTGGCCGGCTCATTACCTCATCGATCAAGAAGGGCGCGTTGTCTATACACATCATGGCGAGGGCGAATATGACACGACCGAGCATAATATTCGAACACTCCTCGGGTTAAGCGCAGAAGGAACGCCAACCCCAGAAACTACAACAAAAAGCTATACGCCCCAAACGCCGGAAACTTATCTTGGATATGCACGGGCTGAGTTGTTTGCGGGCCAAAAACCTCTGACGGCTTCCGGAAATGGCCTGTTCGCCTACCCCTCTTTCACACCTTTGCATCACTGGTCCTTAAATGGATCATGGAGTGTACAAGACGAGAAAATCCGGGCGCTGAAATCTGGGGACAGCCTACGGCTCAATTTCTTGTCACGCAAAGTATACCTTGTGATGGGATCACAAAACAATCAACCCTTACGCGTCTCTATCCGTCTAAACGGCAAACTTCCAGACGATAAATCCAGTGGCGATGTGAAAAACGGACAGGTTATTGTCGACCGCCACGCGCTCTATACGCTAATTGATATGGGTGAAACAGCCAACGGACAGCTGGACGTAGAAGCACTTGACCCCGGACTAGAGCTCTACGCCTTTACCTTTGGAGAGTAGAACTCTATGTCGTCGATTAGAACAACGTGCCAAGACGTACCGGCACGCGCAAGCCGACGCGAACATCTGGGGCTTCACGCGTCGCGCCGACTTCGACATTCATGTTGAGGCTTGTAATCGGATTAAAGCGATAGCTTGCACCGACCATAAACGCGCCAACACTGGCTGTGTCACTGCGGCTCGTACTGAGGGCACCTGTGCCAACATCCTGATTGTCCTGAGTTGTCTCAAAGACATAGCTGTGCTTATAGCCGAGCGTAAAGGAGGTCTCAGGATTGATCGAAAATCCCATTCCAGCGCTGATGTTGATAGCATCACCCGGATCGACATTGCCAATGCGTGTGTTTCCGAACGTCTTGTTGACATCCGAATCCATGTTGTAAACATAGCCAAGATTGGTAAAGAGCACGGCAGGATCGGAAACTTTGATTGCCGTTAAGCTGGCCTCGGCAGAATGGAAGCCCGTACCCGTTGGCAACTCCGTGGCAACGTTGTCAGAGTCATAAGGGACATCAAACGGACCATCGGCATTGTTTGCCTTGTATCGCACGTTACCAACAAGGAAGGGCCAACCATCTTTGCCTGCGTTAAACTGATAAGACGCTCCAGCATCAATATCACCCAAACCATTTCCCTCGATTCGATTACGTGTCGTCACGCCTGTCGATGTATTTGTTTCCGAGGTCGTATCCGAACGATAAACATAAGGTACACGAATATCTGCTTCCAAGCGATTGGTCAGGCCCAAGCGGAAACGATTGGAGTCCTGTACGATCTGGCGCTTGGCTGTTGTTGCGTTGGCCGAGCCAATGAAGACGACCTCAGCGACCTGAACGCCGTTAAAGGTAAAAATGTTATTCGTGGTATTCACATACTCAAGCGAATTTTCGTACATCAGAACACCCTTGGGCGTCAGAACACCGCCAACATCAGGCAAAACGGCAACTTCAGGCCGCTTCTCTTCTTCTTTAGGTGGGGCAACGATCGAAGTTGCCGCAACAGCAGGTTCGGAAACCTTGACGTCTGTTTTCTGAGAAGACTTGGCGTCTGGGCCAGCGCCCGTGCCAACGGATGCCTTCAGTTCAAGATCACTAGCAGGTCTCACGCTCGCCTCGACCATTTTAGCCAGCTCATCAAGCTTGGTACGCTGCGCGGCCATTTCTTTTTCTTGTGCCGAGAGCTTCTCACGTTGCTCTGCCAAGGCCTTTTCCTGTTTGGCTAGAAGAGCCGCCTGTTTCTTCAGGCTCGCTTTCATCGTCGAAACATCTGTCGGAGCCTCCGCGGCGAAAGACGGCGTGACCGCCAGAACAAGCGAAAGAGCAGAAGCCGCTAAAACAAAACGTAAAGATTTGTGGAAAGCCATGAGATTCGTCCCCAGTTCATCAAAAAGATGACGGAGTATCTCTTCCCAAAGACACTCCGTCAAGTAAGGCCTAGAACAAATATGATACCTGTTCCATATTTACAACCCGAAACCAATTGTGTGCATGTGGGCGATCTGGCCCAATCCGGCAGGCGCAAGACGGCTCCGGATGTCCGCAACATTATTGATAACATTCGTCATATTTTGCAGAACCAGATCAATGTTCATCGTTTGGGTTATGATCCTGTTGTCGGCAGTATTCATGATCACGTTAGAAAAAGCCCCTGCTGATGTTTGGTTAATAAACGTCGTTTGTCCCTGACTGTTCGAAATCACAAGACCGGACCCATTTTCCATAACCTTGACTTCGGTTCCATGCGGAATGTTCTCTTGGATGACTTCGGAAGAACTTGAGGCGACGAAACCCGAATTCCCCTGTGATTTGGGCAAGGACTCATTGACCGCTTGCTGAACAGAATCGTGTATTGAATCAGTATGTTGCAAGACGAGCGATCGGACGAACATAAGGGCCCCGTCAATCTGGGATTTGATGTCAACAGCAAAACGGAAGATCATGCCCGTGGGATCGATAAAGCCGCCCCGGACATCCCCCATATCGGCATCAGCGACTTCGATAGCGCCCGCAAGATCAAGCTCGCTGGGCTCCAACAAAATGGCGGCCACCTTCGCGGCATTCTCTGAATGAACCACTGGCGACGATGTATGCCGTTTAGCAGCTTCAGAGGGTGTTGCCGCCACAAGCACAAGCATCAGCGTTAGCAATGGCAACATCATGGATTGAAGGGCCGCGTGCGTATTTTTTGTTTTCATAGTGCACCTCCAAAGTTGGGGAAACGATCCAAGGCCGTTTCTTTATGGCGATAAAGTCGACGTGAGTTGCTGATTAATCCCACCAAGAATGTCCGTTGTAACAGGGGCGATCTGCCACTGAATCGGTTGCAATGCGGTATTGTCCATGCCGCGATATTCCGCCTGCGAAGGAGTCACCATCGTGTGGGCGTATGTCCATTCTTTGTCGTTGTCAAAGAAACTGCGGGCGATCCTAGCTTTGTTCGATACGATCAACGCAATGCCGTTCCACATTGATACAAACTTTTCCCGCGCCAAAATAACATTGCCGCGATTGGGATCACCAATCAAGACACGACCACCCTTCACGCTTTTAACAACAACAAAATGGTTGTAACCGTTCTCACGGATGAGGGCGATAAAGGGGACCTTGTTCTTTTCGATGACATCAAGCTTGACCTTAAATCCCGCCGCGTTAAACCCCTTTGTCTTGAGATAGTTCCGCATATCGAGAAGAGAGAACCCTTCCTTTCGGATTTTTTCTTTGTTTCCAGACTCGAACATAGCCTTAAAGATAGAACCTTCTGATGTCTTCGTCTGATAGACGTAGCTAAGCAATGTCGAAAGCGCAGCAGAACCACAGCTATAATCCAGAGCCTGCTTTTTAACTGTGCTGAACGGGAGATCTCGCCAACTCACGACGGGAACGTCCAAAGACTCCCTTTTTCCGTTGCTGATCGCCGCTGACGAAATTCCTAGCTCCTGCTCGGGAAAGCTGGCGGCAATGATGTCCTGCCGGACGATCACATCCTCAGATGCCTGAGCAGGAAGGCCACGAAAAGCCACCGTCATAAACGCGACGCCAATAAGACATACAATTTGGGTTTTGCTTTTCATGGCTTTCTCTCCTTTATTATTTCTCGCGTGCGCCCCGAGGGGAGACGCACGCGATGTTCTTATGGAGATGGTAGTACCTGCACGTTGAAGCTGACTGCCGAATTGACGGTAGAGTTGTTACCTGTGTTCATGACATAGCTGCCAAAACCGCCGAAATTTTCGCCGACATTGATAGCGCCATTTGACAGGTTACCGCCAACATTCAGAGAATTGCCGGTCGTAGCCGATGACAAGGACTGAGAAGAAGACAGCGTGTTAATAGCCGCCGCACCCCGATCCTTGCCCATCTCGTCCTGTGACAACAATTCGTCGCCAAAGGCCGAAAGGACGACTTCGTCCGTATCCGGCACCGTTGGTGTCTCCGCTGCCCATCCGACTGTGTTGCCGGAAAAGAAAACGACGCCCCCAACAATCAGAAGCTTCAACATCTTGTGTCCAAGATTTTTCATGTGAGCCTCCTGCCTTTCAACCGGCTGTTGACGGGATTGCCGGAGCGCCCTGCCCTTATGTCAAGACACTCCGAAGTGAGGCGTGGGCCATACTCGACCCACGCCCCAATCCCATTACAGTCCGCCGTTGAGTTGGATGGTCATGCCCACGGCGCTGACGCCTGCCGTGTTGATGCCCGTCTGGCTTTGCGCCGAGAAGATACCGGAACCCGACATCGACTGGCTGTTCACGGTACCTGTTGTCACTTTCGCAGCGATGCCACCCGAAGAGTCATCTTCGATTTCGCCACCGCCCATGACCATGACATTGGTGCCAGAAACAGCCGAAGCCAGCATTTGGTTCGAAACAACTTCGTTGTGCTGGATGTCAACACTCGTGTTGAATGTGTCGTCATCACTGGCGTACGAAGCCGAGTTATACGACCCCATTGTGTCGTTGCTCGAGTTTGCCGTCATGCTGTTTGACATATCATGCGAGTCGGTCGTGTTTGTCGTTTGAGAGTTCGACAGCGAGTTGCCAGAGGCAATATTCGTTGTCTTGTTCTCATTAACGTTTGTATTCACGTCCGTGTCGATGTCTGTCTCTGTTTTTGTATAAGAATTGCTCTCGCTATTGTAAGAGCCGTTCGTATCAGCACTCGATGCAGAGTTATACGAATTCGACGTGTTTGTCGTATCCGTATCTGACAGTGAGTTACCAGAAGCGACATTGGTTGTCTTTTCGACATCCGTGTCAATTTCCGTCTCGTTCTTCACATACGCATTGTTCTCGGTGTTATAAGAACCATTCGTATCAGCACTTGAGCTGGAGAACGAGTTCCCAGAGTTTGTTGTATTGGTCGTATCCGTATCGGACAGCGAGTTACCGGACGCGACGTTTGTTGTCTTTGTTGCATCGATGTCCGTTTCAACTTCCGTCTCGTTCTTCACGTATGAATTGCTCTCGGTGTTGTAAGAGCCATTCGTATCAGCACTTGACGCCGTGTTATTGGAGTCACTCATTGTCTTGGTTTCTGTTTCTGTGTTAGACAAAGAATTGCCGGACGCGATGTTTGTTGTCTTTGTTGCATCGATGTCCGTGTCAACTTCTGTCTCATTCTTCGTGTACGAATTGCTCTCGGTGTTGTTAGAGCCGTTCGTGTTGCCCGAGTCAGCCGTAACATTCTTCGTAGCATTCACGTCCGTGTCATTCACCGTATTGCCTGACGCGATATTGGTTGTCTTATCAACATCGGTATCAATGTCTGTCTCATTTTTTGTGTACGCGTTGCTCTCGGTGTTGTTAGAGCCGTTCGTGTTGCCAACATCAACATCGGCATCAACATCGGTGTTGTATTGCGTCGCTTGTAAGGTTGACGAGTCATCAACATCATTACCGTTTGCATCCAACGCATAGCCGGGAACAGCCCCGAAAAGCAAGAATGCACTAACCGCTGTGCTTAAGAGTATTTTTTTCATGTTATCCTCCCGCGTTTAGGTGTTTGAACTCAATTCGTAGCAAATTTATCACACTTGCAACTTAGACTAACAAACCGGTAGAAAACTTAACGGTTCATTAACTGTCGGTTAAGCGAAACACACACCCTTTTGATTGTCAATCTCGTTAAATAGGATTCATCCAGTATCCAAAATTATTCCTTTTTGAACTATTCTCTCAGAATGATTTTATTATTATTCCAATACTATTCATGCGATGCAAAAGGGATTCATCATCGGCATATTTCTACGCTATTTCAATATGGCAGCTTGTATTCAGGCTGGATGTCGGAGAAGTGGGATAAAACATTCATAACGGAGGTCTCTTTCCCTTATTGACCTGCGCCCCATAGTGGAATTACGAAATTTTCGTTCGTAACATCTTAACAAGATGGCGACTGTATAACGGATTCATGAAATCTTAGCGCATCATAAGTCCTTTTTGAGAATGATTCTCCACTCCCCATTCAACATATTGCAGACCTTAAACATCTCGAGGTGTGACATTTCTACAATACTCCCCGTATCGAGTGCAGAATTGTTTTCTGGATAGATATTTACACACAATTAACTACAAATATGACATCTATATCGCTGCCTAAGTCGGGGGGCTTACCACACAGATGGCCTGACACGTGTCAAACCAACACAAGGATATACAAATGTTTAGCTTAAAAATTGTGAAATCGACGCTCGCCCTACTTGCCTTAACGTTATGTCT
The DNA here is from genome assembly GCA_034002905.1 of Alphaproteobacteria bacterium. Lineage (GTDB taxonomy): Bacteria > Pseudomonadota > Alphaproteobacteria > UBA9219 > UBA9219 > UBA8914. The sequence goes on from JAVEZQ010000011.1 coordinate 31,720, forward strand.
TTCATCGCCTGCAATGGCCGCAGCAGAACGCGGCACAAAAGAAGAAGCCAAGGCTTTGGTCGAACGCGCCGCTGCTTATCTGCGCGAAAACGGCAAAGAAAAGGCTGCTGCCGAGTTTAACAAGCCCGATGGCAAGTTCACGGACCGTGACCTCTATGTCTTTGCAATGAGCATGGACGGTATTCGTCTGGCCCACGGTAAAAACCAGAAGCTGGTTGGCCTTTCCATCGAAGACTTCAAGGATGTGGACGACAAGCCTTACGGCAAGGAAATCATGGACCTTGGCCGTGGTGCAGGTTCAGGCTGGGTAGACTATAAGTTCACAGATCCCCTGACCAAGAAGATTGCAGAAAAGACCTCTTACGTATTGCGTGAAGGCGACGTTGTGATCGCAGCTGGCGCATATAAGTAAAAAAGAAGCGGACCCAGACTCCGGCGCATTCTTCGCAGAAAGCATGGCCGGAGCCTGAGTTTGCACCATAAGATCTCGTCTCCTTAACTGGCTTTTTTCCCGCCTTCCTTGTCCCCCACACGAATTAATCTTTTAATCACGGTCAGGAATACTCCCATGTCCTCTCGCTTCACCTTGCCCTTCAAATGGAAAATTCTCATCGCACCCGTTGTGGTTATCTTTTTTGTTGTTGCGTTGTCTCTTGTTTCGTTTCAGGCGCTAACCAGCCAACAGTCGGCGTTAAACCAGATTGTTGAAGGCAGTTTCGTTGAGAAAGAAAAGGCAACAGACATCGTCCGCGCTGTCAAGGATGTGGATGCCAGCCTCCTTGGTCTTTTATCGTTGCAAATTGCGGGAGCCAGTGACGAAAAAGTGCAACGGTCATCGAAGGCAGCACAAGAAAAAATTGCCGCCTTAAAAACACTGTTCCAATCGCTGGGTGATAGCGCTAAGGACAAGCCAGAAGCCGAACAAAAACGTCTGTCAGAAATTCAAACTGAAATTGATGGATATCTCAACCTTGTCGGTCGCGTATTGGGGATGACCGAAATTGATCAAAACGCGGCATTGACCATGAAGATATCGAAGAACAATATCTATGAACATGCACTTGATAAGCTGATCGCCTACGAAAACAACAGCAAGGACTCCGTCTCAACCGTTTATGCAAGAGCAAAGAACGAAGCGGGCCATACCGAAAAACTATTCCTCCTGATCTGCGCTGCATCGGTCCTGATTTCGATCGTCGTAACGTGGACCATGACATCGTCGCTTAGCCACACGCTCAACGAACTTTCTTCTGTCATGATTAAAGTTTCAGAGGGTGACCATACGGCAGTTGTTCCCGCGACAAGCCTTAAAGACGAGATTGGCACGATGGCGCGAGCCTTGGCTGTCTTTAAGCAAAATACGCTTGAAATGGAAAATCTGCGCAAGGAGCAGGAAAGCAACCGCGTTAAGGCAGAGGAAGACAAACGCGCTATGCTCAGCACGCTTGCAGACAATTTCGATGCGGAAGTGAACAGCTCCGTCGGGGAAGTTTCCTCTTCTGCGCAAGTCTTGCAACAAAATGCCACAAATCTTTCGGCAGCTGCCGAGCAGACAAAAAACCAGTCACAGAAAGTCGAAGAGTCAACACGCAGCGCCGCCAGCAATATTTCGGCTGCTTCTGCTGCTGCCGAAGAACTTGCCGCCTCGATCCGCGAGATCACGCAACAGGTCGGAAACTCCGCTCGTGTGACTCAGGAAGCCGTATCCGAAGTCAATCAAACGAACGCCACCATAGCAAGCCTTACGCAGGCGACGGAGAAGATCGGAACGGTTGTCCAGCTTATTCAGGAAATCGCATCACAAACCAACTTGCTCGCCCTTAATGCCACGATTGAAGCCGCACGTGCTGGCGAAGCGGGCAAAGGGTTTGCTGTCGTTGCTTCGGAAGTCAAGGCTCTCGCCAATCAAACATCGAAGGCGACTGACGAAATCACAGCACAGATCACGCATGTGCAGCGGGAAACAACCAATTCGGTTACGGCCATGAATGGTGTAGGCAAGACCATTGCTCATCTCAACGAGATTGCCGCCACGATCGCAGCAGCAGTCGAGGAACAATCCGCCGCGACGCAGGAGATTTCCCGTAGCGTTCTGGAAGCCTCCGACAGCACGCAAACCGTCGTTCAGGCTATTGGCGAGGTCCACAACGCTGCAATCCAGACAGAACATGCGGCGGCTGATGTTCTTCAAGCTTCATCGAATTTGTCAAAAGATTCCCACAAGCTTAAGGGTTCGGTCGAACATTTCCTTGAAGGATTTAGGGCCTAACAAACGCCTACGTTATTACGGGGATAATTCATGAAATCACGGTTATCCCCGTTATTCACAGGCTTGTTTTCCACAGGGTCTTTTTTGCTTTAGGCAATCGCAATCAGTCCCGCTATAAAGAACACCATGTCTAGCACGGCTCTTACTCTTTCGCCCCTTCAAGGGGGCTTGGGCGACCTCGCTCTTTCCCGCACTGTTCCGCACAATATAGAAGCGGAGCAAGCATTGCTTGGCGCAATCTTGGTCAACAACAACGCTTATGAAAAAGTCTCGGACATTCTTGAGCCGGAGCATTTCTATGACCCCGTGCATCAGCGTATCTATGGCGCGATCTCAACCCTGATCCAGCGTGGGCAAATCGCAGACCCCAAAACGATGCGGGGGCTGTTTGAAAATGATCCGGCGCTCGCGCATGTCGGGGGCGCGCAGTATCTGGGCGATATGGCCGCTAATGTCTTTACCGTCATCAACGCGCATGATTATGGCCAGCTGATCCACGATCTTCACATCCGTCGCCAATTGATCCTACTTGGCGAAGACACCGTCAACGAAGCCTATGAACAAGGCCTCGACAATCCGCCATCGAAGCAAATCGAGCGAATGGAGCATCGTCTCTTTGAACTCGCACAAACGGGCGAGATGGATCGGGGTTTTGTCAAACTGGAAAAATCCATCCAGCTTTCGGTCAAAATGGCCGATGACGCCTTTAAGCGCGACAGTCATGTCACAGGTATCACAACGGGTCTTCGCGATCTGGATCGCAAGCTGGGCGGCTTTCAGCGTTCGGACTTGATTATTCTTGCGGGCCGCCCGTCGATGGGCAAGACAGCACTGGCAACGAACATCGCCGTCAATGGCGCGAAAGCCTATTTCGAAACGAATGGCAAAGAAGGTGGAGCTGTCGCTTTCTTCTCGCTCGAAATGTCGGCAGAACAGCTATCGACACGCTTGCTGGGCGACTATTCCTCTGTCCCGTCAGACAAAATCCGGCGCGGCGAAGTCAAACAGGAAGACTTCACCAAGTTCGTAGAAACCAGCAAATATCTTGAAAAGTTTCCCCTTTATATCGACGACACGCCGGGCCTGTCGGTTGCCTCCTTGCGCACACGCTCGCGCCGCCTGAAAAGACTTGTCCCACATTTGGGCCTGATCGTAATCGATTACCTCCAGCTTCTCAGCGGTTCCTCGCGAAATTCTGAAAACCGCGTACAGGAAGTCTCAGAAATCACGCGTGGTTTGAAGGGACTGGCCAAAGAGCTTGATGTGCCCGTCGTCGCCCTGTCCCAGCTCTCGCGCGCCGTGGAGTCCCGTGAAGACAAGCATCCACAACTGTCCGACTTGCGTGAATCAGGCTCCATCGAACAAGATGCCGACGTCGTGATGTTTGTGTATCGCGAAGAATACTACCATGCCCGAAGCGAACCGACACGCCGCGCCGACGAAGGCGAAGACAAGTTTAACGCCCGCTACCAACGCTGGATGGAGCGCGGTGAAGAAGTCATGAATGTGGCCGAGGTCCTGATTGCCAAGCAACGTCACGGCCCGATTGGCACCGTCCCGCTGCACTTTGATGGTCAATTCACGCGCTTTAGCAATCTGGAGCGACAATTTAACGCAATCGAAAGTTAACGATTCGAATCGTCGAATCTGGATTCGTTGCCCGACTCGATTCGGGATCAATCCCAGATTCGCGCCCGCCCCTTCCCCGATTCCAGAATCGATTCCAGATTCGCGACAGATTCGGCTATTTTTGCCTGATCTGCATCACGCCAAGGAGGAAGCCGGAGAAGCCGATCTGAACGCCGCCAACAATACAAGTCAGGGCAACGATGAGCACACGCATCACGTCGAGGCTATCGAGCGCGCCGAAATTGACGCTCGACCAACGATGCATCGCCCAACCCAAGGCGCCGAAGCCACAGGCGAGCAATAGACCTGCGAGCGCAAGCAAATGCTCTAGCCTCAGATCGGAAATCAGGCGATCATAGCGCGAAGCGCGTGGGATCATACTCGTTCGGGCGGCATAGCTACGCGCCATCACGCCAAAGGTAATCGCCTGCACGCCCAAAAGGATGCTCATTGCACCGACAAGGAGCGTATGAACGTCGAGCCCAACGCCCTGCCCAATCATCAAAGGCCCTGGCAGCAAAAGTGCGAGGATGGCAAGCCCCAAGAAAACAAGCGCCAAACCCGGATACATATAAAGCCAGCGCGGTGAATAGAGCAGAAGGAAGCGCAGGTGGCGCCAGCCATCGCGCCACGGATGCAAATGCGGCTTTCGGTCACGACCATCTGGCGAGAGTGTGACAGGAACTTCGTCGATCGAAAGGCCGCACAGCGCAGCGCGCACAATCATCTCGCTGGCATATTCCATCCCGACTGTTTTGAGGTCGAGGTCAAGAACGGCGCGTCGGTCAAAGCCGCGCAAGCCGCAATGGAAATCGCCGACCTTAATGCCGAAAAAAAGCTTGCCGATAAAACTCAGAAACGGATTGCCGAGATAGCGGTTAAGCACAGGCATTGCACCCTTTTGGATGCCGCCCTGAAAGCGGTTACCCACAACCAACGCTGTCCCCTGCCGCAGCTTGTCCAGCATCGGGCCGACGGCGGCGAAATCATAACTCTCGTCGCAATCGCCCATGATCACATAACGGCCCCGCGCCGCCACGATCCCGCCCGCGAGCGCCGCTCCATAGCCCTTTTCTTCCACGGCCACGATGCGTGCTCCGGCCTGCGCGGCCAACGAGGCCGAGTCATCGGTGCTGCCATTATCGGCAACAACCACTTCGCCCTTTATGCCTGCCTCTCGCAGAAACCCCAGCGCCTTCGCCACACAGGCCACCACCGTTCGCGCCTCGTTCAGGCACGGCATCACGATGGAAAGTTCGGGTTCATTTATGGTCGGGACGGCTTTTATCGAATCGGTCATAAGGGTGATCATAACCCAACGGCTTGAATACTATATCAAAAACTTGCTACTATCTGTTCGCTGTCTTCAAAAATAAGACACCTCATAAAACAACCACCATCTCCTTATCTTTCTTTGTGGGATAATAGTTAAGCAACACAACAATGGCCTATTCAGAATTTAACTTGATGAAAATATTACCGATGACTAACATTCTTAACATTATAATCAACGATTTTTTAAGCGGAGAAATTAATGAGTATTCCATTAAAACTGATTAAAGGCAGCGCCCCCGTTACCTGCAGAAAACAACCCATTAATATTGAGCTGATACTAGACCGCCCTCTCCACACAAAAACGGGTTCGGCTCCATTAACCAGGCTATTTTCTCAGCCTACGGAACCATTAGAAATGCAGCTCTTCATTTCTGACTCGAAAATTGAGTCAAATTTTATTTGTAACAAGCTCAAACATGAGGGTACGGATTATACTCCAAAAAAACTAAAGGTTATCGACATAAAATCCGTTGAAATGGATTTCTGGATTAATAAAAGAACAACTGCCTCTGTTGCAAAGGTTATCGATAAAGACGAACAAGTGGCTACGGTCTGCTTTACAAAACCTACTCACTTTCATACAGCAAACATTTTTGAAATTAGTGATGATGCAACGTCTGCTCAATCAGGGCTAAAAGGTGTCCGCGCCTACTTCCAAGATGGAAGAGCATTTTTCAATATAGTTGAAAATACCTGTTTCCTCAGCCGATTGGTAGACGCTGTGTTCATGGAGAAAGAGCACACAAGCCTATTTCACCCGAATGTTTATTTTGCCAGCCTTCCTGAAAGAAGCTTCAAATATTTGTTCAAACCCGCGTACGAACACGCATAAATAGTCACTTAACGCGGGGGCAGAAACAGGTATGATTAGGGTAAACCATTTTTGATTTTTTTGGACACCCAAACACCTAACTTTTATGTGCTTCCTCCAAACGGGTTGCCTCGTTCAGGCACGGCATCACGATGGAAAGTTCGGGTTCATTTATGGTCGGGACGGGTTTTATCGAATCGGGCATTTGCCGATCATAGCGCATGCGTCACACAAAAACCCGTCCCGTTTAGGGGGCCGAATTGGCCCCCATGTGACAGGGGGGAAGCGCTTTCGGGCAAGCAACCACATAAAGGTCACAGGCCACACGCCTCCCCCCCTTGCTCCTTCCGCGGGGGGGAAGGAGGGATCCACATCGCCTCACAGGTTGAACCTATCGAGGTGACGCGGATCAGGAAGGACCAGCTCCTACAACCCTATCCGCCGGAGGGGGCGTTTGGGCCATCGCGACATTGTGATAAGCGTCCATCCGGCGCTCATCTTCATTGCGCTCAAAGAGCCAACGGTCTTCCTCTAACCGTCTGCGTTCCCATTCACGAACGAGTACACGGCGGCGGTCATCTAATTGCTGATTTTCGACTCGCGCACGGTGCAGACGAACCAACTTGACAAAGCCATCAGGCCAGTAGGTTGGCGTTTGGTCGACAAGGTCCGCAACCTTTTCCACGTCGCTGTCATTCCCTGTCAAAAAGGTATGCAGGACATAGGCATAGGCCGCCTGTCCCTGCCCGGTTGTCATGGCGCTCATGAACATTTGTGGTGTATAGACAAACATGTCGGCACCCTCCTTTCTTTGCCTTGTTCTTATCTTTTTTGCGGCAAAACGCAGTACAACCAGACACATATTTACGATTTATTAATCATAACAGAAAAAGCGAATTTAGCCAACCAGAATCGACATGCGGCTAAGCAATATCATTGCGTTAGGATATATTAACGGCAAAGCCACCCCCTGCCTTTACATTGCCGCACAACGGAATTACATTGCGCACTCTTATACATAAGAAGACCACCAGCAGGACGAACAGCATGAAAGTTTTATTGGCACAGCCTCGCGGCATCTGCGCAGGCGTCGAACGCGCAATTGAAATTGTCGAACTGTCTTTGGAAAAGTTTGGCCCGCCCATCTATGTCCGGCACGAGATCGTGCACAACAAGCATGTGGTAAACCGCTTGACGGCCAAGGGTGTCGTGTTTGTCGAGGATACGGATGAAGTGCCCGATGGCTCCGTCATTATCTTTAGTGCGCATGGCGTGTCCGAGGCTGTGGAAAAACACGCCCGCGATCGCGACTTGACGGTGATTGATGCGACCTGTCCTCTGGTGTCCAAAGTCCATACGGAAGGCCAGCGCTATGAGCGCACGGGCTATGAAATCATCATGGTTGGCCACGAAGGGCATCCTGAGATTGAAGGAACCTTGGGACGCATTCCCAGCAAGGTTCACCTGATATCCACTGCCAATGACGTCGCAAAGCTTGAGATCAAGAATCCTGAAAAGCTGGCCTATATCACGCAAACAACGCTGAGTGTCGACGACACAAAGGCTGTGATTGATGCGCTCAAGGCGCGTTTCCCCAACATTGTCGGCCCGACGATCCGCGACATCTGCTATGCCACGCAAAACCGCCAAGGCGCCGTGCGCGAACTCGCCAAGCATGTTGATGTCGTGCTGGTGATCGGGGCCTCGAACAGCTCCAACTCCTCGCGCTTGCGCGAACGCGCCGAAGAAGTTGGTGTGCCCGCCTATCTGATCGAAGATGCAAGCCAGCTCAACCCCGACTGGCTCAAGGGCAAGAACGTTGTCGGCATCACGGCAGGTGCCTCGGCTCCGGAAGATTTGATTGAAGGGCTTGTGGAGCGCATTAAAGAGATCGTCCACGTCGAAGAAGTCGCTGTTCACCCCGGCGTTCAGGAAAACGTTCATTTCCGTCTGCCCCTGTCGCTGACCAAAGCGGAAAGCCGTACAGGAACTGAAAACAAGTAAAAACTGTAATAGAGAAAGAGACTTCCATGTCCGTCCCCTTGCGCCAGCAATTCGATATCGCCCTTTACATCTTCAAGCAAAAGATCAAAGGCAATAAACGCTATCCGCTTGTATTGATGCTGGAGCCCTTGTTCCGCTGCAACCTCGCCTGCCCCGGCTGTGGCAAAATTGACTATCCGGCAGAGCTTCTGAACCAACGGCTGTCAGTTGAGGATTGCTTGAATGCCGCCAACGAATGCGGCGCGCCAGTTGTGTCCTTGCCAGGCGGCGAACCGCTGATCCATCGCGAGATGCCACAAATCGTGCGCGGCCTGATCAAGCAAAAGCGGTACGTCTATCTGTGCACCAATGCGCTATTGCTGGAAAAGAAGCTGGATGAGTATGAGCCCTCGCCTTATCTGACCCTATCGGTTCATCTGGATGGCGGGCGCGAAGATCATGACCGCTCGGTCAACAAAGAAGGCGTCTATGACATCGCGGAACGCGCAATCAAGAAAGCCATCGAAAAAGGCTTTCGCGTCAACATCAACTCGACCTTATTCAACAATGCCGATCCCAAGCGTCAGGCGGACTTCTTTGATCATATGATGGATATCGGGCTAAACGCGATCATGCTCTCGCCCGGCTATGCCTATGAGCGTGCGGCGGATCAACAGCATTTCCTTAATCGCCAGACGACCAAGAATTTGTTCCGTGACATTTTTAAGCTTGGCAAAGAGCGCCAGAAGCAAGGCAAGACGAAGTGGCGCTTTAGCCAGTCTTCGCTCTTCCTTGATTTCCTGTGCGGCAATCAAACCTATGAATGCACGCCGTGGGGCACACCGACCTATAACATCTTTGGCTGGCAGCGTCCCTGCTATCTCTTGGGCGAAGGTTTTGCCAAGAGCTACAAGGAACTGATGGAAACCACCGAGTGGGATCAGTACGGAACAGGGCGTTATGAGAAATGCGCGGATTGCATGGTTCACTGTGGTTATGAACCGACGGCAGCCGAAGATGCGCTAGCTCACCCGTTCAAGCTGATGCTGACATCGCTGCGCGGCCCGCGTACCGATGGCCCCTTTGCGCCAGACCTTGATACAACCAATCAACGCCCCGCCGAATATGTCTTTAGCAAGCATGTTGAGGAAGCCTTGGAAGAAATCAAAGCAGGCAAGGCACGCACCCTCTCCGGTACCAATGACGACGCTGACATGCACGAACCGGGCGCATGCGGCGGATGCTGCGAGAATTGCTGTAGGCGTTAGCCTATTTCCCGCATCACCTCGACGACCTGCTTAAGGCCGCGAAGGGCACGTGAAGTGTTAAAGCCGAGCCTGATGAGCGCAGGGAGCTGAAGCGGCTCTTTCTTGATCGACTGAAAAACGCCCTTCATATCGGGGCTGCCATCTTCTCGCAAAGGCACCAGCGCGGCGGGCGGCAAATCCATATCATAGGGATCGGAAATCGCCCGGATCACGGTAAAAGGAATGCGGTTCTCATGCGCAACCTGCGCGACGATCTGGCTTTCCATGTCGGTGACGAGGCAGCCCGTACGACGCAGGACAAGCGCTTTATCCTCGGCACGGCGAACGATGCTCTGGCTTCCCCACACGGGCACGCACATCAAAGAGGGAAGCTCCTCCATCAATTTCTCATTCAATATGGCATCAGCTTCCCACGCATTTTTGGCCGTCATGACGGAACCGCCAAGGATAACATCTCCGGCGACAAGCTCCTGACTTAATCCGGCGGCAACGCCAAAGCTGATCAGGCGCGTGACACCCTGCGAAACCATATGGCGGGCCAGCGCCAAGGCACGCTGCGGACGGGCGACCGAGCATCCCACAAGAACGCCGGGAAGACGATCCGCGATCTTGGCTTCGCTTCTCAGGCCGCATATAACGCCGATCATCTTGCTTGCCTATTCGCTTTCATTCTTTGGCTAAACTCTCTTGCCAGTTCTTGTGTCATTCCCGCTTTCGCGAGAATGACAACAGTTATTAAAAACGCTCTACCTTCTTACATCCCATGCATCACTTGCACGGCATTGCCTGTCTTCAAATTCTTGTACCGTGCCATCGCCCACAACGGGAAAAACGCCTTGTAACCATGATAGCTCAGATAAAACACGCGCGGAAAACCGACAGCGGTATAGTAGTCCTCTTCCCAAGTTCCGTCAGGCTTCTGCGTTGAGATCAAGTGATCAATGCCGCGATCAACTTCAGGTTGGTCGACCTCGCCCGCCGCCATAAGGGCAAGAAGAGCCCACGCCGTCTGTGTGGGCGTTGAAGGCACGCCGAGTCCTTTGGGCTGTCCCTTATAATAACTTGCGCCACTCTCGCCCCAGCCGCCATCGGCCTGCTGCACTTGCTTGAGCCAAGCAACAGCGCGGCGCACCATGGCATCCTTGGGATCGATCCCGATGGCATTAAGCGCGCAAAGAACCGACCATGTCCCATAAATATAATTGGTGCCCCACCGGCCGAACCAGCAGCCTTCCTTTTCCTGCTCGCGGCGCAGATAGGCAATTGCCTTTGCTACGGCGGGATGATCCTTGCTGTAACCAAGTTGCGCGAGCATCGATAGACAGCGCGCCGTTACATCCGCGCTGGGCGGATCAAGCAAAGCGCCATGATCTGCAAAAGGAATATAGTTGAGATAGTAGTAAGTATTGTCGGCATCAAATGCGCCCCACCCGCCATTAGTGGATTGCAGGCCAAGCACCCATTCAACAGCACGATCAATCTGGGCGCGATATTTATCGTGATCGAGGCGATCCATCGCCATCACAACAACAGCCGTATCGTCCAGATCGGGATAATAGGCATTGTTATACTGAAAAGCCCAGCCACCGGGTCTGACATTCGGACGCCATTCCACCCAGTCGCCGACAACATCCAAAACTTGCCGTTCAGCTAACCAGTCGCAAGCCTTATGGGCAATATCGGGATCAAGACCGGCTTCCATCACCGCGTGAGCCGAAAGAGCGGTATCCCACACGGGAGACAGGCAAGGCTGGCAATAGGAACGCTCCGGGGTATCGACAACAAGATTATCGACGGACTTGAGGGCGATCTCGAAATTCGGATCGTCTTTGGGATAACCCAACGCGTCGAACATCATGACCGAATTGGCCATAGCGGGATAAATCGCGCCAAGGCCATCAACACCATTCAGGCGTGTTTTGACCCAAGCGACACATTGATCAATGGCCTTTTGACGCAGTCCTTTGGGAAAGAAGGGTTCGGCCACGCGCAACAGCGCATCAATTACGCGGAAGACAGGAACCAGAAGGGATTTATCCTTGTTCGAGTGCCAGTTTCTGACCTTGGCCGGTTCAATAACAAACAGCTCATCGATGGTGATGCCCAGAGGGTTGCGCGCACGCGGCTTGAGCGCCGAGAGAACAAGCAAGGGCACGATCACGGTGCGCGACCAATAGGCGACCTTGCTGAGATGAACAGGGAACCAGCGCGGCAGGATCATCACTTCGACGGGGATGACGGGCACAGCGCGCCACGGCACAGCACCAAAGAGAGCCATTTGGATGCGCGTAAATACATTGGCCTTGGCCGCGCCGCCATGTTCGAGGATGGCGCGACGTGCGCGGATCATATGCGGCGCGTGGACATCGTCACCCACGCATTTGAGCGCAAAATAAGCCTTCACGCTCGCGCTGATATCAAACGCACCGCGATGAAAAAGCGGCCAGCCACCGTGATCCTCCTGAATCGAACGCAGGTAATCCGCCATGCGTCGATGAAGAGCAACTTGGGCATCATCAAGACGACCAAGGAAATGATCAAGCAGGATATATTCAGACGGGATGGTCGCGTCGGCCTCAAGCTCAAACACCCAATGGCCATCGCCTTTTTGCAAAGAAGCCAAAGCCTCGGCGGAACCGGCCAGAACCTGATCAAGGGCCCTCCCCCCGCCATGCATGTGTGAAAAACTGGGATTAGAAGATAAACCTGACTCTGGCATTACGCGACTCACTCTTTCACGATCGAACTCGGTTGAACAATAGTCGCTAACATGCGTAAAAATAACGCCCTTTTCAAGGGCCGAGGGCCATTATCGTTTAATTGCATGGAATCTGTAGTATTTTAACCCCTGTTGAAAGGCGGCCAAACGCTTGGTCCAGGGTTTAATCTCTTGAGCAATCGCCATTTGGCTTGCAAGACCGATCTTGTGCCTATCGGCAAAGGCGACAAAATCAGCAAGTCTTTTCAATATAATAGTCTTATAAAGCTGCGTCTGGTCTTCCATAACGCGGACTTCATAGCCCGCTTGTTTCCATGTCTTAACGATCTCGATAAGGGACATGGGAACAGCATTACGTTCAAATTCAAGCCACTTGACGACCGCCGGTTTGCTCCGTGCCGCCGCCTCGACAACATAATCGGTAAAGACAAGGTGACCGCCACCGCTTTTGATACTGCTATTCACGACTTGAAAGAACTTTTCCTTGCCAATGATTTTATAAAATATTTCACGCGCAATAACACAATCATATTTGCGGGCGGCCTCATAGATATTAGGATCATAGGGCGTTACGCTTGCCTGTTTGCTCTTGCCGGCAGCGATAGACATAATCATACCGCGGGCGGCAAGGAACTGGTCTTGCTCAAGGCCCGTGACATAGGTTTTATAACGCTCGGCAATAAAGCGGGCCATATCGCCAAAACCTGCGCTTAAGTCAAGAACACTGCTCTCGTGATTAAGACCAAGCTGCGATGTTAAACTATCCAGATAGGTTTCATCGCCCGGCAAAGCGCGTCCTTCGCCCCACAGGCGTTCGATAACCTGCACACGATCGGGATTCCATTCGCTAATCTCGATCGGTTGCGGCTCTAACGCCTCATCTACTGTTTCGTCCTTCTTGGTAACGGGGCGCTTGATCGCGGCAGAAACACGGTCATTCTTTGCTTTGTGCTGGATGAGCCCCGCCAACGGCCACTCCTTGCCATCGGCCCAGAAATCCAGCGCCAATCCCGCAACGGCTACCCCTACCCGCATGGCAAAGCCAAGCTGGGGGGCCGAAGGCGTTGTTTGTTCTGGTAACGTGTTCATTAAGGGCTTGCGCGAGGAGGAGAGAATCTTAACCAAAAGGATATTACGGGCTAACCCTTGAGAGCACAAGAGGCCGTGGCAAGATTCCCAAAGACTTCCTTTCTTGCCATACTCCCTTTACACAAACACCAGCAATAAAACGACGCCCCTGCTCTAACCCTTTACAGAAAAGACTTACCCCTTCCCTCTCCATTTTTCAAAACTACGGGCGCCGGTATAACCAAGATAACCCATGCCAAACAAACTAATGATCGGCTCAGGGATCGCCGAGAGCCACGCACGAAAGCCTTCGGTCACGGACTTAGCCGTCACGGGGTCATAAGCAAAAACGATCCCCATCGGCAACGACGCGAGCAACAGCACATAGACCACATAAAGAAAAGAGGGCCGCGCGCGGCTGGTCCATGGATCTTGACTTTGCGCTTCGGCCAAAATGGGCGAGAGCTGCGCCTCGATCTCCTTAAGCGCTTGCTGCCCTTCCGCCTTCATAAGCTCTAGCTTGGCCGCTTCCCTCGCCGTTGGGTCGGGGATCAATTTATCAATCAACGCGCACACGGGCGTAATCAAAGCTTGCCACATCCTAAAATCCTCCTTCATCGGCACGACGCCACAAAGCGCCCTCGGCAGCACGGCGGCGCGTAAGGCCACCCAGTTCTTCACCGCCAGCCTTATTCCATCGCATCAGCTGGGCGGGTACTTGTTCGTACCAGCCGCGATTGAGAAGCTTGAGCAAAGTTGACCGCTCAAAGTTTCCTTCCCCAACATTGAAAACAAAACTGACCAAAGCCGCGAACTGATTGTCGGATAGTGTCACTTGCACCAAACGCGCAACGGCGCGTTCGGCCTGCTCCAGATCATCACGAAGCAAGTCTTCCGCTTCCTCTTTCGTGATGACCATAGTCGGCTGGGTCGTGCGCGTGTGGCCATAGCCAATCGTCCACACCTTGCCCGGACAACGGTAAGCACGCAGATTTAAGCCTTCATATTCCTTGATCAGCGCGATCCCCGCCTGATTGACGGACCGCGCAAACCAGCACGATGCTTTTGTCTTGATCCCCTCACTCGTATAATTCATCATGGGTCTACCTCATCCGCTTTTCGATCCGGTCGAGCAAAACATTTTGCGCCGACACACGCTCATCCAGACGGCCGAGCTTCTCCATAACCTTTTCTTGAAACTCCTCTGCCTTTCCGATACTCGTTTCGATCTTGGTAACACGCTGCTGGAGAAAATCGGCATCCCGCGCTTTGGCCGACACCCACCAGACGGCCATTGCACCCTGAACAACCAATGTGATCAAAAGCGCCAGCGGCAAGCCCCTAATTAATCCGTTCTGCACTTCAAGCTTGCTCATACGAAGCCTCCTAACAGCGCCCAGCTTGTGCCATTGAAAGCAACAAACTTCGCCTCGTCCTGAACAAAGGCGATAAAACCGGCCTTAGGTGTTTTAAAAACCCATCCGCTGTAATAGCAAGCAATCGCTCCTTCATGCCCGCTCCAGTCACCCGTCGCACCACTGGGCACAATATAGGCGTCGCCCTCCTCCGGCGACGCTGGCGAGGTTGTCAGATGCCTGTCCTTGACGCTGAGTTGGCACAGCGTATCAAGATCATTCAACGCCTCATTATGGGTCACTTCTTTCTGGGCTTGCGACGCTACGATATACGCCAGCCCTAATTTGGGACTCGTCGTCATATTTTTCCTTTCTGTTGGAATATTATTCGTTTGATTTCCGTTGAAGACACTTAAACAAGCGCCTGTGCCACAGCCCCTCGGCCATAGCGATCGGACAGCTGGCACACACGCAGATCAAGCATCGCGGGAACACTTCCACCCCAATCCATCGTTAGCATCGCTGCCGTATAGGTCACCGACGAAGCACCAAGAACCTCAAACGACCGCACGATCTGACCGTTGTTCCACACTTCCGCGATATAGCTTTCAGTGGCTTCATCAAGCGGGACATCGATATAATCAACCCACGCCGCATTCTTGCGCCCACGGCGTTTCCAGCTCAGCACGATATCGCTGTTGCTTCGCATCGCCCCCAAATGACAAGGCGCAAGAGGCTCCAGCGTCTTCATCTGGTAAGTCAGCGGGATATCCTGTGCGGCACCAAGCGATCCCCCTTGGCTCACGGCACGGAAATGATAGGTCGCACCGCGATCCGTAATGGACGCGGGTAAAAATTGCAAACCTGTTTGATCCAGCATGACAAAGGCCTCGCCGATATCATGCGTGCCGCAGGCACTTTCCGTTCCTTTCCGCCCACGCAGGAGGTCGGACAGCTCATAAAGCCCTTCCTCAATCAGCGTCGCCGTCTGAAACTGAATGATCTCGGCGCCGCACAGAGCCGCATTCGCTCCAGCAAGCAATTCAGCCTCACTACAAGAGGACAAACTCCCGCGCAACAGCTGCACTCGCAATTTGCTTATTCTGTCTAGATATTCACACGGCTTTGCGCTCAGCTCGGTCACGGCAATCCCGCTCACGGCGGCTGAGGTGACAATTGTTTGCCGTGTGAAGTTCACGCCATCCGCTGCACGCCACAGGCTCGCCCCCTGCCAACCATCACGCCCGCTGATGGCGACATAAATACCTGCCTCGTCATCCTGATTGCGCAACAGCGGCAAGTCCATCAGCGTCAAAACTGACGGCACAAAAGCCGTCAATGATCCACCCTGCCCGTCACCGCCAAAAGCATCGACCGCACCATCGGTTGCGAAATGCGCAAGGGTCAGCGCATCCATCTGTATCACACCATCCTTCAGGCTCGTTTGCATAACACGTAAGGCCTGCCCCTCATAAGTCACAATATCGCCCGGCTCGATCCTCATCCATTTGCGCGAGAGGAAAAAGCGATACTGCTCACGCTCGGCCCACAGGCGGTAGAGATGCTCTTGCGCAACCTGCTTGGCCTTGGCGGACGTACAGACAAGCGGCAGCTCGACCTTGGCAACCGCCATCGCCCCACGAGAGGCTTTGCGCCGTGCACACTGGCTTCCAACCTCATATTCCCGCGAGGCGTCAAGAAAATCGACCGTCAGCTCGACGGGCAGATCGAGCTCCTGCACGCGAGAGCGCGTGACATCGGCTTGCGCGCCCGTCACCTTCTCGCTCGCCGCGCCGCAATCCTCCGGCAACAACGCAACATCATCGCCGCTCCCATAGGGAACAGCCTTCAAGGCTCCGTCACTTTCGACCAGATCGAAGGCATAAAGTGCTTGAAGCGGGGCAAGCGCCGAAGCTGCGGTTGCATGATTGGCCAGCACATACCCATCCACAACATGTCCTGCCAGAGCTGATACATCATAATCGCCAGCTTGATAACCCGCACGTCGCAAAATCTTGCCAACAACCTCATCCAAAGCGACGCCGGAAAACCGCCTTCTCACCGTAATCATGCGTGTTATATCGTCGCTGGTGCCTGCATGTAGCAGGACAATAAAACGCTCAGGATCAATCCGCGCCGCACCATAAATACTGGCCGAAGTTGTTATCTCCTCGACCAGTTGCGCATCCGTTAGCATCGTAAAACCTGCGCTACCTAAACCAATCTCCGTTATCCGCATGGCGACTTCGATATTCGAGCGGTGCAGAATCACGATCTTGTTGCCAAACATCATCGGCGCATGACCATAGCAGCTACTCCAATTGGCGCTTGTGAACTTCTGCCAAGGTCGTGTGATCGTGATATCGCTTGCGCTCGGCACAAAGGACATCATCTGCATATCAATGGTGGTCAGATAAAGGAGTGTCCATTCTTCTTCGCCCGTTTGAAGCAAGAAAACCTGCGGCCCGCTACCATTCCCTTGGTTATAGCCAGAGGTCACGACCATCTCGTCACCGACAACCAGATCATTTTTGACCCAGTGCAACGTCCGCGCATAATAGGCGCTGAACTTGAGTGCCGCATTGCCCATATAACTGATAAGCCCCTCGCCAAAAGGTCGGAACTGTGTATTGCAAACGGCAAAGCGCGTTGTCGCGCTGCCAAGGCCCCACACATCCCGAAAGCCGCAATCGATAAGAGCCATCCCCGCCCGCATCATAACACGTACACCGCGCCGCCCGCTGCGCTGGTCATTCAGGACAAAGTGAAAATCATCAATCCACGCGATCTGACGCAGCTCGCTTATCTCCATCGACACGCTCGTGACGGGGCCAAAGCTTCGCGTCATCTTGTCGAAGAGAACCATACGATAATTCTTACCGCTTCCCGCATCTTGCAATCCAATCGCGGCAAAGCGCTCGTCACCCGCGAGCGCCCAACTCTGATCGCCAACATCGCTACACCCAAAGATATCGCTTTGCTTTTCGAAGAGTTTGACCGGCGCATCGCCCGTCACGTCATAGCCTGCCACGGTCATCACGCCGCTAAACCCATCCGTGAGATAGCCAAGCTGCAGTATCTGCCTTGCGCGACTGCTCGATCCATCCAGCACAATCGGCGGTGTCTCGTCATACCGCGTCGCGAGCGTATCGCGCATCTGCGCAGGGTTAACCTCGCCTGTCATGGCTGGCCTTGACACCTCGTCAGCAGGGATCACTTCAAAGGTCAAGTTCGGTAGGCGATTGCTAAAATTACTCAGCTCCAGCCCCTCAATCACAATATAGGCAACGCCGCGATAGGCGGGCACCAGCCTTGCTCCGATCCATGACTGCAGCAAAGGATCGACAGCTTGATCAATACCGCCCAGATGCACCGTTGATCCGGCGCGCACACCATCTTTCCAAATACCGTTTTGATAAATAATTTTGCTATCGGCCCAGATTGTTTCAATCCCGCCGATCTCGCCCGCACAAATCGCAATCGCGCAATTGAGGCTATAGCTATAGGTCGTGCGCGTCTCGCTAAAGCTACTGCCGATCCCGCCCTTGCCACCGCTGACGGTGTTTTCATGTGCGGTTTCGATAAGGCCAGATGTCCAGATTACATTGCCCGCAATGCGCGAGCGACCAAAGACCGTTGGAATGACAATGCCGTAACGCGAATCCTGTACCTGAAAGTTTTCAAGGCGCGGGCCGTCTTTTACATCGCCGCTGGATGACCAACCGATCTCGCGATCAATCGCACGACCGGCACGCCGACCAAGAGCGCTGAGTAGCCGTCCACCGATCCCCGGCACAAGCGCATTGCCGACCGACGACCCAATGCTGGATAAAATAATCGAAGCCATTTCTTACCTTTCTGTAAACCGATACACGCCGACAAGCCGCCTGCGCCAGTAATCACCCATCGTGCTTTGAACGACCTTCCCAGCGGGCGCAAAGCTATGGATCATCTCATCCAGCCTCAAGGCGAGTGCGACATGCTGCGGTTGCCCGTCATAGCGAAAGAGCAAAATGTCCCCGCGCCGAATAGCGTTACGATCCGGCACCTCCTGTGCACCATGGTCTTTCAAAGCCTGTACCAGCGACACGCCATCCGGCCTGCGCCCATAATCGCGCCGGTCACGCACCGCTATACCTGCGGCATTTGCGCCGATGATCACAAGGCCAATACAATCCAGCCCGACGCCAGCCTTTCGCCCCTGATGGTGAAAAGGCGTGCCAAGGCAGGCGATGACGGCTTGCACCATCGCCTCAATAGATTCTTCCTGTGTCATGTATTTACCCCGGATAATCCAAAAGGCGGCCAATCCCCGGCAAATGCGGGAAGCCGCCATAATTCATCTCATTGCCAAAACGCGCACAGCAGGTTGCAAAGCGCTTGTCGCATCCGGCCACGAGGCTATAGCTATCGCCAACCTGTATATCGCTAATCATCGGCAGCCAAAGAGTCAGGCGCTGCGGCTCGCTTTTCCACCGTTGCACCTCGACAATCGCACCTTCATTCGCGCCGGACAGCCATGTCAACTGCCCGTCATTAAACCAGCCATCTTCCTCGCCGCGCGCGCTATCATAGAAAATCTGTCGATCCGTAACGCTGCTTACCTGCCCCGTCACAGTATAGGTTGCGGCATCAAGGCCGCATCGCGCATCGCAGAACTCAAAGCGACATTCGGGTGTATAGGTCTCGCCCACCTTGCGTGTAAGCATATCCTGAAAACCACGCAGAGACGCGACATATTGCCCGCCCGACACCGCGACTTCACCCAACCATCCACGCCGTAAATGCAAGAGACCTTGCGACAAATCGGCCCAGTTACACAAAGCAAAATCAATCCGCGCATGATCATAAAGACCTGCACGAATATCGCGCTCTTCAATCTGGGTGCTGCTCAAGACACCCGCAATATCGAAATCCTTGGTCTTGAGCGCCGTATCCTGCGCGATCTTCCCAAGCGGCGTAAAAGCTTCCTCTGCCTGATAGACCACACCATCCATTGTCAGATTCCGATCATGCGACGTCATAGCAATCACAGCTCCATCCGAGCGCGTGATCTTGACCAACTCGGCAAGCGTCGTTAGCTCACCGTCCATATGCGCCCTCAGCGCTTCTGATAGATATTTCATGCTCAAACCCTCAACTCAACGAGCGGAATATCCTCTTCGCTTTGCGCAAGGTTACGATCATCGGCGGTAAGGCTCAGCCTGTCCGAGTCAAACCGCACAGGTACATCAAACTGAAAACCTGCGTAAATGACCGCGCCACTCGCGGGCGCTTGGGAAAAGGTCACGATGCCGCTTGTTTCATCAATGCTCCATCCCGTTTCTATTTCCACACTATCAACCCCGACACGCACCGTATCGGCAACTGGTTTGGCAATATCGCGCTTAGACGCGCCTTCCCCACCGCCATAAGACTTACAAAGTTGGAACTGCGTCGTGGTACCGTCGCCCGTAGCGATTATCTGATCGTTCCAGTCGGGCGCGCTGATCCCGTCTGCGGTAGAGCTATAATCGCTCCAATCCTTGAGGCGAAACCCGCGCGCACGTCCAGCTCTTGCCTGAAAAAAGGCAAGCAGTTGCGCCGCTTCGCTTGCCGTCGTGATGCCGGTACGTGCGTTATAACGGCGACGCGCCTGTGCCCAGAGCTGATTACGTTGTTCATGGCCGCTTTGCAGCGTTACAATCTCCGTCATAAAGTGCGGCCCGCCTTGTGCCCCATAACGGATCTTGAGCGGCAACCTGATTTCATCAAAAGCCATTGTCTTACTCCTCAATCAAATAATTCTGTTCTTCGACATAAAGGGCGGTCCAATGCGCAGGCTCATCCAGATCGCGCACACCCCGAATAAGAAAAGCGCGTTCGTTGCTGAGCATTCTATGCCCCGTCTTGATAGTCAGATCAGGGGAGCAGCGCACGACAATCTGATGCGTGAGGCCATTCTCGCGGGTCAGGCCAACGCCATTACCATAGGAGTCGAGCCGCCCGAACAAGGTGGCAACAGTCACCCATTGCCTGACCATAGAGCCGTCCTCACTACGGACAAAAACCTCTTCCTTCTGCAAATCGAAAAGCGTCTTGAGCATGCTTGCGGTAGGGAGTTTCATGCCGCCCCCATACTGTAAAGCCGGAAGTCATGCAGCAGCGCCTCGATCGTCAGCGGCGCAGGCGCAATCATTGTCGTGTTAATGGCCTCGCCGCGATACTCGTACCAGTGCAGCGCGAGCTGTTTGATCGCCAGCTTGATGGCCTCAGGCACAGCATCGGGATCCTCGCCATAACCCGCACGATAGGTGATCACCATGCCGTTCGCACAACGTGAGAAGTCCGGCCAGACGGCACCCTCGCGCAGTACAAGCCGCCCCGGCTGACTAAGCGTATCGCCATAATAATTGTTTGAAATCCAGTTTGTTAGCTGATCATCCTCATCATAAAGCTGAACAGACACCACCTCGGCCAATGGCGTGCGCGGCAGAGTCACGCT
Source organism: Alphaproteobacteria bacterium (assembly GCA_034002905.1). Classification (GTDB taxonomy): domain Bacteria; phylum Pseudomonadota; class Alphaproteobacteria; order UBA9219; family UBA9219; genus UBA8914. Next base: position 52,641 of record JAVEZQ010000011.1, read on the forward strand.
CTCCTTGGATGGTGGGGTTGAGAGCGCCAATTCCCACACCTGATGGATAAAAGCGCGACGCGTATAGTGCTCACACCATTGGCGTGCCGCCTTTAAAAGCCCTGTCAATAATGGGTCATCCTGCGTGCTCGTGATCCTCGCATGCGTTTTGAAATCCGTAAGCGTCACCGGCTCGCTCGCGGGTGGCGTCACTAAAATATGTGAAAGCATTTTTCCCTCTCTTTTGTTTAGTCGGCCCAGACGCCACAGACGGCTTGACCTGTCTCTTCATCGACAAGGTTCAGACCGCCAAAGGCTGGTACGGGAAAACTCGCCCGAACGCAGCTATAGTAAAAAGCGGGATCACCCGCCGCGTCCTGCGCGGGAACGATGTTACCTTCTTCGTCGATTGTTTCGTCAACGGCCTCTCGGCCTTTCACAGGTTCCATCACGTTGCGCAGGAAGGCGCGAAGGCCGAGCAGCTCGTCGCAGCTCACAGCCCGTAAATAAGTGTCAATCATTCTCGTTTCCTTTTTTATAAAATGACGGCACGCTTAAGGTGGCGTCTATCAAGTAATGTCGGGTCAAGCGCGTAAGAAGCACCCGCATAAGCGGTTACTTCGAAATCCTGTGTACTTTCATCATCGAAAATCAGGCGCAAGAGCGACCCGCCATTTGGAACATTTAGCAGTTGTTGATCTGCGGCACGGGTAACAGTTGTTGAGACAACATTCAGAATTGGACTCGTCTCTACCAATTCCGACTCGATTTGAGCTGTGCTCACATAAACATAACTACCATCACCGATATAGGCTGGTTGACCTTGGGGAGCATTGTATGTGGCATTAGGATTGTTGTTCATCAAAAACAGAATAACTCCTGCAGTAGGAGTTCCTGTTAAACTTGATGTCGCACCTCTTATGCCTACTCTAAACCACCCGTTTGCCAATGGCGTGATAAATGGAGTACCACTCGTACTGCTATTTCCTACGACGACATTCGCCAAATCAAAAGCAGCCCACCCTAAACCAGTTGTGCTGCCTGACGACATCCCAACAACGCTATATGTTCCAGCTTTGACATAAACGGAGAGCGTGTATTTTTCCCCCGATGTTATTGTCGTTGTTACACCTGCGTACAAACGATGCATAGTATTGTCTGTCGTGTCTGCAAACTTGGTTGCGTTATTTCCGCCAAACGAGTCAATGATGGACGCATCAACGGAAACAGTCGCTCTATCTGCCGTCCACCCTGTTCCGTCACCGATGTTGCTATACCTCTGAATATTTGACGACTGGCCTTCAAGCAGCAATCCTTTGAACGCACCCGTGACAGGATCGTGATCGAAACGCGCTGTGTTAATGTCTGCCGAAGCGAGGTAACTGGAACTATTGAAGTATGTAGCTACACTTGATCGTGTAAGCGATGTACCACTCGGCAATGTACCACCCGTAAAATCATAGTCTGCAAGATAAGGCGAGCCAGTTGGTAGCTGAATCTTGTGCCGATGCCTAAACCAGAAAACGGGCCCCATCATACAGACCGCAGAACGAGCGTAATTGCCCGCTCTGCCTCCTGAACGACTGGAGTCGCTGCGGTACCTGAGCGCAAACGGATCATCGGTACAGCAGCAAAGTCGATGGGATCGAGAATTACACAACGCGCAACGGAAACGGATGCCGCCATTTCCTCGCCCGCAGCGTCATACATATCGCTCCACGTCAAGCCACCGTCATAAGAAACCTGAAAACTTATCGAGGCGGCAGTCCATGTCGACGGCATCACAAAGCCGAACAAGCGTAAACCGCCCAGATTCACGGCAGTTGAGAGCGACCCGCCCGTCGAAATAACCGCTGTTTCTGTGCCCAACGGATTTTGTAAGAAATTTGGCATAATGCGTTTAGTCCTTCTTTTCTTCTAATAGGATGATGTAAAAAAGGCGCGGGAGCCTCCTGCTCCCACGCCTTTCCCCTCACCGATCCGCTTTTTAGACGGTCGGAGCTTGCGATGCTTCGCCCGCGATGATGTTCGCACCTGACAAAGCGCCCGTAGTTGCGCCGGTTGTGGTGATCACAACACGCACATAACGTTTGTTGCCAATGTAACCAACATTTTGAACCTTGTTCGCACCGCCTGCGCCGGACAAAGCGGCAAAAGCGCCCTGCAGTTCGGTTGCTGTAGCGTCAGTAAAGGTCACATTGTCATCGGAATGCTGGAGCTTAGGTGTGTGCGTACCATCCGTATAGCTGCCAAAGCTAACGGTCGCGACCGCGCTGCCAAAGCCGCGCAAGTCGGCAGCTGTCCCATTGGCCGTTCCCGTCACGCGCGCGGCGGGCGACAGCGACAACGTCGCCGCTACATTATGATAAAGGTCTCTTTGAGCCATTTTCGTTTTTTTCCTTTCCTAAAAAGATTACGCCGTCGCGAATTTCATTACTTTGATCGCGTCAAAGTTGACGACATCACCGCCCACACGCTTTGAGCAACGGAACTTGACAAAGGGCGCCGCCGTGTAAGGATCGCGCAAAACCTGCAGGCCGATGCGATCCACGATAGTGTACCCTTCCTCGAAGTTACCGAAGGCAACGGACAAGCTGCCCGATCCCATAGACTGCATATCGTCCGCCAAAATCACGGGGTAGCCCAGCAAGGTTGCAGGCGTTCCAGCCTGCAGGCTTGGCTGCCAGATATAGGCACCTGTGCCGCTTTCCTTGAACTTACGCACGGCATCCACGACGCTGCGTGGCATCAGCCACGACGCTTTCGACAGATAACCGGCCTTGAGCTTGTTCATAAGCGTGATGAGCGCGTCGGCACCATTGCTTGAGGCAAAAGCGCCGTCGGCACCTGTTGCGACATGTTCAAGAACACCCCAGCTCCGCGTGGAGTCAGACGTGGCCGCTGTCGTATAGCTCAAAAAGCCGCGTGGTTGACCGACGCCATCACCGCTAACAAAAGCGGCATTTTCGCGACGGGCAAATTTGTCTGCAATTCGGTTGACGAGCCATTCTTCGACATTGATGATCGAATCATCCATTAGCTTTTGTGTTGCTTTAGGCTGGGCAAAGAGTTCATGAACGGGGATACGGATACGGCCAATGGTGCCCTCGTCCGTGTCGTCGCGTGTTCCAAGCTCAGAAATCCACTGTGCATCGGCATCATTCGTGTCGCGAAGCATCTCAACGGCTTCGGATGAAATGCTCATCACCGTGGCAATCTGACGCATCGGCGTCGTGTCCTGTTGACGCGTAACGATGCGCTCACTCATCTCGGATGGCACCATATAGCCGCCGCGATCATCATTGATGACACTCATCGCCTTGGTCATCAATGCGCGGTCCGGCTCGACCCCTTTGGTCACATAGCTCATAAAGGCGCTCTTATAATGAGAAGTCTCATCATCAAACGTGGTCGCCGTCTTGCCGCTCAGCGAGGGCCGGGCAAGAGCCGTTTTGACTTGCGTGAGTTCACCTTGCAGCTTGGTGATGGAGCCATCCATACGACCCAACTTTTCATCAACAAGCACGTCAACGGTGCCTTTCCTCTCGATCTCAAGCAACCTCTGGTCATTCACGCTCTTATATTCCTCGAACGCCTGCGCAAGCGTCTCGGACGCTGTCTGCACTTCGTACATATCAATCATTCAGTTATTTCCCTTTCTTTGTGGTTTGCTTTAATGTCTTGGCCGCATGGTTCAGGCGACTGACGACGGCTCTCGTTTTCTCCTTGTCCGTGCCGGGACGAGTCGATTGCCCCCGTGCGGTTGGTTTCCTTTTTTGTTCTGTCGCAACGCGTCTGCGAGGCGCTTTCACCTCGTCCACGCGCGCTTTATCGTTGGCGGGAAACGTCACCAACGAAATTTCAAACAGCTCCACATCCGAAAGAATGCGAACCTTTCTTTTCTTATCAATCTTGCTGGACACCACGCGATAGCCAATCGAAAGACCGGTAAGCGCCTTCATCTTGAGAAGCTCATAAGCCTCGCGGCCCTTTTGTGTGCTGAGAGCAAGCCTGCCCTGCACGACAAGGCCTTTGGCATCTTCGCTCATCGCGAGCCAGACGCCGATTGGTGCCGTCGGATCATGCATCCACAGCATGGCGGGCGCACTGCCTTTGACGCGCCAAGCGGCGAGTGTTCGGGTAAATGCCCCACGCTCGACTGTTTCACTCTGGCTATCCACCGTGTCGAACACGCTGGCATAGCCAACAAAAATCCCGTCCTGCCCCAGCGATTTGATCGCCAGTGGCCGGTTCAAATGATGTATTGTCATTGTCCTCCTTTTCCTGTTTTTGTTAGCCCATAAAAAAAGCCGCCTGTTTCCAGACGGTGCTATAATCACTCTCAAAGCAATGGCGGCGCATGGTTATCTTTCGTTATCTTAACCCCAGCCTATCGCCATCCTCGACGGGGCCGTAACCAAGAGCCTCGCGCTTTTCATTGATGGTCAGGAAGTCCACCTTCTGCAGCTTGTCCCACAGAATATCGCGGCGCGACGTAAGCGCGCTGACCTCATCCTCGTCGTAATCCAGCGATAAATCGCCATCGAACAGGGGACACAACCAATGATCAAACGCCTCGACCATGCGCGACAGGAGCGGCAAGACCGTCTCTTCGTAAAAGGCGAGCCGCGCTTCCTGCATATTGGCATAGGTCTGCGCGCCCTGAATGCCGATCAACTGCACAGGCACGCCAAAAGCCAGCGCAATGTCGCGCGCCGCTGCATCGCGTCCGGCGAGCCAATCCATCTCCTTGGGCGACAGGCTCATCTCCCGCCACTCAAGCCCGCCTTCAAGGATCAATGGACGACCCGCATTGCGGCGACCTGTGAAATGCTGATCCATTTCGTCACGAAGTCGCGAGACTTGCTCGTCGCTTAATGTATTCGGCCCCTCCTTTGGCGCATAAACCAGCGCACCCGAAGGCCGCGCCCCCTGATTAAGAAGCGACTGGTTCCATGCGCTGGCGGCATTATGCTGATCGACCGACAGCAACGCGGCCTCCAGCGGCGCGAGCCCGTACCAGTCATCGAGCGGATGAAAATGCCGCAAATGCAAAATCCCGCATTCACCCGTGACAGGATGCACGCTCCATCGCGCAACCTTGCCATCGACAGTGTATTCATACCCAATCGGCAAGCCTGTCGGGCCAGGGATGACTTTCATTCTATCGGGGCGCAGCAGGTAAAGCTCGGTCGGCGCGTCTTCTTCATCGGGGCGCACCGCCTCGATATAGGCGTTGCCTGCCGTCTGCAAATTAACAACCAGCGCCTCAAGAAAACTCGCGCCATCCTGCATGGGATTAGGTTGATCAAGCAGATCAAGAAGCGGGTGCGTCTCGACTTCTTGACCGCTCTTATCGTAAAGGAGCCACGGAACATTGGCGACGGCGCTCGCAATCATGCTGACGCATCGATAGGCAACAACATTGCGCACATAGCCCTGATCCGCGAGCTGGTCATAACGGCGCGGCGTCCATTTCGGACGACCCACGCCGCTCCATGCGATCATCGGGCCCGACGCGCTGGCTTTCACCCGCAATTCTGCACTTACTTCCGGGCGCACAAATCGCGCCACGAGATCCTTTAATCCCATGTTGTCCTCTCTTTTCAGTTGTTGATGATTAAACCCTTATGTATGTCATCCCCGCGACTTGTCGCGCCATAGCTCGCTTCGCGAGCAAAGGCGGATAGCGGGGATCCAAACACCCTTTTCGCTAACCCTCGTCGCCAAAGTCACAATGGTGTCACGAATGTGATATCACATTAAAAAAGCCGCCTGTTTCCAAGCGGCCTGTTTAAGCTTCATTTGCAACGACTTTGCCCTCACTCCACCCTCTTCCATGCTTCCAGCGGCACGCCAAAATCATCACGCGCTTGCTCCATGGCTATTTCCAGAGTGTCCTGCAGGTAATCGGCGATCCATTTCATAGAAACTTTTCCTCTGACTTAACGATCCTGCGCGCCAGTCGTTCAAAAGCTGGTAGCCTTTGCTGGACTTGTTCGGCAGAAAGGTTAAAGGATCGCCCCCAGATCATGGCGATCATCGCCATGATGGCCTGTTCTGTTCTGTCCAATGGCGGCATCGCCTTCAAAGCGGTCGCAATTTGCGCGGCCTCATCGTCATATTCGTCCGCCGGGGTGCCCACAGCCAGAAGCCCCTCGATGTCTTCTTCAAATAGTAAATTAATGATTCTTTCATTTATGACAGTCATTTCTTTGGTTCCTTTCTTATGGTCGATACGCGGTTATAACTTTTCCTGCATTCCGCCCTTCGGTCTCAACAACTACTGTGACACCATTCTTTCCGGTATATATCCTTTGAAGTGTACCATACTTGCCTAGTTTTTCGCTAATCTGCCCTGATCTTTTTGCTGTTTCAACAGCTGTATTGATATCACCCTCTGATATCGACCTCTGCAATAGCCTTTCAGCCGCGTGCTCTGTTGTCGTAACGTCTCCATTTATTCTGTCTCTGGTTCGATTTTGAAATATTCCGGACGAAATTATTGCCCTACGCGCAACTGCTACAACCCCGCGCCCACCGAACACAGTCAGGAGGATCTCCTCAACAGGATAAACCGGCTCCAAGGGCGGGTCATCTATTTCCCCCTGATCGGGAGGCGCTGCCGACGGATTCTCACCTACCGCCCCACCGTCCGTCCACTGGCCACCATTGGGTTGGCCAGACGGGGCGCGAGGTTGGGATGGCCAATTCGGGTTATGTTTTTCGAGCGCCTCTAAAGACTCGGTCATCACCAAGATTCTTCTAAGCTCAAGCGGTACCTGCCCCGTACGAAGATAGCTGCGAAATGCCATCCTCTCGACGATACTGTGCAAATCTTTTCGCGGCGCATCGATTTGTTGAAACCTATGATCCATTTTTTTCCTCTCATAAAAAAACCCGCCTGTTTCCAAGCGGCCTCACTATCCTTGATTTTATCCTAACCACCCTCCCCTTGAGGGAGGGTCAGAATTTCTTGAACCGTCAGGTTCCAAGAAATTGTGGGAGAGGTCAGGGTGATGGTCTTCGCCACGGCTCTTGCTTTCCAACATCGAAATTCGATAAACGACCCCTCCCCGAAAGTGCTTCGCGCTTTCGACCCTCCCTCAAGGGGAAGGTGGTTATATTTCTAAACAACGCCACTTCCACAAGCACCAACCGCACGCCTCTTCCGGCAGCGCTATATGGACTCCGGCTTTCCTGCCATCTCCCCTCACAACACCCTGACGCGCGGTTCGCCGCGCACGGCTTCGCTCAGCTCGGTGACGGCCCAGACCATCGCATCGACGCGGTCAGGAGATTTCTTTTCCAAACCACGCGGCGAAAAGGTCGCCATCTGATCCTCAAGCTTGGGCAAGCTGCCCACATGACGCACGCGCCCTTGCTCATAAAGCGCCGCGACAGGCAAAGCCCGCGCCACCTTTCCGCGCAGAGCCCGCACAGGTTTAAACAAAATCTTCGGCGCGATTTGCTTGATCAAACGTCCGATCAAATCGCCACCGGCATTCACTTCACCGACAATCATATCAGCCTTCCTTTCTTCATAGAGTTTGACGGCCCTCTGAGCCCATTTTTCGGGACTGGCGCGGCAAGACCAGTCATCCAGAATATAGAACATCCCGTCACTGCCGAGCCCCGCCGCCACAATGCCCGTCTCGTCACTTTTCGCGCCGCTGCTCATCGCAGGATCGACGGCGACGACCACACGCTCCAGTTCCGGCGCATCCCGCACACGGTTTCGATCAATATCGGCACGCAGGAACAGCGCATCCTCGCTATCTTCCAAGAGTTCGGCGTTCAGCTCCTGCCTGCCTAACCTTGTCCCCTCATATCGCGCTTTCAACTGCTCCAGAACAATCGGCGCAAGGTTGTCACAATTATCATCGGTCTTGCCGTGTGTAAGATGCACATCCCCGCGCCGCACAAGATCGCGAAGCAATTCGCTGTTTCGTGGCGTTGTTGTAATCACAACGCGTGGATCGCTGCCCAATCTAAGCCCGAACCACATTTGATCAAACGCCTCCATACTGGGCCAAGCGCACAGCTCGTCGCACCAGATACGATGATGCTGCGGACCGCGCAGACGATCCGGCTGGTCGGCAGAAAACAGCTTGATGCGGCTTCCATTCATCAAAACCAGATCACCGGTAGAGCGATGCCACGCCTTGAGGCAGACAGGCGGGATCAAACGAAGCAAGCCACTCTCGCCCTCAACACAGACATCACGCGCATCGGCATAAGTCGGCGCGATCACGCCGACCCGCACGCCTGCATTCCAGAGCGCATAATTCGCGATATCCTCGGCTCCTGTGCGCGTCTTGCCCCAACCGCGCCCCGCAAGAATTAACCAGATACGCCAATTGCCAGCAGGCGTGAGCTGTGCAGGCCTTGCCGCCTTAATCCACCGCAGCCGCGCCAGCAGCGCCGCCAGATTTGGCGGCGGCAATGTCGGCAAGAAGGGCACACGCCTCGGCAAGGGCGGCAGCGCTTTCCTCTTCATCGCGGTGCCTGTTGTCATCATCCGCCTCGTCTCCTTCCTTTCCTTTACGTTTATTTTTGGACGCCTCTGTTTTATCAAGGCGATCCATCAGCGCCTTGGCGGCGGCGACCCGCACGCTGTCACTCTCGCTCTCATCCAAAAGCGCGATCAAAACTTCCCTCACCTGTTTTTCGATTTGCTTTGGCGTCAGGCGACGTTTAAGTGTTTTGGTTGCGCCATCCTTGCCGATCCCTTTGCTTGCCGCTTTCTTCGCCGTCATTTTTGATGGCTTTCTTTTCGCGGTCTTTTTTTTCACCGTCTTTGACGATTTCCTTTTTGCTGAATCCCTTTCCGTCGGTTCAATATTTTCTTCTGTCACTTATGCCTGCCTCCTTCCCTGTTCACACTAGCTTATAAAAAAAGCCGCCAAAAAACGGGCGGCGGGTATTGCTAATCCTCTTAACTAATATCTCACATGTTACTCCCGCGACTTGTCTGGCCATAGTTCGCTTCGCGAGCAAAGGCGGATAGCGGGGATCCCTATACCTTATCCGCAATCACCCTTGCCGTTGAGAGACGTAACCTCCCTCCCCTTAAGGGAGGGTGGTTACAGGGACGCGGGTAAATCGGCGCATAAAAAAACGCCCACTCTTTCCCAAGAGTACTGTTTTTTAAAACCCTGATTTCGGACACACGCCACAGCGCCGATCCCGCCAATCGGCATTCCCAACCCCATCCTTTCAGACGTGGGTAAATCGGCGCATAAAAAAAACGGCCACTCTTTCCCAAGAGTACCGTTTTTTAAAACCCTGATTTCG
>JAVEZQ010000012.1:0-56806 GCA_034002905.1 Alphaproteobacteria bacterium
ACCAAGACTGGCGATACTCTTTGTGATACCGCGAAGCAGATCGTTCTTGAAAAGATGGAATTCCCGGATCCCGTTATCGAAATGGCTATCGAGCCCAAGTCGAAAGCGGATCAGGACAAGATGACCAACGCTCTTTTGCGTTTGGCACAGGAAGACCCTTCTTTCACCTTGTCGGTCAATCACGAAACAGGTCAAACGGTCATCAAGGGCATGGGCGAACTCCACCTTGATATTAAGGTCGATATCTTGCGCCGTGCGCCCTACAACTGCGAAGTTGTGGTCGGCGATCCTCAGGTTGCCTATCGTGAAACGATCACCAAGAAGTCGTCGATCGATTACACGCACAAGAAGCAGTCCGGTGGTTCGGGTCAGTTTGCGCGTGTTGTTCTTGAGTTTGAACCCCAAGAACCCGGTATGGGCTTCACATTTGAATCGAAGATTGTCGGTGGTGCGGTTCCTAAGGAATACATCCCGGGTGTTGAAAAGGGCCTGAAGGGGTCACTTGAAAACGGTGTCGTCGCGGGCTTCCCGATGATCGATTTCAAAGCAACGCTTGTTGACGGTGCGTATCATGATGTTGATTCGTCGGCGCTCGCTTTTGAAATTGCGTCTCGTGCGGCGTTCAAGGAAGGCTTGCAGAAGGCGTCGCCAGTACTGCTCGAGCCGATCATGAAGGTCGAAGTTGTGACGCCGGAAGATTACATGGGTGACGTGATCGGCGATCTTAACAGCCGCCGTGGTCAGGTCACGGGTATGGACACGCGCGGCAACGCGAATGTCGTCAATGCTATGGTGCCACTGGCCAACATGTTTGGTTATGTCAATCGCTTGCGTTCGATGACGCAGGGCCGCGCTTTGTTCACGATGGAGTTCGACCATTATGAACAGGTTCCAGCTCAAGTCGCGGCGGAAGTCAAAGCGAAGCTGGCAGGTTAAGTTTTTGAGTTTGAAGCGTTCCGGCGCTTTTGGAAAGTAAGTTAGTTAGAAGTCCTTCAACCAATGGAGAAGTAAAATGGCAAAGGCAAAGTTTGAACGTACAAAACCACACGTTAACATCGGCACCATCGGTCACGTTGACCATGGTAAGACGACGTTGACGGCAGCCATTACAAAGCGTTTGGCTGAAAAGGGCGGCGCCGAGTTTAAAGCGTATGACCAAATCGATGCGGCTCCTGAAGAAAAGGCACGTGGTATCACGATCTCGACGGCTCACGTTGAGTATGAAACAGCCAATCGTCACTATGCGCACGTTGACTGCCCGGGACACGCCGACTACGTCAAGAACATGATCACCGGTGCGGCCCAGATGGATGGCGCGATCCTCGTTGTTTCCGCTGCTGACGGCCCGATGCCCCAGACACGTGAGCACATCTTGCTTGCTCGTCAGGTTGGCGTTCCCGCTATCGTCGTCTTCATGAACAAGATGGACATGGCTGACCCCGAACTAGCTGAGTTGGTTGAAATGGAAATCCGTGACCTTCTCAACAAGTATCAGTTCCCTGGCGACGAAACCCCGATCATTCGTGGTTCTGCCTTGGCTTGCTTGGAAAATAGCAGCGAAGAGCTTGGCAATCAGGCGATCGACAAGTTGATGGAAGCTGTTGACAGCTTTATCCCGACACCAGAGCGTCCGATTGACGGCGCGTTCATTATGCCGATTGAAGACGTATTCTCGATTTCTGGCCGCGGTACCGTTGTGACGGGTCGTGTCGAGCGCGGCATCGTCAAGGTCAACGAAGAAGTCGAAATCGTCGGTCTGAAGGCTACGCAGAAGACAACAGTTACGGGCGTTGAAATGTTCCGCAAGTTGCTTGACCAAGGTCAGGCCGGCGACAACATCGGTGCGTTGCTCCGTGGCACAAAGCGTGAAGAAGTTGAGCGTGGCCAAGTTTTGGCAAAGCCCGGTTCGATCACGCCGCACACAAAGTTTAAGGCCGAATGCTACATTCTCACCAAGGACGAAGGTGGCCGTCATACGCCGTTCTTCTCCAACTATCGTCCGCAGTTCTACTTCCGTACGACGGACGTAACTGGTGAAGTGACGCTTCCTGCTGGCACGGAAATGGTTATGCCTGGTGACAACATCTCTGTTGACATCACGCTGATCGCTCCGATCGCTATGGACGAAGGTCTGCGCTTTGCTATCCGCGAAGGTGGCCGTACGGTCGGCGCCGGTGTTGTGGCAAAGATCATTGAGTAAGTGAATAGGGATGCGGGTCGTTCCAGATGGAGCGGCCCGCCCCCCCAAACGACAAGAAACAAGAAGTTGGTTCGTGCCCAACGAAAATAGCACGACAGAGAGGATTTTATGGACACGCAAACGATACGCATCCGCCTTAAGGCGTTCGATCATCGCATGCTCGACCAATCGGTCGCCGAGATTATCAGCACGGCCAAGCGCACTGGCGCACGCGTCCGTGGGCCGATCCCGCTGCCAACTTGGCGCGAGGCTTTCACGGTTAACCGTGGCCCTCACGTTGACAAGAAGTCGCGTGATCAGTTTGAGATCCGCACGCATCGCCGCTTGCTGGATATTTTGGAGCCGACGCCCCAGACGATTGATGCTTTGTCAAAGATCGATTTGGCCGCCGGTGTGGATGTTGAGATTAGAGTTTAAGTTTGTATCGTTAAGCGCTGATTTTAAAACATCTTTGCTGTACGATTGAGAAAGAGGAAGACAACAATGACGAATGCGACAGGGTCAAAGAAACGTCCCGGCCTGATTGCCAAAAAGATTGGCATGACTCGCCTTTTCGACGCATCGGGCAAGCATGTTCCTGTAACGGTTCTGCAGCTTGACAATTGTCAGGTAGTAGGCGTTCGTACACAGGAAAAGAACGGCTATGTAGCTTTGCAGATTGGCGCCGGTTCCAAGAAGATCAAGAACACAACGAAGCCGGAGCGCGGCCAGTTTGCCGCGGCGCAGGTTGAGCCCAAGGCTAAGCTTGTCGAATTCCGCGTGACGCCAGATGCCGTCCTCGACGTTGGTACAGAGTTTTCGGTCGAACACTTTGTTGTCGGGCAATATGTCGATGTTACGGGCACGTCGATTGGTAAGGGTTTTACCGGTGTTATGAAGCGCTACAACTTTGGTGGTTTACGCGCAACGCACGGTGTTTCGATCTCACATCGTAGCCATGGTTCGACGGGTCAACGTCAGGATCCGGGCCGCGTGTTCAAGAACAAGAAGATGGCGGGTCATATGGGTGTCCGCCGCGTGACCAAGCAAAACCTTCGTATTGAAGGCGTTGATCTTGAACAGGGTTTGCTCCTTGTTCATGGCAGCTTGCCTGGTGCTAAGGGCGGCTATGTTGAAGTTCGTGATGCGGTCAAGTGCCCGCTGCCAAAAGAAGCTCCGATGCCAGCAGGCGTCAAAGTAGCTGGAGGTGCGGCATGAGTGCGCCAGTCGTTTTAAGCAAAAGCGAGCAAATCGCCCTTGCGGCCCGTAACATGATGTATCGCCTTGGCGTTTTCGGGGATAAGGCCACTTCTGTAGCGACGCTAGTCCGTGCGGCTAGTGTCGAGCCGGGCTTGATTGAGGACATTCTTCCTTGTCTTGGCGAGACATTTATAGCGGTTGCCCCCTCGCGTGTAGATGCTTTGCGCGGTGTCTCAAGGGATTTTTTTAATGGCGTGTTTGCCACGGCTGCTGACTTGAACCAGTTGAAGGGTGAACGTTATGACCGTGCTCTGACATTGGCGACTGATTGTGCACACGAAGGCGTCAGCCGCATGTTCGTCAAGCGCAGCGATGTAGGTGCTCTTGTTTATGAGGCATCCAGAATCTCTGCGGCCAACGGCAATGTCGGCCCACGGTTGGAATTGAGGTAAGGGTTACAAGATGAAAGTAGCAGTAAAAAATCTTGAGAATAAGGAAGTCGGCTCGATTGAGCTGATGGACTCCGTCTTTGCGCTTGAACCGCGCCGTGACATCTTGGCCCGTATGGTCAACTGGCAGCGTGCCAAGGCTCGCTCCGGTAATCACGCAACCAAGGAAATCTGGGCCATTGCTGGCACGACCAAGAAGCCGCATTCGCAAAAGGGCACAGGTCATGCGCGTCAGGGCTCTAAGCGTTCGCCGCAGTTCCGTGGTGGTGCGGTTATCTTTGGGCCGGTCGTTCGTGATCATGCACACAGCTTGACCAAGCGTTTGCGTGCTTTGGCCTTGCGCATGGCACTGTCGTCTAAGAACAAGGATGGCAAGCTTATCGTCATTGACGAAGCCAAGGCGGCTGATTTCAAGACGAAGGCTCTGAATGAAAAGCTGGTCAAGATGGGACTGAAGTCTGTTTTGATCATTGATGGTGCGAACTTGGATGAAAACTTTGCCAAGGCTGCACGTAACATCCCAACTGTGGATGTGCTGCCGGAGCAGGGCGCCAATGTGTATGACATTCTCCGTCGCGAGACCTTGGTCTTGACCAAGAACGCGGTTGAGCAGCTGCAAGAGAGGCTGAAATAATGAGCAAGACGAAAGCAACAGACAAGATTATGCCCGGCCATTACCAGATTATTCTGTCGCCGGTCATCACCGAAAAGGCGACGAATAATTCGGCGCACAATCAGGTTACGTTCCGCGTTTTGGGCACGGCCAACAAGCCGGAGATCAAAGATGCGGTCGAGAAGCTGTTTAATGTGAAGGTCGAGGCTGTCAACACGCACAACCGCAAGGGTAAGACCAAGCGTTTCCGTGGTCGTATGGGTCAGCGCAGTGACGTGAAATACGCCATTGTGACTCTCGCAGCGGGCAACACGATTGATATCACAACTGGCCTTTAATGGGTTGAGGATAGGACTATGGCATTAAAGAAATATAATCCCGTAACCCCCGGCCTTCGTCAGGTCGTTCAGGTTGATCGTTCGGAACTGTGGAAGGGCAAGCCTGTCAAGAAATTGACCGAGGGTTTGACCAAGAGCGGTGGGCGCAACAACACGGGTCGTATCACGACACGCCATATCGGCGGCGGTCATGCGCGTCGTTATCGTATGGTTGATTTCAAGCGCAAGAAGCACAACATCACGGCAGTTGTCGAGCGTCTAGAGTATGATCCTAACCGTACGGCATTCATCGCGCTGATCAAATATGAAGACGGTACACAGGCCTATATCCTTGCGCCACAGCGTTTATCGATTGGCGACAAGGTCGTGTCGGGCGACAAGGTTGACGTGAAGCCTGGCAACGCCATGCTGATTAAGAACATTCCTGTCGGCACGATCGTACACAATGTTGAGCTTCGCCCCGGCAAGGGCGGCCAGATTGCGCGCAGCGCGGGCACCTATGTTCAGATCGTTGGCCGCGATGCCGGTCACGCTCTGGTCAAGCTCAGCTCTGGTGAGCTTCGCCACGTGCCGCAAGATTGTATGGCGACGGTTGGCGCTGTTTCGAATGCCGATCACGGCAACGTGAAGTTGGGCAAAGCCGGTCGCCGTCGTTGGATGGGTGTTCGTCCGACCGTTCGCGGCGTGGCGATGAACCCGATCGATCATCCCCATGGCGGCGGTGAAGGCCGTACCTCTGGTGGCCGTCATCCTGTCACACCTTGGGGCGTTGGCACGAAGGGCGTGAAGACGCGCAAGAACAAGAGAACCGATCATATGATTGTCCGCCGCGCCAACAAGCGTCGCGACAACCAGAAGAAGTAAGAAGGAGAGCACAACGTGACACGTGCAGTATGGAAAGGCCCGTTTGTAGACGGGTATATGTTGAAGAAGGCTGAAAAGGCCCGCCAGTCTGGTCGTAATGACATCATCAAGATCTGGTCGCGCCGTTCAACCATCTTGCCGCAATTTGTCGGTCTCACCTTCGGTGTTTATAACGGCAACAAGTTTTTGCCGGTGTCTGTGACCGAAAATATGATCGGCCACAAGTTTGGCGAGTTTGCGCCGACCCGCACCTATCGTGGCCATACGGCTGCCGATAAAAAAGGCGGGAAGAAGTAAGGATTAAGGGGAAAGTCTGATGAGCCAGTCGAAAAACGAAAGACGCTTGCCGGAAGATAAGGCTATGGCCAAGGCGTCGTCTATTCGCTCCAGCGCACGCAAGCTGAATTTGGTCGCGGCCAGCATTCGCGGCAAGAGTGCCAGCGCAGCGCTGACGCAACTGACGTTTGAAAAGCGTCGCGTTGCTAACGAAGTCAAAAAGGTTTTGCAGTCCGCGATTGCGAATGCCGAAAACAATCACTCTTTGGATGTTGATCGTCTGGTTGTTGCTGAAGCATGGTGCGGTCGCAGCTTTGTGATGAAGCGCTTCCATGCCCGTGGTCGTGGCAAGAGCGCCGGCATCGAAAAGCCCTTTAGCAACCTGACCATCGTTGTTCAGGAAACAAAGGTGGGCTCGCTTGCTGATCAGAAGAAGGCTTCTCGCCGCGCCGTTGCTGACGCGAAGAAGGGCGACGCCAAGAAGAGCAAGAAGGTTTCAACAAAGAAAGCAGCTGAAGCTGCCCAGGGAGCATAAGTCATGGGTCAGAAAGTCAATCCAGTTGGCATGCGCGTAGGCATCAATCGCACGTGGGACAGCCGTTGGTTCGCCGATAAGGGCTATGCCGATATGCTGCACGAAGATCTGAAGATCCGCCGCTTTTTGATGAAGAAGCTTGGTCCGCAAGCTAGCGTGGCGCGCATTACGATTGAACGTCCTTCGGGCAAATGCCGCGTGGCCATTCATTCGGCTCGTCCGGGCGTCGTTATCGGCAAGAAGGGGGCTGATATCGAAAAGCTACGCGGTGAAATCGCGAAGATGACGTCGGCTGAGGTTTCGCTGAACATCGTTGAAATCCGCAAGCCAGAAATCGACGCCAAGTTGGTTGCTGACAACATCGCCGGACA
The DNA here is from genome assembly GCA_034002905.1 of Alphaproteobacteria bacterium. Classification (GTDB taxonomy): domain Bacteria; phylum Pseudomonadota; class Alphaproteobacteria; order UBA9219; family UBA9219; genus UBA8914. Next base: position 6,826 of record JAVEZQ010000012.1, read on the forward strand.
GCTGGAGCGTCGTGTTGCGTTCCGTCGTGCGATGAAGCGTGCGGTTCAATCTGCGCTTCGTTTGGGTGCGCTTGGTATTCGTATCAATTGTTCCGGGCGTTTGGGTGGTGCTGAAATCGCGCGTATGGAGTGGTATCGCGAGGGTCGCGTTCCGTTGCACACGCTTCGTGCCGATCTGGATTACGGCGTCTCGACGGCGCATACGACTATGGGCGCTTGCGGCGTGAAGGTTTGGATCTACAAGGGCGAAATCCTTGACCATGACCCGATGGCTCAGGAAAAGCGTGCTTTGGAGAATACTCAGGTTCGCTCGTAACACAGGCGAAGATTAAGGGATTGAAGGTAGGGTAACATGCTATCACCGAAACGTACAAAATACCGCAAGGCTCATAAGGGACGCATTCATGGAGCCGCTAAAGGTGGCTTCCGTTTGAACTACGGTTCGATCGGTTTGAAGGCTTTGGAGCCAGAACGTATTACCGCGCGCCAGATCGAAGCGGCCCGTCGTGCGATCACTCGTGCAATCAAGCGTCAGGGACGTCTTTGGATTTTGATATTCCCGGATGTTCCGGTGTCAAAGAAGCCTGCCGAAGTTCGCATGGGTTCTGGTAAGGGTTCGCCTGAATTCTGGGCTTGTCGTGTTCACCCGGGCCGTATCATGTTCGAGCTGGATGGCGTGCCAGAGGCCGTTGCGCGCGAAGCGTTTACGCTTGCCGCGGCCAAGCTGCCGATCAAGACGAAGATTGTTCAACGCGAAATGGCGTAAAGAGGACGAAAAGAGATGTCGAAGAATAGTGTGAAAGCAGCCGATGTTCGGTTGAAAACAGATAAAGAGCTTAAGGATCGCGAGTTGGAGCTGCGCAAAGAACAGTTCAACCTGCGTTTTCAAAAGGCGACCGGCCAGCTCGCCAATACGGCGCGCGCAACAGCGGTTCGCAAAGAGATAGCCAAGATCAAGACCGTCCTCGGTGAGCGTCAACGTCAAGCCGCCGGTTCGGCAAAGTAAGGAGAACAGAGTATGCCGCGTCGTGTATTGCAAGGAACCGTCGTTAGCGACAAGTGCGACAAGACTGTAACAGTTCTTGTTGAGCGCAAGGTTATGCACCCGATTTATAAAAAGTACATCCGCAAGTCGAAGAAGTACACAGCGCATGACGAAAACAATGCGCATAAGGTTGGCGAGACGGTTTCGATCATCGAAAGTGCGCCGATTAGCAAGAGCAAGCGCTGGACTGTTGTTGAGTAATCGGCAATCACCAGCAAACAGGTTTAGGTAACAGACAGTTTTGTGAAAGTGGGATTAAACAAATGATCCAGATGGAAACAGTCCTCGATGTAGCGGACAACAGCGGTGCCAAAAAGGTGCTCTGTGTAAAGGTTCTTGGCGGCTCCAAGCGCATGGTGGCGGAAGTCGGCGATATCATCGTCGTATCAATTCGTGATGCCATTCCTCGTGGCCGTGTAAAGAAGGGTGACGTACACAAGGCAGTCATCGTGCGCCAGAAATATGCGCTGAAGCGTGAAGATGGCTCGGTCATCCGCTTTGACCAGAATGCTGCCGTTTTGATCAATAAGGATAAGGAGCCTATCGGCACCCGTATCTTTGGCCCGGTGACTCGCGAGCTTCGCAATCTGGGCTTCATGAAAATTATTTCGCTCGCTGAAGAGGTTCTGTGATGTCCGTGAAGATGAAGATCAAAAAGAACGATAACGTCGTTGTTATCGCCGGTAAGGATAAGGGCAAGACGGGCGTTGTGAAGCAGGTTCTGCCAAAGGAAAATCGCGTTGTCGTTGTCGGCGTTAATCGTATGACACGCCATGTGAAGCCGTCGCAGACGGATCCTCAGGGCGGCCGCAAGCAGATTGAAGCTTCGATCCACGCGTCGAACGTCGCTTTGATTGATCCAAAGGATAGCAAAGCAACACGCGTCGGCATCAAGGTTGCTAAAGATGGTTCCAAGACACGCGTTTCCAAGCGTTCGGGTGAAGTGATCGAGTAAGGGAAGAGAGATAGCCATGACGGCCAAAGCAAAAGATAAATACATTCCGCGTTTGCAGCGCCAATACGAAGAAATCATTCGCCCCGAATTGATGAAACAATTCGGCCTGACGAATACGCTTCAGGCTGTAAAGCTTGAAAAGATCGTCATCAATATGGGCGTTGGTGAGGCAGTTTCTGATAGTAAAAAGGCCAAGAATGCAGCCGATCAGCTTACGCTGATTGCTGGTCAAAAGCCTGTGATCACCAAGTCGCGCAAAGCGATCGCGAGCTTCAAGCTCCGCGGTGGTCTAGGTATCGGCTGTAAGGTTACGCTGCGCCGTGAACGTATGTACGAGTTTCTTGATCGTCTGATCACGGTCGCTATGCCTCGTATCCGCGATTTTCGCGGCATCTCGGTCAAGAGCTTTGACGGGCGCGGCAATTACGCCATGGGGTTGAAGGAACAGATCGTGTTTCCTGAAATCGAATATGACAAGATCGATGAGATCCGTGGCATGGACATCGTTATTTGTACAACGGCTGAAACGGATGAACAGGCCCTTGCTCTGCTCCGTGGCTTCAATATGCCGTTCCAGAGCTAAGGGGAAGGAAAGACTATGGCCAAAACAGGCATGATCGAAAAAAACAATCGCCGCCGCAGCATGTCCAAGAACAAGCACGCGACGCGTGAGGCATTGAAGGCCATCATTCGTGACAAGGAAACGGATATGGGCGAGCGCATGGAGGCCGTGATGAAGCTGGCCAAGATGCCGCGCAATTCGTCCAAGACCCGTATCCGTAACCGTTGCGAGTTGAGCGGTCGTCCCCGCGGTTTCTATCGTAAGTTTAAATTATCTCGTATCGCATTGCGCGAACTGGCCTCGGATGGCCAGATCCCCGGTGTGATCAAGTCGAGCTGGTAAGGGAGGTATGGATGTCACTAAGTGATCCATTGGGAGATATGCTGACACGTATTCGCAACGGCCAAATGGCTAAAATGCCGGTTGTTGCGTGTCCGTCATCCAGTTTCCGCAAGCGCGTTTTGGACGCCTTGCAGCGTGAAGGTTATATCCGCGGCTATCGTGAGGTTCAGCAGGTCAAGGGCCAGATGGTTCTTGAGATCGAGCTGAAGTATCACGAAGGTATCGGGTGTATCCGCAAGATTGACCGTGTGTCGAAGCCGGGCCGTCGCGTTTATGCGGGCATCAAGGACTTTGGTCGCGTGTTCAACGGGCTGGGTATTTCGATTTTGTCGACGCCGCATGGCGTTCTTTCGGATAACGAGGCGCGCAGCCAGAATGTGGGCGGCGAAGTCTTGTGCCGTGTATTCTAATTGGAAGAGAGTTGAGGGTCTGTCATGTCGCGTGTAGGTAAACATCCTGTTTCCTTGCCTCAGGGCGTCAGCGCTGAGATCAAGGGCAACACGGTCGTTGTCAAAGGGAAGCTTGGAACCTTGAGCTTGGATTATCCTGCTGAGGTTAAAGTCGAACTCGCCGATGGCAAGATTTCGGTTCAGCCTGTTTCTCAGTCTGCGCGAGCGCGCATGATGTGGGGAACGATCCGTAATCGTGTGGCTAATATGGTCAAGGGCGTAAGCGAAGGCTTTAAGAAAGTGCTTGAGATCGAAGGCGTCGGTTTCCGTGCAGCGATGCAGGGTAAGGATCTTGTTCTTCAGCTGGGCTTTAGCCACGAAGTGCGCTATCAGGCGCCGGCCGGAATTGAAATCAAAGCGGAAAAGCCAACGCAGTTGCTGATCTCCGGCTTTGACAAGCAGATGGTCGGACAAGTTGCTGCCGAAATCCGCGGGATGAAGAAGCCAGAGCCTTACAAGGGCAAGGGCATCCGTTATGCCGGCGAGCAGATCCGTCGTAAAGAAGGTAAGAAGAAATAAGGATTAGGGACATGTTGAACGCCAAAGAAAAGTTTGAGCGCCGCAGACAGCGCAACCGCCGCCAGCTTCAAGTGAAGTCGGAAGGTCGCCCTCGTTTGTCGGTTCATCGCTCGGGCAAGAATATCTATGCGCAGATCATTGATGATACGAAGGGCGTAACAGTAGCTGCGGCTTCGACGCTTGACGCTGATTTGCGCAAGTCGCTCAAGACTGGCGCCGACAAAGGTGCGGCAAGTGCCGTTGGCAAGCTTTTGGCCAAGCGCGCAAAAGATGCTGGTTGCGATAAGGTTGTGTTCGACCGTGGGGGCTATTCCTACCAAGGTCGCGTGAAGGAGTTGGGCGAGGCGGCTCGTGAAGCTGGTCTCGATTTCTAATTGATCGTCTCGATAGGAGTTAGGGAATAACATGGCGAAGTCCAAGAAATCTGAATCGGAAAATCGCGAAGAGCGCGAAGGCAGCGAGCACATTGAAAAGCTCGTTGGCATCAACCGCGTGGCCAAGGTTGTGAAGGGCGGTAAGCGCTTTTCGATGGCGGCCCTTATTGTCGTAGGCGATGGCAAAGGTAAAGCCGGTTACGGCATGGGTAAAGCGCGTGAAGTCCCCGAGGCTATTCGGAAGGGTTCAGAAAACGCGACACGCGATATGCGCCGCGTCCCTCTGCGCGAAGGCCGTACGTTGCATCATGATGTGGTGGGCGTTTATGGTTCGGGCCGCGTTATTTTGCGTGCAGCGCCTCCGGGCACAGGTATCATTGCCGGTGGGCCGATGCGCGCTGTGTTTGAAGCCTTGGGCATTCAGGACATTGTTGCCAAGTCTGTCGGAACATCCAATCCGCATAACATGATCAAGGCGACCTTTAATGCTTTGGATCAAGTTGTCAGCCCGCGCTCGGTTGCGATGCGTCGTGGCAAGAAGGTGAGCGAAGTTCTGGGCCGCAAGACGGCTGATTATGCCAGCGAGGGCAAGGACTCGAAGTAATCACGTAAGGATGCCCCTTTCGGGCGTTGATAAAGGTTGGTTGAGATGACAGAGACAAAGACGACAACAGCTGCAAAGAAAAAGGCAGCGCCCGCAAAGAAAGCGGCTCCGGCCAAAGCGGAAGCTCCGGTGAAGAAGGCTGCACCTGCGAAGAAGGTTGCCGAGAAGAAGTCTGGCAAGACCCTCATTGTAGTCCAACGCGTGAGCGTTGCGGGCGCAAAGCCGGGCATGAAGGAAACATTGGCTGGCCTCGGTTTGGGGAAGGTCCGTTCGCGTCGCGAGCTTGAGGATACGCCCGCTGTTCGCGGCATGATCCGCAAGGTTAGCCATTTGGTAATGGTTGAAGGCGAATAAGCCAGATTGATTTTGAGTAAAGGGACAAAGACATGAAGTTGAACGATTTGCGCGATAATCCGGGAGCCCGCAAAAAGCCGATTACGGTTGGCCGTGGCATTGGCTCGGGCAAGGGCAAAACCTGCGGACGCGGCGTGAAGGGCCAGAAGGCGCGCACGGGCGTTTCGATCAAGGGCTTTGAAGGTGGCCAGATGCCATTGCATCGCCGTTTGCCAAAGCGCGGATTCAAGAGCCTGTTCCCCAAGGATTATGCGATCCTGAACACGGGCCGCTTGCAGCAGGCGATCGATGATGGCCGTATTGATGCGAAGAAGCCGATCAACGAGGATATACTCCTTGAAGCTGGTGTTGTCGCACGTGCAAAAGACGGCGTCCGTCTTTTGGCCAAGGGCGAGCTGAAGGTCAAGATCGACATTACTGTTTCCGGTGCTTCAGAAGGCGCTGTCGCTATGGTCGAAAAGGCCGGCGGTCAGGTTTCTGTCCTCGTCGAGAAAGATGCCAACGAAGCAGCCTAAGCGCTATTTTGTTGGTTTAAGAAAAAACCCGCCAAACGGCGGGTTTTTTGTGTCTGAGGTTTTGCCGTCATTTGGCTCCGTACTTTCGCGGGAATGACATCGATAGGAAATGGAGAAGTGGTTTCAGGAGAAACGTTGTCATGCCCGACTTGATAGGGTATCCACACAGCTTCAAATGAAAGAAGCAGACGATTGGTGTTTGCTGGAATTTTATAGATCAAAATTAACTATATTTCCCAATATAGTCATAAAGGCTTAAATTATAGCGCTGGATAAGCGTAAAGTTCTAGGCTAGTGAAGTGGCGGGCGAGTCTTTTTAGGGCCCTCACGGGCCTTCTCTGGTGATTTTTGGTGCATCCTAAAAGCAGGGTGCAGGGCCTACCCCCTAAAAGCGGCCTTGAGGAGGGCTTGGGTATAGGATTCACGGGGAGCGTTGAAGATGTCCTCGGCTTCGCCTTGCTCGACCACACGGCCATTCTTCATCACCAAAACATAATTCGACAGCGCTTTGACAACATGAAGGTCGTGGCTGATAAAAAGATAGGAAAGATGGTGTTTGGCCTGAAGGTTGCGCAGCAGCTCGATGATCTGCGCCTGCACCGTGCGGTCAAGGGCCGAGGTTGGCTCATCCAGAACGACGAGTGAAGGATTCAGGATCATCGCACGGGCGATCGCAATCCTTTGACGCTGACCGCCCGAAAACTCGTGCGGATAGCGGCTGTGCATGGCGGGATCAAGACCAACTTCGCCAAGCGCTTGCTCGATGCGCGCCATACGCTCCGCCTTGTTGGCCGCGAGGCCGTGAAGGTCGAGACCTTCGGCAATGATATCCCCCACTGTCATCCGCGGGCTGAGGCTGCCATAGGGGTCCTGAAAAACGATCTGCATCTGTTTGCGGAAGGGACGGATATCATTTTGTTTCAGCGCTGACAGATCATGGCCATTAAACAAGATGGTTCCTTGCGATTGAAGAAGGCGCAAAAGCGCAAGGCCCAGCGTCGTTTTGCCAGAGCCTGATTCACCGACGATGCCAATCGTTTCGCCACGCCGAAGGGTAAGGGAAACATCATCTACGGCGCGCACATAATCGACGGTTTTACGAAGCACACCCTTTTTAATCGGGAAATAGACTTTGACATCCTGCGCGGACAAAAGGGTTGGCGCATTCGCCGAAACAGGCATCGCGGTACCAGAAGGTTCCGAGTTGATCAGCATCTTGGTATAGGGATGGCAAGGCGCTTTAAAGATACCAAGGCAGGAGGAGTGCTCGACAATTTCGCCATCTTTCATGACGCAGACTTTGTCGGCCATAGGGCGTACGATATTCAAATCATGCGTAATGAGGAGCAGGGCCATGCCCAGACGTTTCTGCAAATCTTTTAAAAGCGTGAGGATCTGCGCCTGAATGGTCACGTCGAGCGCCGTTGTCGGCTCGTCAGCGATGAGAAGGTCGGGATCGTTGGCGAGCGCCATGGCGATCATGACGCGCTGTCTTTGCCCGCCAGAAAGTTCGTGCGGATAGGCGGACAGGCGCTTATCCGGCTCGGGCAGGCCGACGAGACCCAACAGCTCCAGTGTGCGGGCGCGGGCCTGTTCCTTGTTCATGTTCTTGTGCAGGAAGAGGACTTCGCTGACCTGCTTTTCAATGGTGTGCAGCGGGTTGAGCGAGGTCATCGGCTCCTGAAAGATCATGGCGATGCGATTGCCGCGCAGGCTGCGGACATTGGCGTCAGTGATTTCCTCCTCGCCGAAAAAGATCTTGCCGCCCGGATGGCTGGCATGGGGATAGGGCAGAAGGCGCAAGATGGACAGTGCTGTGACAGACTTGCCGGAGCCCGATTCTCCGACCAGCGCGAGCGTCTCGCCTTTTTCAATGTTAAAAGAGACTTCTTTCACGGCGCGGACAGCGTTCTCGCCTTGCCCAAACGTCACGGACAGCTTTTTGATGCTCAGAAGGCTCATGCTTTGCCTCCTTGATTTTTCCGTGGGTCGAAGGCATCGCGCACGGCTTCCCCGATAAAGATCAAAAGAGTCAGGATCAGTGAGACGGTAACAAAGCCGCTAAAGCCCAGCCATGGTGCCTGAAGATTGTTTTTGCCTTGGTTGAGGAGTTCGCCGAGCGATGGTGAGCCGGGCGGTAAGCCTAGTCCGAGAAAATCAAGGGCCGTCAGCGTCGTGATGGAGCTGTTTAGGACGAAGGGAAGATAGGTCAGTGTCGCGACCATTGCATTCGGCAAAACATGGCGGAACATGATCAGCCGATTGGGCAAGCCCATCGCTTTCGCCGCACGGACATAATCCAGATTGCGGGCGCGCAGAAATTCGGCACGTACCACGGGCACCAGATGCATCCATGAAAAAAGAAGCATCAAGGCGAGCAGCCACCAGAAGCTCGGTTGGACCAGAGAGGCCATGATAATCAGGAGATAGAGGACGGGCATACCGCCCCATACTTCCATAAAGCGTTGCATTGAGAGATCGACAAGCCCGCCAAAATAGCCCTGCACCGCGCCTGCGCTCACGCCGATTAGTGTTGAGAATAGTGTCAGTGTCAAGCCGAACAATACGGAAATGCGAAAGCCGTAAATGACTCGCGCCAGCACATCGCGTCCTTGATCGTCTGTGCCCAGCCAGTTTTCTGATGTTGGTGGTGAAGGGGCCGGGCCACCCAGATCATAATTGATGGTATTATAGGAATAGGGGATGAGCGGCCAAAGCATCCATCCGCCTTTCTCTTTGATCAGATTGATAAGGTATGGATCGCGATAGCGTGCTTCGGTTTCGAAGTCGCCGCCAAAGGCTGTCTCAGGATAACTCTGAAAGATCGGTGTGTAATAGGTTTCGCCTAGCTTGATTAGGATGGGCTTGTCGTTGGCGATAAACTCTGCACCACTGGTGAGCACGAACAGAACAAGGAAGATCCAAAGCGCCCATGTGCCGCGTTTGTTCGCTTTAAAGTTGGCCCAACGGCGCTTTGCGACGGGGGAGAGTGAGAACAAAGCCATCACATCTCCCTCGATTCAAAATCAATGCGGGGATCGACGGCCATATACATCAAATCGCCTATCAGGTTCATGATGAGCCCCAGAAGCGTAAAGAAATACAACGTGCCGAACATCACGGGATAGTCGCGGTTGATCGCGGATTCAAAGCCGAGGAGCCCCATCCCATCCAGAGAAAAGATGACTTCGATCAATAAGGAGCCCGTGAAGAGTGTTGCAATAAAATGCGCTGGAAAGCCAGCGATAACAATCAGCATCGCGTTGCGGAACACATGGCCATAGAGGACATTCTTTTCCTCCAGTCCCTTGGCGTGGGCCGTCAGAACATATTGCTTGTTGATCTCGTCCAAAAAGGAGTTTTTGGTGAGCATCGTCAGGCTCGCGAAACCGCTGATAATCATGGCCAAGAGAGGCAAGGTCAGGTGCCAGAAATAATCGAGGATCAGGGTTGGGGTGCTGAGCTCGCGCCAATTGTCGGAGACAAGACCGCGCAGCGGGAACCAGTCGAGATAGCGCCCACCCGCAAACACGACGATCAGAAAGATGGCCAGCAGAAAGCTTGGGATCGCATAGCCGGTGATGATCACCGCGCTGCTCCAGATGTCAAAGGGGGTGCCGTCTTTTACCGCCTTGCGGATGCCAAGCGGAATGGAAACAAGATAGACGATCACCATTGTCCAAAGCCCAAGCGATATTGAAACAGGCAGTTTGGAGACAACGAGATCAAAGACCTTTTGATCTCGGAAATAGGATGTGCCAAAGTCAAAGACCAGATAGTTCTTCATCATCTTGAGAAAGCGGATATGCATGGGCTGGTCAAAGCCAAACTGCTTTTCCAGCTCAAGGATCAATTCAGGATCGACACCTTGCGCGCCTTTATAGCGGGACGTCACGGCTTGTGCCGCCGCGCCTTCATTGCCTTTCATATGCTGACCGGGCCCTGCAACATCAGACCCGCCACCGGAGACCCGGGCGGTGGCTTCGACAGCATTGCCCTGCAACTTGGCGACAATCTGCTCGATCGGTCCGCCAGGCGCCGCCTGAACAATGATAAAGTTCAGGATCATAATGCCCAGCAGGGTCGGGATAATCAGCAGCAAGCGTCGGATGATATAGGCAAACATGAGTCGCAGGATAGCCGCGTTCGAATAAGATGAAAAGCACGGAGAAGGGGGTGGATAGCTTTCATTTTCTTTTCTTTTTTAGGGCTTTCGCGCTAGTTTTGATTTTGTTTGAAAAGCGATACGAGAAGGGTGATGAAGAAACCAATTTTACTGGTGATTGGCGGCTTTACGGGCGCAGGGAAGACAACCTTGGCCCATGGGCTACGGCGGGCTGTGCCTGCGCTGGCTAGCGCTTATGTGATGGACATCGATATGACCCATCGTGAGATGCTGGGCTATGACCTTGCTTATACGATGATTGATGCCGATTATGCGCCTGATGTTATGGGAAGGGTCTATGCTTTGTATGATGGCCAAATCTGCAGGAAGTTGAAAATAGGGCAGTCCGTGATTGAGGCCTCCGGTGGCTGGTCGGAAGAGAGAAGGGGCAAGCTGGAAGAAATTGCCTGTGAATGTGGTGTAGATTTCCGCGCTTTCTGGTTGACGGCTCCGTGGGAAGTAATGGGAGAACGGATCGATCAAAGACTGGCGGAACGCGCAAGCGGCCAAAATCTATCTGCTGAAAAAGGGCACGCCTCTGATGCGTGCCGAGGCGTGTTGGATAGGTGTAAGAGCCTTACCCCGCCATCTTCACCTCTCTGGCCGCTTATTGATGCGTCAAAGGGAGCTGAAGATGTGTTGGCGGAGATTAGGTGCTCCATAGTTTGATCAAGTTCTGACGAACAAAATCGTCGTGGCTAACGGTCTTTGCGGTTTCGCGCGAGGGCATTTGGCTGACGGGTTCCTTCGGGTACTGTGACAGATGGAAAACGGCCAAAGTGCCATGCAGATCGATCGCGGCGCTAAAGCGACGGTTCTTGATCTCGCCCAGATGCGGATTTGTTTCCTTGATATGACCGGCATGGATGGTAAAACCGTCCGAAGTCATGTCAAGCTGTTGGCACCGAGTAGAAGGTGTGTTTCTTTCGTTTTCATCAATGCGCTTGGGAAAGTGGCGTAATAGGCATCGGTCGGATTGCCGCAAGCGGCCTGTTTGTCGCCAATGATTGCCACATGCTTGGCGACATCGTGAAACAGGCGATGGATGGTGCGGCCTTTCTGCGAAAAACTGTCGGCAAGAAGCGTATGTTCCTGAGTCGAGGAATGGAGATGAAAAAATTTAAGAGAGCCATTCGCATCATCATGTCCCACAACAACCGTCCAGTGACAGGGAACAATTTCATTTGAATTGGTCAAATGAAACCTGCCATGAACCGACGGCTGCGATGTCTTTACAGGCAATAAAACGGTTGACGTTCAGGATAGTCGGTTCTGGTTCCTTTTCACAGAAATGGGCAAAGTAGTTTACGACATCCATATTCTTCGTGGCGAAGGCGTCGCTCTGGGTCGGATTGACAGTGGCGTCACGCATAAAATGCTTTGCTGTTTTTTCGCCGACGGGAGCACCCTTAAGGCCTTCTTTGGATCTTGCGTAGCTAACTTTGAGCGATGGAACATTATACAGGGGTTGGGGGGGGCAAAAAGGATGGTTTGGAAATGGTTTCAACTGCATAATGCCCATGAAAAAGGGCCGGATGTTAAGCATCCGGCCCTTTGCCACTAATTTGGAGCGTTGCAGAAAGGCTATTATTAAGCCGCAACGACTTGTTCGACCGCGAGACGTCCAATCTCGTCTTTCAGGGCTAGTTTTTCCTTTTTAAGCTTTTGAATTCTTGCCTCATTTAGAAAGGGTCTGGATTCCTCGGATTGGAGCTGGTTCTCGATTTCAGCGTGACGTTTTCTCAGAGATTCAATGCGTTGTCTTAAAGCCATCGGCATTCTCCTTCACAAATTGATACAAACGAACCACGAAACTGTATTGTAGCGTAAAAAGGAAGAAATTTCCTGTCTATTCACATGGCCCAACCCTCGATTATAGCGGAAAAAGCTTAAGCTTTGGTAAGGGCACAGGGAGAAAGGGGCTAGTCGCCCAAACAGATTCCAAGGCCGCGAGCCGTTTTAACCAAAGAGCTTTCAGGATCAACGGCTTGATATTTGGCTGTGGCCTCTGATATCGGAACGTCAATGACCTCGCGATGCGACCAAGCGACCATGCGATCATAGCGGCCATGGCGGAGCAAATTAACGGCATGAATGCCAAAGGCCGAAGCAAGGAGGCGATCTTGCGGGCTGGGTGGCGCGCCGCGTTGAACATGGCCCAAAACGGTAACCCGCGTTTCAGTTTGGCAGAGTTTGGCAATTTCGGCGCCTAAATATTGGCCGATGCCGCCCAAACGTTTTTCACCCCCGAAAAAGGATTTCATCAAATTATCACCCTTGGCTGTCTTGACGGCTTCGGAGACAATAATAAGGGCAAAGTTACGACCGCTTTGACGGATCGTGTGAATGTGGTTGGCAATTTTATCCAGAGAATAGGGGATCTCAGGGATCAAGATCACATCCGCGCCACCAGCGATACCCGCCGACAAGGCGATATGTCCGGCATCGCGCCCCATCACCTCAAGGATCATGATACGGTCATGGCTCGCCGCCGTGGGTTGGAGGCGATCCAGCGCTTCAGTCGCAATGGCGACAGCTGTGTCGAAACCGATGGATGTTTCGGTCATGCCCAGATCATTGTCGATTGTTTTGGGAATGCCGATCAGCGGAATGTCACCAAGCTTGGCGATCTTTTGCAAAATCGCAAGGCTTCCATCACCCCCAATGCCGATCAAGGCATCGCAGCCAAGCATGCGATAGCCTTCGATAATGGTTTCCGACATATCCTGTGTTGAACCGTCCGGCATCGGATAAGCAAAGGGGTTACCTTTGTTTGTCGTACCAAGAAAAGTGCCTCCCATGCGTAGAACGGCGCCACAGACATCTTGCGGTTCAAGTTTCCGTGCCCGGATGGGTCGGTCGATTAGCCCCTGTGTGCCATCTTCGATGCCATAAACTTCCCACCCGATTTGGGCTGCGTACATAACAACGGAGCGAATAACGGCGTTAAGACCTGCGCAATCCCCGCCGCTCGTTAAGATGGCAATTTTTTTCATGGGGCTCCCCCAAAAGCCTTAGCTGATTTTCTTCAGGCTGTTGATGGCCTTTTGTTGCAAGTTGCCGTCGACGGCCGAGCTCATCGCATCGCCTGCACCCGAAAGATGCGCAAGGATTTGTTCCAGCGAACCTAGCAAATCTTCACCCTGAAGTTTGAGGGTGACACGCATACGATCTGTACGTTGTTGCATGTCCTCAATGGACTTGGTCATCGCATTGATTTGCTCTTGCGAACTAATGACCCCGCCCGAGACTTTTTGGACCTGATCGGCATAGGTTTGCGAGACGGTTTGGATGATCTCGGTCACCGTTTGTCCGCCTTCGGCCAAATGGCGCATTTGCTTTTCAACCGACTGGGAGACCTCATTCAACTTGCTGATAGCAGCTTCGCTGACGTTATCGGCCAGAGTCTTGGTCGAATCCAGACGTTGAACGACCGCACCGAGATGCGAGAAGGCTTGCTGCATATGGCCAACAAGATCCGTCTCGTGACGCTTGATCCCTTCGCTGGCCGTTCCAAGACGTCCGAGCAATGTATCGATCTGGTCGCCAAAGCCGTTGAGCAATTTGGCCACTTCTTCCGTCGCGACGCGCATGCGAGCCGTGCGATCCGTGAGCTGGTTTGCCGTCTCCTTGCTTGTTTGGTCAAAGCGTCCTGCGATTTTTTCGACATCGATGACCGTGCTGGCCATGGATGACCGCAAAGAGGTACCCGTACGATCCAGCTGTGCTGTGATTTGCATCAGACCGCGATTGATGTCGTCGATCTGAGTTTGAACACCCGCACGGACGCGTTCAAGTTGTTCGCGGAAGTTCTGGCTTGACCCCAGCATCTTGCCTTCTGCCTTTTCAGTGACAGAGGCCAGCTGTTCGACTTGTTGCAACAGGGTTGCGCCAGCGCTGGAGAGTTTCTTGTTGGTCGCGTCAGCTTTCGCTTCGATAAGCTCGAAGTCATGCGTGATCTTGTCCGCGGTCGCCTGCGTTTCGCCACGAAGCTGGGTCAGCCTGTTGCCTGCTGCTGTGAGCTGAGCAACAGTCTGTGTTGCTTTTTCGGCCAGTTCCTTTTGCTCGTCGCTGAGCGTCGAGGTCCCATCCTTGATCGCATTGATCTGTTTGGTCAGGATGGATGTAAACTGGTACAAGGTCTTGTCAGCGACTTCGACGACGCCCACCATATTCTTGGCTTCGTCCATTAACACATCGCGGATAGTGCCCGTCGTGTTGATGCAGCGGTCTGTCGTCTTAAGCATGGCTTCGGAGATTTCCACCGTCTGGCTCTTGAACGCTGCCGCTGTTTTTTCGATTTCCTTTGTGCTCCGGCCCAGAATGTTAGGCAGGGTGATCGTTTCTTCGCGAACCGTTTCCGCAGCTTGGGATAGAGCGGATTCGGAGGCGGAGAGATTGGCACGCAAAGCATCGCTTTGGATGGCAAGTGTCGATCCGGCTCCCATAACTTGTTCGACAGCACGCGCCGACAACTCGGCAATTATTTGCAGCTCTTTTTCCATGGCTGCCCGTGCATCCGTCAGACGCTGGGTAGCGGTCTCAACCATTGTCTGGTGAGCGTTATTGGATTCAGTCATTTGCGACAGAAGGGTGACAAGCTGGCTTGTCGCTTTTTCTGCCGTTTCCATCAAATCGCGGCCATGTGTGCCGGTCATCTCGCTGGCGTCGTTGATCAGCTTGACGCTGTCGGATATTTTAACATTGACCCCTTCGATATTCGTAACAGCCTGTCCAGACACCGTCGAAAGCCGTTCAGACTCTTTGGTCAAGATATCGGAAGCACTCTTGGCAACGGTTGAGAAGTCAAGGACTGACTTGTCAAGCTGGCCGGATACGTTTCCGCCTTGCTGTTTCAATTGCTGGACTGTGTTGTCGAGCTGCGTCATGACCGTGCGAACCTGCTCGATCATGCTTGTCGCTTCTTGCTGCGTGATTTCACGTGCCTTGCGGGCTTCGTCGTGAAGGTCGGCGGCTGATTTGATCAGATCCTTGATCCGGTCTTCGGCTTCATGTGTGTTCTTGGTGATGTTAGCTGTTTCATCGGCAACGCCAGCCCCTGCAACGCGGATGGCCGCCGTTGATTTCTGGGTCTGTTCGTCAAGCACTTCCATCTGGTGAAGGATTTGTGTTGTGCTGTCGGATAGACGTGAAGCACTCCGTTCTGCCGCTGCGGCTGTTTCATCCTGTGCGAGGGTAAGGCGGGTAACCATGTTGCCCAGCATCTCGCGCTGGACATCCAGTGCCGAGCCCAGTTCCGTCTGCTTTGTAAAGATCGTATCGAGGTTGCCCGTAATCGCCGTTGTTTGCTGCGTAACGGTGCTTCCCAGATTTGTAAGGGACGTTTCGGTCCGTTCGCTGACATCGCGCAAGGCAAGCGTCTTTTCCTGAATATCGCCCGTTGCCGTCGCAATGACGTTGGCTGTATTCTGGGCGCTGTTGTCGATCTTGGCACACGCTGTGCTGATATGTTCCTGAAGCTCTGTAGCGCGATTGGCCAGATGCGTTGTCTTTTCCTCGGCTTCCACGGCACGTGCGGAAATGGAGCTGGACTCGTTGACAAACACATTCGTTGCGTTCTGGATGGCTTCCACCGTTGACGAGGTTTTTCCTTCCATCGAGGAAAGCTGCTGTTCGATCTGGCGCGTGCCTTCGGTGACCTTTTGCGAAGCGCGTTCTGCCGCCGAGGCTGTTTCGTCTTGTGCCTGTGAGAGCTGCGAGACAAGGCTTGCCAAGGTTTCTTCTTGTGACTGCAGGGCCTGTGTGAGGACTTGCTGACGCGACGCGATCTGATCCATGGACTCTTGCAGCGCTTTGGTCTGCTTTGACAGGCCCATCTGAAGGTCGGACAGGGCACCCGTTGCGCTGCCGCTGACATCCATCATCTCGCCGCTTCCGCTGGCCAGCTTGCCGATCAGGTCGGATAGGAGGGCCCCCGTACGCTCGGTTTCTTTGGTCAGGGCATCGTTCAGATCCTTTGCCTGATTTTGCAAGGATTCTGTTACGAGGATTGCGCTCTTCGCTTGTTCTTCAGCCTGTCGTGCGTTGGATACGAGCTGTGCGGCTTGTTCGCCAAAGCCGGTACCCGCTTCGATAATATGGGCGAGCGCGGTTTGTGAGCCGTCGTCAAGCTGTGTGATGTGTTTTTGCACCGTCGACAATGTATCAGAGAGGCGGGAAATTGTCCGCTCAGCAACCATTGACGCTTCGCCATGCGCCTCATTGATCTTGTCAAAGAGATTCTGCATCTGTTCACGATGCGTGTCGTTAGCCTTGCCTAGGATGCGTTGTTGTTCGGTGATTTGTTCGCTGACGAGATTAAGCGAGGCGACCTGCTGCGTAATGCTCGCGGACAGCGAGCTGAGCGCCGTCTGTGTGCCGTCGGCCATGTTTACGAGGTCTTTCGTCGCGACCTTGATTTGTGACGAAGCGTTTTCTGCCAGATTATCATAGCGGACATTGGCTTGATCGGCATTCATGATCGCTGAGGCAGAAACTTGCTGCAGCTTCTCGCTGGTCCGATCGATTTGATCAATTGAATCCTTGAGCGACAGAATAAGCTTGGCGTTGTGCTGTTCCATCGCCGAGCGAACCTGTGTTGTCTGGTCGGCGAAAGAAGTTGTCGCCGCATTCAGGCTGCGAATGCTGTCTTCGACCTGATGCGTTGTGTCGAGCATGCGACTTGCCTGTTCGCCAAAAGCGGAACCGGCCCTGTGGATGCTTTCCAGCGAAGCTTCAGCCGCTTTGTGAATCTGGCCATGCATATCCTTGAAGGTGTGAACCTTTTCTTCGAGTTTTGCGGCAACACGATCCGTGCCCTCGATCGCAGATGTCTGTGTCGTGGTGAACTTAGCGTTGAGTTCGTCAAGGCGCTCAATGGACCGGGCACTGCCGGTCGTGATGCGGCTTGCATGAGATTCAAGCTGGGTTGTCCCAACATTAATAAGTGCAATCTGCGATTCAATGGTGCCTGTGAGTGTTTGAACGCGGCCCGTCGCATCGCTGGCCGTTGCATCCAGCTTGCCGGCTTTGTCTTCGAAATCTTGCGTTGTGGCACGCGTGACTTCGTTGTAATGGGCGGCGACGCGATCCAGCATGGCATAGGCGGCTTCCGTCTTTTCCTTCAGCGTATCGCTGAGGTCTGCAAAACGGGTTCCGGCCTTGGCCAGCTCGGCATTGATCGAAGCAGATTGTTGCTCCAGCATCGCGCCGAGAAGTTGGGCTTCCTTTTGAAGGGCTTCGGTAACCAGCTGGATCTTTGCACCGGACTCTTGAGACTCTGTTTGAAGTTGAGCTGTCTGTTGCCCCACCTTTGTCGCGGCGTCCTTGAGCTTGGCTGCCGCCTCATTGGCGGAGGAGCCAACTGTGTTGACTTCGGTCTGGAGCCTGTCGGCAACCGTATTGAAGGTCTCGATAACTGCGCGTGAGGTTTCTTCCTGCGCAGTACGGGCGGATTGAAAGCGCGTGTTGAGATCTTCGATGGCGCTGAGTGTCGAGGATGTCATCTGGCTGACATCCTGTCCCATTGTGTTGATCTTGTCATTGAAGAGCTGCAGCTTCTCAAGCTGCGCCTGCATATCATCACCATACTTAGTGATGGACTTGCTGCCTTGCTTGGTTTGTTCATCAAGCTGATCAATAACGGCCTGAACAGGAATTGTTGCGTTATCCGCAAACTCTTGCAGGCGCGTGTCTGTGGCATCAAGGCGTCCACGGATTTCTGCCAGCATGACTGTGAGATCTTCATTCTGCTTCGCAAGCTGGTCCTGCGCAGATTGGGATTGCTGTTGCAGAAGGGAGATTGTCGAGCGCAGTGATTGTTCAGCCGCTTGAGATTGCGCCGTGATTTCTGTTTCCTGTCGGCCCAGAGACTCTGTTGCAATGCCCAAAGCGTGAACAGACATACGTGCCGCCTCGTTCAGGCGTATGATTACGCGTTCGTTTTTGCCCACGGCGTCGCTTAGCTTGTCGACCAAGGTCTCGCCGATGCTTTGTGTCGCATCACGTGTGGCGAGCAGGCGTTCAAGAACCTGCTGCATATTTTGGGCCGCTGCGATAGCGCGTGCCTGAACATCTTGTCCTGCTTGTTGCGATGCGCGATGCAGGGACTCAAACTGCGTGAGCTGTTCGGCAATCTCGCCGGACACTTTGCGCATCCTGACGCTGTGCTCGTTCGAAACGTTGTTGAGGTGTGATGTTGCCGCCTCATAACGTGCAGCTGTTTCAGTCATCTGGGCTGCGATTTGATCTGTGCTTTGGCGGGCATCTTTGTTGGTTGAGGCAAACTTTGCGATAACGTCATCGGACTTCTTTCCCAGCCCGTCGATCGAGGCGTGAAGTTGGTCGGCCAAATCGTTGGAGGCACCTGAAATCCGGATGACGAGACCATCAAGGTCTGTACGACGCTGTTGCAATGTGCCGTCGATATCGTTCACACGGTTGGCAAAACGGTCCATGAGGGACTGGAGTCCTTCGATCTGTTCCTCCAGTTTCGCGGTGAGATTAACGGCCTGTTCGCGGGCCATTTGCTCGCTGGCATACAGACGGTCGGCAACGCCGCGCAGCACGGCCTCGGCTTCGGTAATGCGGCTAGGCAGAATGCTCGACAGCTCGTCGATAGAGCGTGTTTGAGAATCCAGCGCGTTGGTGAGGCGTTCGGCCTCTTCGCGGGCCATGCCGGATCGTTCAAGGAAATGCGCAATATTCTGGTCAATCTTTGTCGAAAGTTCGCTCAGTGTATCGGCAGCGGTTTCGGCAGCTCCAAGCAGGCTCGTTTCCTGAGCCCGCGCCGTGTCGGAAAGTTTTTTGCTGTCTTGCATCGCGCGTTCAACAGCGCTGGCAACGTGAACGGCATTTGTTTCGACTTCTTGCAGAAGGGATGTCATCACTTCCTTCATGCTTTCGGCCTGTCGTGCGACGCTATCGCCGCTTTGCACCAGCTTGTTGTCAAGAATGCGCATCATCGCAAACTTGTCTTCCATCAGCTGCTCGATATGGCTCATGCTGCGATGGATGACGTCCTGAATATCGCGAACCTGATCAAGGCTGTGCTGTTCAAACCCTTCGAGTTCCGACTTGTGCCCGTTGATGCGCTCCATGATCGCCATGATTTCATCATCGCCGATGGTCTTGGTGCTGCGCAGGAGTTCGAGTTGTTCCTTGATGGCATGGTTGAAACGACGGATACGGACTTCCGCCGCGCCGGATTCGCCGGTGATCATGGCGAGTTGACGGCGCAGAGGTTCAGTGACTGACTGTACGTCGGCGGCGCGTTGCAGATAGGCAGCAACCATCCAGACCATTGCAATCGGCGAGATGATCGCGGAAATGGCAATTGCCCAGTTGACAAGAGGCTGGCCAGCGAAGGTTTGGGCCGTGCCTGCTTGTGTCATGACGGTGGCGACAACGGCAACCCAGAGAATCGAAAGCCCCATCCCCGTCCAGAAGGGGACAGTTGAATAGTTGTTGGTCTTTCGGGCCTTGGCCGCACGAGCTGCCGCTGCGCGCTCTTGGGGCGCTGCTGTCGCGGTCTTGGCCGCAGCTTGATCCTCTTGCGCAGGTTGCGCCGTCGTGTCGTCCTGTGCCGGCGTACTTTCAGGCGTAGGCGACAAAGTGCGAAGGGTGGCTGCGGAAAAGTTCGTGGGATCGACCATGTATGCCTCTAAAGACGATAATAGGGTGATATGTCCTTCATGTTCCGTCCGAGCAAAAACAACCTGATGCGCCTATCCAACCAGACGAATTACGGGCTGGCTGCACAATACACGCACGGGTGCCGTTTTCGATTCGGACAAAACAGCAATATGCGGCGCGAGTTTAACAATATTTGGTAAGAAAATGGAAGCGTTAAGCTGCGAGAGACCCAACAAAAATTGGTAGGTGAATCCCAAGTAACACTTGACTGTGGACAATTCTCAGTCCTTGGACATTTTTTTAAGTTTGTAGAGGAGGTCGAGAGCCGCGCGCGGGGTAAGCTCATCTGGATTAAGAGACTGAATTTCTTTGAGAATTGGGGACTCTTCGGGGGTGCGCTTTGATTCGGACAGGTGATGCGCAAACAGCGGTAAGTTATCCACAGTTGGAACGTTTTTTTGTGTCGATGCGGATTCGAGATGTTTTAAAATCTCATCGGCACGGCTGATGACGGCACGCGGTAATCCGGCCATCTGGGCCACATGGATGCCATAGGAGCGATCAGCGGTTCCGGCGATGACTTCGTGCAGGAAGATAACCTCGTTTTTCCATTCCTTGATCTTCATCGTCGCGCAAGCGAGATGATCGAGGCGCCCGGCAAGCTGGGTCAGCTCGTGATAATGTGTGGCAAAAAGTGTGCGGGCGCGGTTGACATCGTGCAGATGTTCCAGTGTCGCCCATGCGATTGACAGCCCGTCATAGGTAGCCGTTCCGCGTCCGATTTCATCGAGGATCACGAGCGAGCGGTCATCGGCCTGATTGAGGATGGCGGCCGTTTCGACCATTTCGACCATAAAGGTTGATTGGCCACGTGCCAGATCGTCTGCGGCGCCCACACGGCTGAACAGGCGGGTGACAAGGCCAATATGTGCGCTTTCGGCGGGAACAAAGCTTCCTGTCTGGGCCAAAATGGCGATAAGGGCGTTTTGGCGCAGGAAGGTGGATTTACCGGCCATGTTGGGGCCAGTCAGGAGCCAAAGGCGTGAGGCATCCCCAAGATCGCAATTATTACCCACGAACTCGGTAGGGATGCTCCCCGCTTTGAGCGCCTGCTCGACAACAAGATGTCGCCCCTTTGCGATGGCAAAGGCTTTGCTGTCATCAACCACAGGTTTGACAAGGCGATGGGTGAGGGCTAGCTCGGCAAGGGAAGTCTCTACATCCAGTATCGCCAGCGATCCGGCGCAGCGGCGAAGATCGGGCAGAAGAGCCGTAATGTCTTTGACGAGGTCCTCATAGATCGCCAGCTCAACGGCAAGAGCTTTGCTCGCCGCCTCTGTGATTTTTCTTTCAAGCTCGGACAGCTCGACGGTTGTAAAGCGTGCGGCGTTGGCCATGCTTTGACGGTGGATGAAGATATCTTTGCGGTCAAAAAGCTTTTGCGCATGCGCGGCGGTAACTTCGATATAATAGCCGATGACCTGATTATGCTTAATCTTGAGCAGCGAGACGCCGCTTTCCTGTGCATAGCTGGCCTGAAGATTCGCAATCAGCTGTCGGCTGTTGTCGCGCAGTTCTAAAAGGCCATCAAGCTGGGCGGAAAACCCGCGCGCAATAAAACCGCCATCACGGGCGAGGAGTGGAAGATTATCAGCCAAGGCTTGCTGAAGTCGTTCAATGAGTGCCGCGAACTGGCCAAGGCCTTGCACCGCGTCGTGAATATGGGTGCAGGATTTGTGTTCAGGCGAAGCAAGCAGAAGCGAACGGATTTTCTCTGCGTGGGATAAGGTGATGGCTACGGCGGATAGATCGCGCGGCCCGCCACGCCCAAGGGCTAAACGTGCAAGTGCGCGCTCAAGATCAGGAATATGGGAAAGTTCCCTGATAAGGTTTTTGCGCAATCCTGTGTGGGAAGTGAAGAATTCCACGGCTATAAGGCGGTGGTTGATTTGGATCACATCAGCCAAGGGTGCGTTGAGACGCGAAGCAAGGAGACGTCCGCCAGCGCTGGTTTGCGTGTGATCAATGACGGAGATCAAGGAGCCTTGTTTTTGACCGGAAAGGGTCTGGGTAATTTCCAAGTTTCGACGGGTTGCCGGGTCCATCAGCATATAGGGCGAGTCACTCACAAGACGCGGTCTGTCGAAATGTGAAAGGTCGCATTTCTGCGTCAGAAGGATATAGTCGATCAGGGTTCCAAGTGCGCTGATATTCGCGTGGGAAAAATCTCCAAAGACATTCAGTTCGGTGGTGTTGTAAAGGGTGCGTAGGCGCTCGGCGGCATTATCGGTATTAAAACGTCCGGCGGGCAGGATGCTGAGCTGGCCTCGCCACTGGGCGAGTGTTTCGAAAAGTTCGGGTTCTTCGGTTGTCTTATCCGAAATCAGAATTTCCGATGGGGACAGTCGCGCAAGACAGGCATTGACGCCTGTCGCGTCCGTTTTTTCTGTCATGGGTTGCGCGTTGGCCAGATCAACCCATGCGATCGCGTAATCGGTGCGGATTTTGCTGATGCAGGCCAGAATGTTGGACGCCCGCGCGTCGAGCAGGGATTCTTCCGTCACGGTGCCTGGCGTGACGATCCGTACAACATCGCGGTTGACGATACTTTTGCCGCCGCGCTTTTTGGCTTCGGCGGGATCTTCGATTTGTTCGCAAATGGCGACATGAAAGCCTTGGCGGATCAGACGGGCCATATAGCCTTCATAGGAATGAAAGGGTACGCCGCACATAGGGATATCCTGCCCGTTCAGCTGGCCACGCCGCGTGAGCGTGATATCAAGTGCCCGTGACGCCTGAACGGCATCTTCAAAGAAAAGCTCGTAAAAGTCGCCAAGACGGAAAAAGAGTAGGGCATTCGGATGGTGTGCCTTGATGGCCAGATATTGAGCCATCAGAGGCGTCGCCGTTTCATCCGGCGCGCGGGCTGCAAGGGGCTCCGTGGTTAATTTCGCCTGCGTTTGGATCATTATAAGAGGTGCTCTTTCTCCTTGGAAGAACGCATTATAGGGATTATCTTGCGGTTGGGTAGAGCGGAAATAAGGTAAAAGGTTTAAAAGCATGATTTTGGGCATAGGCAGCGATCTCATCGACATTCGGCGTATTGAAAAGACCCTTGAGCGTCATGGGACGCGGTTTGAGGCGCGTCTTTTCACTGAAACGGAAAAGGCAAAAGCGGCTCGCCGCCCTTCGCCTGCCGCTGTTTATGCCAAGCGTTTTGCGGCGAAAGAGGCTTGTTCCAAGGCGTTAGGGACGGGGATCAAGCGCGGCGTTGCCTTTCGGGATATGGGCGTTGTGAACCAGCCGTCTGGCAAGCCGACGATGGCCCTGTCAGGGGGGGCACTTAAGCAGCTCCAGTCGTTGACACCGGATGGGTTTAGGGCTGTAATCCACCTTTCCTTGACGGATGACTACCCCCTCGCACAGGCCTTTGTGGTGATTGAGGCTGTCGCAGTGGAATAGCGGTGCTTCGCCGCAAGATTGAAATATGGTGTAAAGGTTGTGTTTATGGAAAATTGTGAAAAGGGGCCGATGTCGGATATACCATCTGAAAAATTTGAAGTGGGGACGAAGCCCATGGATGCGACCGACAAGCTGGATGATATGGTCAGGACGATCTTTATCGCGGCGCTGATTGCGATGTCGATCCGTGCTTTTGCGTTCGAGCCATTTAATATCCCGTCGGGTTCCATGATACCCAACCTTTTGGTGGGCGATTATCTCTTTGTCTCGAAATATTCCTATGGGTACAGCAGTCTCTCTTCTTTGTTTGGGTTGCT
The DNA here is from genome assembly GCA_034002905.1 of Alphaproteobacteria bacterium. Lineage (GTDB taxonomy): Bacteria > Pseudomonadota > Alphaproteobacteria > UBA9219 > UBA9219 > UBA8914. Next base: position 30,122 of record JAVEZQ010000012.1, read on the forward strand.
GCCTATGGAAGGGCGGGCCTTTTTCACAGAGCCGAAACGCGGCGATGTGATCGTCTTCAAGTTGCCACGTGATACGCATACAGATTATATCAAGCGTCTTGTCGGCTTGCCGGGTGATACGATCCAAGTGCGCGATGGGCTCCTTTATATCAATGGCGTCGCGGTCACGCGCAGCCGTCTTGAGGGGAATGTCGCGTCCGAGTATGAAAAGCCGTCGGGCTTTGATGTCGACTATATCGAAACTTTCCCTGAAGGTGGTCAGCATATCGTGCGGGAAGAGGGCGATAACCGCGCCCTTGATAACACGCAGGTCTTTCGCGTACCGCTGGGGCATTATTTTGCCATGGGAGATAATCGCGATAATTCGCAAGACAGCCGCACGCCGAATGTCTCTTTTATTCCTGCGGATAATCTCGTGGGACGTGCCGAGGTTATCTTTTTCTCGCTCGATAAAGACAGCCACTTTTGGCAGTTCTGGAAATGGCCGACGGCTATTCGCTGGAAACGCCTTTTTATGAAGATCAAGTAATGCCTATACGTCGGCACAACAACCTTGATCCGCTTATGGGCCTTTTGGGACATCGTTTTGCCGATGACAGGTTGCTGAAGCAAGCGTTAACGCATCCATCCTTTACGACGGCCAAGCGGCATAAGGCCGGCAAAATCTCGCCCTATGAGCGGCTGGAGTTTCTGGGAGATCGCGTGCTTGGCCTTGTGATTGCGCACTGGCTGTATGATCTTTATCCCGATGTTGCCGAAGGCGAGCTGGCCAAACGCCACGCTTCGCTTGTCAATCGTGATGCTTTGAAAGAAACGGCGCTCAAACTGGGGTTGGAGCCCTACCTTGTTCTTGCGCAAGGAGAAGAGGTCAATGTGGATCGAAAAAATTTAGCCGTCTTGTCGGATGCTACCGAAGGCATCATTGGTGCAATGTATCTGGATGGGGGACTTGCACCGGCTGAGCGTTTTATCAAGAAGTATTGGGATCAGATGATCCGCATCGATGCGATGCCATCCGATCCGAAGACGACGTTGCAGGAGTTTGCGCAAAGCAAACGGTTGCCTTTGCCGACCTATAATGAGATTGAGCGAAGTGGTCCGGCGCACGAACCTCACTTTGTCATTGAAGTGATGATGCAGGGCTATCCGCCACAGCAAGGGGAGGGAACCTCCAAGCGCCTTGCGGAAAAGGCTGCGGCGACGCGCCTCTTAGAGAAAGTAACAAAAGTATGACGCAATCCCTGATCTCACAAACCAAGGCCGGCTTTGTTGCCATTCTTGGTGCGCCCAATGCGGGTAAATCAACTTTGCTCAACCAGATTTTGGGCGAGAAACTTTCCATCGTCACGCACAAGGCGCAGACAACGCGCATGCGCGTGCTTGGTCTTTATACCGAAGGGGACACGCAGATTGGCTTGATTGACACGCCCGGCATATTCCGTCCCAAGGTGCGGATGGAAAAGGCGATGGTCAAGGCCGCGTGGGACAGCATGGAAGGGGCCGATGCGATCCTGTTAATCGTTGATGCGTCTTCGCGCCAGCCTGATCCGCGTGTTGAGGATATTCTGCAAGAACTGGGTAAGCGGCACTGTAAGCATCTTTTGCTGGCCTTTAACAAAACTGACCAGATGAAAGTCGAAAAGCTTTTGCCGCTTGTGCAAAGCTTTAAGGAAAAAGCACCGTTCGAGGAGATTTTTATGATCTCTGCTTTGACGGGCGATGGTGTCGATGCACTGAAAAAGCACCTTGAGTCGTTGATGCCCGAAGGTCCATGGCCCTATCCCGGAGATCAACTCACCGATCTGCCAGAACGATTGTTGGCCGCCGAGATCACGCGCGAGCAAATTCTTCTTCAATTGCATGAAGAGCTGCCCTATGCCGCTGCTGTGATTCCCGAAGCTTGGGAGGAGCGCAAGGATGGATCGGCCATGGTTCGTCAACGTATTCTCGTGCAACGTCCCAATCATCGCGCGATTGTTTTGGGTAAAAACGGAACACGGATCAAGGAAATTGGGCAAGCGGCGCGTCTTGAAATGACCGAGCAATTTGGCCGTCCTATCCATTTGTTTTTGGATGTAAAAGCTGATGAGCGTTGGCAGGAGCGGAACGAATATTACAACCTTTTTGGTCTTGATTTGTTATAAGATCGGAATGGTTGCGCACATTGTCTTTTTTTAATCAAGACACGAAAAAAAATCTTCCCACCAACAACCTTTCCTGCTTTATTGTTAACCTTAATGTCTTATCTTGTGGTCGCATGATTCACCGTCCTGCCTGGCGACCATGTTGAGGTGAATTGATCGTTGGATTGATAGCTTTGCAACTGCACAAAGGGTTGCAAGCCATATGGGAGGTGTAGGTTGACTCATTTACGTAGTCCGGCGCGCGCTAAAGGCACCAGTGCTGCAGATAAACAGATACCTGTTGGAACAAAAGTTCTTCTTGATGAAGCTGGCCTTCAGGCGTTTTTGTCTTTACTTCTTAAAATCGGTTATACGCCTATTGGTCCTAAGGTGAGGGATGGCGCGGTTGTCTATGAACCCATCACATCGATAACAGAGTTGCCTGTCGGCATTAAAGATGAGCAAGAGGGCGGTCATTATCGTCTTTCCCAGTCACCGAATGGTTCTTTCTTTGATTACACTGTTGGGCCGACAAGCTGGAAGAAGTACCTGTTCCCGCCCGTTCATAAGATGTGGTCGGCGGAAAAGCAAGGCGGCGCCTTTAAAGTCATCAAAGATAAGAAAGAGGAGCCAGCTTATGCCTTTATTGGTGTTCGTTCCTGCGAATTGAATGCCATTCATATTCAGGACAAGGTGTTTGGTTTTGACCGTGCCGACCACTGTGAAAAGGGTATTTTTTCCGATCCCGGTTATGTAGCGCGGCGGAGCAAGTCGCTTATTATCGCGGTCAATTGCGGGCGCGCCAACAAAACCTGTTTTTGTACCTCGATGGGCGGAAGTCCGCATGTGACAGAGGGACAGGGGTATGATTTAGCCCTGACGGAACTCCATTCTTCCTCGCATCATGAGTTCATTGTCGAAGTTGGTAGCGAGCGCGGGGCCCTGATCCTTGATTTGTTGCCTTACAAGCCTGTAACCCATTCTCATGTCTCGGCCGAACAGGCCCAAGAGCGCAAGGCGCGCCATGACATTACCCGCAAGATGCCGGACGATGTTAAAACCGTTCTGAAAAAGAATATCGAACATCCTCGTTGGGACAGCGTTGCGGATCGTTGCTTGTCTTGTGCCAATTGTACGATGGTCTGCCCCACCTGTTTTTGCAGCACAGTCGAGGAGCGCACGGATTTGACCGGTGATCATTCGGAGCGTTGGCGTATGTGGGATAGCTGTTTCTCGATCGATTTCAGTTATATTCATGGCGGCGCTATTCGTAGCGAGACAAAATCGCGTTATCGCCAGTGGATGACTCATAAGCTTTCGAACTGGCATGACCAGTTCAACTCTTCTGGTTGCGTGGGGTGTGGGCGCTGCATCACATGGTGTCCGGTCGGCATTGATATTACCGAAGAAGCGCAAGTTATCAAAAGAACAGGGAAGTGAGACACATGACTTTCGCCGCGTCGAACAAGAAGGATACGAGTTGCGCCTGTTATTCAGGCAGTGCCGATCCGATGCATCCTCGTCCATTCAAGGTTGTTGATATCTGGCGCGAGCTGTCAGATACGTTCAGCATGTCGCTCGTGCCGGAGGATGGCGGCCCGGTTCTCTTTGAACCCGGTCAGTTCAACATGCTTTATGTTTATGGTGTGGGTGAAATCCCGATTAGTGTGAGCGGTGATCCAACCGACCGGAGCAAGCTGGTTCATACCACGCGTGCCGTTGGTAATGTTTCCAAGGCTCTTGATGCGCTTAAGGCTGGCGATGTTGTTGGTGTCCGCGGGCCGTTTGGTTCCGTATGGCCGCTCGATGTGGCAGAAGGTAAGGACCTTGTCTTTGTGGCAGGTGGTATTGGTCTTGCCCCGCTTCGTCCGGCTATTTATGCCGCCATGGCGAATCGCCATCGCTTTGGGAATATCGCCGTTCTTTATGGGGCGCGAACGCCTGAAGATATTCTGTTTGCCAAGGAACTGCTGCGTTGGCGCGCACGTTTCGATATCGATGTTCAGGTGACGGTGGATCGTGCCACTGGCAACTGGCAAGGCAAGGTTGGCCTTGTGACCAAAGTGATTGCGTCGGGGGGGTTCGATCCGAACAATTCCGTTGCCTATACCTGTGGCCCTGAAGTGATGATGCTTCACGTGGCTAATGCGTTGAAGAACCGTGGCATGGGGGCAGACCAGATCTATCTGTCGATGGAACGCAATATGAAGTGCGGTGTCGGGTTCTGCGGGCATTGTCAGTGGGGTTCCTTCTTTATCTGCCGCGATGGCCCCGTTTTCCGTTATGATCAGATTGCCGATCGATTGGACATTAAGGAGCTTTAAATCATGGCTGTCCCCAAAACCAAGAAGAATCTTGTGAAGAACCCGATGAGCTCGGGTGCAAAGGCGAAGGCGCCTGCACGTGTCCGCGCGAAACCCAAGGTTGCCGTGTGGAAGTTTGCGTCCTGCGACGGGTGCCAACTCAGTCTTTTGGCTTGTGAAAACGAGCTGTTGGATGTCGTGGGCGAGATCGAGATTGCCTATTTTCTTGAGGCAACGACGTCCGTTATTAAGGGACCCTATGACATTTCGCTGGTTGAGGGGTCTATCACCACCGAGCATGATGTCCATCGTATCCGCAAGATCCGCCAGCAATCGAAAAAGCTGATCACAATCGGGGCTTGCGCAACGTCTGGCGGTATTCAGGCTTTGCGTAATTTCGCGGATGTTGATGATTATATTCGTGCTGTATATGCACGACCCGACTTTATCTCGACACTTCGGACGTCAACGGCCATTCAGGAACATGTGCCGGTTGATTACGAACTGCGCGGTTGCCCGATCAACAAGCTGGAGCTGCTTGAGGTTATCAATGCGACGCTGAACCATCGCACGCCCAATATCCCTCATGTGAGCGAGTGTATGGAGTGTAAGCGTAAAGGGACGGTATGCTTGATGGTGGCAAAGGGCACGCCCTGCCTCGGGCCCGTGACGCAAGCCGGATGTGGCAATGTGTGTCCGTCGATGAACCGTGGTTGTTTCGGCTGCTTTGGCCCGTCTGAGGCGTCGAATGGCCTTGCCCTTGCGCGTCAGCTGGAAAAGCTGGGCATGAGCCGTATGGAAGTTCGTGATTACTTCCGATCCTTTAATGCGAACTCTGTCGCCTTTAAAAAGATCAGCGAAGCGTACGACTAATTCTTTTTGGATGAATGAAGGAGCCAATCATGGCAACTGAGAAAAAAAAGAAACCCGCAGTGCCAGCCGCAAAGGCGAATGGCCCGAAGAAAGCTGCCCCCGTCAAGGCGCAGAGCAAAAAGACGGTGACGCGAACCATTCAGGTTGACGAGCTTTCTCGCGTAGAAGGCGAAGGCGCTCTTTTCGTGCGGATTAAGGATGGCGAGATCAAGGAGTGCAAGTTCCGCATTGTCGAGCCGCCGCGTTTCTTTGAAGCCTTCCTTCGCGGACGCAGCTATATGGATGTGCCCGACATCACCGCCCGCATTTGCGGCATTTGCCCCATGGCTTATCTGATGGGCGCGCAACAGGCGATGGAAATGGCGCTTGGCATCCAGATTACCCAACCGATCCGCGATTTACGCCGTATCATGTATTGCGGTGAATGGATCGAAAGCCATGTGCTCCATGCCGCAATGTTGCATGCGCCTGACTTTTTGGGTCTGGACGACGTGCTTAAGCTTGCCGCAACAAACAAACAAGTGGTGGTCAATGCCCTGCGCCTTAAAAAGCTGGGCAATGATATTCTCGAGGTCATTGGCGGTCGGGCAATCCACCCGATCAACACGCGTGTCGGCGGATTCTATAAAATTCCGTCCAAGAAAGCCTTGCGTGGTTTGATGGATGAATTGAAATGGGGTATTGACGCCAGTATCGAGATTGCCAAGCTTTTCGGCACGTTTGACTTCCCTGATTTTGAGTATGACTATCATTGTGTCTCGCTCAAGCATCCCAATGAATATGCGATTGTCGAAGGCGATGTAGTATCGAACCGTGGCATTCATATTCCGGTCAGCGATTTTCACAAAGTGTTTCAGGAATCACATGTCGCGCACTCAACTGCGCTTCGCGGATCAGTGCGTGATACGGGTGAGCCCTATTTGACGGGGCCGAATGCGCGTTACAACAACAATTATGACCAACTCTCTAAGCTGTCGAAAGAGGTCGCGAAAGAGGTTGGCCTTGGTGCGGTATGTAACAATCCGTTCAAGAGCATCTTGGTGCGCATGATTGAGACGGCTTATGCCTGTGAAGAGGCTTTGCGCCTGATCAAAAAATATGAAGAGCCGGATGTGGCCTATATCGAAGGAACGCCGCGAGCGGGTGAAGGCTTTGGCATGACCGAAGCGCCGCGTGGCGTGTGCTATCATTCCTATAAACTCGATCACAACGGGCGCGTGCTTAAGGCCGTGATTTCTTCGCCAACGGCGCAGAACCAGCCCCAGATTGAGCGTGACTTGCTGGGAGTTGTTGAACGCAGCATGGATCTGGATGAAAAAGCGCTCAAGTGGCGCTGCGAGCAAACGATTCGCAACTACGATCCCTGCATTTCCTGCTCGACGCACTTCCTGAAATTGACGATGGTCAGGGAATAAAGGCCGGAGAGCGCAGCGATATGAAGCCCCTTTTTCTTGGCGTCGGCAACCTCCATCGCGGGGATGATGGTGTCGGCCCGTTGTTGGCCGAAAGGCTTGCGCAGGATGCCGAGCTGGCGCAGATCGCCGAGATTATGCCGCATAGTGGAGAAGGGGCTTCCCTTATGCATCTGTGGGAGGGACGTGAGCGTGTGATCGTTGTGGATGCAATGAAGTCGGGCCAGCCCTTGGGTACGATCCATCGTTTCGATGCGATCGCGCAAACGCTGTCTTATGGTGTCTTTCGTTATTCCAGCCATTTGTTCGGTCTTGCCGAAGCGACCGAAATGTCGCGTGCGCTCGACATGTTACCTGCCGAAATGATTATCTATGGGATCGAGGGCAGCGAATATACGTTTGCTGCCGACATGTCGGATGAAGTCGCGCAAAGTCTGAAAAAGGTCGAGGCGGACGTGCGGGCCGACATATTGCGGGATTAGTGGAGCAAGAAGGGAGACATGCGCGCGATGCACGAGCTTTCCTTGTGTGAGAATATCGTGAAAATTATCGAGCGACAGGCAGCGCGTGACGGCTTTACACGTGTTGTGACGGTGACCTTGTCGCTGGGTGATTTGTCGGGGGCTAGCGAGGAGTCGCTTAGCTTTTGTTTTCCTATGGTTACGAAAGGTACAGTCGCCGACGGTGCAACGCTCGCCTTCGTCCACACTTCCGGCTGTGACCTTAGGGTCAAAGAGGTAGAGGTCGGGGATTAGCGAGGGTGCAGTATTTTAAGGTTGTTTAGGTTTATAGGGATAGGGTCTAAATTTATTCTGCTGTGGGATGTAGCGTTTCATATAGACATCTAGGCTATCGTTTGCTTGATCTATCTTGATCAGACATCTACTTGTTGAATCGATGTTCTCTTCTAGAGAAATCCCATCAACTGTCGGCTTTTCGGTATTGCACAGATGCGTGATGCCATCTACAGCTCCAGCTCTGCTCATTCGTATCAATGTCTCTTTCTCATTTTGAGGCGATAGCGCATCAAAGGCTTCTTTGTACCATTGGTTGCCTCTAATTATACTGCATGAGGCCGTGAGTGCATTGGCGGCCCAATTTGAGACAAAGGCAGGAATAACATAGTTTGTTTTTACGCGTGCCTGAGTATTTTCGTGTCCCGCGTTATCGTGCCATTTTTCCTAGAGCATTGCCGATGGATTTATGCTTCCACATCCGATCTCGTTACCACGATCAACGCAGGCAATGGTTGTATAATAACGGGATTGGAAAAGGATATGTAAAGGAGCACAATGCTGAATGGTTTCCTCTTGCAAGTTTTTGAAATTATTGTCCCAAAATGTTGGTGCTGCTCTTTCAATCGCAATGGCATGGCTGACAAAGTCATCCTCCCATGAGCGTTTGAGTTTTTGAATCTCTCGCAAATTATCCGGCATAACAAGTAGAGAGTTTTTGATCCCAGCAGCGTCAAGCGCCGCTTCACACACATTGGCACAGTAGATGTCCGTTACAACCTGACAAGGAATGTTTAGATTATAAAAAAAATTTTTCCATCTGGGCTGCAGAGGAGGGGCCATCTGTTTGACAAACGTCAGCTTTTTCGACATGAAACCTGTAACAATTTTAATATTAAGATCATCCCGATCAGCGATTGTTTTTGCAGCTGCGTAGAGATTTATGATTTTTGGATGATGAATGGCTTCTCTGAAAAAAGCTTGTGCTGTGCCAACAGGATCTCTGCCGGGAATGCATATTTCAGATTCAAGATTGTTAACGGATAATAGTGAGAGGGTTTCAGCATCGTTCAAATACTCGCTGTGCAGTCCATCGACAAACAAAACCTTGCCGTGTGGGATGAGTCGTGAAGAAGGTGGGTTTGGCTGCACTAATACATGCCATCTAGCACGGGCAAGAAATCTGTTGTGTGCAGGACCCGCTGAAAAACATGCGGGTTGACTCGCGAACGGAGCGCAGCATTGTGCTGGTTCGGTTGGATCCTCGTGCGTTAACGGCATCAAGCGTTGGAGTCTGCGATGTACCACCCGAGGGCAAACGAACTTCAATAAGTGGAGATGGAGTTGGCCTGTCTTTTGGCAAAAGCGGCTCTTGAGTTTCGCTATACACGATTTCTCCACCATACATGGGAAAGGGGCCTAAATGTCTTTGTGCAGGGTTTAAGTTCTTAAGCGCAATCCCAAGTTCTTTTTCTTCGCCAAGATAAATATGCGTATATTTAAAGACGTCCTCTGGTCTCTCCACCCCTTCATTATCTGACAACCATTTTTGATCGAAAATTTTGTCTGCAGCCGATCTAAGACAAGCTTTGAGTAGCTCCGTCAATTCGGGGTATTCGTTGTTATGGCGATGACGGCTGTAGAATTTTTGTACTGTCTCGATATCTCCGTCGCTACGCAATACGAGTTCAATAATGTCATCACCGGTAAATGTGGATTTACCGCGCGAGCATGCTACTGCGATATTATAACCGTGGACGCGCTCGTCAGTCGCAACGGTGAAGCCGTTTGGCATGATTGTCTTGCCATTATTCACAATCGGATCGGAAATGATCAAGTTGCGTGGATAGATGCTGTCAACCAACCTTGATGTTGGCCCTTTCAGGAGTTCCGGGTTTGTTATCATCATAACTTGGTCTTCGAATTCCTGCGCTTTAATGCCTCCAACTTTCTTTGCTAGGGCATATCCGAATTGCTGTCGAGGGCTATATTCAAAGCGCATGGCCGCGCTTGGTCCAAAGCAACCGTTGTTAACTATACTGCGAAACATCTGTGTGCTAATCGCAAATGCTCCGAGAGTCATGCCATGAGGAAGTATGCTCCGCCCCAAATGCAAGCCAAGCTCTTTGCTCATAAAGATATCGTCTTGATGTGTTGCGCCGTAGAACTCGAATTCCTTTCTATCAGGATTCCAGCATGGGTAGATTGAATGATATTCAGTAACCACGCCTGCGCAAACTTTATGTGAAGCTTCACGAAATTTTAAGAAAAGTGCGTGAACGCTCGCGCGCCCTTCAGAATAAGCTTCTTCCATACGTAAAAAGCTGTCGTTCCTTAACGTTGTTTTGTATAGCGCAGCTTCACTTTCCAATGCATGGACAATGAATGACTTTGTAACATCAAACTCACTTGAAGATCGTGTGACGTCAACCAAGTCAACCTCAGTTAGGGTTTTGAGGTCTTTAATGTTTTTGGGAACCAAGTCTAGTTTTTGTATGGACATTACGCAGCCTCCCCAGAAGGAGTAAGCGCCTCATTCCAAAAGGACTCAAAATGGTTATTATAAATATCGCTTAACATTCTTGAATGAATTGATACGGTTTCGAATTCCGTTGATGATCTGTGAATAACAAGCCACAGATAATCGTTGCAAATATAATATGGTATCTGTCGTTCATCTTTCTTCTTAAACCATCTATATTCGCAATAAGGTGCTGGAAAAGAAAGATCTCCCTGCTGTGTCAGCACTCTCGCATCGATGTTTTTGAGTTCTGTCATTCTGTTTAAATGTGTTAGTGCAAATTCTCCGGCATACGGTAAATGGGCTCCGTCGCTTAGATTAAACTGCCTGATCCTCCCGCCATGGTCTTTGAGAGATGCATAGACGTGGTCGAGAAAAGCTAGGTAACCCTTCTTCCCAGCGTATGTTCTAACCCTATTCTTCCGTGAGCGGACACCGTCGTCCTCTGTAAATTCAACATCGTGCTCCGCAAACGCATTGATAATCGCGTTGACTGTTGTCTCTTGGGGCATATAGACATTGCGTTCGATATTCTTGATGGTTTCGACGGACACGCCTGACGATTTGGACAAGTCAGACCTTGTCCAATCCAACAAGCCGCGCGCGGCGCGAAGTTGAGCTGACGAAATCATATGTTATATGTTTCCTGATCCAATGACTGAGACGCCCTTTTTGTCCAATCGCTCTTCCGGTTTACTTGCGGCACCGCTCGAATTCGTTTCACGTCGTTAGACATATTATGCAGTTACCGACACATAGTGAATATTTCTTAACCGTTACTGCTGCCAACTTATCAATGGGATAATGCTTGCGCAATGAAAAAAGAACCCGAGTTATTTTCAAAAAGGGCAAAGTCTTTATGATTAAAGTAATTTTTGAGCTTTTGCATGGTTAACGACCTTGCGAAAGCTTTGATCTTGGCTTATTATAAGCTCGATTTCGATTAAGAAATAAAAGGTATTCGGCCATGTCCAAAGCCGCGATTGAAACATTGATTACAGATTTGAAGTCCCAATTTATTCGCATGGATGCCGGCGAAGAGGGGCGATGCGGCTCCCGTTGCTGGATGACTTACACGCAACCAGCTAATAGCCCCACGATTGAGTCCGATCAGTTCGTTTCCATTTCAGCCCTTATTTCCTATTTGGCCTTTTCTACGGGTAAGCACCCCGTCACGATCGAGCGAGATATTTCAAATCATTATTGTATCCCCAACCTGAAATGCCTTCCCGCCGATCTTTATGATCAGGTCGTGCGATATGTGTGTGACCAGATGCCCGCAGCCGCTCATTCATGAACGGCTTTTTTTGTATTCCCCCTTGTGCATTAATCGTGTAATCCCTATCTAACGATTGTCTGGGGTGGTTTGATTCTGCCCCGACAAGCGTTTTTGTCCCAAGTATCCTTACCGATCGTAGATTGCACCCATGGCTTCACCTGCAGAAACACTGGCTTCTAGCCTGACCTATTCCGCCTTTAGCAAAGCAACCGAGCTCAAGAGCCGTATCTGGTTTACCTTGTTGGCTTTGGTTGTGTATCGTCTTGGAACCTATATCCCCGTTCCTGGCATTGATCCGGTTATGCTGGGTGAGATCTTTAGCCAGCACAAGGGTGGCATCCTCGGCATGTTCGATATGTTCTCCGGCGGTGCCTTGATGCGTATGACGATTTTTGCGCTGGGCGTTATGCCCTACATCACGGCGTCGATTATCGTTCAGTTGCTGTCGGCGATTGTTCCTGCTTTTGAAGCGATGAAAAAAGAAGGCCATTCGGGACAGATGCGCCTCAATCAATATTCCCGTTATCTGACGGTTCTCTTTGCAATTGTCCAATCCTATGCGTTGGCCATTGGTCTTGAGAATATGACGGCTGGGTCGCACAGCGCCGTTATTGATCCGGGTTTCTTCTTTCGTGTCAGCACAATGATTACGCTGACGGGCGGCACGGTTTTTTTGATGTGGCTGGGTGAGCAGATAACCTCGCGCGGGATCGGCAATGGCGTCTCGATAATCATCTATGCTGGTATCGTCGCAAATCTGCCGGAAGCCATGGCTATGACATTGGAATTAGGCCGCACCGGCGCTTTTTCGACTTGGTTTATCCTGTTCGTGATTGCGTTGACGGTTGCTGTTTTGGCGGCCTGCGTCTTCTTTGAACGCGCTCAACGCCGCATTCTGGTCAACTATCCCAAGCGTCAGGTTGGCAACAGGATTTATGGTGGCGAAGCCACGCATATGCCGCTCAAGCTCAATACGTCTGGCGTTATCCCGCCGATTTTCGCCAGCTCGCTTTTACTGTTTCCGCTAACCTTGGCAAGCTTTACAGATGTTTCCCAGCAAGGCGGCATTTTGGCAGATGTTGTTACGATGCTTGGTCATGGCAAGCCGCTATATATGGTGCTTTATGCTGCCATGATTATTTTCTTCTCGTTCTTCTATACTGCCGTTGTGTTCAATCCGGTGGAGACGGCTGAGAATCTTAGGAAGTATGGCGGCTTTGTTCCCGGCATTCGCCCCGGTGCCAATACGTCTGATTATTTTGATTTTGTGCTGACACGCTTGACGGTTTTGGGCGCAGGCTATCTTGTGGCGATTTGTTTGTTGCCTGAGTATATGATGAGCAAGTATCAGGTGCCGTTTTATCTGGGCGGTACATCTTTGTTGATCGTGGTTAGTGTAACGATCGATACGATTTCTCGTATCCAGTCTCATTTGATCGCGCATCAGTATGAGGGCCTGATCAAAAAGTCGAAAATTCGCGGTCGCTGAGGTTTTGTCGAGGGAAGAGGTTAGGACATGAATATCATTCTTTTGGGGCCACCGGGAGCGGGTAAGGGGACACAGGCGCGTATTTTGGAAGAGAAGTATGGCATGGTCCAGCTTTCAACGGGCGATATGCTTCGGGCAGCAGTCAAGGCTGGATCACCGTTGGGTCTTCAACTCAAGACAATCATGGATTCTGGGTCTTTGGTTCCTGATGAACTTATGATCCGTTTGATCGGAAACCGGATCGATGAACCTGATTGCGCCAAGGGTTTTATTCTGGACGGGTTCCCTCGTACGGTTCCTCAGGCCGAAGCTTTGGACGGGATGCTGGACAACAAAGACAAGAAGCTGGATATGGTCATCGAGCTGAAGGTCGATGAGGACCGGCTCGTTGAACGCGTCTCTGGCCGCTTTACCTGCGCCAAGTGCGGGGAAGGCTACCATGATAAGTTTCGTCTGACAAAGACGCCCGGCGTCTGTGATATTTGCGGTGCGACGGAGTTTGTTCGTCGCTCGGATGATAATGCCGAAACCATGAAGGCCCGTCTTCAGGCCTACAGGGATCTGACGGCACCGATTATTCCCTATTATGCGGGACGGGGCATGTTGAAATCGATTGATGGCATGGCCGATATGGCAAAGGTTCAGCAAGACCTTATCCAACTTATTGGTTTATAAGGGGGGATCCCCAATCCCTCTGACTTGCGAATGTGTCGAATTGTTGATGCTTCCTTAACCATACGGAAACATATTTATGAGACAAATCAAAGAGTCGAAGCGTTCTATTTAGGGTGCAGACTGGAAGGTTGTGTGCAGCGCAGTGTTATGCCTTTGTCAAAGGTATGGCGCAACAATGAATATGTTTTTTGAGTAGGGAGTCTTGCCGTGAGCCAGTTAGCGCAACTTAAGGTCCTGATCGCTGATGACCATTTTCTGGTTCGTCAGTTCGTTCGCAATACCTTGCAGGAAGCAAAAATAACAAACATTCAAACGGCTGCGGATGGGAATGAGGCGATCGACCTGATCCAGAAAGCGCAAGATGTCAAACAACCCTATGACATCGTCTTTCTTGACTGGAACATGCCGACGATTTCCGGTCTTGAGGTTTTGAATTATTTCAGGACACGAGCCGAATATGCGGAAACGGCCTTTGTCATGCTGACAGCAGAATCCGAACAGCAAAACATTATGAAAGCGATTAAGGCCGGTGCGACATCTTATATCATCAAACCTGTTTCTCCGGGTGACCTGAGCAAAAAGCTTTTTGAAATTCATGAATGGATCAAAAGGAAGCGCCAGACGAGCGAGGCTACTCACAGCCGGTAAGCTGGGCGTTTATTCTTTAAGGGGTTAATCGGAGGAGTAATGGGTGAAGTTCTGCAGTATCTTTCCTTAGATGACGTGCTTTCGAAAGAAATTACAAACGCCGTTATCAGCGCAATGCAAACGACTTTTAATGTCTCGGTAACAGCCGGACCCGCAGAAATCGGGCGTGGTATCGTCTCGCTTGTCGGGGATGTCTCTGGTGTTATTGCTTTGGTCCAAGACGGGCTGGAAGGGACCATGACCTTGTGCCTGACTTTTGAAACGGTCAGGGATGTTTTGCCACGGATTGTCGGTCATTCGGTATCTGTCACGCAAGAGATGACGGTTGATGCTGTTGGTGAGATTACCAATATGATTTTTGGCCAGATAAAAACAGAGTTGAACAGGCGTGGTTATGGGCTGAAGCTCGGTATTCCCAGCGTGGTGACGGGGCGCGGACATTTTGTAAGCCAGTTCCATCGCGGCCCCTTTATGCTCATTCCATTCTATCTTGAAGGGCAGCTGTTTCAGGTTCATGTCGCACTCTACGAGCGCAAAAGCTGAAAGAGTGTAGATAGAAATAAACAACGTTTGATCGGGCAGAAATGACGAAGGCCCCAGAACATAAAGATCAGGAATTTGCAGGGCTCGCACGGCGTAATGATGCTGTGCTGACTGAGACTGTGCGTCAGGTCGATATTGTCCACACCTCTTTGGCGGGGATGACAGCGATCGTCCTGATGCTTTTGGCTGCTGTGGCTCTGCCTGTGTTCGGCCATAACCCGGTCACGCAGCCTTTGGCCTTCTGGATCATGACAGCGACGTCGTTTGTCGGGATTGCGGGCCTTTACCTTCTTAACTTTCGGGTTCATCACCACGTCACAGAGCAGGCAAGGATCACAGAGGTCCTTGTCAACTCGTTGGGGCAGGGTTTCCTGTTTTTTGACCGGAACGGCATGTGTGGCAATGTCTATTCGCAGGTCTGCATTGATTTGCTTGAATCTGTGCCCTCTGGAAAGAATATTGCGGATGTTCTCAAGGTTCCTGCGTCGGATCGCGATGATTTTAAGGACTGGATTGATGTTTTGTTCCAGCCAGATCACGCGCTTGGCTTTGATGATGTCGTGCGGTTTTTGCCGCAGTTTTTCGCGCATAATCAGGAGCGACGCATCGCATTGATGTATAAACCAATCAATGACAAAAACGGACATCTGCACCGCGTTGTGCTTATTGCGACGGATCAGACCGAAGAATATGCGGCCCGGCAAATGGCGCGTCGTCAGCAAAACTTTGCCGAGATGATTTGCCGTATCTTTAAGGATCGCAACCAGTTCCAGTCAACCTTGGCCCATGTACGCGAGTTTTTGGATGAAGCGCGCAAGCCCAATTGGAGTATTGACGATTCCGCGCAGCTTCAAAGAAAGGTTCATACGCTCAAGGCGGCGGTGAAGCAATTTAATCTGATTGATTTTGGCGAGGTTATGCACGTCGTCGAAAACGAGCTGCGCGATCCTGACATTACAACGGATGAAGCCTTCCGAAGGCGACTTGCTGAATCTTGCCAGAAGATTGAAGGGGCGCTTAAGCGTGTGACGGAAGAGGTTAACAGCCTTCTTGGGGCCGAATATGAATGGCGTGGGAATGTTCGTGAGATTGGTGAAGAAGATATTTATGATTTCGCTCGTGTGCTCAAAGACGGACAGGTCGGACACGAAGTTGTTAAGGACTATATGCTGCGAATTGCGGCGGTTCCCATCCGGGATTGCTTCCATTCGTTTGAGCGCGAATTGCGTGAACTGGCTGCTGTAATGGATAAACAGGTCAAGCCGATCAAGTTTCTGGGCAGTAATCCCAAAGTCCTGACGCGCCCGATTCAAGAGTTTCTCTTTTCTTTGACGCATATAAGCCGGAACATTGTCGACCATGGGCTTGAAGCACCCGTAACACGCATGGCACGTGGCAAGGACGCGGCGGGGCAGGTGACGATCACTTGCGATATTATCAACGGTGTCGATGGCGTTTCGGATTGGCTGCGGCTGCAAATTGCGGATGATGGAAACGGGATCGATCCGTCGCGCGTTCGCGCCAAGCTCTACAGCATGGATCCGGAAGGCGACTGGCGGTTTGAAGATGATCAAACGGTGATTCAGCGTATATTTAAATGGAACTTTACAACGAGCGAGTCCGTCACGGCGATTTCGGGTCGAGGCATTGGCATGGAGGCTGTTGAGACGGAGGTCAAGAAGCTCGGCGGAACGATCAGGGTGTCGTCCCAGCTTTATCAGGGGTCTGTTTTTGACATGCGCATACCCTACCTCCTTGACATTGAAACAGAAACCAAGAAGCCTTTCGCGAAACAGAACGCCCTATAGAGAGTTGATAACGCCTTGTTTTCTCACTGAGGCCCCTTTGGGGGATCCTTTCAGAGAGGATGAAAGTTTTTTTTCCGAAATTGTATCGGACTCTCTTGACATGCGAAGGGGGTCAACTATACTGCGCCCCTCGGTTCTTTATTTGGCCGAGGTTTGCGCGTGCCCTCTATCTCAGGAATATGCTTTTATATTCAGTGAGTTGGAATGGATTAAGAGCTGTCTGCGGCGTTTTTCGACAGGAAACGACGTGGCGGTCTTTTTATGCATTTAAGTGTAGGGAGCCTCGCAAACAATGGAGAAGAGGTGTCGGTTAGATTCTTGCCACATTACCGTGGTGGTCTAGCCTTTTTGACTGGGAGCATCCTCGCTTTGGATGCGTATGGACCGGTCGCTTATTAACGTGGGAGAGCCAAAGTGGCCCGTATTGCAGGTACTAACATTCCAGCGGGAAAACCATTGCAAATAGCCTTGCGCAGCATCTATGGCATTGGTCCAAAGTATGCCAAGGACATTTGCACGCGCACCGGTATCGATCCGGTTACACGCGTCAATACTCTGTCGGATGAGCAGATTTTGCGTATCCGTGAAGATATCGATCAGAACTATAAGGTCGAGGGTGATCTTCGCCGTGAAGTTTCGATGAATATCAAACGCCTTCTTGATCTTGGTTGCTATCGGGGTTTGCGTCATCGCAAGGGGCTGCCGGTTCGTGGCCAAAGAACGCACACGAATGCGCGCACACGCAAGGGCCCTGCCAAGCCGATTGCTGGCAAAAAGAAGGTCACACGTTAATTTTCGTT
Organism: Alphaproteobacteria bacterium; assembly: GCA_034002905.1. Lineage (GTDB taxonomy): Bacteria > Pseudomonadota > Alphaproteobacteria > UBA9219 > UBA9219 > UBA8914. The sequence continues at coordinate 47,330 of JAVEZQ010000012.1, forward strand.
TGTGAATAACAGGCCTTCACGGTCGATCAATATCACAGACAATAGAAGAGATTGGATAATCAAATGGCAGTAGCTAAGGAAAAAAAGGGTAAGCCCGTCGCCCGTATGCGGCGTCGTGAGCGTAAGAACATTGTTTCTGGCATCGCTCATGTGAATGCAAGCTTCAACAACACCATCGTCACGATTGCGGATGCGCAGGGGAACACGATCTCTTGGTCGTCCTCGGGCATGATGGGCTTTAAGGGCTCGCGCAAGTCGACGCCTTATGCGGCTCAGATGGCTGCCGAAGATGCCGGCAAGAAAGCGATGGAACACGGCATGCGCACTGTTGAAGTTGAGGTCAAGGGCCCCGGTTCAGGTCGTGAGTCGGCGCTTCGTGCCTTGCAAACGGTTGGTTTTACCGTCACGGCAATCCGTGATGTCACGCCGATCCCGCACAACGGTGTGCGTCCGCGTAAGCGTCGTCGCGTCTAAAGCTCCACTGGGGTTGCGTTAACTTATTACTTTACTCGAACCAATGAGGTCGATCCGTGTTGCAAAAGAATTGGAAATCGCTCATTCAGGCTAACAAACAGGTCCATGTCACCGGTGACGCACGTTCATCGGCTTCGATCGTGGCTGAACCGCTTGAACGTGGCTTTGCTCTCACCTTGGGGAATGCGCTCCGCCGTATTCTCCTGTCGTCGCTACAAGGGGCTGCGGTTACGTCGATCCAGATCGAAGGGGTGCTTCACGAATTTTCATCTGTTCCCGGTGTGCGTGAAGACGTCACGGACATCATTCTCAATATCAAGATGCTGGCCCTGTCCATGTATGTTGAAGGGCCGCGCAAGATTCGTCTGCGCGCACAGGGGCCAGGACAGGTGACGGCTTCGCAGATCGAGACGGGTGCGGATATCGAAATCATGAACCCTGATCTGGTCATTTGTCACCTTGATCGTGACGCACATCTGAACATGGAAATGACGGTCGAGATGGGCAAGGGGTACGTTCCCGCCTCGGCACTTCGCAAGGAAGATACGCCGATCGGTTTGATCCCTATTGACGCGTTGTTCAGTCCGGTGCGTAAGGTTGCGTATAAGGTTGAAAACAGCCGCGTTGGTCAGGTCACTGACTATGACAAACTGACGCTTTCTGTTGAAACCAATGGCGCGATCTCGCCGGAAGATGCCGTGGCTGTGGCTGCGCGTATCATGCAGGATCAGATGCAGCTCTTTATCAACTTTGAAGAGCCCCGCGCTGCCGTGCCGCAAGAGCAAATGGTTAGCGAGCTGCCCTTTAACCGCAACTTGCTGCGCAAGGTTGACGAGCTTGAACTTTCGGTCCGTTCGGCCAACTGTCTCAAGAACGACAACATCGTCTATATCGGTGATTTGGTTCAGAAGACGGAAAGCGAAATGCTCCGCACGCCGAACTTTGGCCGCAAGAGCCTGAATGAGATCAAGGAAGTTCTCCAGCAGATGGGCCTGAGCCTCGGGATGCAGATCCAGAACTGGCCGCCGGAGAATATTGAAGAATTGGCAAAGAAGCTTGAGGAACCGTTCTAAGGAACGATTGCTCGGCGTTTTTGCCGGATGCGCCGTTACTGCTCGATACAGGACGGCGCTTGGACCATCGGTTCCTGCAGGAGTGCTCATGGTGAGTGCGCACAGGGCCGCAGCTAAAAAGGAGAAGTCGCTATGCGTCACGGAATGTCAGGTCGTAAACTCAATCGTACAAGCAGCCATCGTAAAGCGATGTTCGCCAATATGGCTGCTGCGCTGATTAAGCATGAACAAATTAAAACAACGTTGCCCAAGGCAAAGGATATCCGCCCGATTGTCGAGCGTCTGATCACTGTTGCCAAAAAGGGCGGCTTGGCCAATCGTCGCCGTGCCTATGCCATCCTGCGGGATGAGGCGATCGTCACGAAGCTGTTTGATGTCTTGGCTGATCGTTACAAGGATCGTCAGGGCGGTTACACGCGCGTTCTCAAGGCGGGCTTCCGCTATGGTGACGCTGCTCCGATGGCCTTTGTCGAATTCGTTGATCGCGATGTCGATGCCAAAGGGCTTGACAGCGGGCCACGGCCTGAGGTCTTCTCAGATGAGCAGGAAGAGGCGGTTCAAGCTTAATCCAAATCATCGTCTGATATAAAAATTATGGGAGGGGTTTTATGGTGTTGTTCAAAGATGTCTTAAAGCCCCTCTCTTTTGTTTCTATGGTCCTTATCGTATCAGCGGTGCTTGGGGCCTGCACGGGCTCCTACCACAAGCGCGACAGCTATGTGGCAAAGTCTGGTGCTGTCGTGAACCTTGAGACGGACAAACAATCCTGCCAAGCGACATGTGATTCGGAATATGACCGTTGCATGGAAACCGGCGCGGCCCAATCACCTGTCGGTCGCGGCCAGATGACGGGTGTTCTTGGGGCACAGGCTGATTGTAGCGCGTCGATGCGCAGCTGCCAAAATCGTTGCCGCATACGCTAAAAAGCTTCTTTCCGCCTCTTGAAAGCCTTTTTTATCCATCATATCTTTTAGGGAAAGACTCTCTGTACGCAGGCTTTTGGGAGGTGGTGTGATGCACCGTTGCCGGTTATTCGCCGTGATTGCCTTGTTTGCCCTCGTGTTTCCAGCGATCACTTGGGCAACGCCAAATCTTGTCGTGCCAGCAAGTAAGGCCGAGATCCATCTCAGTTTTGCGCCGGTCGTTAAAAAGGTCAAACCTGCGGTTGTTAATATCTATACCCAAAAAGTTGTTCGCCAGCGCGTGATATCTCCTTTCATGGGGGATCCGCTCTTCCAGTATTTCTTTGGTGGGGGTATGCCCGGGGGCATGACCCGCGAGCGGTTGGAAAAGTCTTTGGGTTCCGGTGTTCTGATCAGGCCGGATGGTTTGATCGTGACCAGCAATCATGTGGTTGATGGTGCGGACGAGGTTCAAATTGTCTTGGCGGATAAACGCGAGTTTGAAGCAAAGGTGATTTCCAGCGACAAGCGCACAGACCTTGCCTTCCTCAAAATTGATCCAAGAGGGGAGCAGTTGCCTTTTATCGAACTTAAAAACTCCGATGGGGTTGAAGTTGGCGATCTGGTTTTGGCGATTGGAAACCCCTTTGGTGTTGGCCAGACCGTGACCAGCGGTATCGTCTCGGCCCAAGCGCGCACGAATGTTGACGGGAAATACTATATCCAAACAGATGCGGCCATTAATCCCGGCAATTCCGGTGGTGCGCTTGTGGGGACGGATGGAAGGCTCGTCGGCATTAATACGGCTATCTATTCCAAAGATGGTGGTAATCTGGGGATTGGCTTTGCTATCCCGTCCAATATGGTTTCAGCTTCACTGTCCGGCCTTTCGGCGGATTCAAAACATATCGTGCGTCCATGGACGGGCATCGAGACGCAAGAACTTACGCAAGAGATGGCGGCGTCGCTCGGTCTTGTGCGTCCTACGGGTATCCTTGTCAAAAGCATTCATAGCGCGAGCCCTGCGCTGAAAAAGGGGCTCAAGGTCGGCGATCTTGTCACACAGGTCAACGGCGTTGGGGTTGATGATCCTTCCGCCTTTCTTTATCGTATAGCGACCTTGCCCGTGGGACAGGATGTGACGCTTAGCCTTGTGCGTGCCCAGCGTGGTTATCAACTGAGCTTTAAACTCATTCAAGCGCCAGAGATTCCTGCGCGTCAGGAAATAAGGGTAAGAGGTCGTAATCCTTTTGCGGGAGGGACGTTTGTGAACCTGTCTCCGGCGGTGGTTGAGGAGTATGGATTGCAGGGCGTCGCTGAAACGGGTGTGATCCTCGTTGAGACCGAGGAAGGTTCATTGGTGGAGCAGTTTGGTCTGAGCAAAGGTGATGTGATTGTGAAGGTCAATGACGATCCCATCAAACAGACAGGCGACCTGCAGAATGCTGCGAGCGGATCGCGGTCTGCCGGATGGCGTATGGTCATTATGCGCGGTGGACAATTGCTCAAGCTTTTCATTCGCGGGTAGCAAGGTGGTTTAAACTGCTTTCGCGTCGGTCAGGAACTTGCTGACTTCGCCGCTTTGTGGTGGGGCAAGCCGATTTGAGTGACGCCTTTGAAATAGTCTTCGTCAAATCGTTCGAAAAAGAGATTGCCTCAATGGTGTTGTTGTGCCTTTTTAAGCCGAGGTACAGGATCACCACCATCGCGTTTGTAGGCACCACAAGGATCACTGTCAAAAATTGCTTCTTTCAAAAGTATGGTTAACTATGGCAAAATGCACAGGCAAAATAAAGACGCAAGAGCATCTTGTTTCGATTGTTTTTCAATCATAGGCTTCAAGTATGCCACAGACAGCCTCCCTCTTCGACAATACACAGAACAGACCTCTACCGGACAGGCTGAGGCCAGCACGTTTGGGCGAGGTTATTGGTCAGGATCATTTGCTCGCCGAGGAGGCCCCCATTGGCCAGATGGTCAAAGCCGGACGATTGAACTCGCTTGTTCTCTGGGGCCCGCCGGGCTGCGGGAAAACGACGATAGCCCGCCTTTTGGCCAAGGAAGTTGATCTCTACTTTGAACCCCTTTCAGCGGTAGCTGCCGGCGTTGCCGATCTGAGGAAAGTGTTCGATGAAGCAATCCAACGGTGGGAGCAGGGGAAGGGGACGCTCCTTTTTGTGGACGAGATTCATCGCTTTAATCGGGCGCAGCAGGATGTCCTTCTGCCTTATATCGAGGATGGCACTGTTGTGCTGGTCGGTGCGACGACAGAGAATCCCTCTTTTGAACTCAATGGTGCTTTGCTGTCTCGTCTGAGAGTTTTCACGCTTAACCGCTTGTCGGATGAGAGTTTGTCACGGCTGATTAAACGTGCCGAAGAACTGGAAGACAAGCGCTTGCCGCTCACGCCGGAAGCGCGTAGATCTTTGCTCGCCATGGCGGATGGCGACGGGCGCTATGCGCTTGTGCTTGCCGAGTCCCTGTTTCAGTCTTTTATAAAAGTACCGCTCGACGTTGAGGCCTTGACCAAATTTGTGCAAAAGAGGCCGCCGCTTTATGACAAAGCGCAAGAGGGGCATTACAACCTGATCAGCGCCCTGCATAAGTCATTGCGTGGCTCCGATTGTGATGCAGCGCTGTATTGGTTTGCGCGCATGTTGGATGGTGGCGAAGATCCCAAATATATCGCACGGCGTTTGCTGCGTTTTGCTGCCGAGGATGTTGGCCTTGCCGATCCGCAGGCGATGTCGCTTGCGCTTGCAGCATGGCAAAGTTACGAGCGTTTAGGCAGTCCTGAGGGTGAACTCGCCCTTGCCGAAGCTGTTGTGTATCTCGCCACGGCACCCAAGTCGAATGCCGTTTATATGGCCAAAAAGGCCGCAGAAATGGCTTCTTCCCGTTATGGTTCGATGATGCCGCCCAAGCATATTCTCAATGCACCGACATCGATGATGCGCGAGATGGGTTATGGCGCAGGTTATGCCTATGATCACGATGAAAAGGACGGCTTTTCCGGCCAGAACTATTTTCCCGATGGTATGCAGCGGCAGTGCTTTTACAAGCCTGTCGAACGCGGCTTCGAAAGGGAAATCAGAAAGCGTCTGGATTATTGGGCAGGCCTGCGCGAGCAAAAATCAAAGAAATAATTGCTCGCGCAGTATGACCTGTGTTTTATGAGGACCTGACAGTTTCCAGGAACTTGGATATTTCTCCGCGCAAAGATTCAGACTGCCTAGAAAGCTCGTTTGCTGCCCCCAAGACCTCTTCTGCTGCGCTGCGGGATTCTTTTGCTGCGTGTGTGACATTGACAATGCTGTTTGATATCTCGTTTGTTCCTGACGAGGCCTGTTGAACATTGTTCGAGATTTCGCGTGTCGCCATATCTTGCTGCCCAAGAGCCGTCGCGATTGTTTTCGTGATTTGATCAATTTGCTCGATGATGTGGCCAATTGATCGGATCGCAGCTACAGAATCGTTGGATACGGACTGGACAGTGATGATCTTTTTTGAAATCTCTTCGGTCGCCCGTCCCGTTTGATTGGCGAGATTTTTGACTTCGGAGGCAACAACCGCAAACCCCTTTCCTGCTTCTCCCGCGCGAGCCGCTTCGATGGTCGCATTGAGGGCGAGGAGGTTGGTCTGCTCGGCAATGTCTTGAATAAGCTTGACGACATCACCAATTTGCGCTGCTGCTTCAGAAAGTGTGGAAACCGTAGTATCAGTCTTCTTAACCTCTTCAACAGCATGCGCTGCAACGCGTGTCGACTCGGCGATTTGACGATTGATCTCGCTGATCGACGCTGAAAGCTCTTCAGCTGCAGATGCAACAGTCTGAACGCTTGCCGAGGCTTCTTCTGTCGCAGCCGCTACGGTTGCCGTTTGCGAGCTTGTTTGTTCTGCCATTTCGGACAGGTTTTTCGAGCTTGCTTGTAACTCTGTTGAAGCAGAAGCAACAACATTCACGATATGGCCAACGCTCTTTTCAAACCCGTCGGCAAGCTGGTTCATTGTCTTGCGTTTTTCTTCGGCTGCCCGCTTTTCTGTCTCCGCCTGTTGGGCTTTGAGCTGTTCGACTTGTCGGGCATTCTCCTGAAATACGCGTACAGTCTTGATCATCGCGCCAATTTCGTCTTTGCGTTCACCTATGTCTATGTTGACGGACAGATCACCATCGGCCAGCCTTTTCATTACTGTGTTGATGTACTTAATCGGCGAGGCGATGCTGTGTCCGACCATAATAGCTATGATCATGGCCGTGATAATGACGATCAGTGCTATGCCTCCAAGCTTTGTGACTTCGCTCGTAACACTTTTCTGAATGTGATCGGCATAAATGCCGGTTCCGATGACCCAGCCCCAATCGGGTATGCCCTTGACATATGACATCTTGGGTTTTGCTGTTTCATCTGGTGGCCACTGATAACGATATTCGCCTTGATTCTTTTCTTTTACGACATCAATCATATCGGCAAAGATTTTTTTGCCATCGGCGTCTTTAAGATCACGCACATCTGTTCCGACAAGTTTCGGTGATGTCGGATGCATGAGCATAATGCCATTCAAGTCATTGACCCAATAATAATTGTCGCCATCGTAACGAACGGAGCCGAGTCGTTGCAGAGCCCTTTTCTTGCCTTCTTCCAATGTGAGCTCTCCGCTCTTGACTCTATCCTGATATTCTTTGGCGAGCGTGGCGGCGATGTCGATGTGCGAGCCTGTTTTGCTGGCAGCCTCTTTCCATAAAAGTTCAGATATATTCGTTGCGCTCACCAAGAGCATGACGCCCATGCCAATCAACGCAATGAAGACGAGGAAAGAGATTCGGGTAGAGACTTTTGTGTCGGTCAGAGGGTTTGCCATATCTAGATACCTATTCTAAGTTGTTCTTGCCGTGGGAGGGTAGGCACTATGCATTGCCCTAGAGGGGAAAAAGAGTTATGGTTAATATATATGTGAATCGTAGACAGTAAAGAGTTTTCTGGCTGGTTTCTATTGTATGTTGGTCAAGTTGCATTTGTTTTTGTGTGGTTTTTTGCTACTTTCTCTCAGGGATCTTCTGAGAAAGAAGTTTGTGGAGGTTTAGCCTTTACAAAGTAGAGCTTGATATTTAGAATCATTCTAAACAACAGGAGGATGCTATGGCAAAGAAGGTCACAAAAAACAAATCCGGTAAAGGTTCGTTAAACGCGCAAGCCGTGATGGCGAAGCAGTTGGCATTAATCTTGAGTAATACTTATGTTCTAGCGGTCAAAACGCATGGCTATCACTGGAACGTGATGGGGCCAAGCTTTGGGGCGTTGCACGCTTTGTTTGAAGCACAATATAACGCGCTCATTCTCTCGGCGGATGCCATCGCAGAGCGTATTCGCGCTTTGGGTATGATGCCGGACGGGAGTATGGATTCCTTTCTGCAAAACACGGTGATCAAAGAAGCGGGAACCAAGCCGCTTTCTGCAAACGCAATGCTCAAGGATCTTCACGCCTCTTATGAGCAACTGCGTGAGCGTCTTGTTGCGACAGAGGATCTTGCCGATGATATGGATGACCTTGTGACACAGGATATGATAACGCAGCAGTTGAGTGCTAATGACAAAACGATGTGGATGCTCCGCGCCCATGCTGAGTAAACCTTAGAAAAAGATGCCCATGCTGCCTGATTTGGATCGCGATTGCGAAAAGGTCGCTGTTGCCTTGTCGGGCGGCGTGGATAGTGCTGTCGCTGCAGCGCTTCTCAAGCAGGCCGGTGCAGATCTTGTCGCGATAACCCTGCGCTTGCTGCCTGATGCCGATGTCTCTGATGCTGTACGCGTGGCAGAGCATCTGGGGATTGAACATCATATCATCGATCTCGTTGAACCCTTTCAAAAAGATATTATAGATCCGTTTGTCGCAAGCTATCTTCGCGGCGAGACTCCTTCGCCTTGTATTTTGTGTAACAAGTTCATCAAGTTTGGGGCGATGGCCGAAGCGGCCCGTGCTCTTGGCGCGCAGGCTCTTGCGACAGGTCATTACGCACAGCTTATCTCAAAAGACGGGGAAATTTCCCTTCATCGAGCGAGCGATCCCGCAAAAGACCAAAGCTATTTTCTCTTTTCTCTTTCGCGGGAACAGTTGGCCTATGCCCGCTTTCCGTTGGGCGAGATGACAAAGGAAAGCGCGCGCACGCTGGCGCGGGAATGGGCGCTTCCCGTTGCGGAAAAGGGAGATAGTCAGGATATTTGTTTTGTTCCTGATGGTGATTATGCGTGTCTTGTGCAGCAGCGGGCTGGCGCTGCCGTCACGCCGGGCGAGATCGTCGATCTGTCTGGTCATGTGCTTGGCGTGCATGAAGGTCTGATCCATTTTACGATTGGTCAGCGCAAAGGGCTTAATCTTGGGATGAGGGCCGGGGATCACAACGACCCGTTTTATGTTCTTCGCCTTGATCCTGAACAGAACAGAGTGATTGTTGGCCCCCGTGAGGCGTTGGCAAAAGGCGAAGTCTTTTTGCGTGATGTGAATTGGCTTGCGCCGGATGTTGCGACGGATGGGATAATGGTCGAGGCGAAATTGCGTTCGACACATACATCTGTTGCGGCGCTTTATCGTCCGCTCGGAGAAGGGCGCTCCATCGTGATACCGCAAACGCCTCAGTCTGGCATTGCGAAGGGGCAGGCCTGTGTTCTGTATCAGGGCGACAGAGTCCTTGGCGGTGGATGGATCGAAAATTCGGCCTAAAGTGGTGTTGTGCAGAAAAACTGTAAATATATGTTATATATCAATATGTTATTGTAAAATTTGTGTAGAATTTTCAAAAACGCATTTTGAGCTCTTTTTGATGCGTTTTTGCACGTTTTTAGCGCCTTAACGCGCGTCAAATATACAGGCTTTTTGCAGCCCCATTGCTACGCAAAAGCCTTGACTTGAAGCGATAATCTTCCTATCTCTCTCTCCTCTCGTTTAACGAGCCGGTGGCAGCGTAGCTCAGCGGTAGAGCAGGGGAATCATAATCCCTTGGTCGGGGGTTCAAATCCCTCCGCTGCTACCAA
>JAVEZQ010000013.1:0-52293 GCA_034002905.1 Alphaproteobacteria bacterium
GACCAGTGAGCTATTACGCTTTCTTTAAAGGATGGCTGCTTCTAAGCCAACCTCCTGGCTGTCTTGGCCTTCCCACATCCTTTCCAACTTAGTCACCACTTGGGGACCTTAGCGGATGGTCTGGGCTTTTTCCCTCTCGTCCACGGACCTTAGCACCCATGGACTGCCTCCTAAGTTAAACTCTTCGGTATTCGGAGTTTGGTTAAGGTTGGTAAGGCTCGCGCCCCCCTAGCTCATCCAGTGCTCTACCCCCGAAGGTCATCACTTAAGGCTCTACCTAAATAGATTTCGCGGAGAACCAGCTATTTCCTAGTTTGATTGGCCTTTCACCCCTAACCACAGCTCATCCCCGACTTTTTCAACAGGCGTGGGTTCGGCCCTCCAGTGGGTGTTACCCCACCTTCAGCCTGGCCATGGCTAGATCACTAGGTTTCGGGTCTCATTCATGTAACTATGTCGCCCTATTCAGACTCGCTTTCGCTTCGCCTCCACCTATCGGCTTAAGCTTGCTACATAAACGAACTCGCTGACCCATTATACAAAAGGTACGCTCTCACCCTTGCGGGCTCGAACTGTTTGTAAGCATTCGGTTTCAGGTACTTTTTCACTCCCCTCATTGGGGTTCTTTTCACCTTTCCCTCACGGTACTTGTTCACTATCGGTCACAGAGGAGTACTTAGGCTTGGAGGGTGGTCCCCCCATGTTCAGACAGGATTTCACGTGTCCCGCCCTACTCGTGCCTTTACTTCTTTATCACCTCATACGGGGCTATCACCCTCTATGGCTCACCTTTCCAAGTGATTCTAATTTAAAAAAGTAAAGAACTGGCCTAGTCCGCGTTCGCTCGCCACTACTAGCGGAGTCTCGGTTGATTTCCTTTCCTCCGGGTACTTAGATGTTTCAGTTCCCCGGGTTTGCCTCGCTAACCTATGTATTCAGTTAGCGATACACCATACGGTGTGGGTTTTCCCATTCGGACATTTCTGGATCAAAGCCTACTCGCAGCTCCCCAGAACTTTTCGCAGCGTGTTACGTCCTTCATCGCCTCTCTGTGCCAAGGCATCCACCAAATGCTCTTGTCATACTTGATCCTTATCAGAAGCCAGATGTTCTCCAAGACTTGCACCTCTACAAAGTCTCAATCTGATTTCCACAGGGCTGACATTTGATCTCGCACCCATCTTCGGGACGAATGCTTGGGGTTTTAGGTGAACCCCGTGAGATCTGCCTGTGGCAAGCTTCTGACATGTTTGCTTTTGCGCTTCCCGCGACCCAGCCACTCGACATGGCCAAGCGCACGCAATTGCAAACGCTTTCACTTGGCTACACAACCTGTCATCACAACAGGTCTGTAACCTTTTTCCTATCCTATTCACACTTTTCAAGAACAACCGACCTTGCAGATTGCAATTCGGTAACTTTTGTCTTCTCACGTTTGAAAGCCGTTTTAGTTTTTTGTGCGCTCGCGGGTATATGGTGGAGCTGATCGGGATCGAACCGACGACCTGAAGCTTGCAAAGCTACTGCTCTCCCAGCTGAGCTACAGCCCCGATTAAAACAAGCGCTAAAGATGAATGGTGGGCCTGGTAAGATTTGAACTTACGACCTCACGCTTATCAAGCGCGCGCTCTAACCAGCTGAGCTACAAGCCCCCGCATGTGTCATCACACACTGGCTTTCCGTGAGAAGGGATGCGCCGACGGCGAACCGGTTGGCTCGTGAAAACCAACAGATATCTAATACTAAGACTTTTTGTGAAGATGCCGAAGCATAATCAAACAAAAAGATCCTTAGAAAGGAGGTGATCCAGCCGCAGGTTCCCCTACGGCTACCTTGTTACGACTTCGCCCCAGTCACTGATTTCACCGTGGTCAGCTGCCCCCCGAAGGTTAGCCCACCGACTTCAGATAAAACCAACTCCCATGGCGTGACGGGCGGTGTGTACAAGGCCCGGGAACGTATTCACCGTGGCATGCTGATCCACGATTACTAGCGATTCCAACTTCATGCACTCGAGTTGCAGAGTGCAATCCGAACTGAGATGGCTTTTGGGGATTGGCTCCAGCTCGCGCTTTCGCAGCCCATTGTCACCACCATTGTAGTACGTGTGTAGCCCAGCCCGTAAGGGCCATGATGACTTGACGTCATCCCCGCCTTCCTCCGGCTTATCACCGGCAGTTTCTTTAGAGTGCCCAGCATAACCTGGTAGCAACTAAAGATGAGGGTTGCGCTCGTTGCGGGACTTAACCCAACATCTCACGACACGAGCTGACGACAGCCATGCAGCACCTGTGTTCCACCCGGCCGAACCGAAGGATCTGATCTCTCAGACCCATAATGGACATGTCAAGAGCTGGTAAGGTTCTTCGCGTTGCGTCGAATTAAACCACATACTCCACCGCTTGTGCGGGCCCCCGTCAATTCATTTGAGTTTCAACCTTGCGGCCGTACTCCCCAGGCGGTATGCTTATTGTGTTAACTGCGACACCCAAGGGCGAACCCTCAAACGTCTAGCATACATCGTTTACGGCGTGGACTACCAGGGTATCTAATCCTGTTTGCTCCCCACGCTTTCGTGCCTCAGCGTCAATGTCGGTCCAGTGAGCCGCCTTCGCCACCGGTGTTCTTTCCAATATCTACGAATTTCACCTCTACACTGGAAATTCCACTCACCTCTACCGAATTCTAGTAAAACAGTATCAAACGCAGTTCCTAGGTTGAGCCCAGGGCTTTCACATCTGACTTGTCTAACCGCCTACGCACCCTTTACGCCCAGTAATTCCGAACAACGCTAGCTCCCTTCGTATTACCGCGGCTGCTGGCACGAAGTTAGCCGGAGCTTATTCTGTGGGTACCGTCATCATCGTCCCCACCAAAAGAACTTTACAACCCGAAGGCCTTCATCATTCACGCGGCATGGCTGGATCAGGGTTGCCCCCATTGTCCAATATTCCCCACTGCTGCCTCCCGTAGGAGTCTGGGCCGTGTCTCAGTCCCAGTGAGGCTGGTCATCCTCTCAGACCAGCTATAGATCGTAGCCTTGGTGAGCCATTACCTCACCAACAAGCTAATCTAGCGCGGGCCCATCTATTGGCGATAAATCTTTCCCCCATAGGGATTATTCGGTATTAGCGTCAGTTTCCCGACGTTATTCCGAACCAAAAGGTAGGTTCCCACGTGTTACTCTCCCGTGCGCCACTAATGTATTGCTACATTCGTTCGACTTGCATGTGTTAAGCCTGCCGCCAGCGTTCGTTCTGAGCCATGATCAAACTCTCAAGTTGAATCTTGACTTTGTAAGATTACTTACAAATCACTTAGTTTTGCCATTTGCTCCGAAGAGCCAATGGAAACCAAGTCTAAGGGTTTATTCATTGCGGTTCCGCATTCTTGCGAATACGAAACATTCAAAAACAAAACTTGTCGACTTGGGATGCCATAACGGCAAAACCGAAAACCGGATCTTAACACTTGAGTGATTAAGATCGGCGTCGTGATACCTCAACCAGAACCGCCAGGCCCGAAAGCCAAAAACAGTTCCCATCGCGGCGCGCCGTCTGCGCATCCCTTCTCATCAATGATTTACGATGTCCAAGAACAAGCTACCCAGAGAAAAAGCGACACAGAAACCCTCCAGCCTTTGCTCTAAAGCGTGGCTGGCGAGCCGTTGTCGAAGTGTCAATAAGTTAGCTACCGGAAGTCGCGGTAACGACCGCCGATGAAGAGCAACTTACTGCCTTTCATTTCGCTTGTCTAGTAGGAAAATAACTTTTTGTTGTGGATAATTAATTTTTCTTAAATATGCCGCTGAAAACCGCGGTAAAGCTTGCTTCTTTCGGTCACGTACCATTCATTTTCTGGTCTTTTTCCCCGTTTTTTGCTCTTTTTTGGCCTGCCGGAAAGATTTTTAGAGCAACCCCAACCCCTTAAAACTAGCGACTTTGCCCTTTCCGATGATGATATGGTCATGAACCTTAATCTCCAGCGGCTCACAGGCGCTGACAATGGCGCGAGTCATATCGATATCGGCCTGACTAGGCGTAACGTCGCCACTGGGATGGTTGTGGGCCAGCACCAAGGCCCCTGCCCCGACCTCAAGCGCACGCTGGACGATCTCGCGCGGATAAACAGGCGTGTGATCGATTGTGCCACGCTGCTGAACCTCTTCAGAGAGAAGATGATTGCGGCGATCAAGAAACAACAATCTGAATTGCTCTTTCGATTCATGTTCCATTGCATCACGACAGTAATCGACGACACGCTGCCAATGATTGAGCAGCGGTTTATTCATGATGCTTTCACGCGCGCCACGCAATCCCGTCGCAGAAACTGCGACAAGCAATGACACAACCTTTTCTGAGAGACCGAACGAACGCAGACGCTCAACAGGTGCATTAATCAGAGACCACAATCCACCAAACTCACGCAGCAACTCTTTGGCCAAAGGCTTCACATCACGACGCGGAATCGCGGCGAATAAAATCACTTCGAGAAGTTCGTAATCTTGCAAGGCATCAGTGCCTGCTTTCAGCAATCTTTCACGCAGGCGATCACGATGCCCTTCATAATGCGGTTTTTCAGGCTTTTTCTTGCCTTCCTCCGCCATTAACGCGCCCCTTCATATGGCGGGAAGTCCCACCCCTTCGGCGACTTTGTGAAAATCTCGTAGCCATCTTTTGTTACTGCCAACGAATGTTCAAACTGTGCAGAGAGGGATCGATCTTTTGTTACAGCCGTCCATCCATCCGAAAGAATTTTCACACCGAACTTTCCGGTATTAATCATCGGCTCGATAGTCAGGAACATGCCGGCGCGCAAAACTTCGCCTTTACCGGGTCGACCAAAATGCACAACGGATGGCGCGGTGTGAAAGACACGACCAAGTCCGTGGCCGCAGAAATCGCGTACAACAGAAAATCCAAGCGGCTCGACATAAGACTGAATCGCATAGCCAATATCACCGACGGTTGCGCCATCCCGCACCACAGAAATGCCACGCATCATGGACTCATACGTCGCGGCGACAAGGCGCTGCGCCTTGATTGAAATTTTATCACCAACAAAATACATCCGACTCGTGTCACCATACCAGCCATCAAGAATCACCGTCACATCAATATTGGCAATGTCGCCATTCTCTAAAACGCGATCCGACGGAATACCATGACACACAACATGGTTAAGGGAAATGCAGGTCGCCTTCGGATAACCACGATAGCCCAAACAAGCCGAAACCGCGCCATGATCGCGCGTAAATTGATCGCAAAGCTTATCCAGCTCATCGGTTGTTACTCCGGGTTGGACATAGGGCGTTATATAATCAAGTACTTCAGCTGCAAGGCGGCCAGCCTTGCGCATCCCCTCAAAATCCTCAGGACCATGCAAGGGTATAACCTCTTTATACTCGTTTTCGTCTTGTGCGTTCATCGTGTTTAGACTTCTCAACCTGATTTCAACGACTCACGTTAAAACCAAACGGGGAGAAAAGCCAGCCTTGGGTGAGAAAATCTCGATCCTACAGAAGAAACGGATAATCTCTCGGAAAACGGCCCCCAGCCCTCTCACCACCTTCGAGAAACGCCACCATAATTATGTGTGGGGGGACTTCGGGGAAATTATTTCTTATTGCGCAGGACTCTTTTATCGAGAAGCTTTTGCTTCCCTGCCCTCGCCAGCAAACAAAAATATGAAGGAGCAACTGTGTAAGATCACCCCTCCTCCACAAACACGCAGGAAAGGCGCGTGGTTGTTGAACCTTTTTTAGCGCGTTTGACCTTGATCGGTGCCAGCTCGCTGGCCGAGCGGACATGCGTGCCGCCGCACGGTATCAAGATATCGTCGTATCGCCAATAGTGGATGTCCTGCGTGAGCGGCTCCGCCTCCCTCGTGATCGGAAGAGCGCGAGCGATCAGTTCATTCGCCAGGGCTTCAACTTGAGGGATGTTCTCTCCCCCCAAACTACCGAAGAAATCAAACCGCGCGCCCTCATGATCAATGCTGCATCCTTTGGTATACAGCGAATCATCCGGCGTATCATAAACCTTGTGCGCCGCGTGATAAAGAAAGTGCGAAACAGAATGATAACGCATAACGGCGTAGCGACGTTGCCAATCAAGTTCCATTTGGACCCGCGCGCCAACCGCAAACGGTGCGTCCTGCGCCAATTGATGAACAATCACGGTATCGACCGTAACAGCGGGGACATCCACATCCGGGCGATGAACAACCAGACGACGTCCACCCTTTTTCTGGACTTCCGCGATCTGTAGGCCGCCAATCGTGCCTGTATCGCTCGCTTGACCGCCCGCCTCGGCATAAAAGATTGTTTTGTCCATTATGACATAGGGCCCCTGAACAAAAAGAACTGTAGCCTCAGCCCGTGTCAAATAGGGATCGTCATTAAAAAGCTTGATTGTGGGGCCTAAAGCTCTCTCCTGCTCCGCCAAAAAGGAGAAATCCATCGCAACATCTTCCTTTTTCCTTTTCAAAATAACGCCTTTCGTCATATCTTTTCTGCACGATTATGTCACCTGTTTCAATTGAGTTTAAAGCACCCTTTTATCTTACTTTTTTGCACAGTTTTCCAAATAAAACGGTAATTGCCTCACCCCCTTTAAAAGAGCAAGATGTCTTGTTCAAGGAACTCTGGGTCCGTTATCAAACAGCACAACAAGACGAGGATTTCCTCGGATAGAGACAGAACGCATGACAAACTATATCTCCACGCGCGGGCAGACGGCGCCCCAATCTTTCAGCAATATTGTTCTGGAAGGGCTCGCACCCGACGGCGGGCTTTATGTGCCGCAAGCATGGCCCACCGTGACGAGGCAAGAACTTGAATCTTGGCGCACGCTGCCCTATGCCGACATGGCGGCCCGCGTTTTTATCAAATTCGCGCCCGAGCTTGGGCTCAAAACACTGACTGATCTCTGCCGCACAACCTACACAAGCGCGCTTTTCAGCCATGCCCGCAACGCAAGCGATGCGGTCCGCATTTTTCCAGTGCGCAAATTAAAAACTGACGGCCTCTTTCTTCAGGAACTTTCAAACGGCCCCACGCTGGCGTTTAAAGACGCCGCGATGCAGTTTATCGGCCATCTGATGGACTTTATGCTGGAGAAGCAAAACCGAACACTTACCGTTCTCGGCGCGACCTCTGGCGATACGGGAAGCGCTGCCATCCACGCGCTGCGCGGCAAAAAGCGGGTCAAGGTCGTGATGCTTTCGCCCCAAGGCCGGATGAGCGATTTTCAACGCGCCCAAATGTACAGCGTTCTTGATGACAATATCTTGAATATTGCGGTCGCGGGAACCTTTGACGATTGTCAGGATCTTGTCAAAACAATAAATGCCGATGCGGGGTTTAAAAACGACTATCGCCTCGGCGCCGTAAACTCAATCAACTGGGCGCGTGTTATGGCGCAAACGGCCTATTACATTTCCGCCTATCTGCAGATTGCGGCTCAAGATAATGATAAGGTTTCTTTTAGCGTTCCGTCAGGCAATTTTGGCAATGCCTTTGCCGGTATCGTTGCCAAACTTATGGGAGTTCCCATCGACAGGATCATCGTTGCGACCAATGAAAATGATGTGCTGCATCGGCTTCTAACTTCAGGCTGTTACGCGCCCGCGTCTGTCGCGCTCGCGACCTCTTCACCATCAATGGACATTACAAAGGCCAGTAATTTTGAGCGTCTAGCCTTTGAAGCCGCAAGCCATGATGGCGCGAAAATCCATGCCTTATGGCAAACACTTGCACAAGAAGGCCACATCGATTTTGCAAAAAGTGAACCCGTCATGTGGCAGGCAATCCAGCGCCATGGCCTTGCCTCAAGCCGCAGCACGCATGCCGATCGCTTGACCCACATAAAAGAGGTTTACGAAACCGAGGGGCTCCTAATCGATCCCCACACAGCCGACAGCATCCATGGTGCGCTGAGCTGCCGCAAAGATGGCGAGAAAATTGTAATTCTCGAAACGGCTCAAGCCGCCAAGTTTGCCCAGACTGTTCAGGAAGCAACGGGTCATGCACCGCCAAGCCCCAAGGGATTTGAAGGTCTACTTGATGCGCCGCAGAGCGTAACCCCTATCGCTTGTGATCCTAACGAGCTAAAGGCGCAGATTCGAAAGTTTGTGGGAGCGGATAGGGCGTTTTAATTCTGTCCCACAAAATGGCTTCGAACACACGCGAATCGAGCGTCTTTCCAGCATCTATGGCGCGGGGACACAACGCATCATGCTTACGCGACAGATAAAAACGCAAGGCCGCCAGCCGCAAAGCCATCGGCCATGCGGCGCGTTCTTGTGGTGTCAACGGCACAATCGTTTCACGCGCCACAAGAAGCGTTTTCAGCTTTAAGGGATCAAGCGCAATACCATCCGAAGCCAAGCACCAATCATTCGCGGCAATAGCCAGATCATAAATCAGTGGTTCGTCCTGCGCACAAAAGCCCCAATCCAAAACGCCGGACAGGCTTCCAGTCTTACCGAAGAGAACGTTGTTGCGAAACAGGTCGCCATGAATGGGGCCATAGGCGATGCCCTCCAGCCTTTTTCCTGTCCACCAAAAACCTGTTTGCACAGCAATTTCCTGCACAAGGAAGGCTTGTTCTTCCTTTTCTAGCAAAGGGAGGAGCTTGCCCGCTATAGCATGAAACCAATCGCGGCCACGCGGATTGGGACAGTGCCATCCTTGCGAAATTTCTTCGGTATACTCGGCCATCCGACCCAGAAACAGGCCCATTTCGGCGATTTGAGACAAGGCCGGATTACGCCGCCAGCGCCCCTCGACCCAAGGAAACAACGCCGCAGGTTTCCCCTTTAATGTTCCTAGAACATTCCCCTTCCCATCGGAAAGCGGAGCACAAGCCGCAAGACCCTTTGACACGAGACGCATGGTTAGCTCGAAGGCTCCCGTGGGCTCCGTTCGCTCATAAAGGCGAAGGCAGACACGCACATCATTTTCAAGCAACAGGGCATAGACAGAATCTTCAACCCCCTGTTCAACCGGTCGCATGACTTTGGCCTGATGGAAATGGTGAGCCATCAGCCAGTCATTAATTTCATCCAAAGTGAGGGACGTCCAAACAGTCATAACGCGACCACAGTAAACGAACGGTGATTGATTTCAACTGTTCTGTTACCTCAGGCTGTCCCCATATATCGTCTTGCGTTTGAGTGTTGCTCTTTTCCCCTACCCTGAGCATAATAACAGGCCGTTTTATAACACCCCAAAGGAAACACATGCTGCCCGCTTCGCTTAATTCCCCAGCAACCTTTACTAATGGTGCTTACACGATTCAAGGACTCAACCTTGCAGATTTGTGCGAGAAATTCGGGACACCCTTTTACCTGTACGATCTCGATTATTGCGTCGGACGTTATCGCTTTTTGCATGATCTTTTTGATCTGCCGAACGTGCGCCTTCATTATGCCGTAAAAGCCAACAACAACCCGCATCTCCTGCTCGCACTTAAAGAGTCTGGCGCTTGCCTCGATGTTGTAAGCCCCAGCGAAGTCGCACTTGCGCTTGCGCTTGGGTTTGATCCTTCTCGATTGCTCTATACTGCCAACAACATGACAGATGCGGAAATCCGCCTAATCCGCGATCAGGGGCTTCTCCTGAATATCGACTCGCTGACCGGTCTGCGTCGTT
Source organism: Alphaproteobacteria bacterium (assembly GCA_034002905.1). Taxonomy (GTDB): domain Bacteria; phylum Pseudomonadota; class Alphaproteobacteria; order UBA9219; family UBA9219; genus UBA8914. The sequence continues at coordinate 9,656 of JAVEZQ010000013.1, forward strand.
ATGCCAAGCTATACCCCAACACAGAACTTTGCCTGCGCTTCAACTCTGATGTTGTTGCGGGCGAACATGAAAAAGTGATGACAGGCGGCGATAAAACCAAATTCGGCATTCGCCTTGAGAAAGTTGACGAGGTTTTGGACATTGTTCACGCAAGCGGCCTTAAAATCGTCGGTGTTCATGAACATACGGGCAGCGGCATCACCGACCCCAACCAGTTTATTCAAGGCATGAAAAACCTGCTGACCATCGTCACGCCTGCACGTTTCCCCGATCTGCGTTTTATCGATTTCGGCGGCGGTTTCAAGGTCCCGTACCGTCCCGATGAAAAGCGGATCGACTATGTCGCGTTTGGCCAGAAAGTCTCGGCCATGCTGCGCGCTTTCTTTGCCGATTTCGGACGAGAGCTTGCCCTTTATTTCGAGCCGGGCAAGTTCATCGTGGCCGAAGGCGGCCTGTTGATGGTTCAGGTCAACTCCCTCATCGAAAACAAGACGCGGCTCATTGCGGGCACAGATTCAGGGTTTGGCCATCTAGTTCGCCCCGTCCTCTACAACGCTTATCATCATATCCTAAACGTTTCGAACCCGAAGGGCGCAGCAAAAACCTATGACATTTGCGGGAATATTTGCGAAACGGGCGATTTGTTTGCCGAAGATCGCGGCATGCCGGAAATAAGAGAAGGTGACTATCTTGCTCTGCTCAATGCGGGTGCTTATGGCTACTCTATGGCTTCCGATTACAATCTGCGACCCAAGCCTGCTGAAGTCGTGGTGCAGAATGGCAAAGCGTTTCTTTCTCGCAAGCCCCACACCCCACAAGAAATCGTGAGCAATGTTTTGTTGCAATCCGGCTTAAAATAGCGCGTGATTTAAGCGAGGTCCTTGATCCAATCGATGGGCGTGCGACCATTCTTTTCCAGATAATCATTGGCGGCGCGGAAATGTCCGCATCCCAAGAACCCCCGATGCGCTGAAAGCGGGGATGGGTGCGGCGCCTGTAGGACCAGATGGCGGGAACGATCGATAACAGCCCCCTTCTTCTGCGCATAAGAGCCCCAAAGCATAAAGACGACATGCTCATGCTGCTCATTCACCGCGCGAATGACGGCGTCTGTAAAGGTTTCCCACCCCTTATTCTGGTGCGAGCCCGCCTGCCCCTCACGAACGGTCAGCGTCGCATTCAAAAGCAAAACGCCTTGCTCTGCCCAGCCGGATAAATTCCCGCTGCGCGGCATCGGCACACCAAATTCTTGTGAAAGCTCTTTATAGATGTTGATAAGGCTGGGCGGCAGAGCAACACCATTCTGAACCGAAAAACAAAGGCCATGCGCCTGTCCTCGGCCATGATAGGGATCTTGGCCAATAATCACGACTTTGACATCAGAAAAGGCTGTCGTATTGAGTGCGGTGAAGATCTGACTGCCGGGGGGAAAGATAACTTTGCCGCTTTGCTTTTCATTGTGAAGAAAAGTCTTCAGCTCTTTCATATACGGCTTGTCAAACTCACCACCGACTTGATTGAACCAACCAGCTTCAAGTCTGACTGCGGTCTCCTGTGTCATGCCAACACCCCTGTGTAAAGAAACACAGGCAGGTTAGTTGATCACTCTGGTCGTATCAAGATCAACGAGGAAGCGGACGGCCTCATCATAACGCGCCGAAGCCAGCGTCTTGACATTTTCAACACCAAGCTGCGCCGCAAGAATGGCCCAGACCGTGTCTTCCCTGATCGATTGCTTATAGGAGATATAGGAAACAAGGCTTGTGATCGCCCAGTATTCTTTTTCATTGATGGTAGAGCGCACGGTGCGAAGCGAACTGATGCCGATGAGCAAGGCTTCTTCGTCTGTAAGTTTTTGGGTAGATAAGCGTAATGGAAGGCTGGAATTCGTTTTTGTATCGACCGCGTGCTGCGTGTGGGGGACGCTTTTGATCTTGATCATAGGCATTTCCAACCTCAACCTTTCCTCAAGCCGCTTTCAAAGTCTCTACGGTCATCGTGTAGCGGATGAAAAAGGCCCAACGCGTTTCAAGTGGAAGGGGTTTTTTATAAGTGATGCCAGCAAAGCGTTCCCAGTTTTCCAGCAAGGCCTGCACACCCGTTTCCCCATGACGCGTCATGATCTCTTCAAACCGTTCCATGTTCTACCGTCCTTTGAAAATGCGCCGCTTAAATGCGAAATTGAACCATGTTGTAATTTTGGCATCGTAATGTAATTTAATTACAAGTGCAAGCACAAACTACCAAAAAAGGGCAAGAACTTACCCATTGTGGGTAGGTTTTTTTGAGAATGTTAAAAATGTCTAAACAGAAAATTAAAAATGATTTAAAATAGATAGACGGCTTTCTTCATCCGAAAGCTCATGGGGCTAAACGTTGCAAATCTGCTCCACCCCAACGACATGCTGATTCCGCACCCAAAATATCCTTTAGGGATGACAGACTCACTGAAGCTGCCTATACTCTGTGTTTAGAAACGTTCTAAAATAACAAGAAGGGAGATAATCATGCTCGGTGTCGGCCAAAAATTTCCAGAATTTTCCGTAAAAGCAACAGTTTCCAGCCAGATTAACGATGCTTTTGTCGATGTTTCCAACGCCTCGTATAAGGGCAAATGGCTTGTTGTCTTTTTCTGGCCCAAGGACTTTACCTTTGTCTGCCCAACCGAAATCGTGGCCTTTGGCGAGGCAACGCCTGCCTTCGCCGAAAGAAAGGCTCAAGTCCTTGGTGCCAGCATCGATAGCGAATTCGTCCATTTAGCTTGGCGGGAACAGCACCCGGGGCTTAAAAACCTCCCCTTCCCCATGCTTGCGGACGTCAAGCGCGAGCTTTCCAGCGCGCTGGGCATCCTCGACCCTGCTGAAGGAGTATCACAACGGGCGACCTTTATTGTCGATCCTGAAGGGGTGATTCGCCATGTCAGCGTCACGGACCTGAATGTCGGGCGAAATGTCGAAGAAGTCCTGCGAGTCCTCGATGCCCTACAAGATGGTGGTTTGTGCCCTTGTAACTGGCATAAAGGCGAAAAAACGATTACAGTCGGTTGACGCACGGGTTTAGGCAAGGAGAGGCAGGGCCAAAGGCCGCAAAGAGCTAAGAATGACCGCTCCTCCTTGCCCCCCAAACTCTGCAGATACCGACGGAGGAACTATGCCTACGGCTCAAAAGCCTTTTCTGTTTAAACACCTGCCCCTTTGGTTTACAGGATTCCTTCTTCTCATCGCTTTATGCCCTTTGCCCTTTGGTGCAAACCGTCCATGGGCCTCGGATCTTCTTGCGGCACTGGTTGGCCTTTTTTTACTTCTTGCTGCCCTTGCCCAGCCGCCTCTTCTTCGCTTCTCTCAGGAAGCTCCACAAAAACGCCTCGCCCTTGCGGCAAGCGCCCTTCTCCTCGTCGTGCTTTGGTCCATTTTTCAAACGGTTTCATGGACCCCTACCGCTTGGCATCACCCGATATGGAAAGAGGCCGAAGGACTGTTGGGCCCTGTACGGGGCACAATCTCTGTCGATCCCAGCCTGTTTTATGAATCTTTAGCAAGGCTCCTGAGCTATATTGGCTGCTTCCTTTTAGCCCTGCAGGCAACGCGCAATCCCGACCACGCCAAAATCATGGTTCGGGTTTTGGCTTATGCGGGCGCGGCCTATGCAGCTTATGGTCTGCTGGCCCAATCAATGGGATCGAACACGATCCTTTGGTACAAAAAATGGGCCTATGAAGGCTTTCTCACATCAACCTTTGTGAACAAAAACAGTTATGCAGCCTATGCGGGCCTTGGTTTACTATGCTGTATAACTGTTTTGCGCGATCGTTTTCACAAGGTGAAGATTCAAGATGAGGTTATCGCGCAAAAATCCCGTTGGGTTGCCCTGTTATCCAGCCTGCAAACCAAAGACTATCTGGCCTTTCTGCCCCTCCTCACAATTTTGGCCGCCCTTGCCTTAACAGGATCGCGCGCAGGGATCACCAGCACGTTTATCGGTGTTTTAGGCTATGTTTTAGCGCTGGCTGTGCACAAACGCCTTAAAGCCAAGCAATGGAGCCTTTTGCTCGGCGGTGGCCTTATAGTCTTTGTCGGGTTTGTTGCGCTGGGGGGCGAGGCGCTTCTCTCGCGTATGGACCAAAGTCAGGTTGCCAGCGATGCCGAAACGCGTATGGCGGGCTATGAACTCGTCGGCATTGCTATTTCCGATAATCCATGGCTCGGTTTTGGTTTGGGCACCTTTGATAGCGCCTTCAAACTCTATCGCGATAACAGATTGCCTTTATGGTATCATCATGCCCACAACGACTATTTGGAAATGGTGATGGATTTGGGAATTCCAGCAGCACTTCTCCTCTTTCTGGCAATCGACCTTATGGTAAGTTGTTGCGTTACGGGTCTTTGGGCCCGCAGGAAAGGCAGCGGCTTTCTCGCCTTGGCTATTGGGGCAAGCAGCCTTGTCGCGGCCCATGCTTTTGTCGATTTCAGCCTGCATATTCCGGCGATTGCGGCAACCTATGCCACTATCCTCGGTCTTGGCGTTGCGCAAAGCTGGCCCACACGAAAGAAACCGGAAGAAGCAGCAACAAAGAAACGATAAAGCCCTAGTCCAACTGCTCGCGCAAAATTTTATCGATACGCGCCGTCGCATCGGGATCATCGCGGAAGGCTTCATTCAAAAGGGACAGATAGGTTCTGTCACGCGCCGAACGCGTCAAGTCCCACGGATTGTAGTTCCATGCATCTTGAATTAAGTTATTGATCACACGCTCACGTCCTTCACCGCCAAGATTTTGGCCAAGGCGCATTGCCATTTCCAATCGTGGCAGAAACAACCGTGGCTCGTAAGGTGCCGCCGCATAAGATTGCCACCAAGCTACAGAAACCGCCGATACAGGGGCCTTCGCGCGTTCATACAGATGTGCAAGGCGGAACCATCCATAAGGGTCTGCTGGTGAAAGAAGCAAGGCTCGATGCTGCCACGTTTCAACGGATTTATAGGCTTCCATGTCCGTGGTCTCAACATCTACAGTACGCATAAGGGCTATTTCAGCCAGATCATTGAAATAGGCCTTCACAGGAAACCACTGGATAACACGCAAACGACTTTGTTCGGCTAGATCGAGCTGCTCTTTGGATAAACGCTTTCCCTGCCGCATCTCAAGAACAAGATTGTCCCCGGGCAGGGCTATCAACCGAGCCATCAAAGCAGGCACAGCCAAAAGGATCAGAATTGAAGCCAACACTCCGATCATCCAGATCGGAATAAGCGGGCTGCCTTTGTCGACCACTGGCGCAAGAGAACCCTTTGCAGATCGCACAGGCGACGCAGGTTTTTGTCCCGTTTTCTTTGGGGGAGACGCGCCTTTTTTCGAAGGCGTCTTTTTATTAGTCCGTGTAGTATTCATGATATCGGTGGCTGTAATATCCATCGCCATAAGTGGCAACTTCAACCAAATTGACCTGATTGAGAACTGCACCCGTTATCCGGCAATCAAAAGTCTTGAGCTGGCGAAGCGCATGGGCAACCGTATCACGCGATGTTTCCGCCCATTTGACAATAAACAGGCTCGTGTCCACAGCGCGCCCGACCATTGCAGCATCCGACACGGCGAGAATAGGGGGAGTATCAATAATCACCAGATCGTATTTCTCTTTTAACTCGGCCACGAGCTTTTTCATTTGCTTGGACCCCAACAAATCCTGCGCGTTCGGGGCACGTCCAAAAGCTGGGATAATGTCTAAACCTGAAACCAGTTTATCATGACGCAAAACGTCATCGACAGCGTGATTGCCCGTCAAAATGGAGGACAGATCCTTTCCATTAGCGGCAATCTGCAACAGGCGCGCCAAACGAGGACGACGTAAATCCGCATCAATGAGAAGTATTTTGTTCCCAGCGGCAGCCAAAGAACGCGCCATGGAGAGACAGAACGTCGTCTTTCCTTCAGATGGGCTTGAACTCGTGACCATAACCGACTTAGGGGGCTGATCCACATTCGAGAAATGAATGGCTGTACGCACTGTGCGCAGAGACTCACTATAAGCTGACAAAGGCTTATCAACGACATAATCCTCTGGCGGACGCGAAGAGATTGTCTTAAGGCTGGGAATCTGCCCGACAACAGGAAGACCCGTTGTTTCTTCAACCTGTGGCCCCGTGCGGAACCCACGATCAAAATACTCCACAACATAAGCCAGCAGCACACCCAAAATCCCGCCGATAACGGCACCAACAAAAATAAAGAGCCATCTTTGCGGGAAATAAGGCGAAGCCGGAATATCGGCGCGGGCGATAATTCGCGTATCAGGAAGCTGCATTTCCTGCTGTTCTGCTGTTTGCTTAAACCGCGCAAGAAAGTTTTCATACAATGTCCGGCTCGCATCCGCTTCGCGTTGCAATTGGCGGAGTTGAACGGACTGCTTCAATTCCGTTCCTGCCTTTGACTCAAGGCGGGACAGGTCTGTTTGCAGTTGTCTTTCTTTGGCGCGCGCGACTTCAACTTCGCCCTGAAGGGACTTGAGAACCTTTTGCACTTCTTCACCGATCTTACGCTGAATATCGCGCAATTCGGCACGTGCATTGATCATAGTCGGATGCCGTTCGCCATAACGCATGGAAAACTCGGCTTCCTTGCGTCGGACTTCGGCTTCCTGCTCACGCAGCCGCTGGATAAGCGTTGAAGACAACACGTCCGATGCGCCCTCAATCCCAACGCCCTGCTGCACCATGTTCTGTACGCTGCGATAGCGCGCCTCGGCCTGCGATGTCTGGGCACGCGCAAGGATCAGCTGCTTGTTGATTTCATCAATCTGGCGCGTCGCAACGGTACCGCCATCAATCTGGATCAGATTTGCTTTTTGACGATAATCCTCAACGACTTTTTCGTTATTCTCGACTTCTTGCCGTAAGGTTGAAAGCCGTTCGCTCAGCCATTTGTTTGCACGGGCCGCAACTTCATATTTCGCTTCCAACTGATCAACCAGATATTCATCAGCAACCGCATTCGCTATCACAGCGGCTTTCTTTGGATCACGCGAGGAAAAAGTGATGCCCAGACTCAAAGATCGCCCATCATTGACAACCGACAGTTTCTTTTGAACGGCCTTGGCTGTTGCTGTTTGGTCTTTTTCCAAAGTTTCAGCACTGGTCTCTTCCTCAGCATTTTTAAAGTAGTTCAGAGGATTAAGAAATTTTTTCCATTCGCGCCCTTTGCCGTTAAATTCGGGATCAGCCATCAAATTCAGCTTCTTGACAACCCGGTCAATGACCGCGCGGGATTTGATAATATCAATTTCACTGAGCAACGAAGCATTGTCGCCAGAAAAGGAGGAAAGCCCGCTCCCCATCTCAAGCAGCTTCGACTGCCTTTGATCGACGAGTAACGTAACTTCGCCTTTATATTGAGGGGTCAAGACCAAGGAGAGCAAAAGACCAAGAACAGCACACAAAGCGACAAGACGCGAAACCAACTGTATGCGTCGACGCAAAATGCGTCCTGCTTCGCGAGGATCGACATGTTTCAAAAAATCGCCGGCAAAGGCTGTCGACATGAGGGCCGGAGACTGTAGCGCTGAGTGTGTTTGATTAGTTGTGGACATAAATACCCCCTAACTGTTCATTGTTATTATTACTTCAAATGCTTAAAAAATTAGATTCTTTGGTCAAACTAACTTAAAAATTAAAACTACATTAAAAACTGCGGTCGCTCTCATTAGAAAAACCGCTCTGGGACACGAATTACATCTCCCGGCATAACCGCTTCTTCTTCTTTAACATTAACTTCTGCCTTGCCCGGCTCGCTTGCCTTTTTCATACGAATATCTTTTTTGTCGGCCCGATACGTATATCCGCCAGCCAAGGCAACCGCATTGACAACCGTCATTCCGTTTACATAAGGATAGCTCCCCGGTTTGGAGACTTCGCCCAGAATAAAGAATGGTCGATAATTCACGACCTGAGCACTCACACGTGGGTCCACAAGATAGCCCTGTGACAACTTAGCGCGGACACCCGCTTCAAATACACGTATCGGCTGGCCCGCTGCAGGAATATCCCCAATCAATGGCAAAGCAACCATCCCTGTGCTTCCCACCTCATATTCACCTGAAAGCTCCGCTTCACCGAAGACCGTCATCTTGATGCGATCGCCAACACCGAGGATGTATTCCTGTACAGAACCGTTCGGCAAGATCATCGGCTGAACCGGCATAGCGCTTTGAGGTGTTTGAGCCGAACTCTGCGCCTGCGAAGCATAGGTGCGCTGTGTCTGGTTTATAGGCATCGCCGTAGATAAAGAAGGGGCGGTGATTGCCAAGACAAAAAGGACAAACAATGAAATAAGCCTTTTGAACATGGCAACCTCCGCCCCTTATAAATCAACCAACTATTAGAGATGCACGCCCAAACGAACCGTTCCCATATGGCGGGTGTACTCGGCCGTGTCATCCGTCGAATAACGGTGATCCCACGAGTACAAAACATCCGTATAGAGGCTGCGATTGATCAGATAACGCATACCCAAACCCGTCGAAAGCAACTGGTCTTCGCGATCGCCCGAACCATTAAATTCGGACTCGGAGTAAGCAACATTGCCTTCAAGCAGGACATTCCGCAGAAGTTCATGCGTGACCGTGACAGAACCGCCTGTCTGGTAGTAGCTATTGTAACCGGTCAGCGTTGTTTCTTCGATCGTACGATCAGCTTCCAACACAACCGAGGTCAGGCCCGTGACGTTCCAATCCAAACGGCCACCGATCTTTGGCGAGCTGATGGTCTTTTTAACAGGGAACTTGTCATAGTACTGTTCCATCCAACCAGCGTACAAGTCCAATGAGGTGATGCCACCGAAATCGGCATTCACACCTGCAACGGCATCAAAGCCATCGGATTCATGCGTCGGGTTCTTGTCATAATCGCGCATGTTGTACGCGCCGCGAACATATGGCGTCAAGTTGCCCGTCACTTCATAAGCGAGCTTACCACCCATGACATGCTCGTTACGATCACGCTCGCTCTGGTCGATTGGCCCCGTCAGAGAGGGTGTTTCATCATAATCAAAACGCTTGTAGTCATAGTCAGCATTAGCCTTCAGCTTGCCCGCGCCACGATAAAAAGTGACGCCACCCTTGGCAACACCAAAGGTTGTCGGCTCGGAACCGTTGACGGCATTCGGCGATGTGCGCGATTCTGCCAAACGTTGGTAGCCGCCACGGACAGAAGCCCATGTTTGATCCAGAATGTCGTAACGGCCATTCGCATCAACAACGACGTTCTTGTAATTCTCGTCCGGATGTTGGCTATAGAAATTGATATCGCCAAACGTGGTCAGCGACAAAGCGTGGCGGCCCCAGTTCGAGAACGCGTTGACGATCGGGCGGATGGTGCCGATAGCATCGCCACGACCACCGCTTGATTCCACATAGATGTTGGAGTCATAGGTTTCACCCAATTCCATAGTCGGGAAAATCTCGAAGCTCCCGAGCTGATAGGGAACACCGTCATAATCCGGACGGGGATGTTCAAGAACGCTTTCAGCGCGCTCTGGACGATCATTGCGAAGTTCAACAGGATTTCCCAACACAATAGAGCTGTCAGGCATTGGGCGGCCACCAAAAAGTCCCTCGGGACCATATGCATGCGCTTCAGGAGCTTGTCCAACCAGTACAAGGGCTGCTAGCAACACACTACCGCCCAATTTCGTTACGCTTTTCATTTCTTTCCTCATCACAAATGTTCAAACAGGGGTTTCGTTTTCAACTTCACTCCAACTTAGTCAGCACTAGGCTTATCCGTTGGGGGTGTTTCCGTCGGCGGCAAGTCTTTGTTGCCAGGGTCATACATGCGCACCCGCAAGTTAGGAGCTCTCATGCCAGGTGTCTGCGCGAGCAGAGCCTCTTCACCTGCCAGATTTGAAATCTGGAGGAAAGCCTGTTCACACTGATTGGGACGACCAGCAGCGACAACGACCGGAGCTTTCGAAAACTTCTCGGATGTGGAGACGATCGTTGTATACAAAGGCGAACCTACTTGCTCGGCAGGAAAACTCTCGACGATACGGCGAAGATCAGCACACACAACAGGCACCGAAGGAGGCGTGATCTGCGGCGCATATTCACCAGCCAATGCCAACATCTGGCCAGAGAAGGCCGGATCATTTGTCAAAGTCTGTTGTGTCTTTTTCAACAAGGCTCTGATCACTTCATCGACATTGCCGGGGCCGGAAGCGAGCATGCCTTGCACTTGCTTCAAATCTTTCTGTTGCAAGGCGGCATCAATTTTTCCGGCAAGGGGGGGTGCTGCATGTGCAAACGAAACGCCGACAAACAAGGCGGCGACCAAAATAGCTGTCAGATAAGATGTCGTATGTGGAATTTTCATTTTTATCTCCATCCATCGCGAGGTCATAGATCCATTTATAAACAAAAAGTTACGATCCTGTCACCTTTTTTCGCGTATAATTTCATCTTAACCAAAAGATTTGCGACAAAAAAACGCGCCCCGAACAAACGGGGCGCGTCGCCATTAACCGCAATATATTTAAAACTTATCGAGCCGCAGCAACCGCCGTTCCGCCATTTCGAAGGTCGCACGACGACATTCTTTCAATCCAAGAAGCGCGCACATAAGGAGAATGCCCCTGCTCTTCCAACCACTTATTCTGTAAGGTATAGGCCTCGACCTCTTTTTCCTGCGGACACGACCAAACTGTTGTACGACGGAAAGACTGGGCATAATGGACCATTTCATGAACCAGCAGGCTGACCTGTGTTGAATCCTCCAAATCAAAGCTATTATTATCTAAAACAATGTTTCCGCTCACATAAACCGCCCGTGCGCGGCCGGCAATACGGCCCATGCGGCTGACAACCGCCGTCAAATATGTACGGCTGGCGATAACACGCGGGGGAGCAGGAACCCGAACGCCCGTCTGGGCCTCAACCCATGCCATCAAAGGCAGAAGCGCCTGAACGGGGATTTCCTCGCCATCATTATAATCTGCAAAAGCTGGACGGACAAAAGCCAGAACCATCAAGGCGATCAGTAATGTTTTAAATAAGGCTTTCATAAAATCACCACGTCAATATGTGATGATTTCACTTTACTCCCGTAGCGCTAAAAGGCGCTTAACTATTGATATAATTCGATATTTTTATATTTATGCTAAATTTTATGGATCGAGGATTTCTGCGGGTTCTGGCCGAATTACTTTCGCTTCAGCTTTACTTTCAGGATTTTTTTTCACAATTCGGCCGTCCTTAACCCTGAAAACGACCAAGCCCCGCTGAACCAACAGGAAAAGTGCCCCAAGAATGCTGCTATAGCCGACCCCCTCAAGCCCAAAGAGGGGAACAAACAATAAATTCCCCCCCACGGCAGGAATCAGGAATAGAAGACTGCCAACCCACAAAGGCTTGTCCTCATGGCGGGCATAAAGGACATAGTAAAGCGTATCGGCGTTGCCGCGAATCCATATCCCCAAAAGCATCAACCACAGCGTTACCGCTTCTTGTTGAAACTCCGGCTTATTGAACAACACCCCGGAATACGGGATCACAATGCCGGTCACCACCACCAAGAAAAACACAAAGAGGGAAACCTGCCACGCCAGATCGCGCGCTTCACGCCAAAACGCAGTCTCGTCTTGCTCATGATGATGTCGAATCATTTTGGGATAAGAGAAAGAATAAATGCCGCTTTGCGTAAGAGACAAGAGAGCTGTTGCAAAGGAACCGTAATAAGTAATCACGCCGACATCGCTGATTGTCATAAAGGAGGAAACGACAAAGCGATCTACACTGTAGGATAGCGTCGCACATACGGTTCCAATCCATATAGGGAAACAGCCTATGACGGATTTTTTTATCCATACCCAATCGATCGGTTCGTGCAAAACGGCACGAAAAGGATAGTGGCGATAGGCCCAAAACGTCATCACAACGCCTAAAAAGGCCCCAAAACCCCATATAAACAGAATCGTCGGCACATTGCGCGTGGAAGGAAAAAGAAGCCCGATAACAACAACCAATATCCCCCAAAGGCCGGAGCGCACGAAAAAAAGAAAAGTGGAAAGAACCGGCTTGCCAAGCGAGATCAGATTGTTTGTCATCGCATTGCCAGTACATTCAAAAACGGAAATAATAAAAATACTCAACAGCCACTTTGCCGCGACAAGGTTCATAAGACCCATCCCCAGCAAAACCAGCGCAAGAAAAATATAATTGAACCCCAAAAAGACGAGCTGATCACGCATCAGCCGCACGCCCTCCTGTAGAGGGGCCTTGATCAGGTCCCGTCCAACAACATAATCCAAACGAACACCGAGGAGCGTTGTCGAGATCATGACGGCTGAAAAGACAAGGCCGTAGAGCCCCAAATCCTCAAGCCCCAGATAACGCCCCATAAACAATGTCAAAAGAAGCTTGGCCGCGAGAGACGCCACGCGCAACAGCACATTAAAAATTTGTCTGGCAACTTGGTTCTTCACTTTATGCCCCTTGCGCGGCTATCAATTACATCTTAACGTTGCAAGCCTAGCATGCCACCCTAGACGGAGAAAAGGCCGCTGAAAGAGAAAGCTGGGGATTCCGTGAAAAAAGTTCTCTTTTTCCTATCTGACTTTCAAAGCGGAGGGACAGAATGGTTTGCCCTCCATCTGGCGCGTGGCCTCAAACGGCTCGGCTACACCCCCTCCTTCCTCGTGACCCGTGATTTTGGCGAGCTCGCGCCTTTGATTAAGAATGAATTTGAAACCTATCTTCTTGATGGCCAAGGCTATGGTCTGCTCAAGATATTCAGAACCGTTCCCGCCGCCACACGATATATCCGCCAACAACGGCCAGATATTCTTATTAGCGGTCTGCCCATCCTGAATGCTGCCGCCGTTATCGCTTTAGGTCTGGCACGCGTCCCGACCAAGCTCATCGCCGTCGAACATATGCGTTTGATCCCCGATACCTCGCATGGGCTAAAGGCTGCCTTGAAATATAGCGTTAAAAAAATCCTGACACGCTTTGTCCACGCACGGGCCAAACGTATTGTTTGTGTGTCCCAGACGGTCTGGCGCGATATTGAACTGGCCACCGGATTTCCCAGAGATAAAACCATCTTGATCCACAATCCTGTGGTTCCGGAAAATATCGAACAGCTTGCCAATGATCCGCCCGATTCTGTCTTGTCCGGTTATATATCCTGTGGCAAACCCCTCATCCTTTCGATAGGCCGTCTTCTTCCTGTCAAGGATCACAAAACGCTTATCCGCGCCTTTGCGATTGTGCGCAGGTCTGTCGACGCGCGCCTCATTATTCTTGGCGAAGGGGATGAACGCGACACCTTAAGCACACTGATACAGGAACTTGGTCTGGAGAATGACATTTGCCTACGGGGCACTGTCGAAAACATTTACCCCTACCTCAAACACAGCAAACTGCTCGTCCTGCCATCAAAGCAGGAAGCTTTCGGCAATGTGCTTGTCGAAGCGCTGTCCTGTGGTGTGCCTGTCGTCAGTACAGATTGTGGCGGGCCACGAGAGATTTTGGAAAAGGAGTGTTTTGGCCGCCTTGTTCCGGTTCAAGATCCAGCAGCTATGGCGCGCGCGATCCTTGAAACGCTCGAAACCGTTTGTGACAGAGAAGAGCTTATCGCTAGAGGCAAACTCTTTTCCGTCACAGCCGCAGCGCATGCCTATCACGACCTTATACAGTCGCTTGAGAAGGATTGATTATTGATCGAATGTGCTTACGCGTGTCATACAAATACCGACAGGCGAGCCCCATGTTAACCCAGATCATTGGGCTGCGGACACTATCACAGGGCACCCCCGCAAGCAGCACACAAAAACAGCTCATGATCAACGGATAGGCCGGAAAGGGCAGCTCCCCCGTGAGTTTGCGATAGATCATCGTTTGGGTCAAAAGCTGCCATGCCAGCCACAGCCACACACCGACCCACATCACAAGACCCAACAATCCCATATCCGCGGCAAACCGTGCATAGACAGAGAAGCTCGCAGGCCACCCCCCAGCTTCATTCATAAGCCAATAGCGGATTTCCCAACTGTAGTACCCCCAAGAGGGCATGAATTCTTTGATATGAAAGGCGTACTGGCCAAAACCAAAACCAAATATAGGCTGTTCCGCAAACATCCGGAAGGCGGCGGTCATTGACGCCAAACGTGTGAGATTTGATACGCGGTCGCCGACAATAACATTATAAATGAGTTGGTCGTAGTACAAGACAAGCAAGGCCAAAATCAAAGGAAAGGCTATCAACGTGACGATAATGACCGGCGCGAGCATTTTATCAGGGTCACGGCTCGCAACCTTAGGAAGCAGAAAAAACCACAACACCAGAAAAACAGAAACAAGGCCCGCAATCACGACCAGACTTGTCCGTGCTTCGGAAAGAAGGATCATGCCACTCAGAACAAGCCAAATCGCCGCAAAGGCAATGCGCTTTGCCCCACGTGAAAACATAACAGCCGACAAGACCCACGGCCACATATATCCCGCAGTATTGGCAAAGTCCGGTGGCTCAAAAGCTACAGAACGTAAACGAGGGTCCCACTCCAGAACTGGAAATTCGCTAGAGTAGACAAGGGAAGCCAAGGCATGAAAAACGCCACTCATCCCCCCTGTCCATCGCATGATCATTTCAAAAAACGAAAAAAACGCACAGACGATTACGCTTGCCGCGATCGGATTCACGATCAATTTATCCCATGATTTAAGCGTCGCAACGAAATAGGTCAGAAACGCAATCGAAAAGCCAAAGAGAACCAGTATGGTTGAGGATATATATTTCTCAAGTCCCGTTCTTCCCATAAAAACAGACGAAGTAATGCTTGTAACATTCGGCAAAAAGGACAACGCGATGACACCCATGACGATCATCATAATTTGGGGCAAGGCGTAAATCTTTCTATCCGTACGAACGGGATCTCCCGCCTGTCGGAAGTAAAAGAGCACTGGCAAAACAGACAGCACAAGCAAAAGCAAAAACACATGAGCCGAAAGCTCATGTTGGCTTTCCCCCAAGAACGGCAGGCCTGCTATACTGGTAAAAGGAAGAAAGAAAAGAGCAAGCTGGAACAGGAAAGGGATCATTTCACAACCCTGTAGTGAACCGCCGTAATATCCGGCACTGTGGCGCCACAATCCACTCTTTGCGGCATGGTTGTCAACCTAATCTCTTGCCCACGGATTGCCCCCTCTTCACAACGGATCATCAGATTCGTATCTCCCTGTGGGTCCGACGTCCAATAAACCAAAGAATGCCCCTTCACTGGATGCTGCAGCCAAAGGACATAGTCCTCGGGATTGCCAACCTCCAGACGCTTTTCGAGTTTTGCGCCAACCAGCGGGGGAAGAAAGGATTTAAGCGTCAGATAGGCCTCCTTTGGACGTCGACGACGATCCAGAAGGCCGAAATGGGCCTCGGGATCATTCGCGCCGTCGCGCGAATCTCGCCATTCATACCAAATGGACAGAGGCACGCCATGCAGCGTGTTAAGCAGATAGGTTCTCAAAAGATACGCAGCTTGTTCATATTCCGTAACCTCTGTCGTGGGAAAGCCCCACTCGGTCGAAAGAAAAGACAGGTTTTTTCTTCCTGTGGGCGTTTGCGCCGCGATAAAGGCTCGAAACTTTTCATAGGCGGCGCCAACCGTTTCCGGTGGGGTTTCACGATCACGATAGGGATGCACCGACAGCGCATCAAAGCAATCAGCCACGGTTGATTTCAGAATTGCGGTCATGAAGCCCGGTATTAACGCCCCCCAATGTCCAGGCGTTTCAGCTGTTGCGGGACCGACAATGCGGACAGAGGGCTCGACTTTACGCATCGCCCAACACGCCTCATTAGCAAGCGCTGCATAATCATTTGCATTGGCCTTCGGGGCCCAGAATATATCCTGATCCGGTTCATTCCATATTTCCCAGACAATATCCGTTGCGCCAAAATGCCGGACGGCCTCCGCCGCATAACGGGCAAAGGCAGCGCGTGCCGCGTCATCCGCAGGTGCCGGATTGATTGTGCCCTCGCTGACAATTTCATTACCTTTAAGCGCTATTGTTCCGGTGTAATCGGGGTGCCCCGCACCAAGAACGATGACCGCCTTAAGTCCGGCTTCACGCATTTTCTGGACAAACCGATCAAAATAGCTCCAATCAAAACGATCCCGAGATTGCTCAACAGCATACCACGGCATCACAAAACGAACGTAACCAAGCCCCGCGTCTCGCATCATTCGGAGTTCGTCTGTTGCAACGTCTCCTTCTTTAACTTGCACCCCGTACCCCTCCCCGACAACGGGGGAAAGCCAGGCGACATCCTTTTGCCCTTGTGCAAAACAAGTCGTGGAAATCAAGCCAAGAACAACAATCAAGCTGATCCACAAAAGTTGTAACTTATGCATTACGCACCCAATTCCTTCTTCAGATAGTCGGCTATACCGCTTTGCCTGATTATAACAGGCCACATCAGCGGCGAAGGGTCAAAGCTTTGATTGTCGGACCAAGAAATATCGTCCGGCACATTGCGAAAGATATCATGGGCGGGGCCCCACAAACTTTGAATGCCATAGGCCTGTGCCGTGAGCCGCGATTGCGGCTGTTCATTACTCAGTATGCGCAAGCCCAAGGCACCGTACTCCAGCATTTTTGTCGGCGTTTGCATGAGGTGGGGCCGATGCGTCGGAAAATAATTGACCGCAGCTTTCGCCCGCACAATTTCCTCGAACAACTGTTCCTGTGGCATCTTGCCGCGAAAGACTATATTCGCATGCTTGTCATAAGCTTGACGGATTGCCACTTCAGGTTCCCCGTACAGATACAAAGTCTTTCTGTTTCCAAACCGGCGAAGAAAACTTTCAAACATCTGTTCGCTTCGGCGCTCGGACGACATCACACCAATATAACAGAAATCACAAAGCGGCTCGCCCGATCCAGCAGCCCGTCGATGGCTCAAGATACTCTCGGGAACCCCCATGGGCAAAAGAAGACCGGGGACACCGTCCGTAAAGCCCATCGCATCGCGAATTGCTTCATTTTGAAAAATCCTAAGACTCGGTTTGGCGTTGCGCCAACGCTTCATCCTGTCCTTCAACAGACCGAGCCGCCCGACAGAAAGAGACCGATAATCATGGATGACAACCTTAGCCAAAATTGGTGCGGGGTAATACCCCATCATCAGCCAACAAACTGACTCTGCCAAATCATTCTTTGTCGCCAGCTGATCGGGGAAAAGGTCTTCGACTTCATAGTCGGAAGCAAAAAACCGCTTATAGGCATCTATTTCGGGATAAGCCGCTTTGCCTTCATGAACGAAATAGATGTGGCGCCGCATCGTCTTTATCCCCTTTCGTGACTTCGCCGGTATCTCAGCACAAGCCGATACAAAAAGGAAAGGATTTGCCCATGGAGAGTCCTTGGGTAGAGGTAAACATGTGTTATCCGGCCTTTTTTTGTAAACCTTGTTTTGTACTCTTCGGCCCCTTCGGAAAAATTGCTTTCTTCATAGCCATGCTCGGCCGCCCAAATAATGGCCTCCCATGAAAGGTAAAAGCCCGGCCTGTACCGCGAAGCAGAGCGGTCAATGGCTAGTGTATGGCCATAAACAACCTTTCCCTCGATAAAATTGAGGGAAGCCCCCAAAATCTTTCCATCCCGTTCCATCCAATACATTAGCATCTTGCCGCTTTCGGCGGCGAGCTTGATGATCTCTCGATAAAAATCAAATACACCCTTCTGCCGAAAAACGCCTCTCTTCCCACGAGCTTCAACCCATTTCATTTTTTGTTCCAACAAGAATTGAATGACGGGCTCAGGGGCCGGATATTCGCACGTATGTTCGACAGACATCGTCGGCTGCGCAAGTATTTCCTTGCGCGCCTTCCTTATGCGTCTTTGCGTATTACCGGAATGG
This sequence comes from Alphaproteobacteria bacterium, assembly GCA_034002905.1. Classification (GTDB taxonomy): domain Bacteria; phylum Pseudomonadota; class Alphaproteobacteria; order UBA9219; family UBA9219; genus UBA8914. The sequence goes on from JAVEZQ010000013.1 coordinate 27,560, forward strand.
ATTGAGAGGAGCTCATCACGCGACAACCCTATATGCTCGACGTGATAAACGATACTTTCTTCGATCCTTGTGCCACATCGCTGGAAAAAAGCATCCTCGGCTGTTCCGGCATGGATGTTCTTGACCTCGGCCAAATCATAACAGGGACAAGCCAGAATATAACGCCACATTTCAGCAGCAAGTTCCGGGTTTTCCGCAAGAAAGGTACGATAATAATAGACCTCATGCCCCGCAAGCTTGAGGATACGCCCCCCTCCCTTTCGAACAAGACACAGGGGGATCACGCCCACAAGTCTGTCTTCATCACGGCAAACACAGACGAGAAGGCTTGCGCCCATTTTACTGCCGATATGACGCCACCACACCATGATCCAATCATAGTCTGTAAAGGGGGCAGCCCCACATCGACGATGCAACTCGCGCCATTCGGACGCTAAGGCTTCAATCTCTGTTTTGCTTGCAAGAAGTGAAAAACGATACATAAGACTCGTCGCTAACCTGAAAAAAACACCCCTCACCCACCAAGAATCTAGTAGGCGCCCGTTCTATTTAAAACGACGGGGATTGTTTTACAAATGATGGCAATATCGTGCCAGAGCGACCAGTTGCGAACATACCAACAGTCCATATAGACACGGCGGTCAAAGGTTACATCATTGCGCCCACTGACCTGCCATAACCCTGTTAGTCCCGGACGAACACGGGTATAAAAATGAATGTCTTCCTTGTAACGCTCCGCTTGATCGGGAAAGATCGGACGGGGCCCGACAAGGCTCATATCGCCACGAAAAACATTAATAAGCTGGGGAAGCTCATCAATGCTCCATTTGCGGATAAAAGATCCTACCCGCGTAATGCGAGGATCGTGGCGCAGCTTCTGGGTTGTCATCCACTCCTTGCGAGCTTGCGGATTTTCATTCAGGAGCCGTGTGAGAACCTCATCGCCATTCATGACCATTGAGCGAAACTTCAGGCACATAAACCGCTTGCCGTTCAGACCCACTCGTTCTTGACCATAGAAAGCGCGGCCTCCATCACGGCGAATAAAAAGCGGCAGCAAAAGAAAAACCGGGGAAAGCGCAAGAAGCGCAAGGCCTGAACCGACAATGTCCATCAGCCGCTTCATGCTTCGAGGAATCGGGTTTTCAAGGCTGCTCAACGGTGACATCAAGGTAATGTCATAGTTGAAGAAGTAGTGGGTTCTCCCCCCCATGACAGGCAGGCGCGACATAGGCGGGGAAACAGAGAACGGGATATCGGCACGCGATAAAGAGGCTAGGGCCTCTTCTGCCTGCCCCAGCTCCTTGCCATCCATAGCGATGACAACGTAATCCGCATTGAACCGCTTACACAAATTATCCCAAGAATGATGGACCTGCTCCAAAAGCAGCGGAAGATTTTCAATTTGCACCACAACTTTATAGCCAAGCACGGGCTCAGAACGCAGGGCCGCACGGCATTCATCTGCGGTTGCGCCAGATCCGACAAGAAGGGTGTTCACGCTCCAAAGACCGCGCCGATCCAAAGCACGCCGCGTCAGGCTGCGAAAAACGATCATCAAAACACCGGCAAAAACCCATGCAACAACAAGCCACAAACGGGAAAAATCTACTTTAGCGGCAAATTGAAAAAACCCATCCAAGATAACAGCAAAAGCACAAGCGGTTGCGACTTGCTCGACCTCAGACCAGAAGGGGCGCCTCAAGCGATAATGCCCTTTTGATGCCAGCCAGGTGATAACACCGGCGCCAATCACTGTGAACTGGGCCAACCGATACGCTTCAACAGGGGAAAAGTCGAAACCGCGCCCAAGGAGAAAATCATTCGCAATCACGGCCACGGCCCAAGACAGAACCAAGCCCACGATCAAAGCCGCGACGTCTGACAAAACAAACCAATGCAGAGCCTGCGCAGGATCAACGCGTCCACGTCCTTCGTCTTTCGCGACGGAACGCCCCTCGAAAGTGCCAACTTCTATTTCAGCTTTTAAAGCGGAAAGCTTGCGCTCAGCCTCAAAGACCGCCGGTTGCTCAGGATAGCCTTGGGGTTGAGCCGGCTTCTTGAAAGGTGCATAAACATGTTTTAAAGCATCACGAGGCGTCACAACGAAAAACCTTTCTCTGAAGAACCAATTCCTTTGCAATCAATTGGAAGAACCTTCCCATATCAAGCCCGCACCAACATCCGAGCTTGTTAACCTTTCGTTCACAGTTTACCAAAAAAGCCCTCGGATAGACAGGAAAAATTACGAAACAATTAATTTCTTGGTTAGAGAGTATTAGTTTCTTAACCATTGTTGCGCTTATATCATGATTATTCCTGAAGAATTAACTGGATGTTTCCCTTTCGCGCCTACGCTTGAACATGTTCAAATTCCTCAGCAATCTACCCATTACGAAACTTTTATCATGTCCCTGCTCAACTTATACAAAGTACGATTAAAGACTTATCTTTCGTTCTTTTTGTATAAAGGCTTTACCCGCCTTGCACGTTCAGGACTGGGACGACTCCCACAGGGCCCCCTTCTGGTCATCGCCCCGCACCCGGACGACGAAACGCTTGGATGCGGTGCGCTCATTGCGCGCTACGTGGCGACCGGACACAAAGTTCGGATCATGATTGTTACGGATGGACGATATTCTTCTCCTTCAACCAAACTCTCCCCCGATGATATAGCGCGCCTGCGTCATCACGAGGCTCAAAACGCCATAAGAACGCTCGGCGTCCCCTCCTCCGAACTTGTTTTTCTGCCTTATCGAGACACAGAATCCAAAAATTATCTGTTGCAAATCGAGCATGACATCGCTTCCCAAATATGGCTCACGCACCCCGCTCTTATTGTATCCCCCTATGGCATAGATAGCCACGAAGACCACCGGGTCATTGCTCAGGCCGTGAACAATCTCATCCAAAAAGGAAAGGTTCCCTGTGCTGTTTGGAATTATCCCATGTGGTTTTGGCCCAGACAAGCCATGCGTCACTTGCTCTCGCTCAAAAGAATACGGTCTCATATCATTGTTCCTGTAGACACGTACGGCACGTGCAAGAACACAGCGCTAGATGCTTACAAAACCCAGTTTGAAAACCTTACGGGGGAAGAAAACTGGCACATTCTTGACCCAAACATCCGAACACTGCATGTCTTGGATCATGAGCTTTTTTTCGAAATCTTCCAGCCAGCCTCTCTTTGCTCATCGGTAAGTTAGCGTATTTCTTTTCTTGGTCTCTCATGCTAATAAGGAGACCCAACGAATCTTGCCCCCCCTCTCTCGCAGGATAATCTTGTCATTCAATGCCTGCTTTAAGCGCAAAACCTGATCAAAAGCTTCCATCGACAGCCCTCACAACATGGGTTTGGCCGTGGAGTATGGCGCTTGCGCCAACCATCCCCCTTGCGCAACAGTTCGTCGATTACTGGGTTGACGCGCTGCAAAGAAATATCCTTGTGCTCGATGTTCTGCGTCGTCGCGGCAATCAATACATCGAACAACAAAAGGACCCCGATCCCAGCATTCTTTATTTCGATACCGTCATTCTGATAGATGGCCGAACCCTCCTATTTCCTGTGAACTATCAATTGCACCGCGTTCTTCCACCGGACGGCATCGAAACAGACCCTCGCAAACGGCCCTTCGTTGTCTTTGATCCACGTGCCGGACACGGCCCCGGGATGAGCGGCATGAAGCCGGAAAGCGAAATTGGCATGGCCCTTAAGCAAGGACATCCGGTTTACTGGGTCAGCTTTCTACCGATGCCCGTGAAGGGGCAAACCTCGCAAGATGTTTGTCAGGCCGAAGCCGTCTTTATTTCCAAGATTATCGAATGGCATCCGCACGCGGACAAGCCCTGCTTGATCGGCAATTGTCAGGCCGGATGGCAAATCGCGATCATGAGCGCAATGGAGCCCGATCTACCGGGCGTGCTCATTCTTGCCGGGGCGCCGCTTAGCTATTGGACGGGCGCACATGGCAGCAATCACATGCGCTATATGAGCGGCGTGACAGGTGGCTCTTGGCCCGTCGCGCTGACCTGCGATTTGGGTAACGGGATTTTCGATGGCGCACATCTGGTTGATAGTTTTGAAAAGAACAACCCAAGCAATACCTATCTGCGCAAACCCTATGCCCTTTACACTAAAATCGACAGCGAAGCCCCTCGTTTCCTTGAGTTCGAAAGATGGTGGAACAATCCCGTTTATTTGGGTCGCGAAGAAATGCATTTTGTCTCCGATGATCTCTTTATTGGAAATCATTTGGTCGAGGGACGCATTCAAACATCAAACGGTATTCGTGTTGATCTGCGCAATATTCATGTGCCAATCGTTATCTTTTGTTCGCAAGCGGATGATATCACCTCGCCACAGCAAGCGCTTGGCTGGCTCCTTGATCTTTATGGCTGCGATGATGATATCCTCGCGAATGAACAGACCATTATTTATTCGATGCATGAATATATCGGGCATTTAGGCCTGTTTGTTTCGGCAGCCATCGCAGGCAAAGAGCATCAGAAGTTTATCAGCACCATCGATATGATTGAGATGTTGCCGCCCGGTTTATTCGAGGCTCGTTTTGTTTCCAAAGACGAAGAGCCCCATAATGCCGAATATGCAAGCGGGGATTTCATTTTGCGTTTCGAGCGACGAAGCCTTGAGGATATTCGGGCCCTGGGCGTCAACGACCGCGAAGACGACATGCGGTTTGCAACGGTTGCGCGCTTATCAGAGAACATCCAAGGCCTGTATTACACCTGTCTGTCCCCCTTCATACAGGCGCTTTCTTCACCGGAAACAGCGAAGCTTATCCATCAAACGCACCCGATCCGTCTTCAGGTTCTTGCCTTTTCCGACAATAATCCATGGATGGCCCTTCTCGGGCCCTTACAAAAATGGGCAGAGTCTTCACGCGCGCCACTTAAAAGCGCCAATCTGTTTTGGGACATCCAGGAAGAAATCGCCACGATCACAGAACACACACTCAAACAACTTGATGCCTGTAAAAACACGTGGGCCGAAGGATTTTTCTTAGCCTTCTATGGCTGGCCCCTCCTTCAGGCGATGGTCGGCCTTCACTCCGTCCGTCCCTATATTCGCCATCCACTGGATAAAGATCTTCAATCGGAGCGCGAGAGAAAACGCCGTCTTGTCCACTTGCTCGAAACAGCCGATGAAGGCGGCCTTCCAGAAGCCGTTATTCGCGGCTTGTTCTATATTGCACGCGCCGAGCATATGATCGACGAACGGGAATATCGCCTTGTACTCAAACTACGGGAAGAAAGCAGCCTTTTTCCTGCGCTTTCGCAGGAGGAATTGCGCACCATGGCGCGCAAACAATATATGCTTCTTGTACTGGATGAGGATAAAACACTCCGAGCGATACCAACTCTTCTCAAAAATACCGGGTTTAAAGCAGCGCAGCAGGCTTTTGATCTTATCAAAACTGTCGTACAAGCCCGCCACGCCTTGAGCACAGAAGAACAAAAACGCCTCTCGACGCTTGCCCACCTTTTTACCGTAAAAAGTTAGTCCGCCTTATCGCGCACAATTTGTGGGCACAGAAGCCTTCGGATAAAGCCGCGACCATACCATCCGCGCCGTCGGTTCATCTGCGGCACTGACATATCGCAAAGATTCATTTTTTGCTGCACGATAGATTTGGGGCTCTTTTTGGAGCCACGCACAGCCGCTTTCCAACAAAAGAATGTGCGGCGCAGCAAAATCCCATGGGGTGATGAAGCATTTATTATAAGCAACAGCATGCACCCCTTGCCCAAGGGCCATATTCAGAAAATCTATGCCAATCGCGCGGGAGGATCGAATCTGGCCTATCGCTTGCGGCAACTCTTCCAAAGGACGGCCTGTTTTATCACCTTTGGCCCGAGTCACCCAAACCACATGCAAATCATTTTCACTGACACGTACGCGCGGGGTTCTTATCCGCCCCTGTCCAAAGGTGTCCGTAAAAGCACCTTGCCCCTTAACAGCCATAAAAACTTTCTGGGCCGTCACATCCGAACGCCGGTGAATATCAGGATTTAGAACAAACCCCATCAAGGGCCGCCCACGATATGCCAGCGCAACCAGCATTGTAAAGCCCGGTTGGCCGTGCCGGAACCTCCACGTCCCATCCAAAGGATCGACGATCCATACAGGCTTGTCGCTTTTAAGTATGTCGAGCGTTCGCAAGTCACGACTAACAGCTTCTTCGCCCAAGACCGCCGAATCAGGCAAAAGAAGCGGGAGAACTTTTGATAATCTCTCTTCGGCTTTTTCATCAGCGATCGTCACAAGATCTGCAGGGCCGGTCTTCATGCGCACCGCGCTATCGTCCAGACACCCAAACCGCGATAAAATCTCTTCTTTCGCAACGAGGCGCATCTCTTCAGCAACATCATCCAGCTTGACTCGCCTAAGCAGGTCTGTTGCCCTTTCAATTTCGTTCATGTGTTAACGGCCTTACTTGATATTACGATTTTTTCTGGGATCGTTACAACGGACCGGCTCGACCGATCCAAAATCGCGCGCGCTGCCCGAATTTGCTCGGCGGTTATGCTGCCTTGTGCCCCCTCGCCTCTCTCCCTATTGAACAACTCACAAAGAAACTAAACATTTTAATGATCCTAGCAAAGACGATTTTTCCAGACGAAGGAAAAACCATCAGGTATCCGCTCTTCATTTGACTTGGTTAATATTGGTGCCACACCCCTTTCTTTCCAAATACTATTCATAAAGGTCTTTATCGCTTCACCACCTTGCACAAAATAACTACTTCTTATTTATTGAGCACGATTGATCCACGATCTTCTTGTTGCAGTGCTAGCGCACCTGAAGCATAAACAGACCAGAAGGATCATGGGGTGGGGTCGGCTTACGTCAGACCCAGCTTCGGACAGAGCGCAAACTCAAACTACGGGAAGAAAGCAGCCTTTTTCCTGCGCTTTCGCAGGAGGAATTGCGTACCATGGCGCGCAAACAATATATGCTTCTTGTACTGGATGAGGATAAAACACTCCGAGCGATACCAACTCTTCTCAAAAATACCGGATTTAAAGCAGCACAGCAGGCTTTTGATCTTATCAAAACTGTCGTACAAGCCCGCCAGGCCTTGAGCACAGAAGAACAAAAACGCCTCTCGACGCTTGCCCACCTTTTTACCGTAAAAAGTTGAATTCCTGCTAACGCGAGCAGCCATTAGGCACGAGATTGCGGAGATAAATCCCCAAGCACGACGCGCCTTGCCCCCTTCGCCCTATGCTCTGTAGTCTCTCTATCCATCCCTCTATATTTTTTCGGATAAAAACAAACAGGAAGCTATGGCGTATAGGATATTCCCCTGCGCGAAAATGATGCGCCAAGATTCGTTACGCCCTCTTCTCTTCTTGGCCGGTGACCAAATAATTTGTCTTCCGCGTCCGCACCTCCCTTGTCCGCAGGTCGAAAAGATCTCTCATTCGACCCAAAGACTTTTTCTGGGAGCGTTTCAACCGTCGAAGATCTCTGCTGCGCCATACCCCCAGATGCGTGTTGCGGAACTCTATCCCTCGAAGACGTTGTTTGTTTTGTTCCCTGATTATTATCAGGCACCGCGCCAACAACATTGAAGCCGCCCCAGGGCAAGCCACCCGTCGGGTTAAAGGGCAACTTCGTATCCTTCTTTTCGGAAGGAGCAAAGCTTACACCGCCCGATCCAAAGCCAGCTGACTGAGCACGCTGATAGGTGCTTTGACCTAGACGATCCTGCCCTGCCCCCTTGGCCATCGCACGATTGCTTTGCTGCGCGGACACCATTGCTTTATGCGACATGGTTACCTGTCCATGATTAGGCTTCTGCGAAGACGAGGATTCATCTGGGTCCTCCAAAAGGGCTTTTTGCTCTGCGCGCGGTAAGCCTTTTACCACAGAATAACGATAGAGATTGTAGCCCTCCAGCGCCTGATTGGTAAACTTTGCCATTCCCAAATCTTTCATGCGCACACTGATAAGCTCACGCGCAGCCTTCATCCCGCCACGGCTATGTGCATTTGCAGCATCATTCAAGATTGCTGAAACATGAAGATACGCATAATTATTTTTCTTATAACCAGCAAGAGACAGAAAATCCGTATGATTCATAGATCCGGAGCGAATAGCGCCTGCCTTGGCCGCCGCAATGAAAAGCTCTCTTTTTTGATCCATAGGAAGATGACAGATTCTTTCCGGCAATTTCTGTGCGCCATAGAGCAAGGCCACAAAAGCATATTCGAGCGATGACATGTCCTCTCCTTATAAATAAAAGGGAAAAAGACAAAAAAATACGTATAACAAAAATTACATATATAAATTGCATATATATAATACATATCAAATTGTTTCTATTCGTTTAATATATGTTATAGATAACAGAAGGTTAATCAAAGCCATTGCCTCGGCTCAAAGAAAATCTAACCTATTGTAAACAAAGAAATCATAAACTGGAGCACACAGGGTCGCTGTCGGCACCGCCTGACCCATGATAAATTTCTTCTTGCATTCTTGATGAAGGCTCATCAATCAGGCATAAAGCTTTTCCAAAGGTCATGGGAATAGAGTTTGCGTTTGCCAGCGCCGTTACCCAAATCGAGCCTTGTACGTCCCCGTAGCTCAGCAGGATAGAGCGTCGGTTTCCTAAACCGCAGGCCGGAGGTTCGAATCCTCTCGGGGACGCCATTCAGGTATGAAACTGGGCACTTCGCCCATGTTAATGTTACCCCCGTTTGAAATAAGGCTCACCATAGACGACCGAGAGCCTCGGATCGTTATTTCTTGGTCTTTGATCCTGATTTCGCTCACAGCAGCCTTGAGATAGGCGCGGGAGAACGCGGAAGGCACCGTCAGGCGGTCGCGGATCACGCGGGTGAAGGCATCAATCTTTTGGGGCGAGATAACGGCCAGCGGCATTTGTTGCTTGCGCTTGAGAGCGGCGATTTCCAGCAAGAGATTTTCTTTACGGGCTTTGTTCTGGTGAGCCCGATCCCCGATCATGTCCATATCCAACGCGCCGCGCTGAATTGCATCCAAAAGGCGGTTTTGGGCTTGCTCAGTGTTTTTAAGCTCGGCCTCAAGTTTCTTGATCCGGCCTTTATCCGCACCACCGCCCTTGGCGACCTCGGCGCGAAGGTCATTCAAAAGGCCTTTCAGATAGTCAGCCGTGCAGACCTTTTGCCGGAAGGCATCCAAGACCAAGCCTTCCAGCTTTTCGGTTGGAATGTTGCGCGATGGGCAAGAGGCGTTGCCTTTGCTCATGCGGTTAGTGCATTTATAGTAAGCATACCGACCGCTTTTGCCCGTGGTGATGGTCATGCCAGAGCCGCAGCAATCGCATTTCAAAAGCCCCGTCAACAGATGGGGCGAGGTTTCACGACGAGGAATGCAGCGCTTGGGCGAGAACGCACCTCGCAGCTTGGTAGCTTGCTCAAAGAGAGCCAGATCAATGATGGCAGGAACAGGAACCTTGATCCATTCGCTTTCTGGTTTGGTTCGGTGGGTCTTGCTATCCGTTTTGTTGAAGACGTGCAATCCCATATAGGTGAGGCTTGAAAGAACCTCAAAAACCTTTTGAACGCGCCATTCTTTGCCGCGCATAAAAAGACCTCGTTTATTGAGATTTTTGGCAATCTCTTTCATGCCTATACGAGGCGCATCTTTTCCGTGGATGTAGAGCGTGAAGATTTCGCGGACAATCTCGGCCTCGGCTGGATCAATATCCAGTTTCTTTTTAAGCCGTCCGTGTGTGCCTGTGCGCCCCGCGTCAATCGTCCGAAAACCAAAGGGAGCCTTTGCGCCGTTAAAGTAACCCTGCCGCGCATTTTCATTCATGCCGCGCAAGGTATGCTTGGCGTTTTCTTTGCTTTGATATTCATCAAACATCATGACCAAATGGCGGAACAACTCGCCCGATGGATCATCGTTTGTCTGTTGCGTGATGGAATAGAGCTTGACCCCGACGCGGTTGAGCTTGCGTTCATAAAATACCGCCTGCGCCAGATCACGGAAGAAACGCGAATAACTGTGAACAATGATTGCCTCAAACGGCGCGGGTTTCTCCATTGCCGCCGCAACCATTTCTTGAAACTCTGGCCGCTTATCATCCGTGGCGGTTGCGCCAGCCTCAACATATTCAGCCGCAACAATGTGGCCGTTGCGCTTGCACCAGTCGCGCATCTGGCGCAACTGGTCAGGGATTGATAACTCATTGTCCGCTTGGCGTGTCGTGGACACACGGGCATAAAGAGCAACTCTCATCTTCTTCTTCGCTTTCTGCAAACTGCATTTCCTTGAGAATCTCGGATAAATACGACAAAAGCAACTGGATTTCTGCGGGACGCGCCCCATCCCTGAAAACAAGGCTCAAAACAGGATTTTCATCAGACATCTGAAAACCTCAACTTATCCATTTTGTGTTGCACGTCTTGTTGCCAAGAAACAGGATCATAAATCCTGTTCAAGTGTTGTGACACGTTTCTTAACGTCTCATGGAAACCTTGAGGCGGGGCATCGTCGTACAAGCTGGACAGCGCCGCAATGCTCTTCAAGTACCCCATCATACTGATTATGTTGCGCTGAACTCTTTCAGGGTAATGCGCCCGATAATTTGGAAGTGCCCTAATAGGTTGCTGTCCAAAGGCAGAAATTTGTTCCCGCAAGTCAAGCCACAGGGGATGCACAGGCCAACGTGAGCGGTTGGTGTCCGAAGTGATCGTGCGCAATGAAGTGTGATGCTCACACAAGAGGCCAAGGATAAAGCCAATAGATTTATCAAAATCCTCAAGTGTTCTGAGGCCGCGTTCTTTGAGGTAAGCATTGTTAAGTTGCCATTCAATGCGCCAAACATTATCCGACAGCCCACCCCAAATAGGGTAAAACCAAGTCTTGCCGCTCTTTATAATCTCGGAGGATTTATTATAAACACGCACACAGGTGCCAACACCGAACTTATATGTTTCATCTTCACCAAAGCTGCGAAACTTGCAATCCCTGTGAAAACTGGAAACAAAGTTTTTTTCCCCAAAAGCCTTATTGATAAGCTCATAATCAAAACAAAGATCAGCGCGTGAAATTGTTTCCGACTTTCTTGGCTTGAGGTTCATGCTTCCTGCCCAATCCAAGAATTCCTCGTGCATGGCACGATAGCCCTTATGCCAAAGAGCTTTGCTCAAGAACTTGACGCTAAATGATGGACTATTGAACTCACCAAACTGAATTATAAAATCATTGTCACGGATCAAGAAGGGAAAGCCAGATGAAGTACCCCCTGCGTTCAAAAAGAAATCCCGCCCGCCGAACGTGATTGCTATGCCGTCTTTCTTCTTACCGCGCCCTATACTGTCACGCATCGCCATCAGCTTTTCAAAACTGAAATTGGGCTTGCGCATATCAAGGTAATAGCAAACCTCTAGCGTATCCACACCTTGCGCCAAAAAGGTAAAAATCATATCGTGGTTAGTGGACATCCTGTGACCTCGTTAGGGTAAAAAAAGGGGTTAGAGTTTTAAGCGTTCAACAATTTCTTGGCAGTTAAGAAGCAAGATGCTGGCAAAATATTGCGGCTTCATATCGGACGGGAACTGTCCCAAAAGTTTCTGCTGCAAAAATCTGTCATCAACAAATAAGAACTTTCCGTTTGTCTCATCATCGCCCGACCAACCTTGATAAAGGATATAGCCGCCAATTTCACCAAGGTGGATATTATCCTCATCCTCAGTCACGCCGCCTTGTAGCAGCTTGCGCTTTTGAGGGCTTTTCATCCATTTGTCATATTCTTCACGGAAAGCTTTGAGGCCGCCGATGGTAAGCCCGAACTTTGACAGCTCGTTGAGATAGGCGGCGCAAAAGACTTCATCCCTCTTGTATTGACGATTGCGCCCCGTGCCCGTGTGCTTTTCGCCAATCGTGTTCAGCAAATCATAATTTGTCCAATGCTTGACCTTGCGCGTCAGCAACGCAACGGCCTGATCCTTCTTTGAAAGGCTCAGGCGTACAGCAACTTCGTTCAGGGTGTAGGTTTCATCAGTCATAGCGGCACCATAAGGACAGAGAATGTCCTCTGTCAATGCTTTTTGATGGTTAAAGGGAAGAATGTATCTGTGACCCCCCATGTTATAGACACGGGGGGCCTTCGTCACCACTCCACCGCCCACCCCTCGCGCTCTCGCGCTACGGGGGCCCGTGCGGATGTCGTGGCTCCTGCGGCCAACTCATGTCCATAGCAACAGATAAAGCGTAATGGTTCTTGCAGTACCGTCGGGACAACGCCTCACGTCCTCGGCGGGGATGAACCCGCCGACCTGCATAAATGCAGGCAAGGGACAGCGTGAGGCTACGGCAACCGAAATCCCTTGCGGATAGACCGCTATTGCCTTCGTGAAAAAGAGAAAACGTCTGGCTAAGGCTCTCAAACAGCAACCACAGCCTTCACGGCTTTAATAAAGTTGCACCAGATAATTTATGCATTTTTGGTCTTAAAGTAAGACGCTCCCGCAAAACAACTATCTAGCACGCCACACGCTTGACAACGCCATTATAGATTGTACTATTGTCTCAACCCTCTAATCACAATCACGAAATCGGGTTTAGTCTTCGTTTCTTAAGTAAATAAGGATGGGCCAACGTTATGAAAAACAGATTTATTTTGGCCTTGTTAATCGCATTGAATATTGCGCCCTTTTCTGTCTATGCTGACGGCCTTCCAAAATTATCCGCTGAACTTAAGATTTTATGGTCTGCCCCTATAACCGCCGACCCACCTCCCGACGTCAAAGATGGCAAGTCGTACACAAAGCAGCGAGGAAGAGGACTCTTGTTGAGTGAAGGGGCGGTTTTATCTAATGGCCATCTAATTTTTCTTGGCCATCTTTTTGATCCCACTTCATATGCTTCCGTGCTTATAGAAAATGATGGGAAGCAAGGGATAGAAAAAAATACAAAAATACAGCTTGAAGGAACGCGCCCAGAGCCCCTTTCGTTTTTGCAAAAATTAATTGGGGCCGAGAAGCCGTCGCGTGATCCCACAATAGGAACTTTAGCTACGGATAACAAAGACACGATTTGGATAGGCGGGTTAACAAACCAGTACATGGGCTTCGCCTCAGATCCTCACTGTGAGGCCTATCTAGCCAAACTTGATAGCTCGGCCAACGTCTTGTGGGAGCGGTCCTATAAGGCGGCAAGATACCCCATCATTAAACATATAGCTCCATCGTCTAATGGGAATCTTGCAGTAGTTGGAATAGACCAGATGTCTCAATCATCGTGGATGGCCTCAATTGATTCTAACGATGGCCGCCTGATTTGGGAACGATATTTAGGGAATGGCAAAGACATCGGCATCGTTTCAACATCGAAGGATGGGTTTATTGTTGCCAGTTTTGATTCAACAGGTGAAAGGGCAGCTTATCAAGACAATGTTTCCGTTCGTAGCGTCAGCACTGACGGACAGATTGGTACTGCATCCGTCATAAGACAGGCTATTAATAAATCGCGCGGGAGTCATTTCGGAAAAATCAAAATGTCTGCAACAGAGGATGGGGCTTATATATTATCCAATTGGGATGAAAGCAACACAACTCCCCAACAACCAGCAGAAATCGCAAAAGTTTCTGCCGATGGCAACCTGCTATGGAGTAAGAAACTGCCAGATAGTTTTATAGAAAAAGAAAATCGTAATAAGACAACATTCTGTAGTGATCCAACCATTGCCTCACTTCCCAACGGAGATGGCTTGGTAGCTTGCGTTCTGGATAGACAAATTCATTTATACAGATTTAATCACCTTACAGGTAAGGAGGAACAAGGCCGTCTACCTCTTCCCGCTTGTCCTGATGGGAATAGCTCAGACTCCTTGTTTTTGGTTGTGCGTAAAGATGGGGCAATCTTTCTTAACGGCTCACGCGCCAGCAACAGTATTGGGGCAGGTTGCAGTTGGATAGGTCAATTGACCATTAACCATATCTAGCCGCAAGTTTGTTGCGCCCTTTAACCCTGTGGTGCATGGCCAATAAATACTGTTACCGTCCAGTGCCCAGATTCATCCTGTCCGGCACGCCAACAACAAAGCCCCCGCTTGGGGGCTTTGTTGTTGGTATTGTTGTGTGGTTCGAACCGAAGAAGGAGGTTCGACAAAACGCGACATAAGGGAGCGTTTTGGACGCCGCAGGCCTTTAGGCCGAGGCGCCGCCCGACGGGCAAAAACGTGCAGCAAGCGCGTTTTTGATCAATCTCCTCCGGCACGCCATTCACGCATGAAACTGGGCACTTCGCCCCAACTTGATCCCGCTCTCATTTTATGGCTATACTCTGTGCAGGATACAAACTGCGATAGGACTTTCGCAGGACGATCTTGCGTATGAAGCCGAAATCAGCCGCAGCTATCTGAGCCAGATTGAAAAAGGTTCCTTCCATGTGAGCCTCAAGATTATGGGCAAGCTGGCCGAGGCATTGAACGTGGAGCCAGCAGAGTTTTTGAAAAGTAAGAAGAAATAGGGATCGGGGCGTTTGGCTAAATCAATCTCGCGTGTGTAGAAATGTCAGAACATATCCTTTGCTCTAATTGCTTTTTGAATCATGGACTGCAGCTTCAAGCGGCAACTATAGGAAAAAGATTGGAGTTTAAATGTCCCAACTGTGGCACCTGCAGTGGATACAAATTAACAGAAATAGATGCATACAAACTATCGGAGATTTTTTTTGTAAAGGGATCATATCATCGTTCAGACTATGGAGGATCGCCAACGATCCAGTGCAATCAAGCACAATATGGTGTGAATGAAATAAACCCAAAGGGCGTACTAAACCACGATATTAGGCTGCTTGAAAACAAACTAGGAATTGGTTTCTTTTTGTATGGCCCTAGAATGTGGATGATAGGGTACATATCCCCGTTAGAAGAGCTTCAGGAAGAACAAACCAGAATCAAAGTTGTTGAGCAGATATTGGATAAGTTTCCAGTGTTATTGCTTCAAAAAGAAGATATTTTTTATCGTTTGAGGCTAAATGTAAAAAATGAAGCATCTCCAGATGAATACGACAGCCCTCCTGAACCTTTTCTTGGAAAGGGCCGTTTGGATTCTACAGATTTTCCAGTCCTATATTGCTCACAAGACATTGAAGGTTGTATTCATGAATGTCGTACCACTTATCATGATGAAATGTACATCGCATCGCTCGCTCCTAAATCTTCTCTCAAACTTATCGATCTATCGGCACACATTGATGAGCCGTCTGTTACAGAATTTGAAAGTTTAAATTTATCTATCCACTTCTTGTTTTATGCTGGCGATTATTCTTACGAAATCACAAGATGTATCGCAAAAGCTGCGTATGAACGGGGGTATGATGGTCTAATATACCCTTCATATTATACGTTGGCTCGCAAAGGATTAACCGTTCCCGAAACAACTTTTGGTTTATCGAATCGGTTATATAAGCCGTCCAGTTCGGCTTCGGCTATTCCCAATATTTGTGTATTTGGCCGACCATTGGCTGAAGGGAAAGTAGATTTAGTATGCATAAACCGTATGTACTTCACAGAAATTAAGTACGACTATCGGTTCGCTCCCTTAAAAACTGAGCTTTGAAGAGATAAAGCTTGTTAACTACACAATTTTAGCCCTCACTTCCCAGTACCCAGATCAATCCCCTCCGGCACGCCAATTTAAAAAGGCCTGATGGGCCTTTTTAAATCACATCATACCGCAAACAGATTAGCCTCGGCAGGAACAATCAGTGAGGTGTTTGGGACGGGGGCTGATGCGTCTGTGGGCGCATGGCGCCGCGGCTTGGGCCTTCGTCTGGCAGGGGCTCTGCCATTTCTGCGCGTGGTTGGTTTGTCGGGCTGTTGTCTATCTTTTCAAACGTTGTCGGCACGCGTGGTTCTTCTGCGCGCATATCGTGCAGGTCTTTTCCTTTGACCTGAACGGCGGAGAGGTTTAACAGATCTTGCGAATCGCGAACATGCGCGGGGATCAGGGGCTCGGCTGCCGGCCGGGCAGGGTTATTGTCCTTTTTGTATCTTATGATCTCACCCGTGCCAAAATTACGTGCTACCGTCAGGCTCCAACCTGAGTTGTGTTGTGTATACCCATTTTCGCTCTTCTCGGGGCCAAAGAATTGATCGGCAGGGATTAGCTTTTGCGCCCATGCTTTGTCTTCTTGGCTGGGGCTCGGTCCTGCCGTTTGATCGTTGTTGAAGCGCTTGTCTTTATCGATTGCATTATTGTTCAGGATAAAAACGCCTTCAGGCAGCCTGACGGCGGCGACGCTGTGCAAGCTGTCTTTGCCTGCATTTTCTTTTACTACCCCCATGCTAAAGAGATCTTTCTGGGGAAAGCCAGCCGCTTTAAGAATTTCTAATTTGAATGTTGACTGGTCAACGCAGACGCCATCACCTTCTTTTAGAATCTGGTGTGATGGTTGAACCCATGAGTCGTCGGGAAACTCGTTCATTTCCTTGATTTTATCATCATCATATATAAGCGCCGTGTTTCCAAAGTAGTTTGCGGCGAGAGCCTTTGCTTGTGGCGTCTCAAGGCCTTTGATCTTCTCGACAACATCATGGGTTGAATTGATGCGCCGTTGTTCATATGACATTTCGCTGCGCGGCATATCGGGTTTATAGTTTTCTTTCAAATAGTCTGCGAAAGGCATTTTGTCTGCGTGTTCCTCAAAATTGATATACTGCGTCTGGCCGGCTCTCAGCTCGCGCACGCCGTGGACAAAGTCTACGGTTGGGGCGGGTCCTATGATGCTCAACGGGTTTGTGATGGACAGGCGTGTGTATCCGGGGATGTCCGGAAAGGATTCTGGGTCCTTGGCGTAATTAAGAGAACGCGAATCTGACGCGTAAAGCTGGTTAAACGCAATTTCGCGGTTTGGTTTTATGTCTTCTCGGGCGTATCGCTCGCCGAAAGCGTTATAACCACAAAGGTATTGCGCCTCTATATTGTATTGGGTTGGGGCGCGATCGACGCTATACCGACACCAATTTTCGGTTGTTTTGTTGAACGCGTCGAACAATGCCTCTTTGCTCGGATCCGCAGAAGATCCGGTGTTGTTTTGTGGAAGGCCGTTTTTCCAAACAGAAAACATACATAAACCAATGAGTTTTTTTCGAGATAATACCTTCGTATTATCGCAAATTATGCTGAAAATTCCGTAAATTTTGAGTCAGAGAGGATAATGACTATGTGTTGGTATTTCAAAGGGAAGAAGTTTCGTTCTTAAAAATGTCTTAATGGTTTCCTTGCCCAAGAGATAGTTTTTTCGTCAGTCATCTTGATCCATAGAAAAACTGGTTGAGATGCGGCATCTGGGTGCCTAGATCTGCTCCACCAGCTTTAACGTCAAGCATTTGGCTGTTCCTCCGGCCTTAAGAAACTCTGTCAGGGGCGTGAGGATGGCTTTAAACCCCGCTTGAGCGAGTCGGCGGCACAAATCCGGTGAAGCGTGGTTCATAATCACATGCCCATCAAGCTCGACCGCGTTACATGAAAAATTGGCGGCATCCTGATCATTCACAGGGATATGCTTGTCCTCAGGAATCATCTCTTTGAGCAGTTCAAGACTCTCGGACGCAAAGGCGGCAGGATAATACATCAGATAGCCACCGGACAGAGGACAAAGCGCCGTATCCAGATGATAAAACCGTGGATCGACCAATTTGAGCGGGATCACCCGCCGTCCATAAACCTTTTCAAGAAGCGGCGGAGCCGCAACATCAGAACGAAACCCCGAACCGATCCATAGTATGGGCAAGGCGCGATCCCACAAAGCATCGCCCGCCCCTTCAAAAGGAACCTCCATCGGCCATTCAACACACGCAAAGCCCTGTGTCGCGAACCAGCCTTTGAAGTGCGGCTCTTCTCCCTGCCGTTCAACATTGCGAAAGCGACTCACGACGACGGTGTCACCCAAAACCAACCCTGCATTTGCCGTAAAGACCATGTCCGGCAATTTGGGTTGAGGTGGAATGAGCGCAACATCTGCAAACTGCTCAACGATTGTTTTGAGACCCTGCCATTGCTTGAGCGCAAGCGAAGCATCCGTCTGTCCACAATTACCCGCCATCCACGGGTTAATCACATAATCCACGCCGTAATGATCCGGCGCGCACATCATGATTTTTTGTCTGGTCATTTATCTGCCTAACCTTCTTGCCTTAATCTGATGGCTAAGGCCTATCATTCTGCTTTCCAGAATAAAAGAGGATAAATGGTTTCATAAAGGGAACCATAACGACTCAGAAACTTGTCTTGGTTTCAGCGCGTTTCGGGTTAGCCTTCACGATAGCATCCAACATCGATGATATAGCTATCGCCATTAGAGCCTTTTGCCATGGGCTTCAAGGGGGAACGCATCAGCGAAACAAAGCAACAAAAACCCCCAGAAATCTGGAGTTTTTCTGGGCCACAGCCCCCCTTATTCTGCATTTACCGTTCTACTGGCACATTCAATGCGGCTGGCGTAAGCCGACCCATTACGGCTAGCAGGGAAAGTTTGGCCAAAGCTTCGTCATGACGCGCCCTTATCAAAGCGACGCGTGCATTAAGCGCTTCCTGTTGCGCATCAAGAATATCAAGCGTTGTGCGCGAGCCAACCTTTGACTCTTCTTTGACCCCATAAAGGGCAGATTGCGCGGCTTCAATTTCGCTCTCGGTCGCTGCAATGGTTGCCTTCGTTGTCTGCAGCGTCTGCCATGCCGCTAGCGCCTGCTCCTTCACTTGCTGACGCACCTCTTCAAGCTCGAAACGCCTTTGATTGGCCGTTTGGCGCGCGGCATCCGTTTTCGCATAATCGACACCCGCACGGTAAAGCGGAATGGTTACGCGCGCCATAATCGTGGATTGATCCGTCCGCTCAGGAATCGAAAGATTTTGCTCCCAGCTTCGCGAAGCAGTGCCCACTATATTAATCTCGGGCAATAGGGCGCCGCGTGCTGTTGTAATATCTGACTTGGCAGCTTTCTCGCTTAATCCGGAGGCAATAAGATCTGGATTTTCCTTTTGTGCAATTTGCAAAACCTCATCAGCCGAAGACGGAAGGGCGAAGGCGAGAACAGGGTCACTCAACTCTTCCGGCGGTACCCCAATCTGGCGCAGAAAACGCGCCCTATTGTTGACAAGCTCGCCTTGAGCCGCAATACGCGCTGCCGTCGCTGCACTCAAACGAGCCTGTGCCTGTGAGACATCTGTCTTTGTAACTTCGCCAACCTTAAAGCGTTCCTGCGTCGCTGTGAGCTGTTCTTGCAAAACCTTTTCATTCTGCTCCACAAGATCAAGAACGGCTCTGCCCTTCAACATGTCCAGATAAGCTGCGGCTGCCTGAAACAAAACGCTTTGCTCCACACTGCGGAGCCCTGCACGCGTCGCTTGATAATTTGCTTGCGCTGACTCAACTGCACCCGTCGTGCGAAAGCCACGGAAGACAGGCTGAACCAGCGTCACGCCCATATCGCGAGGGGCCAGAGTATCGGAACCTGAAGACGGGCTAGCGCCGGCAATCTTTTGATAAGAACGCCCGACGCCACCAACGGCATCGATTGACGGTTGATACCCGCCACGCGCCGCGGAAATGCCTGCCTTGACTGCCGCAACTTTGGCCTCTTGCGCTTTAAGCGCCGGATGCGTGGCATAAGCCTGTGCCATCATGGCCTCAAAAGGCTGAGCCGCTGCCTGTGCTGACAAGGGCATTAGAGCGAGAACAAGGGTCAAAAGAGCAGTGGACGTTTTCTTCATAAGGAACCTGCGATAAAGATTATTTAAAGGCGGGACCGGACGTGAATCCCAGCTTCTTAAGGAAAATAACCAAGGGGCAAAAGCCGGAGAGCGAGGCCTGGATCATATTGAGGCCAACAAAGCCCGGAAGCAAGAGCCAATAGGGGCTAACATACAAGCTCAGCACAAGACCGACGGAAATCATGGTCCCGGCAAAAAGGAAAACGACACGATCGATATTCATTTAATCCTCCGTTTAGATGCGAGTGCGGGCGGCGTAGTACGAAACAGCTTCAAACACCCCTGCCCGCAATAAAGCTGGTAAAGCTGCTTAATGATTTGAACGGCTTCATAATTTTCAAGTCTGTAATAGATGGTCTGTGCCTCGCGCCGTGTAGTCACGATACCCTCGTTGCGCAACCGCGCCAGATGCTGGGACAAAGCGGACTGATTTAGGTTCACAACACGTTCGAGCTCGCCCACGCTGCATTCCCCCTCATGCAAACGGCACAGGATCATAAGCCTATGTGCATTCCCAAGACTTTTGAGAAGCGCGGCAGCAGATTCCGCCTTTGATTTGAACTTGTATGTTTTTATATTCATAGATGCTAAATTAGCACTTGCTAATATGGTCGTCAAGGGGCATAATGCCCGTGATTTGATTATTGGAGGTATAATGAAAACACCCCTTCTCTCGCTTCTTTTGATGAGCCTTACGCTTCCCGCTTTTGCGGCGTCCGAACCTTTCACCATCCACAAACAAACGGTCAGCGACAAAAAGGCCGTTATCGCGACGACGGAGTCGGTAAGAGAAGTTCAGGCCCGCGCGCGGATTTCCGGTACCGTCAGCGTCTTGTCGGTTAAAGAAGGGGATATGGTCAAGAAGGGCGACAAGATTGCGATTGTCGGCGACCCCAAGCTTGCCATTCAGGGGCAAGGGCTTGAAGCCAGCATACAAGCCGCGCAATCCAGCTATAACAAAGCCAAGATTGATTTGATGCGTGCGCAAGAGCTACGGCAAAGCGGTTATGGCACACAAGCCAAGCTTGATGAAGCCAAGGCCGCCCACGATATTGCACGCCAGAATCTTGAATCGGCCAAGTCCGCACGTGATGTGATTGCCCAACAGGCAACCGAGGGGGCCGTTCTTGCGCCCAGTACAGGTCGCATCCTGAAGGTTCCCGTCACGGTTGGCAGCGTAGTGATGGCGGGCGAACCTATCGCTATGCTGACACAAGACAATTACATTCTGCGCCTTGAGCTACCGGAACGCTTTGCCCGTTTTCTGAATGTTGGTGATCCCGTCGAAATTGGCGCGCGGAGCCTTGAAACCACGGAACAAGACGAGACAACACCACCCCGCACGGGCACCATCGCCCTTGTGTATCCCGAAATCAAAAACGGACGCGTGATTGCCGATGTAACCGCTGCCGATCTGGGGAACTATTTTGTCGGCGAGCGCGTACGGGTTTATGTCAATGCGGGGCCTCGCGAAACCTTTCTCGTCCCCGCCCCCATGATCACAAAAAAAGCAGGGCTCTCGTTTGTCAAGCTTGAGGATGGATCAAACGTCATTGTCCAAACAGGGGAAAGACGGGGCGAAATGATCGAGATTCTGGCAGGACTAAATGACGGCGACAAGGTGGTGACCCCATGAGAGTTGGCATCTCCGGTCGTCTGACCCAAATCTTTATCCGCTCACCGCTTACGCCCTTACTCTTATTGGCTAGCTTGGCCGTTGGTCTTCTGGCCCTGAACGGTTTGCCCCGCGAAGAAGAGCCACAGATTAGTGTGCCGATGGTTGACCTCATGGTCAACGCAAACGGGTACAAAGCGCCAGATGCCGTCGAGCTGATCACACGCCCCTTGGAAGACATCATCAAAGGCATTGATGGCGTCGAACATGTTTACTCCCAAACCGAAGACGACAATGTCATTACGACAGCACGGTTTTTTGCTGGTACAGATTCCGATGCCGCAATCTTGCGCGTGCATGAGAAAATACGCGCCAATATCCGCGACCTGCCCCAACATATTCCCGAGCCGCTGATTATCGGACGCGGCATTAATGATGTTGCCGTTCTCAACCTGACGCTCAGCGCTAAACCTGACCATGCAAGCCGATGGAACGATAACCAGCTCTATCATCTCGCACTGGAGCTTCAGCATGAGCTCGCAAAAACAGAGAATGTCGGCTTGAATTATGTTGTAGGCGGAAGCGCCAATCAGATCCGTGTCGAGCCTGACCCCGAGAAAATGGCGCTTTATGGCATCACGCTCAATCAACTGGTTGACAAGCTTACACAAGCAAACCGCTCATTTGCCATCGGTTCTTTAACACAAGAAAACATCAATCGCCCTGTCGTGGTTGGCCAGACGCTGCAGGGCACGCCGGATATCGACCTGCTTCTTCTCACCTCACGCGAGGGACGGCCCGTTTATCTGAAAGACATCGCGACGGTGGTCGTTGGCGGTGCGCAGAACGATGCGAAAGTCTGGAATTACACAAAAACAGAAGAGCAGGGATTAACCCGCTCATCCGCTATCACACTGGCCTTTGCCAAACGGTCTGGCGCCAATGCTGTTACGGTCGTCCATGCACTCGAAGAACGCTTGGAAATCCTCAAGACTACACTGATCCCGCAGGACATTGATGTCTCCATCACACGCAATTATGGCGAGACCGCAACGGAAAAAGCGAACGAGCTTCTGTTTCACCTCTTCCTTGCTACGGTCAGCATCGTTCTCCTCATCACATGGGCGATTGGCTGGCGTGAAGGCGTTGTCGTCTTTGTTGTGATCCCGACAACGATTCTACTCACTCTCTTTGCCTCTTGGATGATGGGCTACACGATTAATCGCGTGAGCCTCTTTGCCCTGATCTTTTCAATCGGCATTTTGGTGGATGACGCCATCGTTATTGTTGAAAACATTGTACGACGCTGGCGACTCGCCCCGAATGAAGACATTGTTGATACAGCCGTGGATGCCGTCTCGGAAGTTGGCAACCCGACCATCGTCGCCACGCTAACCATTATCGCAGCCCTTCTCCCCATGATGTTTGTCAGCGGGATGATGGGCCCCTATATGAGCCCGATCCCCGCCAACGCCTCGATGGCGATGCTGTTTTCTTTCTTTGTGGCCGAGATCATCACGCCGTGGCTTTTGCTTAAAGTATCAGGCAATAATATCGCAACGATGACGCAGGCGGAAGAAGATCACAACAAGGGCGCCTTACCGCGCCTATTTGAAAAGCTTGCAACGCCAATCCTTGCGAGCCGTAAGAAATCCAAGCGTTTTATCCTTTATGTCGGGGTCGCGACGCTGATCGCCTGTCTGGCTTTTCCGCTCAAGATCGTACCGGTCAAGCTTCTGCCTTTTGACAACAAGTCAGAAATGCAGGTTGTCATTGATCTTCCCAAAGGCTCGACCGCTGAAACAACCGACCGTTTGCTTCAGGATATTGCAATAATCGCCAAGGAGATTCCCGAAGTTACGACGATGCAGGCCTATGTTGCCAGCGCGGCCCCCTTCAATTTCAACGGGCTTGTGCGCCACAGCTTCCTGCGCAGCCAGCCACATCAGGGCGAGCTTCAAATCAACCTTTTACCCAAAAGCGAACGCAGCCGCGCCAGCCACGACATTGCGCTGGATTTGCGTGAAAAGCTGAGTGCGCTTTCAAAACCGGACCACACCGTTCTGAAAGTCGTCGAGGTGCCACCGGGCCCGCCCGTAATGGCAACCCTTTTGGCGGAAATCTATGGCCCCGATGCCCAAACACGTCGCGCGATGGCCGAAAAAGTCCGCCAGGCTTTTGCCGCCAACGATTTTATCACCGATATCGATGACAATCTGAACAAACGATCCGAGCGCCTACGCTTCATTATCAATCAAGAAAATCTTGAGTTTTATGGCGTTGATGAACAGGCGGTTTATGACACGATCGCCGCCTTGACGGGTGGAGTTAAGATCGGCTATGCCCAAAAGGGCGAAGGAGCCCGACCCGTCGATATTACGATCAAGCTCCCCAAAGACGCCCTGTCACTGAACGAAAAAATCCTTTCGATGCCTGTTCCTGCTGGCGGCACAAAACGCGAGGGAAAGAATGTCGAGCTTGGCGATGTCGTCACTGTTGTGCGCGAAATGTCGTCCTATCCGATCTACCGGCACAATGGCCGCTATGTCGAACAAGTCTCTGCTGAGCTTGCCGGACGTTACGAAGCGCCCATTTATGGCATGTTGGCGGTTGAAGAGTCGCTTAAAGAAATCATCCCCGATGGAAAGGATCGGCCGGATATGCTCTATCATGGCCAGCCGCTAGACGAATCGCACACGTCTCTCCTGTGGGATGGCGAATGGGAGGTGACCTTTGTGACCTTCCGCGATATGGGCGCCGCCTTTATCATTGCGCTGCTGGGTATCTATTTGCTTGTTGTCGGCTTGTTTAAGTCGTTCCTGACGCCGCTTGTGATCCTAGTGCCTGTGCCACTGACTCTCATCGGGATTGTAATCGGTCACGTTCTGTTCGGAGCTCCCTTTACCGCACCATCCATGATCGGCTTTATCGCACTTGCCGGTATCATTGTGCGCAACTCGATCCTTGTGGTTGATTTCATCCGCGCCTTGCGCAAACAGGGCATGCCTCTTCATGAAGCGTTGATCGAAGCCGGTAAAATCCGTATTCGCCCGATTGTCCTGACGGCAGCGGCCGCAATGGTTGGCGCGGCCTTTATCCTCACCGATCCGATCTTTCAGGGTCTCGCCATATCTTTGGTCTTTGGTATTGCAAGCGCCACCGCCCTCACCCTGCTTGTGATTCCGGCGCTTTATATCTGGCTACGCGGGCAGGATCATGCTGACGAGAAAAGGCTTGAAACTGATATTTAACGCTTGGGGAGGGCCTTTAGATAGTCTTGATAAGGGTTCTTCTTGGCAAGTTCAGCGACAAGGCCCAAGGACCCTTCCATTGTTGCCCGTTTGCACAAAACGCCGAGAAGAGAAACCATTAGCTCATC
>JAVEZQ010000014.1:0-47272 GCA_034002905.1 Alphaproteobacteria bacterium
GAGCCTGTGATCGTCGCACTTTCATTTCCTAGCGCATAAGACCCAATCGCCGTGTTGCCTGAACCTGTATTCAGATAAAGCGCATGATAACCATAGGCATTGTTGTAGCTACCTGCCCCATCGCCGATCCCTGAATTAGAATAAAGTGTCCATACTCCGATTGCATTGTTATAGCTACCGGCCTCTTCGCCGCTTGCTGTGTTGGAATAAAGCGCCCTTGCCCCAACTGCATTGTTATAGCTACCTGCAAGAAAACCGGTTGCTACGTTTGTATAAATCGCTCTTATTCCAATCGCATTATTATAGGTGCCTGCACTAGAACCATTTGCTGTATTGGAATAAAGCGCATGATAGCCATAGGAATTGTTGTAGCTACCTGCCCCATCGCCGTTCGCCCTGTTAGCATAGAGAGCATAATTGCCTATCGCGTTGTTCGAACTACCTGCTGCAGTATCAGTTGCTGTGTTAGAAAAGAGCGCATAATACCCCATCGCATTGTTATAGCTACCTGCCCCATCGCCGTTCCCTTTGTTTTGGGAAAGCGCGACATAACCTATCGCGTTGTTATATCCACCAGTATATGTGCCAGTCGCCGAATTGCTCTGTAACGCATGATACCCTAAAGCGTTGTTGTAGGTGCCTGCCGCCATACCCGATGCCGTGTTGGTTTGCAACGCCTGATAGCCAAAGGCATAGTTATAGGAACCCGTCCCCGTCATCGTCTGGAGCGACCCCGGTCCGATGCCCACGGAAGTGGCGTCTGCACCGACATGATGCAGCATATTTACATTGTTGATGGCGTAGCCATTTGTCGCGCTCGTCAGATTCACACCTGTGGCCGTCACGGCCAGTTTTTGCGTCCCGCCAATCGAAACCTTTACTGTGCTCGCCGCATCGCTGTAAAGGCCCGTTGTCACATCATCGCTACGACTGGGGCTGGTCAGCGTTGCCGAGCCTCCCAGATACATCGTGCTGCCGCCTGTTGCGCCTGCACTCAACGCGACCCATGCCGGCGTGCTGCCCTGATAAACTTCAACTGTGCGGTCCGTCGTGTTGTAACGGATCATACCTTCGACGCCCGTGGGTCGATCGGTCGTGTTGTTACCCTTTGTTAAAAGCAAGCTGTCGGTGCGGTTTGATAGATCAAGCGTTGTGCCCGCAGTCACGCCTGTTGCGCTGCCCCCCAGCGCCACACTACCCGTGCTCAGATTGCCATAGATCGTGTTTCCGATATTCAGCCAGTTGCTTGTGCTCGTCGTTGGCGTTGTTACAGCCGCGCTTGTTCCGATCAGGATATTGTTAGAACCAGTGGTGAGGGTTGTCGACGCAACAAATTGTCCAAGAATTGTGTTATCGTTGCCTGATGTGATGCTGTTCCCCGCGTTAAAGCCAACAGCGGTGTTTCTTTCACCGGTAGTGTTTAGCAGAGACCAATTTCCTAGAGCAACATTGCCATAGCCCGTTACAGAATTCGACAGGGCTTCGCGGCCAATGGCAAGATTTTCGTTGCCCGTCGTGGTATTGTACATGGCACCAAAGCCGATCGCGGTATTGTTTTCGCCTTGAGTATTCTCTGACATCGCATACACACCAAGGGCAACGTTTTGCTGGCCAGTCGTATTCGAATACATCGCGCCCGCGCCGAACGCCGTGTTGTTGCTGGCGAGGTTGTTGCGTAGTGCGTTGGAGCCGACAGCGGTGTTGTCTATGCCTGTGACTGAGCTATACAAAGTATAGTAACCTATTGCAACATTGTCGTTTGCTGTTGTTGATGCGGCCAAGGCCCGATCACCAATTGCAATATTGTTTCCGCCCGTTGTGTTTTGGTACAGGGCGATACGTCCAATAGCAACATTTGAGCTCCCTGTGGTATTACTCCCCATTGCGTACGCGCCCACGGCTACGTTTTCGCTTCCTTCTGTATTTAACGCGAGCGCATCATCACCAAAGGCACTGTTTGCGTTACCAGAGGTATTGGCTCTCAAAGAACCTTGCCCAACCGCCGTATTGGATGTGCCCGTCGTCGTGTTCAACAGCGCCTGATACCCTACCGCCGTATTCCACGTCCCGGTAGTGTTCGCAGCCAATGCCCCTGCGCCCAATGCCGTGTTATAACTGTTGGTCGTGGTCTGGCTAATTAAAGCATCGGGCCCCACACCGAGGCTCGTCGTATCACTCGCAGGTTGGTGCAAGACTTTGGTTCCTGTGATCGAGATATAATTCGTCAGTGCCGCAAGATTGATATTGCCAACCACATGCATTCCCGTGGCTGTCACGCGCAGGCGTTCAGTTCCGGCGATTGACGTTTGGACTTGGCCCGCCGCGCTGCTATAAAGACCCGTTGTCACATCATCGCTGCGGCTTGGGCTGGTCAGCGTTGCCGAGCCTCCCAGATACATCGTGCTGCCTCCTGTCGCGCCTGCACTCAACGCGACCCATGCCGGCGTGCTGCCTTGATACACTTCAACTGTGCGATCTGTCGTATTGTAACGGATCATACCTTCGACGCCTGTGGGTCGGTCGGTCGTATTGTTACCCTTTGTTAAAAGCAAGCTGTCTGTCCGGTTCGACAGATCAAGCGTTGTCCCCGCAGTCACGCCTGTTGCACTTCCCCCCAGCGCAATACTCTTCGTACTTAGATTGCCATAGATCGTGTTTCCGATATTCAGCCAGTTCGATGTGTCAGCGGCTGGCGTTGTCACCGCCGAACTTGTGCCGATCAGGATATTGTCTGAACCTGAGGTCAGGCCCGTATGTCCCACCCCATTACCCAATATCGTATTATAGGTACCCGTTGTCAGGGCTACACCAGCGTTTGTTCCAAGAGCCGTGTTATAAGTGCCAAGTACCGTCGTTGACAGTGCGTTATAACCAAACGCTGTATTATAAGATCCTGTCGAGACAGCAGCCAACGCACTCTTGCCCATGGCCGTGTTCTGTACGCCTGTCGTCATCGCAGCCTGAGCGCTCACACCCACCGCTGTGTTATTACGATTTGTCGCCGTCTGTGCCGCCAAAGCATTTGGTCCTACACCAATCGACGTCGTATCACTTGCGGGCTGCCACAGGACCTTAGTTCCCGTGATCGAGATATAGTTTGTCAGCGCCGCAAGATTGATATCGCCAACGAGATGCATCCCCGTCGCCGTCACGCGGAGACGTTCCGTTCCGGCGATTGACGTTTGGACCTGGCCCGCCGCGCTGCTATAAAGACCCGTTGTCACATCATCGCTACGACTGGGGCTGGTCAGCGTTGCCGAGCCGCCCAGATACGTCGAACTACCCGCCGTTGTTGTGTTGATCGCAAGCTGCACCCAGCTTGGTGTACTACCCTGATAAACCTCAAGCGCATGATCGTCCGTGTTGTACCGCACCATACCCTCGACACCCGTTGGGCGAGCGGCCGTCGCGCCCTTGGGCAGGATCATCGAATTGGTGACATTCGACATGTCGAAGGTCGAACCCGTCGTCAGGCTTGTTGCACCAAGCGCCAATGTATCCGACAACAACAGCCCGTCCGATACCACGCTCGTTGCGGTGACACGCAGGCGTTCGGTTCCCGTAATTGAGACCTGAACCTGTCCCGCTGTATCCGAGAACAGACCCGTTGTCACATCATCGCTACGACTGGGGCTGGTCAGCGTTGCCGAGCCGCCCAGATACGTCGAACTACCCGCCGTTGTTGTGTTGATCGCAAGCTGCACCCAGCTTGGTGTACTACCCTGATAAACCTCAAGCGCATGATCGTCCGTGTTGTACCGCACCATACCCTCGACACCCGTTGGGCGAGCGGCCGTCGCGCCCTTGGGCAGGATCATCGAATTGGTGACATTCGACATGTCGAAGGTCGAACCCGTCGTCAGGCTTGTTGCACCAAGCGCCAATGTATCCGACAACAACAGCCCGTCCGATACCACGCTCGTTGCGGTGACACGCAGGCGTTCGGTTCCCGTAATTGAGACCTGAACCTGTCCCGCTGTATCCGAGAACAGACCCGTTGTCACATCATCGCTACGACTGGGGCTGGTCAGCGTTGCCGAGCCGCCCAGATACGTCGAACTACCCGCCGTCGTCGTATTGATCGCCAGCTGCACCCAGCTTGGTGTACTACCCTGATAAACCTCAAGCGCATGATCGTCCGTGTTGTACCGCACCATACCCTCGACACCCGTTGGGCGAGCAGCCGTCGCACCTTTGGGCAGCAACATCGAGTTCGTCACAGCCGACATGTCCAAGGTCGTGCCGCTTGTCAGACTCGTCCCGCCCAGCACCATCGTATCCGACGACAGCACCCCGTCCGACACAACGCCCGTTGCCGTCACGCGCAGGCGTTCGGTTCCCGTAATCGAGACCTGAACCTGTCCCGCTGCGTTGGAGAACAGACCAGTCGTTACATCGTCGCTCCGGCTGGGCGAGGTCAGCGTTGCCGAGCCGCCCAGATACGTCGAACTTCCCGCCGTCGTCGTATTAACCGCCAGCTGGACCCAGCTTGGCGTGCTGCCCTGATACACTTCAAGAGCATGATCGTCCGTGTTGTACCGCACCATACCCTCGACACCCGTTGGGCGAGCAGCCGTCGCACCTTTGGGCAGCAACATCGAGTTCGTCACAGCCGACATGTCCAAGGTCGTGCCGCTTGTCAGGCTCGTCCCGCCCAGCACCATCGTATCCGAGAAAAGCAACCCATCGGCTAACACACTCGTTGCCGTGACACGCAGGCGCTCTGTTCCCGTAATTGAGACCTGAACCTGTCCCGCTGTATCCGAAAACAAACCCGTCGTGACATCGTCACCGCGGCTGGGCGAAGTCAAAGTCGCCGAGCCGCCCAGATACGTCGAACTACCCGCCGTTGTTGTGTTGATCGCCAGCTGGACCCAGCTTGGCGTGCTGCCCTGATACACTTCAAGCGCATGATCGTCCGTGTTGTACCGCACCATGCCCTCGACACCCGTTGGGCGAGCAGCCGTCGCACCTTTGGGCAGCAACATCGAGTTCGTCACAGCCGACATGTCCAAGGTCGTGCCGCTTGTCAGACTCGTCCCGCCCAGCACCATCGTATCCGACGACAGCACCCCGTCCGACACAACGCCCGTTGCCGTCACGCGCAGGCGTTCGGTTCCCGTAATCGAGACCTGAACCTGTCCCGCTGCATCACTGTACAGACCCGTGTTTGCTTCGCCATTACGCCGTGGGTTTGGCGAAGCTGTACTTTCACCTAGATTGATACTTGAGTTAATAGTCCCAATAAAGGTTCCATCAAAGGTGCCCGTAAAGTAGCCCAAGAACCCCCCCGTTGCCGCAACACTTCCGGCAAAGGTGGCGTTACCCGTGGGGCGATCAATAGTCAAAACATTGTATTCGTTTCCAGCGTCATCAAACCGGTTGATAACAAGATTAGAACCTGCATCCCCAACTCCCGTTTCAGTCGCGTCATCTGCAGCCATAATCCAGCGCATTTGATCTGTCGAGGTCGCAAATTGAAGCTCGCGATAGCCATCCGATGGGCCAGATATGCGCGCATTGCCACCAAAGATGTGCAGCTTCTCTTCTGGATCCTCAATACCGATGCCGAGATTTCCAATAGAGTCCAAAACCATGCGGACAGCACTTGCCGTGCTGAACACCAACTTTCCCCCATCTGAAGCTGTTGCCACAATCGACTCGCCAACGCCATCGGTGATGCGGCTGTTATCATAAGTTACCATGGCGCCGCTTACGACTCGACCCGCCTCATCCACGGTCACATTGTTATAAGTCCCCGCTGTGACGACATTTGTCAGCTTGCCACTGTCGATGCTGTTGGCAGCAAGGCGATCGACATTCAGCGTTCCCACACCGGGCGAAGAGTCACCGCCGAATAAATTGTCTAAAGCGGCCGATGCTGATACCGCACTCGTACCGCCATGAGCGATGGGAACTATACCCGTGATATTAGCGCCATCAACACTTCCCGCAGAACCCGTGACGCTGATATCTAACGTTGCAGTTCCCCCAATAAGACCGAGAATAGTCCAGGCCGTCGCCTGATCCGGTGACGTAAAAAGAGGGCTACCCACCGCACCGCCGCCCAAGGCCGTGCGTGCCGCCGTTGCGGTGGCTGCTGTAAAGACGCCTTTACCAACCGTCGTCCCGCCCAGAGCTGTGAGAGCCGTATCCGTATCCGCTGCAACAAAAACCGCATCGCCGATAGCACTTGACCCAAGGAGTGTTGTTCTCACGGCGGGACCAAGAACACCATCATAGCTTGAGGAACTGAACAGGTAATCACCCATGGCCGTTGCGCCCAGAACTGAGCGCGCCGCTGGGGCTGTTTCGCTAACAAACAGATCATTACCTATAGCGCCCGCACCGAGAAGCTGCAGTCTTGCTGCGCTCGCCGTGTCGGCAACAAGGGTCGCCGAGCTAAAGAGGTAATCGCCAATGACTGTTGCGCCCAGAGTACCACGTGCCCCCGGGGTCGTTGTTGCAAGGAACAAAGCGTCGCCCACCGCACCTGCGCCAAGATTGATGCGCGCATCGATAATATTGTCGGCGGCGGTACCACCGCTCACGATGGGTAGCGGCTGCGTCAAATGAAGGGAATCAAATGTCGCCGTCCCATGAACAAGGATGTTTTCGGCCTCGATGTCGCCTTCATTGCTGATAATAACTTTTTGCCCAGTCTGACCATATTCGACATTCGAGCCGCTTTCCTGCCAGATGGCTGCACGTTGGATGGCCGCGCCAACTGAAATAAACTGCATCTGGTCGTCACCGACTGGCTCTGTGCTGCCGCACGTCGTTTCAACCTGTGCATTCTTGCCCGCGGAAATAAGAACAATCGCGGGCGCATCTGGCGTGGCCCGGGCATTCTCCCAACGACAATATATATAGAAGTGTCCCCACGGATCGATTTGCTTCAGGCCCGAACCCGCACTAAAAACGCCTGCCTCATATGGAGAGCCTGCTGTGGTTACATTGCTATAATTATTGGGAAGTTTTGCAGAGTCTGCCGCCGGAACATTTGCAAACAAAACCAGCTTTTCGGGCGCAGGCGTGCACTCTACACTACGCGTTGAACTGCCCGGCGGACAGAACAAAAGGCCATCGGTGCTCAACTTTGCCGAAGCAGCCAGAGTCGTCAAACTGCCGGATAAATCCGTTTTGACGATCTGCGAATTCGTAACACTTACGTTACCACGTAAAATCTGGCTATATCCACCGAAGAGGACGCTAGAGGCAACACCAGCCAACACCAACAAATACAAAACCGGGGCAATAGCAAATCCGCTTTGATGGCGATGGCGCGTGGTCAGGAAAGCCGAGGCTTGCGCAAAGTGATTCGCGCACAGCTTCCGATTAGCAAGCCGCCTTTTTTCCAGCATCCTTTGCTTTCCCGGACCGATCATTATCACGGACCCGAAAAGTTGCTGGTATCCTCAGTTCTTCGAATAGACGACACGCTACCTTGAACCCAGATTGTATTACGCACACCGACGGGCACGCCTGTGCAACTAAGCGCAAGCGCACGGGTTCGCCGGAACCCAGATCAGTTTGCAAGTTGAATCGTTAACATTTAGTTCAAGACTGCGCAGTGGAGGCTTTTGGTTTCCTGTCTTTCGACCCCCGATGCCTCATGCCATCTTTTCATGCGATAAAATGTCGCCAAGCTTGGTAATCAAATAATCAAAGTCATCTGAACCAACATCTTCAAAGCGTGTCAAGACGCGCTCAATCACACGGGCGCGGTAACGAGGCAAGTCGCCTTTTTCACCATCCATTTCCGTTTCATGCACAACATCAAGAGCCGCTGTAACAACAGAAAACATGCTTGGCGGCATTTGGGCTCGTTCATATAAAGTCTTTAGCCCAAGCTTGCCGCCATCGTGGATCAAAATTCTCGCATTGAGCAAAGGAATATTGGCAAGGGACGCCAAAGCTGCTTCAAAAAACAGAACATCACCCATACATAGCGCACGCAAAACGATAGAGGGTGTTAGTCTGCCATGAGAATTCATCTGTCCAACAAGCTTTTCCATTTCTTGCTCGGTTGAACCAGAAACCATTTCCACAATCGTACGCTCGCGACTTTGCAAAACAAGGTCCGCCGCAACGCTTGGAGACAACTCGTGATGGGAGACAAGATAATCTCGTAACTGATTCGAAACAATGGCGGTTAAGTGCTCAGCAACAGTAATCGGTAATTGGGGCCTCTTGACCATTGCTTCCTTAACGGCTTCGCTGCTGTTAAAGCGTTCTATGGCCTTGCCATAACTCGTGTCCGAAATCTGGGCACCAACATTTTCCATCAGCTTCGTAACAGCTTTTTCGCCAGCTTGCGTAATTAGTGCATCCGAGATGGCTGGTGTCACGATGGCTCTTGTCGCAATGGCCTCTTGTTTGTTGGCAGAACCTTTTGAAATAATCTCCAACAGATCCTTTTCTGTCAGAACCTCGGATTCCTTGAGAATAGGAAGAGCAACCGACTCGATGTCATTCGCCAATTGGACAGCGACGTCATGCGGCAAACGTGCCGCATGACGTAAATTCTCCGATAGAGCTTGCCTTACGGAGGATTCCACATCCTTTGCCATCAAGCGAACGACCTCGTAAGCAAGGACCAATTCGCTTTCTGACAGCACTGGGTTTTCAATATCGCGCGCCAACTTCGTGGCAACTTCAGCACGAACAGTAGCAGACGGTTCTTCGATTAATCGTTGAACGTCTTCTTTCGACAAATGCGACGACATAAAACACTCCCCAGAGCCAAGTCCGAACTCCCCCGATCAGCGGAGGGCGCTCAGTCATAGAGTAAACTATCTTTGCTAAAATTTGCTATATTGTTAATTTCTTAAATTTGCTACATATGTGCGCCACCGCTCATAAAGTGGTGTGTTTTGATCAAGAAGACCTCTGGCCGCAAGGGAAAAACAAACATGAATCTCAAAGAACATATTCGAACAGTCCCCGATTTTCCCAAGGAAGGAATTTTATTCTACGATATAGGAACTTTGCTCGCACACGGCCCAGCCTGGAAAGAAACGGTCGAGCGTATGACAGCACTCATTGAGCCGGACAAGCCAGATCTCTTATTTGCCATAGAATCACGCGGTTTTCTTGTTGCCGCGCCGATCGCTGCACGCTTAGGCATTGGCATGGTAATGATCCGAAAAAAAGGAAAGCTGCCCGGCGCTACCTGCAGCTATCATTACGACCTTGAATACGGCTCAGACACCATAGAAATTCAGGATGGTATTTTTCCGAAAGGCTCCCGAGGTGTTTTGGTCGATGACCTCTTGGCAACGGGAGGAACGGCCCACGCAGCCCATCATCTGGCAACAGAAGCCGGGGCAACGATAACCTCTGCCGCTTTTGTAATCGAGCTCCCCTTTTTGGGCGGCCGTAATAAAGTGTCGATGCCTATTCACACCCTACTGTCCTATGATGAATGAGGCAGCGCCAAAGCTTGCGGATGATTTTTTATTATAACTCAAAGGCCTGAAACAACTAGACAACCATGTCCTCGCCGAACGAGATAGGAACAAACTTGTCGTGCCGTGTTTTGGTCTAATCCTGTAAATCGCGCACGATATACAGCAGAACCATCCTTCATCGTAACTTTCTGCAGGCTTTGCTCTGCCCCGCCCAACAAGGAGGAAAGCGTCGCAGACATGTATGAAAGGGCTTTTTGTGCCGAATCTACATCGCTAAAAGCGCCCACCTGAACGCCCCACCCTCCATATGGA
The DNA here is from genome assembly GCA_034002905.1 of Alphaproteobacteria bacterium. Lineage (GTDB taxonomy): Bacteria > Pseudomonadota > Alphaproteobacteria > UBA9219 > UBA9219 > UBA8914. The sequence goes on from JAVEZQ010000014.1 coordinate 9,726, forward strand.
CTTTCGGGGGGCTTTAAAACAGAGACCGGCACCATTTCCGGCCTCTTCGGCTCAGCTATTTGTGCAGAAGCCTTCTCTGGTCGCTGTTGGGCAACGCGTTTTGAAGATACGGGTGCTTCGAGTTGCCGCGACGGGAAAGCCGCAGCCACCTTCGCTGTCGGAAAAGATACGTAGCTTGCTGTTTTACGGTTCGCCTTGTTTAGTAACACGAAAGCCTCATCAATAAGCTTTTCCAAGTGCGCATCACGCGAAGCCGCTGATTTGCCACCAAAAACGATGGCGATAATCCGCGCCCCACGCCTCTCTACAGAGGCCACAAGATTAAACCCCGAGGCACGGATGTAGCCCGTCTTTATGCCATCCATTCCCGAACAGCGCTTCATCAAGTGATTATGACTGACATGAACGCGTCCACGATAACGGAACTTTTGCGTGCTGAAATAAGGGTACATGCCGGGATAATGATTGATTAGGCTATAAGCCAGCATGGCCATGTCTCGAGCCGTTGTATATTGGTTTTTGTCCGGTAACCCGTTTGGGTTTTGAAAGACTGTTCCCTCCATCCCCAACGCGCGCGCCTGCGTGGTCATCAAGGTTGCAAACCGGGACGTATTTCCAGCCAGACCTTCAGCAAGTACGACGGCAGCATCGTTCGCAGACTCTGTAATCAACCCCAAAATTGCGTCTTTGACCGCAATAGTTTGGCCAGCACGCAGCCCGAGCTTGGACGGAGATTGTGATGCAGCCTTCGCAGACACAGGAAGCTGGGTATCCAGCCGGACACGCCCCCCCTCAATCGCTTGAAAAGTCAGGTAAAGCGTCATCATTTTGGTCAAGGAAGCCGGATAACGCCGTCCGCGACTGTTCCGCTCATAAAGAACCTCGCCACTGTCAGCGTCAAGAACAAGGGCAGCGTAAGTCTCCGTCGTTTGGACGGAGGGACGGCGCGCCTTTGTTTTCTCTTGCTTTTTGGCTAGCGCAGGATCTGCCCCCCCAACGCAAAGGATGGCAAGAAAAACAAAGCCGACACATACTCGTCGAATATGCCAACTCTTTTGGTCCATACGCACGAAAAACATGAAACCCAAACCCAACGACTCACAGCGAAACAGACAGCAAGATGTAAGTAAAGTGGCACAAAAGCAAGGCGAACATTTTTTTTGGAATCCTATCGCTTACATCCTTGACAAGGTTAACGACGAATTTTATGTTGTGGGTGTCTGTTGCACTGCAGCATATACAAATGTGTGGCATGTTGCGCGTTCTGGCGCTTACAGATAACCGTCCATTCTAGGAGGCATCAAATGAAGTCCAATAACGAACAGTTTGAAAATTACACCAACAACTTGCTTCAAGCCGCGACAGACATGAACTCGCTCGTTCGCGATTCAGTTAATGCCTCGTTGCAATCTGTTTCGATCGTCACAAAGGGCTGCAGTGACCTGTGTGATAGCTGCAGCGCCATGGTTCAAAAGTATCTTGATCAATCCATCAAGATCTCCCAAACACTTCTTTCTTCCAATTCTGTGAACGAGTTTGTCGACACACAAAATTCTGTGATCAAAAGCAGCTTTGACTCACTCGTCTCTGACATGTCAAATATCACACAGCTGTCACAGCGCATCGCGCAGGAAGCCGCTGAACCCGTGGCCAATCAAATCAACAGCTCGATTGCGAAGGTCTCAAAGAAAGTCGCCTAAAGAAGGCGTGGCTTCTTGCTCAAGCGAGTAGGTAAATTTAAACCCCCGGCGGCCTCCTGTCGGGGGTTTTTCAATTTCTAAAACTGTGCCAAGCTCACAGTCCAAGACGTGATGAAGCTGGGGGGCTTCTGTCTAAACAGCCGCTTTTCTTTGCGCCTCAGTCTTCACTATCGGCAATGGCTCTCTTGCCTTCCCGGAACCAACCTTTAATGGACTCAAGCGTACCCGCCCCAACAAGATTCCATTTTTCTGCAAAAGTCTTTGGCTTTTGCTCTTCAATCTTATCTTGGCAATCCGCTTCTATCCCTTCAGCTTATCCTTCAGCATATCGTTCAGCATGGCGGGGTTAAGCTTGCCGCCTGTAGCCTTCATGATCTGTCCAACGAAAAAGCCAAAAAGCTTATCTTTGCCCGCTCGATATTCCGCAACCTTGTCGGCATTCGCGGCAAGAACCTTGTCAATCTCGGCACCGATCGCGCCCGTATCCGTGACCTGACGCAACCCTTTTTCTTCGACAATCTGGGCTGCCTGTTTGCCCGTCTGAATCATCTCTTCAAACACATCCTTGGCGATACGGCCCGAAATGGTGTTGTTACTGATCAATTCGATAAGGCCGCCCAAGGCTTGGGCGCCAATAGGACTTTCTGCAATCGATTTGCCTATCTTGTTCAAGCGACCAAAAAGTTCACTGGTAACCCAGTTCGCCGAAAGCTTGCCATCGCGCCCCTTGGCCACGGTTTCAAAGAAATCGGCATTGGCCTTTTCCGCAACCAGCACCATAGCGTCATAAGGCGTGATGCCGTATTCGCTGATGAAACGATTTTTCTTTTCATCCGGCAACTCAGGAAGCGACTTTTTAATCTCTTCGACCCATGCAGCGTCAATCTTGAGGGGTAGTAAATCGGGATCAGGGAAATACCGATAATCGTGTGCTTCTTCTTTCGAGCGCATGGAGCGCGTGATCCCCTTGCCCGTATCCCACAGGCGTGTTTCCTGTTTGATGCTCCCGCCGCCTTCAAGGATCTCGACCTGTCGCGCCGCCTCATATTCTATGGCCTGCATGACAAAGCGGATAGAGTTCACATTCTTGATTTCGCAACGCGTCCCCAGCTTGTCATCGCCCTTGCGACGCATCGACAGATTGACGTCGCAACGCATGGATCCCTCCTCCATATTGCCGTCGCATGTCCCCAAATAACGCAAGATCGCACGTAATTTTTTCAGGTATGCAGCCGCTTCTTCGGGTCCGCGTAAATCAGGCTCGGACACAATCTCCATTAGGGCGACGCCTGCGCGATTAAGATCGACATAGGTTTCTGTCGGGCTCTGGTCATGCATGCTCTTGCCCGCATCCTGTTCAAGATGCAGACGCGTAATCCCGACCGTGCGCGTTTTGTTATCATCGAGGTCGAGGATAATCTCGCCCTTGCCGACGATCGGCTGGGTAAACTGGCTAATCTGGTATCCGTTGGGAAGGTCGGCATAAAAATAGTTTTTGCGATCAAAGACAGAAACCAGATTGATCTGCGCCTTAAGCCCAAGGCCGGTACGTACAGCCTGTTCAACGCAATATTTATTAAGGACAGGAAGCATGCCGGGAAACCCAGCATCGACAAAGCTCACTTGCGCATTCGGCGCGCCACCAAAAGCCGTTGCAGCTCCAGAGAAAAGTTTTGCCTTTGACGTAACCTGAGCATGAACCTCCAGCCCGATTACCATCTCCCACTCGCCTGTCTGTCCCTGAATGTATGACATGTTCTTTCCAATAATATGAGAATGTTAGACTATACTGTCTCACGCGGCCATAATGTGCGATGGGAGCTCGCACTTGTCAAATACCTTTCAATGGGTTTTCATGGGAAGTCACTCACGACACAGGTACTGTAAATGACGAACTACAGTCAAAACCTTAAGGACGTTCAGGCACGAATCCGGCAGGCCACCCGCTTGGCCGGTCGTGAACAGAACGCCGTAACTCTAATCGCCGCCTCAAAGACCCAGCCTCGTTCGGCCCTACTTGACCTGCTGGCGGCAGGACAGTGTCACTTTGGAGAAAACCGCGTTCAGGAGGCCCTCGAAAAATTCAAAGAATTGCGGGCACAACACCCTGAGATCACGATCCACTTGATTGGCCCCCTTCAAACCAACAAGGTTAAACAAGCCATGGCCCTCTTTGATGTGATTCAAACCATTGACCGGCCAGAACTCGCCCGCAAGGTTGCTCTCGAAGCAAAAAAACAAGGGCGATGCCCACGTCTGTTTATTCAGGTTAACACCGGGGAAGAGGCTCAAAAGGCAGGAATCTTACCAAAGGACTTCTCTTCTCTCCTTGCCCTCTGCCGCGACGAGTTAGACCTCAAGATCGAAGGACTTATGTGCATCCCTCCTGTTGGCTCAGACCCATCAATTCACTTTATCTTGTTGAAAAATATGGCAGAAACTCACGACATCCCCCATCTCTCCATGGGAATGAGTGACGATTTCGAAAAAGCGATCGCCTGTGGTGCAACCTTTGTTCGCATCGGAACAACTCTGTTCGGAAAAAGAACGTTGTCAATGCCATGAAAAAGCCGCCGTAGGGATGTTGGCTTTCACGGTAGTTGCGTTAATATAGGTCCGACCTGATTCTTTTTAACCCTCCCCTTTTCCCCGTCTGGAAAGAGCCGCGATGAAAAAAGCCTTTCTTTTTGCGCCCTTACTTGTTTGCTGCTTGGCCGTCAGCGCCCCCGTTGCCTTTGCTCAGGAAGAAGGGGGTGGCAATACGAATTATGCCATCGCCAATATGGAAGCGCGTATGGCAACTTTGGAAGACCAAATGCGGGGCCTCAACGGCAAGGTTGAACAAATTGATTATGCCACCCGTCGCCTGAGCGAAGTTCTCCAAAAAATGCAAGGGGATCTGGACGTACGTCTTTCAGATATGGAAAGGGCCCAGCGGCAGCAGGCCGCGACAACACAAAGTCAGGCCTCGGCCCAGACCCAAATCGCTCAAGCTCAAGCCCAGACCCAGCCCTCAGTCGAAACACCCGCCGAGACAAATGGTTCAGAGGAAGCTGAAGCTGAAGCCCCTCAACAACCTGTAACAGGAACGCTTGGCGGAATGACCGTGCGCGGGGACCGCGTTACGGGGGGAACCGTCAACCCCAAAGCCCCACCACTACCCCAAACACCACCAGATTACGGCCTCACACCTCAAGAACAGTATGACAAGGCTTTTGCCTTATTGCGTCAAGCAAGTTATGGCGAAGCGGCGCAAGCCTTTAAGCGCTACATCGACAAAAACCCCAACGACAAGCTGATCGACAATGCCAAATATTGGTATGCCGAAACCTTTTATGTCCGCGGGAAGTTTAGCGATGCCGCAGTAGCTTTTGCCGAGGCGTTCCAACAAAATCCCAAGGGAACAAAAGCGCCCGACGCTTTGCTCAAGCTGGGCATGTCGCTGGGAGCCATGAATAAAAAGGACGACGCTTGCGGCACCTATGATGCTTTGAAATCAAAATTTCCCAAGGCATCGGCGGCCGTCAAAAAGCGCACCGAGCAGGAGAGAGCTCGCCTCAAATGCAAATAAGCGCCACGCAAGGCAAGTGCCTCTAGAAGGTATAGCGCATCCCCATCCGGATCAGGTTGGCTGACATTCCGGCATCAACCGGAACCGTCGAACCGTTTATCGATGTGGAAAGAGAAGCATCGTTCGTTGAGAGATATCGCCAACCCAAATCAGCAGAAAGCTTGTTCGTGAAACGATAATCGACGCCCAACGCCGCCTGCCAAGCAAAAACCGTATCGCTATCATCAGTTGAAAAAGTATAGTTTGTCCCGCCATAGCTGTATGTCTCGCGCCCGTCAGCTGACACGGTCGCTGCCCCCAAACCAAGCCCAGCATAGGGCGTAAAATCAGATGTGTTCTGCCATTCGGCAAAGGCATTGGCCATATAGGATGTCACGCTCATATCCGTGTTATTGGCGGCATCAAGCTCACCGCTGAAATGCCCAACCTCACCTTCTACACGCACCCAAGACACTGGGCGAAAGCCCAAAGCACCCGCAACAGAAAGGCCAGAGTCAACGGACATTTCCGTGCTCGTACTATTTCCAAAATCCATGTCCACATCGCTAGGGACGCTTAGGCCCATTTGCAAAGCGCCATAGTAGCCATAGTCTGAGGGAAGACCAAAATCCAGCGCCAATGCCGGAGACACGACCAATGTCAACGCAAGCGCAGCAGGAGCAATGATTGTTCTTGTCATAAGATACGTTCCTTCTTTTGCCTATCAAGAATGGGCGGGGCGGAAGACCACCGGAACTGTCATTATTCTGCCATCTTTATTACCAAAAGTCAAGACGACATTAACCATTATGAACAATCAACAATTGAGCACACCCGATGGCCCCCGCCTAAAAAGGTTCATATTTTGTAAAGAGATAGTCTCGATAATGGCGCAAGCGCCCCCCCTTGCGTTTCTAGAAAGCCTCCCCAGACATGAGCTATTTCACTGTCTATTCAACTCTCCATTTATCCATATTCCTGATCGTCGCCTTTTTTGTGTATGGCGCAATCCGCACAAAAATCCCGATGATCCCTTCCCAAAAAATTGCCCGCAGCACGCTTCTGGATCAAGTCAAAGCTGAGATCGGCGCGCGTGGTGCTGTCTTTAACAAGGGTTTAGTGATCTATGATCTGGGGTCAGGCTTTGGGGGGCTTTGTTTTGATCTTGCCAAAAAGTTCCCCTCTGCCCGCGTGGTCGGGATCGAGATGATTGGCCCGTTATGGCTTTTCACTTGGTTAAGACAAAAGGTTGCGGGACCCAAGAACCTGAGCTTCCTTTGGGGCGACTTTTGGAAGAAGAATGTGAGCGATGGGGACATCTTTATCTTCTATCTAGGAGATGTTGTGATGGCCCAAATGGGCGCCAAACTGAAAGCCGAGGCCAAGACAGGGAGCCTTATTCTCTCGAACACCTTTCCCCTCCCCGCTGACTGGGTCCTAGATCATGCCGTCCCCCTGCCCGCCGCTGTTAGCAAGATGATCTATGTCTACCGGCGATAACTGCCCTGCTTCCCGAAAAAACACCGGAAAGAAGCCTTTAGACATTTGAAGCATGCCCACCTTAAGACTAAGGGTTTCGCGGCGTAAATCACCAACTCTCGTCACATGTAGGTTTTGTATCTAACGGACAACGAGGGGCTTTGTGAATGTTTGACCTAGGAAAACGTCGCGGCTGTTTCTTTGAAGGCGATTGTGCGATTTGAGGCGGCATCGATCAACCGCCTGAACGCGCAAAACAAAAGACCGGTCTCAACACCGGTCTTTTTAATGAACCAGAAGGGCAGTGAAGAAGTGGGATAGCGTATTGATTTATAAAACGAATTCTTAGTTCAGAAAATCCGCTTACCCCAGAAGATACCCCACCTAGAGAGGCGGGGAAAAAATAAATTTATTTTCAGTTATCATTAAGTCCGTGGGGGTGTCGAGTGTGAAGCCGCTCCTTCCATGTGTTCTCAATCTGAATGATGTCCTCAGCATTCATATCAGGAGAGACCCGTTGCAATATTGAAAAATGAAAGTTCTGGGGATCACGCGAACGAAGCAAGCGATTCCCACCATGACCTGTTTCTGCATACCGTGCCCACCGCCTCCAGAGATTATCCTTGCCATATGCAGAGCCAACATATCCTTTGCCGTCTGCAACATCAAAAATGTAATATATTGCTCTCCATTGAGAAAGCGCCGACACCCAGCGTGCTGGAAGGATTTTTAGGTCATCCCAAGAAAGTATAATTTTCTCCCATTCAGGTATCCCTTTATCCAAAACACTATCTTCGAAGATGGAAAGAACGGGCATGTTATTTCTGCTTGCCCGACGCCACCACGATCTTTCTGGAGGGGGCCAATCTATGACCATTTTACCTTTCCAAGACTGATAGAAGTCGGTAAGAGCAAGATCGAAAAACAAGATAGATGGTCTATTATCGTCCTTTGTGAACCCCCTCATGCCAAAGGATTGAAGTTCAATATGTGCTGGAAATCGCCAGTATTCATTGTAAGTCATGGGATGGCTCTGACCGATTGAATACAGCCCGACAAACAAGGCCTTCTTTGCTTCATTCCCGATAAAGGAAGCAACATAAGAGGCTTTCAGCATAGCCTTCTCTAGCTTTTCTGTCTGCGTTTGCTGATACGCATTATATAGCGCTGGCTTTTCTGCGGCTAACCATGGGAGCCGCTTACAGAGGCGTTGTTCTGTGGGGCGGTGTCGTAGTACTAACACGCTTTCTGGGTCGATGCCCTTCTTTTGAAGCAAATCGTTTAGTTCCATTATTTCGTGCCCCCGAATTGATAGAAACGCTTGGCGACAAGCCTACATCCCCTTTGTCAACATGACAAGTGCGGACGCGCTGTTGGACGGCGCATCCTGCAACGGTCGATACGTCGCAAGGCTCCTTTCGACCGCGTGCCGCAAACGGCACATTTTCTCGGCAGTACTGTATTGGTAATGGGGCGTGTTACAAATAAGCCCCCCTGTTCCGGCCTCCGCGCCAAGAGTAGCCATGACAAGTTGCTCCCCTGTGGGGCTCATTTTCTATTATTCAGGAGGGAATTGGCGTCGCTTCGCTCCGCCGCGCCTTCGCCATATTTTTTCTTTTGGTGCGGACGCGTACACGTGCGCGCCTGCTTTATTGAATGGCCCGTCGTGAACCCCCATTTTCAGGCCTTTAAGTCCCGATAGGGCAAGACCAAACTAAAAAAGCACCCCGAAGGGTGCTTTTTTAGTTTGGTGCCCCAGGAGGGACTTGAACCCCCACTCTCTTGCAAGAAACAGATTTTGAGTCTGCCGCGTCTACCAATTCCGCCACTGGGGCCTATCGCTGGATCATAGAGGCAAAGCCCCCGCTTTTCCACTGAAAGGCGAGTGGCGATAATAGCGAGCTTGGCGCGGTGGTCAATCAAGAAATTGGGTTAACGGCGCAGAAAAAGGTGTGAACTTAGACATGTTTTTATAACCCGCGCCCATTGCAGCCTCCTTAGTCCTGTGTTTTATCACAACGCAAGGCATCGGCTTCATCGGTCAAAGCCCTTGATGCTTCACGGATTTGTTCGGTCGTGATCAGCATATGGGATAACCCTTTGGTGACATCGTCTGTCGCAAGGGAGGCTGCTTGAGCGCTACGCGCAATCTCATGCGTTGCCGCCGTTTCTTCCTGTAGCGCCTTTTGAATGACCCCCGTAATGTTGTTAATCTTGTCAATGGTGGTTTCAAGGGCCCCCATCTGCGCCTTCATGTTATGGGAGGCTTCACGAACCGAATTAATCTGGGATTCGATGCGGGTTGTCGCCTCTGCTGTTTGTGCAGCAAGCTGTTTAACCTCGGTTGCAACCACGGCAAATCCTCTGCCATGTTCACCGGCTCGTGCAGCCTCGATCGTGGCATTAAGGGCCAGAAGGTTTGTTTTTCCGGCAACGGAACGAATAAGTTCAACGATGGAAAGGATCTCATCACTTTGGGCAGTAAGGTTGCTGGCAGCAACATCGGCTTGTCGCGTTTTCTCAGCAGCCGTCACAACGATCGCGCTCGATTCATTTGCTTGACGTCCAATCTCAAGAATAGCCGTATCCATTTCTTCGATCGCACTGGCGATGATGGTTGCGTTTTCTGTGGCCTTGGCAGCCGCTGTGGCCGCTGTTGTGGCGCGATCTTGATAATCTTCTGCGATTTTTGTCAGCGTGCGACTATGGCTGGCCAAGCGCGCTTTTTCATCCTTTGTGAGGGCCTGAAGCTTTTCCAAGACAAGGTTCGTCTGGGCATCAGTGAATATTTTATATTGTTTATCAATATGTTGTCCATAAAAAAGGCCAATCACGGCACCCAAGAGGCTCACAGTAACCACAAGGCCCAAAGCAAGCGGCCACAGCAAAGGCTCGACCACCACAAGGGCGATAAGGGGAATGACACCGCCGGAGACACAGGCAAAGGCAAGCGGTTTTGCAAGGCGAATGGGCTTTGTCATGAACACGGGCCGAAAGTTTGTCGTTTTTGATGGGCAAAGAAAGGCGTATTGGCAGGCGCCTCCATCAGACAATAAAAGCCTTAATATTTTTCTAACAATTCGGCAAAAAGGCAATGTTGCCAATACATAAGGTGGTATTTACATCAAGAAAGCGAAACAAACTCAATGCCCCCCCCTTGTGCTAAAAGGCTTGGGGTTTTAGGATGCTTTTCTCTGTTGAAGTTCAAAGCGTTTATGTGAAAGAAAGCATCTCTAACCATGTCTGAGCCCGCCAAAAAAGATTACAGCCAAAGCGTTTTTCTCCCGAAAACCGATTTTCCGATGCGTGGGTCTCTGCCCTCCCTTGAACCAGAAATTCTAGCCCGATGGAAAAAACTCGACCTTTATAACAAACAGCGCGAACAATCGCGCGGGCGCAAGAAATACATCCTTCACGATGGCCCTCCCTTTGCCAATGGCCACATCCATTTGGGGCATGCCCTTAACAAGATCCTGAAAGATGTCATCATTCGTTCACACCAGATGCTTGGCTTTGATGCCCCCTATGTTCCCGGCTGGGATTGTCACGGCCTGCCGATTGAATGGAAGGTTGAAGAGCAATACCGCGCAAAAGGGCTGGATAAAGAAAGCGTTCCTGTGACGCAGCTTCTGTCGGAATGCCGCGCCTATGCCCAACATTGGAAAGACGTTCAGTCAAAAGAGTTCCAACGCCTTGGCATCAATGCCGATTGGGAGCACGCCTACGCGACGATGGAGTTTGCTTCTGAGGCCCAGATCGTTCGCGAAATCCACACCTTCCTTAAAAACGGCCTTTTGTATAAAGGGGCGCGACCCGTTATGTGGTCTGTTGTCGAAAAGACCGCGCTAGCCGAAGCTGAAATTGAATATCACGACCACAAATCAACAACGCTATGGGTCCGCTTTCCGATTACCAAGACGATGAACCGTGATTTAGAAGGCGCAAATATCGTCATCTGGACCACAACCCCATGGACAATTCCGGCAAACCGCGCCATTGCCTATGGCGATTTTCCCTACGCCCTCATTCAGGTCGATGGTGTCGATGAAGCCTCAAGCGTTAAAGAAGGTGACCGACTGATCATCGCGACGGATCTCATCCAATCCTTCTGTGTCGATGCCAAGATTACAGCCAAGACTGTTTTGGTCGATGGACTTCGGCAAGCCGATTTGGCTGGGACACTTTGCGCCCATCCTTTCCGCGGACGATTAGGTAGCGAGGGTTATTTCGACTACGATGTTCCCTTATACTTTGCCGAGTTCGTCACAACCGATGCGGGAACCGGCTTTGTTCATATCGCGCCCGGACATGGTGAGGATGACTTTAATCTTGGCCGCCAGCATAAAATCAAGTTTGATGAAACCGTCGGAAACGATGGTCGCTATCTGCCAAATGTCAAAGGGTTTGAGGGGCTTTATATTTACACCCCCGACGGTAAATCCGGCGAGGCGAATGTCGCCGTGATCCGTGCCTTGGCGCATGCGGGCGCCCTGATGGCCAAGAAAAACATCACCCATTCCTATCCCCATTCTTGGCGATCAAAGGCTCCTTTGATCTTCCGCACCACGCCGCAATGGTTCGTCGCGTTGGATGAAGTCAAAATTGGCAACACGGGTAAATCACTGCGAGAACTGGCCCTTGATGGCATTGGCGAGACAAACTGGTTCCCGGCACAAGGGCAAAGCCGCATTCGTAGCATGGTCGAAACACGTATGGACTGGTGCATCAGCCGTCAACGAACATGGGGCGTCCCGATCGCTCTGTTTGTCCACAAAACAACAGGCGACCTCCTCAAAGACGATGCTGTCTTGCAACGAATTGCCTCTGCTTTTGAGGAAGAAGGGATCAACGCTTGGCACTCACGTGACGCAGCGTACTTCCTCGGCGATCAGTATAAAGTCGAAGATTACGAACAGGTTTTTGATATCATTGATGTCTGGTTTGAATCCGGCACGACACATGCCTTCTGTCTTGATCAAAATCTTCCAAATGCCCGATGGAAAAATCTGTCGTGGCCCGCAGACATTTATTTGGAAGGCTCTGACCAGCATCGCGGCTGGTTCCAGTCGTCCCTTCTTGAAGCGTGCGGCTCTCGAGGCAAAGCGCCATATCGCAATGTTCTCACCCACGGCTTTGTTTTGGATGAAAAAGGATTCAAGCAGTCCAAATCTCTGGGAAACACGGTTGATCCCAATGACGTTATGGATAAGTTAGGGGCTGATATTCTGCGTCTTTGGGTTTTGTCTTCTGATTATTCAGAGGACCTTGGGCTTGGCCCCAATATCCTCAAGCAAACTGGCGATCTTTATCGCCGCTTCCGCAATACGCTTCGCTACCTGTTAGGCGCCTTGGACGGTATGTCAGATAAAGAAGTCGTCGAGCCTCATGACATGCCAGAGCTCGAGCGCTGGGTTTTGCATCGTTTATTCGAAATGGACGCTTCCATTCGTGCCGATATCGAAAAGTATCAGTATAGTCATATGTTGCAAACCCTGCACCATTTCTGCGCGCTTGATCTTTCTGCCTTTTACTTTGATATCCGCAAGGATTCGCTGTATTGCGATACCCCATCCAACAGCAAACGTCGCTCCGTGCGAACGGTTTTGCAGGCCTTGTACGATCATCTAATTGTCTGGCTTGCCCCCGTTTTATGTTTTACGGCCGAAGAAGCTTTCCTGACTCGCAACAAAGGCGAAGAAGATAGCGTCCATTTCAAAACCTATCCGGTTCTCCCTTCTTCTTGGGAGGATAAGGCCCTTGGCCAACGATGGTCAGAAATCCGGGATATTCGCCGTGTGGTAACCGGTGCAATGGAAATTGCACGGGCCGACAAAGTCATTGGCTCAAGCCTGCAAGCCGCTCCCGTCATTTATATGGCGCAAGAAAAGGCCGAAACAATCAAAGGCCTTGATTTTGCCGAAATTTGCATCTCTTCTGCTCTTACGATCTCTTTGGACCCTGCTCCAACAGATGCCTTTACTCTGCCAGACGTGCCGGGCGTTGCGGTCAAGGTTCAGCTTGCGACCGGTACCAAGTGTGAGCGATGCTGGCAGGTACGCGAAGACGTCAATGAGGAAGGATTATGCCAACGATGCAATCAGGTGGTCTTCGGTTGATGCCAGCTTTATCCTTTGCCCCGCTATCAGTTCGCCACTTTAACATTGGCGTTTATTTGGCAACCTTTGTTGCCCTGCTTGATCAGGGCAGCAAGGCGGTTGTTTTGGACATGTTTAGTCGCGGCTCCTCTCCGGTTTACATCAACCCGATATTAAATTTTCGGCTTAGCTGGAATAAAGGCGTGACCTTCGGTCTTTTTAACGACCTTGGCGTTTGGATGCCTCACCTCCTGACCTTTGGCGCGCTGGCTATTGCTTTGTTGCTTTTACGCTGGCTCTATCGGGTCAACACGATGCCCGCCTGCCTTGGTCTGGGCTGTGTCATGGGTGGTGCTGCAGGTAACATCATTGACCGGCTTCAACATGGTGCCGTCGTTGATTTTATTGATTTGCACCTAGGCAACTATCATTGGTACACCTTCAATGTCGCTGATAGCGCCATTGTCATTGGTGTTTGTCTGCTCCTTCTTGAAAATATGTTGGAAAGCCTTCATAAAGAAAGTCGTTAACGCGAAAGGATTCCTCGTTATGATTCTCGGTTCTCGCTTTTGGGTGATTGGGCTCTCTCTTCTGGCCCTTAGTGGATGTTCCGGCGCAACGGAAACATTGGGCCTTGGCCGAAATGCCCCCGACGAATTTGCCGTTGTAGATCACCCGCCGCTTTCTCTACCGCCGGATTATGCGCTTCGCCCACCCCAGCCCGGAGCGGCGCGCCCTCAGGCCGTTTCTATGCCAGATCGTGCAAACAAGGTTTTGTTCGGCGAAGATGCGCGAACGGTGGCTACGGCCGAACAAACCGATGCAGAGAAAGGATTGCTTACCGCAGCGGGGGCGGACAAAGCGCTGGGCAACATTCGCCAAGTTATCGATCAGGAATCAGACAAGGCGGTCGGTTCGCGACATCTTGTGAGAGATATGTTGGGCCTTTCTGATGGAAATGGGACCGGCACAACAGTCAACGCTCCGGAAGAAGCCAAACGCCTTCGTGAAGCAAAAGAATCCGGAGAAAAAGCAACCTCTTCGCCAACGCCCATTATTGAAAAGAGCAAAGACGGATGGCTGTATTAACGCGCACAACGGCGTGGAAAAACTTCCTTCTTTCAGGCTTTTTCGCTGGGGCTCTAGTGCTGTCATCTCCAGCAGACGCTTCCGTTTTCTCTCCAACAATTTATGATCTTGCCAACGGTGTCAGGCTGATTGTCGTCGAAAATCCCTTATCGGATGCGGTCGGTCACATGGTCTGGTATCGCACAGGCGCCGCGGATGAACCCGACGGAAAAACCGGGCTAGCCCATTATCTCGAGCATATGATGTTCAAAGGCACGGCGAAGCACCCCGCTGGAAGCTTTGATGCGATTATTGCCCGACTGGGCGGTGATCAAAACGCCTATACATCTTATGACACAACCGCATATTACGAAATCGTGCCAGCCAAAAACTTGGCCCTTGTTATGTCGCTAGAAGCCGACAGAATGCGCGGTCTTTTAATAGAGGAAAACGAGGCACAAAGTGAGAAGAACGTCGTGTTGTCGGAGCGAGAAGAGCGCACCGGCAATTCTTCTGTTGGGGCTTTTCGTGAAGAACTACGACGCGTTTTATTTCCTTTGCATCCTTATGGACGTCCCATCATTGGTTTACGCAAGGATGTTGAGCGCCTAACGCCAGACGACTTACGCGCTTTTTATCGCAAGGCTTACGCCCCACAGAACGCCGTTGTTGTCGTGAGCGGAAATGTTAAACATGATCAAGTCGCGGCTTTGGCAGCCGCAACGTACGGACGATTGGGGGGAGGCCTTCGCCCCAAGCAACCCCCTAAAATTTCTCAAATAAGCCATCCGCTCAAACCACTTTTTATCAAGGAAGACGCACGGGTTAAACAACCCTTTGTCACGCGACAATATGTCGTCTCTTCAGCTTTAAAGAATCGACAAGACTCTTTGGCACTTGATGTTCTTTCCGAAGTTTTAACTGGCGGCGAAGTCGGCATTCTTTACCGGCACTTTGTGATCAAAACACGAACAGCGAGCGGCACAAGCGCCGGATATAACGGCACCACAAGGGGGCCTTCTGTGTTTTCTATAACGGCCTCTCCGACTCCGGGACAAACCGTTGAGCACTTAAATCAGGATATAGCCGCCTATCTGCAATATCTCGCCCACAAAGGGTTAAAAGCCCGCGATGTTGAAGAGGCCAAACAACGCCTTTTGGACTCGGCTGTTTTCGCTCGGGATAAATTACTGGCCCCCGCTCAGATTTTGGGGGAGGCCGAAGCGGTTGGGCTTGGCGCCGAAATGGTCGAGAAATGGCCGGATAATATTCGCCGCGTTTCGACGGCACAGGTTAATGCCGCACTTCAACGTTTGGTCTCGAACAAAAATATGGTGGCGGGTATCCTCAAGCCTCCGGCGATGGAGGAAAAGAAATGAAAAAAGGTAAACTTTCTTCTTTGCTTCTTCTTTCGTTTTTAACGCTAGCGTCATCACAGGCGATGGCCATGCCCCCCGTGCAAGAAGTTATTTCACCCAACGGCATTACGGCATGGCTTGTTGAAGACCATCACTTGCCATTGATCGCCATTAGTGTCGCTTTTCGCGGTGGGGTAGAACAGGATTCAAAAGAAAAGCAAGGGCTATCTTCTCTTACCGCCTCTCTTATGACACAAGGTGCAGGAACATATAATGCTGATGCTTTTCAAAAGCGTTTAGCCGATGCCTCGATCGACATGGGCTTTACGGCAGGTCGCGATTATATGATCGGCCACATGAAAACGCTGTCGCGCAACAAGCGCGAAGCCTTTCGCCTTTTTGGCCTAGCGCTGACACAACCTCGCTTTGATTTAGAGGATTTCACGCGCGTACGTGATCAACAACGTGTTGCCGTGAAATCAAGGCTGGCCTCTCCAGAATGGCAGGGGAGATATTTGCTGTACAAGGAACTCTATGGCGAGCATCCGTATGGCTATCGCTCATTAGGTTCGGATCAAACCCTTTCTTCCCTCTCACGCAACGACCTCTTAGAAAGACATCACAACGGCTTCGCTCAAAACAACCTTAAGGTTGCCGTGGTAGGCGATGTGACGGCCTCGGAACTCGCTCAAGACTTGGATATTCTATTTGGGGCATTACCTAAACAGGCGGCTCTTAAAACCATTGAACCTTTCTCGTGGCCGACCGAACCCATCTCTCTCGCCATTACACGCGAAGGAACACAAACCGATATCCTTTTTCTTGGGCCCATGCTGCAGCGAAGCCATCCGGATTGGTATGCCGCAACGATTGCGAACTACACGCTTGGCGGCGGAAGTTTCTCTTCTCGTCTTATGAAAACGATCCGCGCACAAGAAGGTCTAACCTACGGGATCAGCACGTCACTTATTCCCATGGAAATCTCTTCTTTATTAAGCGGTTCCTTCTCGACAGACAACGACAAGGCCGAACAAGCTGTCGCTCTGACAAAAAAAGTTTGGCAAGAATTTTATGACTTTGGCGTTACGCAACCCGAGGTCAAGGAAGCCCAAGATTACCTGTCCGGCACCATGGCTCTCGCCCTCACCTCACGAGAGGCTATTGCCGATGTTCTTCTTTCTATGCAAACGGATAATCTGGGGCGAGATTATTTGGAAAAAAGGGAAGGGCTCCTTCGTGCTGTCACGCGCGAAGACGTGAATCAGGTCATTAAGACATGGTTTAACCCTGCCCATCTTTTTGCCTCTTTTGTTGGGCAACCTCAGGGGCTGACAAGCGATAAAGCCGCTGAAATGGTCAAGGAGTAACGCATGGGACGACCCTCAAAACTTGCTATATGGCGTCAATGTCAGGCCCACGCGGCAGACATGAAGGCAAAAAAACTTGTCGATATTATGGACGTCGATATAACTCGGACACAGGCCTTAACCCTGTCCTTAGATGGCTTTCAGGCAGATTTTTCCCGAACGCATACGACGCAGGAAGAAACCTTGTCTCTTCTTTTAGCCCTTGCTAAGGAACAAGAAGTGGCCACTTGGCGTGATCGCATGTTTGCCGGTGAAAAAATCAACAATACCGAAGGGCGAGCCGTACTTCACACGGCTCTACGCTCGAAAGAAACAGCCCCCCTTCTTGTTGACGGAAAAGATGTTCGTCCTGAAATTGCCGCAACCCAAAGCAAGATGCAGCGCTTCTCAAATGAAGTGCGGGATGGCGACTGGCGCGGCGCAACGGGCAAAACCATAACGGACATTGTGAATATCGGCATTGGCGGCTCGGATCTCGGCCCGCGTTTTGTAGTCGGTGCCCTGCGCGATCTTACAACCGGCCCACGTGTTCATTTTGTTGCCAACGTTGATGCTGCAGATATTAATGGCGTTTTACGCACCCTTAATCCAGAAACAACATTATTTGTTGTCGTCTCTAAAACATTTACGACACAAGAAACTCTGCTCAACGCTAACACGGCTCGTACATGGCTTGTCTCTCATTTGGGTAATCAATCTGTCGCGAAGCACTTTGTCGCTGTCTCAACAAATAAAGAAGCCGTTCAATCTTTCGGCATTCAAACGGACAATATGTTCACAATGTGGGATTGGGTTGGCGGACGTTATAGCTTGTGGTCCGCCGCGGGCCTGAGCATTGCACTGGCCATCGGTTGGGAAGGCTTTAAGGCCCTGCTTGATGGTGCAGCGTCAATGGATCGGCACTTTCAAACTGCGCCGCTTGATCAAAACATTCCTGTTTTGTTTGCGCTTCTTTCTTTGTGGTATCGATCTTTCTGGGGAACTTCCGCCGAGGCGGTTTTACCCTATAGCGAGCGGCTGCGCGACCTTCCCCGCTATCTGCAGCAGCTGAACATGGAAAGCAACGGCAAATCTGTCACACGCGAAGGAGAAGCAGTAGACTATAATACGGGCCCAATTATTTTTGGAGAATGCGGCAGTGTCGGCCAGCACAGTTTTCACCAATGGCTTCACCAAGGTCGTGACATTGTTCCGGCCGAGTTTATCGGGATTGCTCAAGACGATCAAAATCGACCCGAACACCATGCCGTTCTGTCGGCACACATGAAAGCACAAATCGAAGCCCTGCGCGCGGGACGGGTTGACCCAGACCCTGCACGCACCAATCTGGGAAACAAACCAACCTTTGTCTTGACGCTACCGACACTAGGCCCCTATCCCCTCGGCCAGCTTCTGGCTCTTTATGAACACAAAGTGTTTGTGCAAGGGGTCGTTTGGAATCTGAATTCCTTTGATCAGTTTGGGGTTGAGCATGGCAAGAAATTGGCCGATAAGATATTGAAATCTTAGAGCTTTTTTTCAATTTGCTCTCGCGAAACTAATCGGATTCTTGTTTTAACCTTGTTTTTTTGCTATACAATAATGCGTCAGGCAGCAAAAAACGCTGTCAGATACTTTAAAGAACGAGAGCTATAAGACATGCTGTCCATAAACCTTATGCCATCGCGACTCATGCGACGACGAGAATCCGCTTAAGAAATGCGGACAAGGTTTTTGCGCACGCTTAAAATTTCCAAAAACTTTGTTGCTTGAGTATCCGTCCAATGGGCGGGTTGATATTTTATTTTTAATCGAGGCCACAAGAAAATGAGCGTACAACCATCACTTCAAGAACAAAACGGCTATTATAAGCGGCTCAAAAGCAAGGCTTGGCTTGATGTCGTCGAAGACCTTCATATCCGCATTCACAGCGAAATCCCCCAAGAACACAAACATGCCCTTTTGCCGCGCACCCGTTCCTATTTTCAGGAGCTCTTAACCGGCAACAATGGCGCACTTTGGGGTGTCTTTGACGAAGAAACCAACAACCTCGTGGGCATGTGTGCCGTCCAACTCTGCCCCAACTGGGTTGCTGCAAAAGTTGCCGGTCGCATTACCTATCCCGATCTTGATGGCTATTTCTGGCGCCTTTGCGCGGAAGACCGCGTGGCCGTGATTCAATCGCTCGGCGTATTACGCAGCTCTCACGGGAAGCGGATGGCGCAGGGACTCATTCAGGATGCCTGTTTATGGGCCTATAGCCAGCAATGCACGCACGTATTTGCGCAGATTGCTCAAGACAACAATTGCAGTTGGGCAAAGTTTGTCCGTCAGGGCTTCTCGATTGTTGCCGACTGGAAGGCCGGACATCCACGCTATATGCTTTACCGCGAGCTCTCCCCGCATATGTTTATGGGGGAAACAGCCATGATTACAGCAAACACGCGCCTTCACGCCTGAAGATCAAGCATCGATATTCGTCGCGCTTAGCGCGTTTTCGATTATAAAGTCACGGCGCGGCTCAACAATATCCCCCATCAACGTGGAGAAAAGCTGCTCGGCTTCGTCAATCTGGTTGACCTTCACCTGTAACAACACACGAGCTTCCGGGTTAAGTGTTGTTTCCCAAAGCTGTTCGGGATTCATTTCTCCCAAACCTTTGTATCGCTGGATCGTCAGATTGTGCCGTCCTTCGGCAATAATGGCATCGATCAATGCCGCAGGTCCGGCGATAGCACGCGCCTCACGCTCTTTGATCGTCAGCTCCGCCGGTGCCGCAAACCATTCTTGCATGACCGTAGTCGCCGCATCCAGACGACGCGCCTCTCCCGACCGCAATGTGTCGGGATCAATAGTGTGTCGCGTTGTTACACCGTGACGTGTTCGAGAAAACAACAAGCCGCCATTTGTTGCGACGCTACCCTCCCAGCCGCGATCATCTTCTGGCAGTATGGTATTTAAACGGCTCGCGACGTAAGTTGCTGCGGCCGTTGTCTTGACTGTGTCGTTGAGCAGTTCTGCATTCAAAGCACCAGCGATTGCAGCTTGTTCGACAATGGCTCGATGGCCTACCTTTTGCGCAATCGTGGCAATAGCAGCGCGAAGGGCCCTTGTTTGATCCAACATGGCAGCCAGAGATTCTCCTTCGACCAACTTGCCCGTGTGAAGCTTAAGTCCGGCGCCTTCTGATCCCGCACCAAGCAAGTAATTTTCCAGCGCCTTGTCATCTTTTAGATAACGCTCTTTCGTATTGCCCTTCTTGATACGATAAAGTGGCGGTTGAGCAATATACAAATAACCCCGACGAATAAGCTCCGGCATCTGGCGGTAGAAGAAGGTCAACAGAAGCGTGCGGATATGACTGCCATCAACATCAGCGTCCGTCATGATGATAATTTTATGATAGCGAGATTTATCTGCATTAAACTCTTCACGCCCTATGCCTGCCCCGATGGCCGTAATCAACGTGCCAATTTCTGCAGAACCAAGCATCTTGTCAAAACGCGCACGCTCAACGTTCAATATCTTGCCACGTAGTGGCAGAATAGCTTGCGTTTTGCGTGAACGCCCCTGTTTTGCCGAACCACCTGCCGAGTCACCCTCAACGATAAACAGTTCGGACAAAGCCGGATCACGTTCTTGGCAGTCCGCCAGCTTGCCGGGAAGCGAGGTTGGATCAAGCGCGCTTTTGCGCCGCGTCATCTCACGGGCTTTACGCGCCGCATCGCGGGCTCTTGCGGATTCAACAACTTTGCCCACAATTTTCTTGGCTTCAGTCGGGTGTTCCTCGAACCACGTTGCGAGCATTTCGCCAATGACATTTTCCACCACTGGCTTAACTTCGGAAGAAACAAGTTTTTCCTTTGTCTGCGACGAGAACTTTGGATCTGGTGCCTTGACGGACAAAACGCAAGTCAGGCCCTCACGCGCATCTTCACCACTAAGAGCCACTTTTTCCTTTTTCGCAAGACCCGAGCTTTCGGCATAGCCGTTGACCTGCCGTGTAAGGGCGGCCCGAAAACCGGCCAAATGCGTGCCGCCATCCTTTTGCGGGATGTTGTTGGTAAAGCACAACATTGTTTCGTGATAAGAGTCGTTCCACTGCATCGAGCATTCAACAGTGATGCCATTGACCTCTTTGCGCGCAAAAATTTCAAGCGCGTCGTGAACGCACACCTTTGAGCGATCAAGGTAACGCACAAATTCCTTGAGTCCTCCCGCATAATTGAGCTGGATTGTTTTGGGCTCAACCCCGCGCGCATCCGTCAGAAAAATGTTGATGCCCGAATTGAGGAAGGCTAACTCACGCAAGCGATGCTCAAGCGTACCAAAATCAAACTCGGTCTTGGTAAAAGTTTCGCGAGACGGGAGGAACGTGACTTCTGTGCCTGTCTTGTCTGACTCTTCCCCCTGTTTCAAAGGAGCTTGTGGCACGCCATTTTCAAAACGCATCGACCATTCATGCCCCTGTCGCCAGATGGTCAAATCGAGATACTCGGACAAAGCATTAACAACAGAAACGCCAACGCCGTGCAACCCGCCAGAAACCTTATAGGAATTTTGGTTGAACTTACCGCCTGCATGCAGCTCCGTCATCACGACCTCAGCTGCGGAAACGCCTTCTTCAGTGTGAATATCAACAGGAATGCCGCGTCCATTATCGCGCACGGTGCATGACCCATCCGCATTCAAGATCACATCAATGCACGTACAAAAGCCGGCAAGGGACTCGTCGACAGCATTATCGACAACTTCATAAACCATATGATGCAGCCCAGACCCATCATCCGTATCACCGATATACATGCCCGGGCGTTTGCGCACGGCATCAAGGCCGCGCAAGATGGTGATGGAATCGGCCCCATATTGGGACTCTGCCTCGGAATAATCTTGATCAAGTTTTGTCATGGTATCCATACGTCAATGCCCACAACGGGGGCGAAAACAACCGCAAACAAGGGAATATCCCTGTGAATCTCCCTAAATTCACGCGCATTTCCAGCGTGAATTTAGGCGTTTAGAACGTAGCATATCGCCCCCTGAAAGGCAATGCATTAGGACCCAAAAAAGCTATAAATTGTCTATATATATCAACGCGTTGATGCCTTGAGTGCTTTAGTCACTTTCTCGCGGACATTAGGTGACAATTTCGCCTGTTTGGCGACATTTTGCAAAGCCGCTTTCATCAGCTTTTGACGCTTGGGCGTATAATCCTTCATCCGCAAGAACGGACCGACCAAACGAGCTGCCGCATGTGGATTAATCGGGTCAATTTTAAGGATCATTTCAGCTATAAAATTATAGCCACTGCCATCCTCGGCGTGAAAGCCCAAAGGGTTTCCCGCAAACACATTGATCAGCGCCCCGATACGGTTGGGGTTCTTGAAACTAAAGGCCGGGTGCTTGAGCAGCTTCTTGACCGAAAACAAGACGTCATCACGTCGTGCGCTCGCCTGAACGCCCAGCCAATGATCCATAATCGTCGGCTGTCCCTTGTACTGCATCGCGAACCAGTTCAGGCTTTTGGCCTTGTAACTGCTGGCACCATCGGAAAGAATCGACAAGCCTGCAATTTTGTCTGTCATGTTGCGCGAACCGGTCACAGCACTCGCCGCCAGAGGAGCCACCGTTTCTTCCTCAACTTTGTTCAGGTAAGAAAGACACAGGTTTTTGAAACTGCGAAGGCCGCGCGCTTGACCGTCAATGGCGCGTTCGTCCAGTGTTTCCTCAATTTGTTCGTACGTAGCCCACAATTCATTTCGCAGACCTGTTGCAATATGATGAAGCATAACCTGCCGCACGTAATAAAGGGCGATGGGATCAATCTTTTGCCCCATGGCAAGCTGTGTGAGTCCCAGCTCGCCTTCCGTTGGCAAGGACAGCATCAGGGTCTTGGTTGCAGCATCAAGCTTTTTGTTTTTAACAACTTTACGCAACGCCTCGATAAAAGCTTGAGGGGGAATACCTCCCTCCAGCAAATATTTAGTGAAAAGCTTTTGACCAGCCTCCCAACGGTTAAACCCGTCCGTATCATGCGCCATCAGCAAAAGAAGCTGGGCGTCCGTGTAATCATAATTCAGTCGCACAGGCGCCGAAAAATCCCGCAACAAGGATGGAGTCGGTTCTTCCTCCACATTCAAAAAGACAAAGTTTTCCTCTGGCGCAACAAGATCCAGCACAAAAGTCCCCTTCATGTCTTTTCCGTCTTTATCCAACAGGCCAACCGAAAAAGGCATATTCATCGGCTTTTTGGTTTTCTGCCCCGGTGTAGGCGGACAACTTTGCTTCACATGAAGCGTGTATTCTTTTTTCCGTTTATTAAAGCTGGAGGTTACATCCAGAACGGGCGTTCCCGCCTGACTATACCACAGCATAAACTGATCCAACTCCAGCCCGCTTGCATCCGCCATGGCGAGCACAAAATCCTCGCACGTTGCGGCTTGGCCATCATGGCGCTTGAGATAAAGCCGCAAGCCCTTACGGAAGGCCGCACGCCCCCCCATCAGGGTTTGAAGCATGCGCACAACCTCTGCGCCCTTTTGATAGACCGTTGATGTATAAAAATTGTCGATGGCCTGATAGCTCGCCGGACGGATCGGATGTGCCATCGCCCCCGCATCTTCGGGGAACTGCCCTTGGCGCATCTTGACCACCGATTTAAGGCGCTCCAGAGCGCGGCTATTCATATCGCCACAGAATTCCTGTTCACGAAAAACTGTGAGGCCCTCTTTGAGGCTTAACTGGAACCAGTCGCGGCAGGTCACACGGTCGCCCGTATAGTTATGGAAATATTCGTGGCCCACGACGCGCTCGAAAAAGGCAATATCCCCATCTGTTGCGGTTTCAGCGCGTCCCAGCACGCATGCGTCATTAAAGATATTGAGGCCCTTATTCTCCATTGCGCCCATATTAAAGAAGCTGACCGCCACGATCATAAAGCGGTCCAGATCATATTCGAGGCCGTAAGTCTTTTCGTCCCACGCCATCGAATCTTTGAGCGCTTTCATCGCGATGGACGTTTCTTTTTTCTTGCCAGACTCTACATAGATCTCGAGCAAAATCTTGCGTCCCGATTTCGTCACGTGGTGATCCGTGACCTTGTCCATCTTGCCCGCAACAAGCGCGAACAGATAACAAGGTTTGGCAAAGGGATCTTCCCAAATTGCGTAATGGCGCGTCTTCCCTTCACTTCCCTTCTTAATCAAATTGCCATTGGAAAGGAGAACCGGATATTTCTTTTTATCCGCATGGATTGTCACGCGGTATTTGGCCAACACATCGGGGCGATCGGGATAATAGGTGATGCGCCGAAACCCTTCGGCTTCACACTGCGTACACAGCATGTCACCGGCAGCATACAGCCCCATCAGCGCCGTATTCTTGGCAGGTTCGTTCGTGCTTTCAATTTCGATCAAAGCTTCATCAGGAACCCCATCGATAACCAGAGCTTTGTCGGTTAAAGTATAATTCTGGGCTGTCAGCTTGATCCCATTGATCTTGACGCTTTTCAAGCGCTGATTTTCGCCATCCAGCGTCAACGGAGCTTTTTTGTTTGCATGCGCCGGATTACGCCGCACAGCAAAGGATGAGCTAACACGTGTCGCCTTGGGCCCGATATCAAAGTCCAGATCGACATGATCGACCAAGAAAGCGGGGGGTTGGTAATCCACCAAACGAATTTCTTTAACTTGTTCAACTTTAGCTTTCTTCATGAAAGAACTCCCTTACATCTTCTTAATACATATCCATTGCCAAGCGGGCTTCCTCGCTCATTTTTGATATATCCCACGGTGGATCCCACACCAGAGTCACCACAACTTCCTTAAAATCCGGTATCTGTCGCACCGCTTGTTCGATCATGCCGGGAATCATGTCGGCCAAAGGGCAATTAACGGTCGTCAGAGTCATATCAATCTCGGCCAACCACACGTTCGTTTCATCCTGTGATATCCGGATGTCGTAAATCAGGCCAAGGTCATAGACATTAACCGGTATTTCAGGGTCATAAACCGTTTGCAACGCTTCAATCGTCGATTCAGTCAGTTCGGCCAGTTTGTCCTGATTCACCACAGCCTACTCCGTTACTGCCTTTTTGGCCTCTTGTGGATCAAGTGCGGACTCCAGTGTTCGCCACGCCAGCGTCGCACACTTCACGCGCACGGGATAATGGCGTACACCCGAAAGAGCCTGAAGCCTCGCGACATCCTCTTCGTCCAGTGACACCAAAAGCTGTTCATCCACGGCGTTATCTTTGCAGACAGCTTCAAAATAGGCCCACAGCGCTTTGGCTTGAGCTGCCGTCTTGCCTTTCAACATTTCTGTCATCATCGAAGCAGAAGCCATGGATATCGCGCAACCTTCGCCCTGAAACGCGGCATCGGCGATCCGGCCCTGAACGTCCACCGTTAAATAAAGCACAAGTTTATCGCCACACAGGGGGTTATGTCCGACAGCTTCGCAATGCGGGTTCTCGACTGCATGGAAATTGCGAGGATGTTTTCCATGATCAAGGATGAGATCCTGATATAATTCACGTAAATCCTGATCGAGTTCGCTCATCCAAAAATCTCCCGCACTTTGTGTAAAGCGGCGACAAGCTCATCCATATCTTGGCGCGTGTTATAAAGGCCCAGTGAGGCGCGCACCGTTGCCATAAGGCCCAGAGCCTCCATAGCCGGTTGAGCGCAATGGTGTCCCGCACGTACAGCCACACCCTCGCTATCTAAAATCGTGCCGACATCGTGCGGATGTACACCCTCCATTACAAAAGACAAAAGACCGCACTTGCGTGGCGCATTGCCGACCAGCCGAAGGCCGGGAACGTTGCCGAGACGTTCCTGCCCATAGCGCAAGACATCGTCTTCATGCGCGGCGATCACCTCCATCCCGATAGCACTGACATAATCCAGAGCGGCAGCCAAGCCCACAGCCTGCACAATTGGTGGCGTTCCAGCTTCGAAACGCATAGGGGCGGGCTGGAAACTCGTCCCCTTCTCAAAGGACACGCTTTCGATCATGTCCCCGCCACCCTGATAAGGGGGCATATCTTTAAGAATCGATCGTTTACCATAAAGCACCCCTATGCCGCTGGGCCCATAAATCTTATGCCCAGAAAACACGTAAAAATCGGCATCCAGTTTCTGAACATTAACGGACATATGCGTAATGGCTTGCGACCCATCCAGCATTACGGGAATGCCCCGCGCATGAGCAAACGCAATAACGTCTTCAACCGGCAGGATTGTACCAAAAGCGTTTGAAACATGGGCAATGGAAACAAGTTTTGTTTTAGCCGTAATCGCCGCCTGAATCTTTTCTAACAACACATCGCCATTGGCTTCGATCGGCACAACTCGCAAGGTGAAGGGGATCTGCTTTTGCAACAACTGCCACGGCACGATATTCGCATGGTGCTCAAGACCCGTGACAACAACTTCATCGCCTTCCTTTAGATTACGACGCCCCCAGCTTGCCACCACAAGATTGAGCGACTCTGTCGCGCCGCTTGTAAAAACAATTTCATCTTCATGGGCCGCATTGATAAAGCGCTGAACTGTTTGACGCGCTCGATCATAGGACGCCGTTGCGCGCTGCGAAAGGTCATGCACCCCGCGATGGATATTCGCGTAATCATTTTCATAAAAATGCGTGATGGCCTCAATTACGGCGCGCGGCTTTTGTGCGCTCGCTCCGCTGTCCAGATAGGCAAGCTCCTTGCCATGCCCCTTTTGAGCAAGGATTGGAAAATCCTTTTTCCAAAGATTGGTATTTTTTTCTATCGCAGCCATGTCTCGACCTCTTCAAGAACAAGCCTTCGCAAATCTTCCGATTGGATTTTTTCTGCCTTTTCCGCTACAAAAGCCTCGATCAACATGGCTCGCGCCGACTCTTTGGACAGGCCTCGCGATTGTAAATAAAACAAGGCCGTCTCATCAAGATCGCCAATCGCCGCCCCATGCGAGCATTTGACATCATCCGCATATATTTCAAGCTCTGGCTTAGCGTTCATTTCTGCGCTTTGAGAAAGCAAGAGCGCGCGACACGACTGATAGGCATCCGTTTTTTGAGCGCCTTCATTGACGACCACCTTACCCTGAAACACACCCTTGGCCTTATCATCCAGAACGGCCTTACAGGTCTGTTGGCTTGACGTGTGTGGCACAAGATGTCGAACACGATTTGTCACATCGCCTAGGCATCCATCCCGCAAGAGCATAACCGCGCTCATTTGCGCATCAGCCATGGGGCCGGACAACAGAACGTCTTTTTCGCAACGCGCCACCCGTCCCCCAACGATCAGATTAAAATGATCATAGAAAGCACCAGCTGCAACATTGATGTTCGCTTGGGAAAAGTGAAGGCTTTCCTCTGTGCCGTAAATAATCTCGCCATGAACCAGCTTTGATTGTGCCGCCAAATCCATTTCCATAATGATATGCCGCGCTGTCGTTGCGTTCCCCATCGCCATGTGACGTTCGATCAACGTCAACCG
This sequence comes from Alphaproteobacteria bacterium, assembly GCA_034002905.1. Taxonomy (GTDB): domain Bacteria; phylum Pseudomonadota; class Alphaproteobacteria; order UBA9219; family UBA9219; genus UBA8914. The sequence continues at coordinate 36,814 of JAVEZQ010000014.1, forward strand.
ACTATTTTCGCCCAACGCTATTTTCAACTTGGTTGTTTGCTCGTTCGCGGCAGGTGTTGACGTATTCACAAACAAGAGCTCGATCGGATCAATGGCTAAACAGGCTTGCCCGCCCAAGGAAAGCACATAGGACAAACCATTTAGGCAATCCCCCTCATTTACCGACAGGAGCGCATCGGGGATGGCCCCAAGATCCGATAGATCCCTTGCCAATTGCCCATCGACAAAAACCAAGCGGTGCAGCCCTACAGGTTCCGGAAGGGTGCGGCAATCAAGCCTCGGCCCGGAAGGTCGTACAAAGCTCATAGCCGCATAGGGCAAGAGATTTGTATAATGCCACGCCTCTTTTTGTGTCCGGCTTTGTTCAATTAATGCCGCAAGAGTCATAAAGCGCCTCCCCTGCCAAACACTTCGGCTGCAATAGCTGGAAGCTCGGTCAAAGAATGAATAACAAAATCTGGATTGGCGGCGCGGATGCGTTCCTCCGACACAAAGCCACCCGTAATGCCGACGCCCAGAAAACCATAATGATGCGCGATTTGAATCTCCTCTGCCGAGTCACCGACAACAAGGGCTCTTTCAATATTGTGGCGATCCACATAAGCCTTTAAACGGCTACCCTTATCGGCCTTGTGCATCAAATCCAAATATTCTTGCGCGCCATTGGCCAAAATATCCGTAAAATATTCACGAAGACCTAAACGATCTACCTGCTGCGAAATACAAGAAACCGTGTGGTTGCTCAAAATCACAGATTTATGGCCATTGGCCTGCAACGAGGTCAAAACATGCTCAGCCCCTTCCCTCAAGGGAACTAAATGGACATGTTGATCATAATGCGCAGAAAAATCGTCATAAACGATGCTGATATTTTTCTCGATAACTTCCTTTTCGCATCCAAACCTTGTGTAAAGCGCGGTCAACGGAAGGATATAATTTTCTTGAAGCTTTTCGATTGTAACCTGATGTCCGCCCAGTTTTTGCGACACCTTGCTGGTCGATGTCGCACACAACGCCGTATCATCCAACAATGTTCCGTTCCAATCAAAAACAACGGCGCAGCGGTCGGGGGTCATGCCTTCGCCCTTTCCTGCGACTCGCCATAGCCTTTTTCTTCAAGTTCCAGCGCAAGCTCCGGTCCGCCGGAGCGTTCGATCACACCGCCCGCAAGCACGTGCACACGGTCCGGTTTGATATAGTCCAAAAGGCGCTGATAATGCGTGATCACAAGCATGGACCGCTCTGCACTGCGCAACGCATTCACGCCGTCAGCCACAACCCGCAGCGCATCAATATCGAGGCCACTGTCTGTTTCATCCAACAAACAAAGCTGCGGTTCAAGAACCGCCATTTGCAGCACTTCGTTTCGTTTTTTCTCGCCACCAGAAAACCCGCTATTAACAGCACGGCGCAACATGTCCTCGCCCATCCCCAAGACTCCAGCCTTTTCCTTGAGCAACTTGACAACCTGTATCGCGTCAACCTCTTTTTCGCCACGTGCGCGACGAACGGCATTCAAGGCCGATTTGAGGAAGTTCATATTCGTCACGCCCGCTATTTCGACGGGATATTGAAAAGCCAAAAACACACCAGCCACTGCACGCTCACTCGCGTCCATCTCCAGCAAATCCTGCCCGTTCAGCGTCACGCTACCCTTTAAAACTTTATAAGACGGGTGTCCTGCAAGAACATAGGAGAGCGTAGATTTTCCTGCGCCGTTCGGGCCCATAATCGCATGCACCTCCCCCTTGGGCAGGTTCAGGCTTAACCCCTTAAGGATTTCTTTGCCATCAATTCCCGCGTGCAAGTCTTTTATCTCTAACATACCTATCCTACGCTTCCTTCCAAAGAAATGCCGATAAGCTTTTGCGCCTCGACCGCAAACTCCATGGGCAGTTCTTTCATAACTTCTCGGCAGAACCCGCCAACAATCAGCGCCATTGCTTCCTCTGTGCTCAGGCCGCGTTGCTGGCAATAAAAAAGTTGTTCTTCGCTAACTTTGGACGTCGTTGCTTCGTGCTCAATAAGAGCCGAAGGGTCACGCGTTTCAATATAGGGCACCGTGTGGGCACCACATTGATCGCCGATCAGCAAGCTATCACACTGTGTTTTGTTTCGTGCGCCATGTGCCGTACGCGCCATGCGAACAAGCCCGCGATAGGTGTTTTGTGCATGCCCCGCGCTAATACCCTTTGAAATGACGGTCGAGCGCGTATTCTTGCCCAAATGGATCATCTTCGTTCCAGTATCTGCTTGCTGGTAATTGTTTGTAATGGCAACAGAATAAAAGTCCCCAGCGGAGCCGTCGCCTTGTAAAATACAGCTGGGGTATTTCCATGTGATGGCCGAGCCCGTTTCAACCTGTGTCCATGAAATTTTGGACGCCACGCCCTTGCACAAACCGCGTTTGGTAACAAAGTTATAAATGCCGCCCTTACCATTTTCATCACCGGGATACCAGTTTTGCACGGTCGAGTATTTGATTTCGGCGCGATCATGCGCAATAAGCTCCACGACTGCAGCGTGTAGCTGGTTTTCATCGCGCTTGGGCGCCGTACAGCCTTCCAGATAACTAACATAAGAATCATCATCCGCAACAATAAGCGTGCGCTCAAACTGTCCCGTGTTCGCCGCGTTGATGCGAAAGTACGTGGATAGCTCCATCGGGCAACGCACCCCTTTGGGCACATAGACAAACGAGCCCTCGGTAAACACGGCAGCATTCAGCGCTGCATAAAAATTATCCGAGGGGCCCACCACGCTGCCCAGATATCTTTGAACCATCTCTGGATATTTATGAATCGCTTCTGTTAACGAGCAAAAAAGGATGCCCTTTTCCTCTAAAGCTTTCTTGTAAGTTGTTGCGACCGACACACTGTCAAACACCGCATCCACGGCGACAACAGGTGTGACGCCAGCTAACATTTCCTGTTCCTTAAGCGGAATACCCAGCTTTTCATAGGTTCGCAGCAATTCGGGATCAACCTCATCCAAAGACTTCGGCCCCTCTTTTTTCGCCTTTGGCGCCGCATAGTAATAAGCATCTTGATAATCAATCGGCGGGAAATTCAGGAGAGCCCAGTCTGGTGGACTCATCTTTTTCCATTTGGCAAACGCCTGAATCCGCCAATCCAAAAGCCATGTTGGCTCACCTTTTTTGGTTGAGATGAATCTTACCGTTTCTTCACTTAGCCCCTTGGGCGCAGTTTCGGTTTCGACATCCGTGACAAAGCCATACCTGTACGGTGACAGCTCAAGCGGCGCGACTATTTTTTCCGGCATGCCCATAAACATCCTGCCTTTTGCTTTTTCCTACTTTATTTCTCTTCGCGGCAGACAACGAGATCTGAGAGAAAAACCGACTGTAACGCCGTGCGTATCGCTGTATTGATCCGCCCCCAGCTTTCACGCACGGGACACTCTCCATGAACCTGACAATCGCAAGAACCCTTGTTTACAACCTCACCAGAACATTGTGTCAATGTTATAGGGCCATCCACCGCCTCAATAATCCGTGCAATCGTGATCTCTTTCGCGGGAAACACAAGGGTATACCCCCCCATCGCGCCACGCTGTGCCGCAACAATTTCACTCTTTGCCAATAGCTTCATGAGCTTAGCAACCGTTGGCAAGGGCAAGGTCGTTTCCGTTGCTAGGGCCGCGGCTGACCATGTCATTTCGGGTTGCTCCGCCATTCGGGACAAAAGAACAAAAGAGTAATCCGCTAATTTGCTCATTCTCAGCATGGATTCTTTCCCTCCCGAAATAGTATCTCGCTAGTCCATTATGAGTAGCCCTTTCTGGCGTTTTGGTCAAGACAAAGAAAGTGTGGTTTTTATCTTTTTTGCCTTTTTGCTCTGTGTTAATCTCTTGCACGAGACACCATCTTGCAAAGGAGTGGGTCATGGCTTTCTTCCCATACAACAGTCCTAGTGTCGAAAAACAACCGCACAGGTTGTCCGCTTTCTCATGTCCACAATTCGTTCTTTTCTTATTTCGGCGCGCGGAACGAAAGGCCGTTCAGACAGGAAAAGAAATTTTTCTTCCCACACCAAATTTCGGACACTTGCCCCCGCACGACCCCAGATACAAACCTGCGCCGGCTTATCTAACTGTTTCCCTTCCCCAAGAGCAGAACCCGCAACCCTCAGCGACGATGCCTGCCCGTGATTTAGATGAAATCCCGCACATGAATGCCTGTGGCAAAGACGGGAGGCCTGAAGATTTGGAAGATGTTATCTTTACGCTTGCCCCAACAACATTGAGCCTTTCCTATGGCAAATCGAGACAAGCCCTCTTGTTGCGACTACAAATAGGCCGCAGTTGACGGCAGTAGTCGCGGGATAATCGCGTCTAGCCTTTGCCTGCCTTCGTCCGTCAAGGTGAACGCCGTCTTATCGTCAAAGGCAAATTTTTGTTCTATTAACACAGCGGCAACATCTTTTCGCAAAAAATCATGTAAGGGCAAACCAAATAAACGAAGCCACCTGTTTTTGTTAATCCCCTCTGCCAAACGCAAGCCCATTATCACGGCTTCCTGTTTCATCGTTCCAAGATCAATAGACTCAAACACCGTTTGTCCATGGCCTCGCTCAAAAACCTGAGCCATCCACTCTTGCGGCGCTGAACTATTTTCTGTGGCATACCGTTGTCCCCCGATAATCGGGCGGCCATGTGCGCCGGGGCCTATGCCAATATAAGGCAGGTAACGCCAATAGGCCAAATTGTGGCGGCTTTCCTGTCCCGCTGTGGCATAATTGGAGATCTCATAAGCTGGTAATCCGGCCAACGCCATCGCCTCGTTTGTGTGTTCATAAAGTGCGGCCGAAACCTCCTCGCTGGCAGTTAGCTCCTCTTGTTGCGCGCGTTTGTAAAAGGGCGTGTTACTCTCAATGGTGAGCTGATAAAGGGATAGATGTTGCGGGTCAAAAGACAAAGCCTCTTTCAATTCCTCTTCCCATACATCAAGCGTCTGGCCTTGATAGGCATACATCAGATCAAAGGAATACCGTGGAAAGATTCCAACAGCCCATCCGATCGCGCGGCGCGCTGTTGCGGCATCATGGATGCGCCCAAGAAAGTGCAACGCTTCATCCCTCAACGATTGTACGCCAAGGGAAAGACGATTAACGCCAGCTGCTCGAAAGGCCATCAGTTTTTCTTTATCGGTAGCCGAGGGGTTCGCTTCCAAAGTAATCTCGCAAGCCTCATCAACGGACCACACCTTGGCAACATGCGACAAAACAGAAGCGACCGTTGTCTCCTTCATCAACGAAGGGGTTCCGCCGCCGAAATAAACGGATGTCACACGTTGCGGTGACATCTTTTCAGCATAATAATCTATTTCCTTGATATAAGCTTTTGCCCACAAATCCTGATCACAGCTGTCGGGGATTTTACGAGAATTAAAATCGCAGTAAGGGCATTTTGCCAGACAGTAAGGCCAGTGAATATAGAGCGCGAGCGCGCTATCTTCGTCTTCCTGCGCCATCAGAGTTCCTTGAGCTTTTCCAGCAAGAGGCGGCAGGCGCGGGCGCGGTGACTTACGGCATCCTTTTCTTCTTCCTCCATCTCGCCAAAAGTCCGAAGCCCGTCCCCATCGTCAGGGATAAAGGATGGGTCATACCCGTGACCTTTATTTCCACGCGGCGGCCAAATCATCTGGCCATCACAACGCCCCTCTACACAAAGCTCGCGGCCATCGGGCCAAACCATCGCCAGAGAAGCGATAAAATAAGCCGAACGATCCAATGCGCAGCCTAAGGCTTCATGTACCGCATGCATGCCAACCTCGACTGATTTTTCAGGCCCGCACCAACGCGCCGTATGCACACCAGGTTGGCCCCCCAAGGCGTTCACACAAAGGCCGCTGTCATCTGCCAATGCGACACAACCTGAGGCTTGCGCCGCTGCGCGCGCTTTAATCGAGGCATTATCCCGAAAGGTTTCCCCATCCTCGATTGGCTCGGAAAGACCCAAATCTCCTGCCGAAACGATCTCGCGAAAATAGGGAGCGAGCATCGCACGAAATTCTGAGAGTTTCCCTTTGTTATGCGTCGCTACAACAAGCTTCTCGCCAAGAAACGTTTGTGCAGAAGAAAGCCCCATTATCCCGCCACAATGATTTTGTTTTGAAGGACTGTGAGTTCCTCAATACCCTTGCGCGCCAAGGTCATTAACTCAACAAACTGTGCATCTGAAAAAGGCTCCTGTTCAGCCGTTCCCTGCACCTCCACGATCAATCCCTTTCCAGTCAGCACAAAATTGGCATCGGCCCCCGCATTCGAATCCTCATCATAATCAAGATCCAGCACGGTCTGTCCCTCATACAAACCGCATGAAATCGCGGCCACATTATCCGTCAAAGGGCTGCGCGTCAGGCGTCCGATTTTCTGGAGATACTTGCATGCCAGCGCAAGCGCAACGAAGCCCCCCGTGATTGATGCGGTGCGCGTACCGCCGTCTGCCTGTAACACATCGCAATCCACTTTGATCTGAAGTTCGCCCAAAGCTTTGCGATCCACGACAGCGCGAAGCGCACGGCCAATCAAGCGCTGGATTTCCTGTGTACGGCCCGATTGTTTCCCCTTGGCGGCTTCACGATCCGTGCGGGTATGGGTCGAACGCGGGAGCATCCCATATTCCGCCGTGACCCAACCCAAACCCGAGTTTCGCAAAAAGGGGGGCACCCGATCTTCGACCGTCGCGGTACAGAGTACATGGGTTCCGCCACACTTAATTAGACAGGAGCCTTCGGCATGTTTTGTAAAATGGGGAATAATCTCAATCTCTCGCAACTGGTCAGCTGCGCGTTTGGACGGACGCATGATGTGATACCTTTCGTTTTCTCTCAAGGCGGCGTTATACTCTGCTTTTGCAACAAAGCTCAAATTTTCTGCCATGCCCGCCACCGAAGCTGATCTCTTTGCCCTTTTCGAGCAATTAGGAATTAAAACCGAAACGGTCGAACATCCGCCGCTTTTTACAGTCGAGGATGGGCTGGGCGTTCGCGACAGCATTCCGGGGATGGATTGCAAGAACCTGTTTCTTAAGGACAAAAAAGGCAAAATCTGGCTGGTTGTGATGCCCGGCGACAAGCGCGCCCAGCTGAGCAAGCTTGAAAAAGATATCGGCGCCGCTCGTCTTTCTTTTGGCAAGCCAGAATTATTAATGGAAATTCTAGGGGTTACGCCGGGAACGGTCACCCCTTTTGCTCTTATGAACGACAAAGGCCATAATATAAACGTTGTTTTAGATTCAGATATGATGGCCGAGGAAACCATTAATTTTCACCCCCTGCGGAACACCGCCTCCACGGCACTGAAAAGTGCAGATTTGATGAGATTTATTAACCATCTAGGATACACCCCAGCCCTTGCCAACTGCGGCATCTGGCTCAGGGGTGAAAGTAATTAAAAGGCCCTTTCTTTACCCCTTTTTTGCCGCTTCATGATAGAATGCATGCATTGAATAAGCCCCCTTTTCAAAGGATTTAATTATGTCCGACTCTGACAATACCTCTACAAAACCCGTCACCATATCTCGCCGCACTCTCTTGCGTGATGGCCTTTTTCTCGTAAGCGGAATTTTAACATCGAAAGCAACGGATGCCTTCGGCGCAACCCAGTATGGAATAGGGAACCTCATCGAGCTAGAAGAGGGCATTAAGGGCTTCTTTGGGATTAACAAAAGATCTTCAACAAACGCCCCCTATGATACCCCTCCCCAAGGCGAGGCCTCCATGAAGGTTCTTAGCTACAAGGATGGGCCAAGAGCAGCCGATGTCTTTGTTGGTGTCGATGGCCCTATCGACCAAATCACCATCACAGACACGTCGCGCCGGGATCCTCGTGATGAGCGGAAACCCTTTGTATACACCGTCCATGTCGATACATCCCGCAATGAAGCCGTCACACGCATGCCGGTTAAGGGTAGCAGCCCCGGGGTTTTCGGCTCGCTTGAGACTGTACACACAAAGATCGCTGGTACGCGTGGTAGACCTCACCTTCATTCAGCAACCGTCATCGATCAGCAAGGCTATACACAACACCTTCCTGCAAAGGCTCCTGTTGTAAAACAGGCGGAAAAAGACCTTATCATTGCGCTGAATCTTGGCGTCAAAGCAAAAGGGGCTTCAAACGTCATGCAGCAAAATATCGCCGATGCGCCAACAACACGCGTCGAGACCTTGCCTGATGGCGGCGTGAAGCTGGTTCGCACCTTCACACACAGAAACCTCCCAGGCGGGAAGGTTACGCATGAAATCCCGATGAGCCCGGGAACACATGACACGATGGGGCTGACCTTGGAGTTGGTAAGTAATTTAACCCAAGCGCCCGACTACAGAAAGATCGCCCCCAGCCGTCTTGAAGGCTTCTCAAGAGCGGCCATTAACACCATGCTGTGGGAAGCACAAAAGCTTATTTCTCCCCCACCCAGAAGCGACGCTCTTCTGGGCAACACCGTCAATCTGAATCGCGTAAAGATTCAAGCCCCCGATTTGAAGGGACGGCCAGCAAACGCCTTAGATCATGAAGTGCCTAGCGCTCTTGATAGCGCCCTTAATGGCCTCAAAGGCGGGGCTTCCTATGATGCTAAAGCGGAAGAAACATGGAGTGCTCCGGGACAAAGCGACACAACTCGCCCGAAATCAAATGCAAAGGAAAGCTCGAAATGGCGCGATATGAGGGGGCCATTGCGTTGATGATCTGCACGGTGATCTTCTGCCAATAATAAATTGTATTTTTTAACAAAAGGAAAGAATGATGAGTCAATTTAAATCGTTCATTGCTGGGGGTGCTGTAGTTCTTGCTAGTACAGGCGCCGCACAAGCGGGCCAACACCTCACGCCCGACAACTTCTTTGACGCCATGAACGTCTCTCAACAACAAGAGATCGACGGGCTGGCTGTTGAGCGTGGCGGATATGAAGGTGACGCAGCCATTCGCATTACGGATGATACGGCTCAAAACTCGACCATGATCGTTGACAAATCTAACGGCAGCAAAAAGATCTTTGTCCTAAACATGTTTCCTATGGGTAATGAGAATTTGCTGCTACTGGCCGAATTGCGGGCAGACAAAAAGGGTAATCTTTCTTTTAATAAAGCCACAACGGGAGACAAAACCGCGGACAAAGCCTTTGATATAAACAAGAGTAGCCCCGAGGCAGCAACCTTTGCCGAAATCGCCCAAAATGCGATAATCGTTGCGGCAAAGACGCCCGCGCCGGAGATGAGCCATGACGGAGGGGCCCTCCATTCAACGCAGATTGTCCAAAAAGGCCGCAATACAGAACTTCAGGGACACTTTATGGGTGACAAGTTTGGCCCCGGTGGACAGAGCTATGAGCTAAAGCTTAAACCCGGTAACGAAACCTTTGAAGGGCTAACGCAAGACATGATGGGTCAGCTTTCCAAAGGCAAGACGGGCTTTGACGGCCTGTCGATCCAAGGCAAGCACGAACTGGCCAAAGATATGACCGATGTTATGCTGTCCGATGTCATGACAGCCTCTGGACAGCGCATGGGTCAGGTTATCCAAATCGGCGGCACGGCAATTGAGATGACGGGCTCTGCCCTTTCTCCTGCAACAGCGGATGCGAACCTTCATGAAAGCCTAAAGGCCGTTCCGGGGTCACTTGATCCCAAAACAACAACGATGAACGAACGCGAAGCACAAAAGGAAGCGACAGCAAAAACTCGTGCTGAACGTGCGGCGAAGGTTAAAGAAGTGCAAGCCGAACGAAAGGCCCAACATGATGCATGGGTCGACGAACAGCTTGACCAAATACAACAGGCCCACCAAGATGGATACCCCGGAAAAACCCAAATGGGTGTCCAGTGGCGTAAAGGCGATTTTGGCAACAAGCCGAAATAGAACAAAAATCTTAATCCTTAAGGGAATAGGCTCATGCAAATAAACATTGGATCCATACTAAAAAACCTCAAAGCTGCTGTAATCGGCGGTGCAATTGTGGTTGCTGGCGTGATCGTTGGGCTTACCGCTTATCAACGATACGAGGCAAGCAAAGACCCCAACAAGAAACACGAGCCCAAAGAGCCGCCCGCACCGAAAAGCCGGATCAAAGCAGAGTTGCTTGCCTCTCCGGCCTCTCTTTTTGCTCCCGCTGCCGACAGCCTTATAAAAGAGTTGCCCAGCGGCATAAAGATCGAGGTGGGTACAGTTACGGGCAGCAAAACAGCAGCAGGACTCGTGACCATTCCTGCGCAAGGTGGTGGCACGGCTTTTCAGGCTCTCGTTCGTCTGGATGGCACTTGCACGCCCATGGAATGCACGAATCTTCCGGTTTCAACCATTGTATCAGGCCGTAATAACAAGCTGGAACAGGCCAACATGGAGCTTTCCCTTAACAAGGGAGCAGGAAATAAAGACGAGTACGCTGCTGCCTTCTATATCGGTGGGCAAGAAGGGGCTTACTTCCTCAATAAATTCGGCGC
>JAVEZQ010000015.1:0-36599 GCA_034002905.1 Alphaproteobacteria bacterium
GCCCGTGTTGCTGGCTGCCGATTGAAAGCCCGTGTTGCTGGCTGCCGATTGAAAGCCCGTGTTGGAAGCGTGCGTTTTATCTTCGGTTTTGTGTGCGGATTTTTTCTTGTCATTTTTAACCCCAGCCATAACACCATCCAAAATGAATTTGCATGATGTCTGCAAAAATGTGCTGATAGACAATTCGGCTTTAATAGTGATGACGGAAGAACAAACCTTGTTCGTTTCCTTGTCAATCACTCCCGATTGCTCAACCTCTGCGAATCGCGCTTGTGCTGGGCTGTAATATTCAAAAACATTCAGCGGGTTTTCGCAGGCGTGGAATCCACTACTACAAGCCTTTACAGTTCCTTCATGGGTGTATGTTTTCCCGACTTCATATTGGAAGTCACGGCATTTCAGTTCTTTGTCAAAAGCCTTGTAAGCCTTTATCTTTTCCATTGTTTTAGTCCTTCGTTCGGTTGATGATTATTTATCGCAGGGATTTGAAATTTGTTTTTCCGCAGCCCATTTGGCAATGGCATCGCCATATTGCGCGCATTGGTGCTGCTGGACAATCTCTTGACGGCGCGCTTCGCGCTCAAGCGCAACGGGGATGACGCTGTAAAAAATAGCGAAAACACCCAAGGCCATGACGGCCAAAAACGGAAGCGGGATTTTATATTCTTCGGTATCAATCTTGGTCATGATTCTGTGTTCCTTTCGTTGTGTCTAACCGTAATGCGTTACGGTTTAATAGTCAACCATCTTTTTTCATTTTTATTCTTCATCCCCATTGTTCAGCCATTTGCAAGGCAATTCCCCAATAAGTGCGGCTTCTTTCCTCTGCTCGTTTATCGCTTGGTGATAGCGCGTTTTGCCCGCTGTCTGTCTGATTCGCCCATCGCTCAACCATTCGCCCGCTTCCGGCTGGCCATTCTGACAACCGCCCTGGCACGCGCATTCCCCGTGGTGGTTTCAATATCGGAAGATTTTTAAGCCAAAGGCAAGTGCGCTTGCTGGCATCTTCGCCAAATTCATAAGGCTGAATGCTTTGGTCTGGCTTTCTTATGCGGCTGCTTATGCAGCCAACGGGGTTTTCAATGGCTATTTGCGGAATGTCCGCATCCATCAACCGGCGCACAAACTCAAGTGCCTGTTCTGTTTTATCTGCCCTGCCTTCAACCCTACCGTTCCAGTGCAGGCCGGATGCTGTAAGGTAGGTGCAATCAGGAAATGCAATTAACATATCCCATCCCCCCCCCCTGTATGGCTTCAAAAATATCAGACTGAATATGATTGCCTGGCCTTTCGGACGGTTTAAGGTCGCATGACCAAACATCATGACCGCGTCTTGCAAAAGCATCACGCACACGCCCCGAACATTCGCAGCCAATCAATATCCTTTTTGGTTTGAAAAGTCCGGTCATCCGCGCAACATCCAATCTTCATACGCCCGCATATATGCCCATTCATCGCTGCTGCGCTCGTAGGCGGGTTTTTTGCTGATACTGACGTAAACGGCCTTTTCAAAAGGCGGCTTGTTTTTGCGCTCTATGATTTGCACAAGGTCGGCGGGCGCGGGAAATTCCGTGTAATTCTTGAAATAATACCGCAGGGCGTTGCTGATTTGCTCCCATGTGTAATCTGCCAGCGCGAAGTGCATAAGCTTTTTCACGGATTCAAGTTGTTCAGGCTCTTTGCCGTAAGTCTTGAGCGCGTCAAACGCCATAAGCAGGGATTCGTTCAGGCGCGTCTTGGCTTCCGAATCATCCTTCAATGAAGGAAGGGTCGTCACCGGCGAGGATATTTCGCGCCCGTTCGTGCTTGCTGGCGAATTTCTGACCGCTGGGCTGCCCTGTTGTGCCTGAATAGTCATCTTCCCATCCCCGTTCATTAAGCCATGTGCTGGCGTGTTTGCAGGGGTATCCGCTGCGGTCGAGGAATTTTTGATATTGTCCAATAGCTGTGCGGATAGTTCCGACAAGGGTTTCATGATTTTCAGTCCTTTCGTTTTTAATGATGTTGGTGAAGGCTTTTAAGGCTCTCTGTTTGCTGCCCTTGAAGCCGTTACCGCGCGCGCCGTTTTTGCCTTGGCTGGGGTATTCGTTCCATATCCCCTGAAAAAGCATATCAATTTCCAAAACAGAAATCGAAGACACGGCAGCCATATGTGACTCTATATCGTTAGATATAGAGTCTGTGGTTGTGGTTGTGGTTGTAGAGTGCATTTGCTCCTGCAAGTGCTGGTGCATTTGCTGATTGTTTGCTGGCTTTTTGTTGGCTTTTTTGCTCTTGGATTCACGCATTTTTGCATTCGCCGCGCTGCGCTTGTCGCTAATTTCTCTGCGTTTTTCAAGCTCTTGGTCAATCCGGCGGTGGTGATAAAAGCCGTCTTGCAGTTCAAAAAAACCTTCAATCACGGAATCAACAGCCTTTTGTTCTTCTTGCGTGATTGCTCTGCAAATACGATACAAACGATAGTTCTTTGCAAGTGCAAGTGCTGGTGCATTTGCATCTGCATTTGCTGGAAGTGGCTGTCCTGTGCTGTAATAATAATCAATCAGCAGGTTATATGCGCCATGTTCCAGCATAGACAGGTGTGCCGTGTCACGGGCATAGTCGCCAGGATATTTGGGATACCAGTGAAGGGTCATCATCAAACCCCCATTTCATAAAGCGCGGCTTCAATCTCGTTAAAGGCCTGCTCCCGCGGCTCGTGGGTGAAATACAACCATTCTGAAAGGCGTGTTGGTGACTTTCCGACATATTCAGCAAGCTGGCTTGTCGTAATGCCCCCGCGCGCCATGCGCTCGCGCCAGCGAATCACCGCTTTCAATTTTGTTGGCGTTGTGTAATTTGTAATGGTCTGCACTTTGTGGCTGATATTACCGTTTTTGCTTTGCTTCTTGATGCTCTGCCATAAAACGTCTGGTATCATATCAAGCCGCTTTTTCTCGGCTGGTGTCATTGTTTTGTTATCCCTTCTCTTTTTGATTAACCGTAAAAGATTACGGTTGACAATACGGTTTTCAAAACATATTGTCAATAAGACATCGCACATGATGTTTGAACGAAACGAACGAAAGGAAAACCTGCAATGACTGCAAAAATTATTAAATTTGCAACCGAATCGGAATGGCTGGAAGGCCGCAAAAACGATGTGACATCAACCGACATGGCCGCGCTTTTGGGGCTGTCAAAATGGAAATCCCGCTTCGCGCTTTGGCACGAAAAGAAAAGCGGCATCGCGCCTGAATTTATTGAGAATGAGCGCATCGTCTGGGGTCGCCGCCTGCAAAACGTCATTGCCCACGGCATTTGCGAAGATGAAGGATGGAAGGGCGAGGATTTAGGCCTGTTCTATATCCGTGATGAAAGCCTGCGCATGGGTTGCAGCCTTGATGTTAAGGTTGAATGCCCTGTGCGCGGAACGGGATTGTTTGAGGTCAAAAACATTGGGCTGGACGCATTCGCTGCCGGATGGACGGAAGACGAAGCACCCGCATATTACGAAACGCAGTTGCAGCTTGAATTGCATATGGCGAATAAAGCTGGCCTGAATATCTCTTGGGGCTGCCTTGGCGCGCTGGTCGGCGGTAATCAGCCGAAGCTTTATTTCCGCGATTATGACCCAGAAATTGGCGCGATGTTTGATGCGGAAGTTGCCCGATTCTGGCAGTCCATCGAGGACGGCGAAGAACCGAAGCCTGATTATTCTGTTGACGGTGCAGCCCTTGCCCGCATTCGTGGGGCAATCGTTGAGAAAAACACCGTGGACATCAGCGAAAGCAACCGTGTGCCGGAATTGATTGCATCCTATGAACAGGGCGCAGCCCTTGAAAAAGAGGGTAAGGCCTTGAAGGATGCTGCCAAAGCGGAAATTTTGGACATCATCGGCAATGCTGACAAAGCCGTGTTGCCAGGGTATTCCATCACGGCGGGCATGGTGGACGGAAAGGAAATCACCTATTTCCGTGAGCCTTACCGCAATTTCCGTATCAACAAGTTGAAAGAAAAAGCAGCCGCATAAGGCGGTTGTTTCATCAGGGCGGATTGTGCTTTTTCAGTCCGGTGCAGTCCGTCCGCATGAACCAACCAACCAAAGAAAGGAAACTAAAACCATGACAAACGAAGTCACAACATTGCAGGGGCAATCGCTCACGGCAAACCCGTTCGGCTCTGCTGCACCCGCAGCAGTTCCATCGGGCGGAATGGGCAATGCCCTGATGACGGCTGAAACCCAGCGCGCAATCGCTGAAATTCAAGCCGCATCAATCATGGCACTTCACAACCCACGCAATCCGCAGGTTGCCGTTGACCGTATTTTGAATGAATGCCAACGCCCGACATTGGCGGAAGTCGCAATCTATTCTTTCCCGCGCGGCGGGCAGAATGTGACCGGCCCTTCTATCCGTCTGGCCGAAGTCATCAAACGCCACTGGCAGCATATCCGTTCAGGGTGGCGTTGCCTTGAGCGCAGCAAGGGGCGAAGCCTGATTGAAGCATATGCCTATGACATTCAGAACAACGTGGGCGAAAATCGCACATTTGAAGTGCATCACGTCCGCGACACGCGGCAAGGGCGAAAGCCTTTGACTGATGAACGCGATATTTACGAATTGGAAGCCAACCAAGCCGCACGCCGCGTTCGTGCCTGCATCCTTGCCCTGATTGACGGCGATGTTATCGAAGCAGCCCTTGACCAATGCACCCGAACGCTGGAAGCAAAGGCCGACACAACGCCCGAAGGCATCAAGCGTATGCTGGACGCATTCAAGCCGTTCAAGGTCAATCAGGCGATGATTGAAGCCCGCATCGGGCGCAACCTGTCCGCAATCACCGCGGCGCAAATGGTTGCCCTTAAAAACATCCTCAATGGCATGAAAGACGGTATGTCAACCCGCGAACACTGGTTTGACGTAACGCTTTTTGTTGGCGATACCAAAGAGCCGCAAGGCTCGGAAGAAAAAAAATCGTCTGCCGCTAACGCGGCCTTGAAGGACAAAATCAAGGCTTCGCCTGTCACAGCACAACAGCAAAAAGACGACAAAGCCGAAGACGATGCACAAGCATCTGCATCAGCAAAAGACATTGCAAATGCACTTGCAAATGCAAAAACAGCAGATGAACTTGACGAAATCTGGAATAATAATGCTCAAGTGCTTGATACAATTAAACAATCAAGCCAAAAAGCATATGACGATTTGGACAAGGCTTATCTCCAAAAACATGACGCTTTGTCAAATAAAACAAACACTTCTGGCAATAAACTGATTTAACGAAAAGTAGAGTGTCAGGGATGTTCGTTGCTATAATCATGGGGAAACGGTGGTCAGGGGATAGAATGCCCCTGATTACCAGCCATATGAATACACCGTGCATCCACGCCAACCAGAACGTCCATGAAGCGGGTCTTGCATCATTGGCGGGGTATGAAGGCACAGAATAAACAAAACGCGCCAGCGGTGCTTAAAACGGCATTGCTGGCGTTCTTTTTTCAGCAAAGGTGACGAAGATATGAATTTGATGGCTGATAGGTTGCCGGATGTAGGGCAGAAGTTTGTGGCTTTCTTCAACGATGGGTCTGGCTGCCGTATGTATATGCGCGCGGATGACTTTCAGAATGACCCCGTATTTCTATGCCCAGAAGGTGAGCAATACGGCATTGAGAATATGGACGATTATTTGTTCTGGCAGCCTGTGCCGGAAGAATATGCCTTTTGGTTTGAGGGGCGTTGACGTTATGGATTTAAGCTTCTGGGATTATTTCTTTGCGCTGGTGGCGGCTTTGTTGACCTGGCATCAGTTTTTCCCGTTTGACAGGTGACAGCCTTTCATCGACCGGCGCACATAGTTGACGCGGGTAATGGCTTTGTCCACGCTGTCCACAATCTGGGGCGTGCAGCCCTTCCATTCATCGTGCCATAGGATTTGGTCAACCGTCAGCTTTCGTGCGCTGGGCGGCTTCTTTCCGTCTTTTACTTCCCATAGGTCTGTGTGGCCTGAAATGCCAACCAGAAGGTCAGGAACGCCTTTGCCGACCGTGTGGAGGGGTTGAACGCTGCATCCCATTGCACGGGCTGCTGTGATGATTTCCTGCTGATTGTCGTCAACCTTGGCGGCTCGGCGCATATCATATCCTTTGATTTGTGAATAGGTGGTCGGGTTCTGATAACCCGCCTACCCCTTTTTTATAACCCACCCACCCCAAAAAGGAAAACGCCCAGCGCAATGAATGAACATCACGGCTGGGCGTTCCCGAACGAAAGGACTGAAACAGTTGGTCACAGCGTTCACATTGTATGGTTATTTTGAAAATAAATCTACCGTTTGATGCAGGGAATTATTGGCGGCCTGCTCGATGCGTTCCTGTGCCACGTCAAACCATCGCGGGTCACGCTCAATGCCGATGAATCTGCGACCGGCGCGGATGGCTGCAACGCCTGTTGTGCCGCTTCCCATGAATGGGTCAATCACGCATTCTCCCGCCTTGCTGCTGTTGGTGATGTAATGCCGCATCAATAGGGCTGGTTTTTCTG
This sequence comes from Alphaproteobacteria bacterium, assembly GCA_034002905.1. Classification (GTDB taxonomy): domain Bacteria; phylum Pseudomonadota; class Alphaproteobacteria; order UBA9219; family UBA9219; genus UBA8914. The sequence goes on from JAVEZQ010000015.1 coordinate 6,522, forward strand.
TTGGGTGCGCCGTCTGGTCAATCTGGGGAACATATAGGCCTTGCTTACTGCTGCAATCGTTTATGGCAAAGCCCTTGCCCTTGAAGAAAAACCCGACATATTCGGCGTTCTTCATATACCAGCGGTTGGGCGTGCAAGTGCCTTTATCCCAATAAAGAAGATTGTGGAAGCGGAAGCCTGCTTCAAGCGCGCTGCGCTGCATTTCAAACTGGTTCTTGCTGTCTGCCATCACATAGGCGTGCGCGTCTTCCCGAAGGCAAGCGTAAATCAATGGCATGAAGTCGCGCCATTCTGGGCAATCACCCTCAAAGAAATTGCCGCTGTTGTCGTATTCGCCGCCTATGCGCTCGTGAAGCCCGCCTTCTGTCCGCCCGCCGCTGGTGAGCATATACGGCGGGTCAGTCACACACAGGTCAACACCATTGATTTCTGGCAGTATGTCCAGCGCATCGCCGCAATAAAGCGTGTATTTGTCAGTTGTGACAAGCATATTCAGCCCCTTAATTCCATTCCGTTCATTCCGTAACAGCTTACGTTTTCATGAGCAAAAAAGAAAGCCCCTTTTTACGGGGGCTTCAAGTTACTTCGCTTTGGAATTAAAGGCATTTCTGCTGCCGGTTCGTTTCGTATGTCCGCATCCAGCGTTTTGTTTTCGGCGTGTCGTCCGCATGGATTGTGCCGCGCGGCATTGACTGGCAGGCGGTGTCAACGGTCACTTGGTTGGCGCATGATGCCAAGAGCGCGCAGGCTGTCATCAATAGCATCATCTGACATATTCGCTGTTTCATTCTCCACCTTCCCAAGGTTTCTGGCCGCTTCATCCGCTGCCTTGGCTGCCGCCGCTGCGTGTTCTGCCTGGCTCTTGTTGTAGCCTTCATCATAGCGCGCCTGCCCGTAAAGTTTCAGGCCGAAGCCCAAAAGCAAAACAAGGCCGACTGCGCCGATGATGATGGCAAGTTTCTTATTCATTGTAGGCAATCGTATCCACGCCGAAGTGCGACAGGATGATGATGACCACAACAGCCGCAACAGCGTAAAAGAAAACCTTTTTCTTGCCGTGCTTTGCCACAAAGTTCTTGAAGGCCTGTTTCATAATGGTGTTACCCCTTTACGGTAAATGGTTGGCAGTTCACATTTTAGCCTTTTCGTATCATGTCCGCAACACGCTTTGCCCGCGCTGGGGTCTGCTGCGCCCATTTTGATTTCAGGGCATTGTCTGCCGCTTCCGCATATTTGCCAGCCTGTATCAATGCCAGCGTGTTTTTGAAGCCCAGAAGCCCGTTTATGCCCATCTGAAAAGCCATGTTGCACAGGGCGCGCTTGCGCGTATCTGTAAGGCCATCGAACCAAGGCAGGGCAGAGCGCACCTGCTGATGAACCTTGGCAATGTCGTTGCCCAGAAGATACATGATTTCATCTTCGCTTAGCCCGCCGCCCTTGCGCCGGTCAATCAATCGACCGCATCCGATTGTCCAATATCCCAAATGGTCTTGATATGCGTGCGGCACAATGCCTTCATCGCTTTTCAGTTCTTCCGCTAGACGTTCTCTGTCCATCGTGCTTACTCCCTTCCCCGTGATGGGTTGAATCACATATCCCGCTTGGCGTGCATAGCGCATGATAAAGCTGACCATTTGAACGCTCAATCTTTTGAACCAGCCGCTTAGAAGCCGCAACGCTGGCCGCAAACGCTTCGTCAAAACGCCGTTGGACATCAATGCTTTTCAAGTTTGGCATCAACCTTTTCCCATGCTGCTGTGTTTTGCTGGACGACCGTGACAAGGCGTTCAATCTGCAAGCCGGATTGCTTTTCCCGCTCGTCTTCCTTGTCCTGCATACGCTCAACCAAGCGCAGGTTGTCCTTACGCATCCATATAAGCACGATAACCATAAAGGCAAATAATGCCCCTTGCTCGATGATTGCGCCCAAACCTGCCGCTATTGCCTGCTCCATCGTGGAAATTTCCTTAATTGCTGTTGTCGTTAATAATATTTTCCACTTCGTCCACGGTAAAGCCTATCAGGAAAAGGTGAGAATTAAAATCCTCTTTCAATTCGTATTGGTAGCGGACGGTGATTTCGTCTTCGCTGCCTTCCTCGCGCTCCGTTGCTTCAATGACCTTGTGCGTTTCATCTTCAATGCCCGCATCGCCTTCGGCAAGCTTTTCGCCTTGAAACCACGAATAACGCTGGTCAAGCAATAGCTGCAAGCGCGCGACCGTTTCCGCTGGGTCAATGGCAAGCATATTGATGTAATCTTGTTTGCTGTTCAGGTGTTGTGGGTATCCGCGCATGATATGTTCTTTCCTTCGGGGCTGTTGGTTTATGAGAATGAGAAGAATTTGCCTGTCTTTACGATTGTAGCATAAAACGGCAAATGTTCCTTGTATCGTTCAATCTGGTCAATAAGGACGGCAGAGCCGGTGAAGATAACCTTGCGTTCGCCTTCCTCTGTTTCAAACTGTATTGTCAGGCATTGGTCATTCTTGCTGTATGAAAACTTGGTGTTTTTCACACGGTAATTGATGACCTTGATTTCCTTGTTAAGCACAGATTGCATGGATACCTTGTCGCAATCCATCACTGGGCGTTCGGAAAGGTCTGCAAATTCAGAAAAGCGTTTCGCTTCACGCTGCTGTTTTTGCTGCTTCGACATTCCGTTTGGCCTCCTGCATCATATCGTCCAGTTTTATCTTTCTTGCCAGGTTGTGGCTGTTCGCCCAGCGCATCCATCCATAGGTGCTGCCGACCGAAGACATATAAGTTTCGGCATTTATTTTGCCTTTATCAAACAATTCTGGCAAGCGTTCCAGTCGTTTGCGAACGCGCTTTGCCGTGCTTTTGCGCAAAAGGATGTATTTTCTGAAATGCCGATAGCCCAGAAAGTCAACACCATGCGACACGGGGAACAGTTCGCATTTGCTGAAACGCAACAGCAGGCGGCCTTCTATAAATTCCTTGACCTTGTTTGCTGCATCACGCAAAACGGCTTTGTCATCGTGGAATAGGCAGAAGTCATCGCAATAGCGGATGTAATCCTTGATTTTCAATTCCGTCTTCACATAGTGGTCAAGTTCGTTCATATAAAGATTTCCGAACCATTGCGATGTAAAGTTGCCGATTGGCACGTTCTTCCCGCCAGGGAATGACCGCACGATTTCTTCAATAAGCCATAGCGTGTCTTTGCATTTGATTTTCTTGCGCACAATGGACATAAGCACGTCTTGGTCAATGGATGGGTAAAACTTCGATATGTCGCATTTCAGGCAGTATTTGTTGCGGCGGACATATTCCATTGTTTTTCGGCTGCCTTCATGCACACCGCGCCCAGAACGGCAGGCATAGGATGTTTCAATAAATAGCTTATCCCATATGGGGATGATGACATTCATCAGGGCGTGCTGCACAATGCGGTCTGGGGCAAATGGCAAAACATATATGGTGCGTTTCTTTGGCTCGTAAACCGTCTTTTCACAATAGCGGGATGTTCTGAATGTCTTGTTGACCAGCATCATGCGCACCGCTTCAAGGTTTTCTTCCTTATTTTCTTTGAACCTGATGACATTGCGCTTGCTGGATTTGCCGCGAACGGCGTTGCGATAGGCCAGTTCAAAGTTGTCCTTGTCAATAATCTTGTGCCAAAGGTTTCCGTGACGCTTCATAGTGCCTGTGCCGGTGGTGGTATTGATAAAAATGACTCTCGCGTTCGGGTTTCCCCTACTAGCGAAAGCCATGCTCCTTTGCGTGTTTTGCTGCTTGCGCAACAAGGTCTTATGTTCAGCCGTGGAGTTAGGTAATTCTTCACGTCTCCGCCCGTGCCTGCCGATATTCGCATTCGCATTCGTGCGACTGTTATTCGCATTCCGCGACTGCGACCTGCAATTCGTGCCATTGTTCCAATTGCCACCTGCAAGCAGCCGCTAACAAGCATATGAAACATAAAACCCAAACCGAAAAAATCCTTTCTTTTCCGTATTTTACAAAATCGCGCGCGCGCGGCTCCGCCCGCGCCCGCCGATACTCGCAAGCGCAAACGCGCGACCGTTACCCGCATGCCGCGACCGCGACCCGCAATTCGCGCCATCGTACCAACGGCCACCCGCAAGCAGCACATGGCATGGGCAATATACATTGCCTTTGCTTCCTTTAATAGTAACCCATGAAGAACCACCTGACGCTGACGTTGACGCTAACCATTGCCACAAGAAACCGCATCCTTCTTCCACGCCTATGTTGGAAATCATGCGGCGGCCTGCTGTGTCAGAATGTCCGCCAGCCGTTTTAGGTGATGGTGCTGCCGCGCCCGCAATAGCTGTTTGTTGGTTGCTTCCCTCCATTGAAGATGCAAATTCTTCATCATTGAGCAGGGCTTTTTTGACAAGGAATTGGTCTTCCATGTGTTCTGAATACTGGCGCGTGTCCGTGACGGTTGCACCATACATTGATTTTGTCAAAACGCCCGTGCCTGATTGCAGGTAAATATCAATCCAAACATCCTGCGACTCGTCATAAACCATGCCTTCTGGGTTGCTGTGCGGTCGATGGTTTAAGCACCACACGGATGCGGGCAGAATTTCGCCCGCCACATAGCCTGAAAGCGGATGGCCTGATATTGTGCCTACGTTTGCGCAAAGTGTGTGGAAGCCGCCAATCTTGCGGCTGTCGTCTGCATCGTGACCGGCGGGGAAAGTGCTGTTGAGTGAAACAACATATTGCGTGCCGCCCGCTCCGTCATCGCATAGATACAGGCAATAATCCTTGCCAGCCTGCAACGTGCTGCCTGTGTCAAGTAGGGTTTCAGCCGATAGGTTTTGGTCTGTTTCCTGCCGCACCCAGCGCGGAACGCCATCAACAACAAGGCGGATGATAGTGCTTTCTTTGATTTGCAGAACCTTCTTGCCATTCTGAACAAGGTAAGGCTTCGCCCATGAATACACGTCAAATGTCGGATATGTTTCAAGCTTTAATTGCTCGTTGCCGCTGGGGTTTTCAACGCTGGTTTTAACGCCATACCCGCCAACAATCTTGTCATTAAGAACGCTGGCAGTTGTGTCATCGACCGTGACGCGCGTTCCGCCGACTGCCATTTGTGCTTCATCGCGGAATTGTTCCGATTCCTCCGACCATTCTTTTGATGATTTTGTGCCAACGCCGCCTGGCTCGTGACCTTCTGCCCAAGCCTGCGCAAGCAATGCGCTTGCCGCTGCATTATCTTCGCTGTCGGATGCGTTCGACTCGGACGTTGCGGCATTCATCGCGCTGGTATTTGCGGCGGATGCGTAACCTTGGGCATCATCTTTGAAGCCTTCTGCCGCGCTCTCTGACGCAGCCGCATTGTTTTCTGATGTGAGGGCTGCGGCTGCGGAAAGGGCTGCGGCATCTTCGCTGTCGGATGCGTTGCTTTCGCTTGTACTTGCATTAGATGCGCTGTTTGCGGCAGCATCCCGCGCATTCTCTGCTGCTGTCTGGGCAGCCAAGGCATCGTCTTTTGCGTCAATGGCAATGTCACGCGCGCTGATTGCCTCAGCTTCTGCAAGCTGGGCTGAATCCTCTGCCTGTTCCGCTGCGTTTTTTGCCTGAACGGTCTGGGCATAAATCTGGTTCATTTCGTTGATGTAGTTGGCGGGGCTGCCTTGGTCTGTTTCTGGAAGCTTTACTGCGCGCCCGACCTGCTCGGCAAGTTGCTTAACCTGACGCGATAGCTTGTCGCCCATGCTTTCGGCTTCGGCTGGCAATACGCTGTTCTGGTTGGTGAAGTCCGTGTCCTGTTCATAGGGAACATTTGGCAGGATGGTGATTTTCTTTGTGGATGGCATTGCAGGCGTGATAATGACATTGCCGCCGCCATCATTGCCAACGCCGGAAACAGAATAATCTACGTTCAAAACAAGCACGGTTTCAATGCCTGTTGGAATATCCTGCTGCACCACGCGAAGGTGTGATTCATCAAGAATGCGCCAGTCATAAATGAAGCTGGTGGCAACACCGTTGCCCGTGTGGTCTTGTCGGAATGGGGTGCTTGGGATTGTCATGGTGCGTTTTCCTCTGCCTTCTGTTTGCCAAAAATCATATATTAAAACCGGTCTTCACGATATACCAGATAATCAATCGGGCTTGCATCGCCTGTCTTTTCTTCGAGTTCCAGCCCTCTGATGAATTGGTTGATGACGCTTGCCGGTAGCGGGATGAATGTGTTTAGGGCATCGACTGCCTGACGTGTCAGGGCATAGCCATTTATCTTGTCTGTGTCGCCCTCAATAAGCTTTTCTGCCGTTCCTACCATTCGGCCTGCAAACTCGCCAAGCCCTGAAAGCTGCCCCATTGCTGCGCCTTCACCGCTAAATCCCTGCGCACCGCTGGCTATGGTGCGGGCAAATGGGATGGTTGATGCGTAGTTGAAAAGCGTTGTGCTGACAATTCCTGTGGCAATCTCGCCTGCGCTCAATTCTTCATCGTCATCATTATCCCAATCAATCTGCCCCATGATGGCGGCGGAAATAGTGCCTTCCACCAGCAAGGCCATCAGATAGGACATTGCCAGGTCAACGCCGCTGATTTGCTTGTTCTTGTATTGGATGTTTTTATTCTTCAACAGGTTATATTTTGCGTTGAAATATGAAAAGAACATGGTTGTTGCCTTTACCAGTTCTTGCCGCTGGGTTGCGGTGTTCAGCGTGCCGCGCTCGATGGCAGCAAGGTCGGATGTCAAGCCTGATGCTTGAAGACGTGCAACGGCAATGTCTGCCGTTCTGATAGCGTCTGCATCGTCCATTCCTTCAAGTGTGGCCTTGTCATAGGCAGAAAGCCATGTCGCCGTGTCAACGATTTCCTGCATCTTCTGCATAGGGTAAAGCATCATGGCTGACACTTTGCTGCGTACCGTTCCGGCCTTGTTGCTGTATTCATTCAAGGCATCGGCAATTTCACGGTTTAGGGTGAAGCGGCGTTCCTGCATGAAAAGTGATTTCTCTGCAACCTCGCGGGCAACGGTATAGGGGTTGCCGCGGGAAAATACTTTTGCCACGCCTTTGAATGTCTGTTTTGCACCAAGGTCTGCCCATGTGTGGGCAATACCTGAAAACTGCAACAGGGCTGTCATTGGCTTCAAACCAAGGCGGCCAACCGTGTAATTTGAACGGATGGTGCGCAATGCGCGGTTGATAGAGCCACCAGCCATCTGACCGCCAACGGCAACATCTTTAAGCCACAAGTCCAGCATTTCCTTGCGTTCGCGCCCAATGGTGTTTTGCAGAACCTCCTGCACCTCCTTCTTGCGCAGAACCTTGCTGATGTTTTCAACGGTTTCCGACATTGTGATGATGCCAACCTGTTCGCCAACGTGTTCTGTGATAACGTCAAGGTCAAGGCGGATTGGTCTGCGAACGCCGCTGACGCGCTCAATCATCGCGCCGCGCCGTGTGGAAGCCCGTGCGTTCTTTCCGATTTGCAATTCCTTGAAGGTCTGTGCCAGTTCATCGTTGCCGGTCATAACGTCTTGGTCTGCGTCATACATGATTCGCATATACCCGCCGCGCAGTTGCACGGTTTTCCCATCGGCTGTTTTGGCTTCAAACGGCGTTGCTTCAATCTTTTCTGGCGCATATCCGAAGCGGCGTTTTTCAACCGCGCTTGTTTCCGCCCAGAATGAATCCATGTAATCCCAAACCGACTGCACAAAGTTCCAGTCTTTTTCACGCATATTGGAAAGGGCATCATCAATCATGTCCTGATTCCAGCCGCGCGCTTCTTCGTATCCGTCAATCAGTTTTGCTCGGTTGTCCTCTGTTCCTTGGTGAAGGGCAATGGAAAGAAGTTCCTCAAGGCGGATGGATTCGCCGCCAACCTGATATTCTCGGTCAAGGAATCCGCGCCCTTCATCGGAATAATGTTCCTCCATGATGTCTTTGAACCGCTTAAATTCTGCGCGCTGTCTGATGTTGCGATTGATTTCTGCGCGCTGCATCGGCTCATAAACCGTGCGTGTCCACAATCCGAAGTTTTCACCGCCATCCAGCAAGGCCATCATCTGGCTTGCTTTGGTGTTTACGGCATCCACCCCATTGATGACATTACCAAGCTTGTTTTTCAGCTTTCTGTTTTGGCGGCGTTCAGATAGGGCAACGGCGCGCGGCTCGTTGTATTGCTCGGCTGTGGCAACAAGTTCTGCGGCCAGTTGTTCAAGGTCGCGTTGCTGCCCCTCAAGGATGAATTTACGCTTATTGCGCCCCTGTGTTTCAAGGTTTTCCACAAGGTCGCGCAGCCCGCGAAACTCGTTCATTGTCAGGTCGCGGTAATGGGTCTTTGTGTCTGCTGCCAGCAATTCAGGCGGCATGACCAGCGCAGCATCTTCGTCCTGCTCCTTGCGCATTATCCATTCATTCATGGCCTGCAATTCAATGTTCAGGCGTTTTGCTTCGGACAGGCGCGGGGCAAGGTTATACTTATCAAGTATTTGCCATATCTTTTGATGATATTCAGGGTCAATCTTTACCTTGCTGGCATCGCCCTTGGGCGGGATTTTTTCCAGTTTCTTGAATTTATCAATCGCCTTGTTTGTTTCGTCACGCGCAGCCTTTGACAGGCGGTGCAGGTGCTTGTTCACAATCTCACGGCGTTTCGCATCTGCGGCGGCTTCAAAGTCTTTCTTGCCAAGCGCGCGCCCATAATCACGGGCGGCTTTCAATGCGGCGCGATAGTATTTATCAGGCTTAACGGCTTGGTCAACGGTGAGTGTTCCAAGGGCTATTTCAGCGGCGCGGGCAAAGTCGCCGTCTGATGGGTATTCAACGCCTGTGCGCTGGGATAATGCCTTCAATTCAACCTGTGCGGCCTTTGTGTCTTCGGCCATGACCATTGCCAGGGCTTCCTGTTCAATCGTGCCATCGTTGAGCATATCGCCATATTGGGCAATCATGCGGTCTTCTGTCTGCTTGTGTACCGCCGCCGCATATGGTTCTGCCTGCTGCATATCCCGCAGCATTTCAATGGCTGATTTGTAGCCGAACATATCGGAAATAAGCTTGGGGTCTATGCCGCCCTGCTTTGTTCTTGTGCCGCGCGGAAGGTATTTTAGTTCTTCCTTTCCAAGCTTTTGCGTTGGGCTGGCATCATCAAAGGCCTTGATGGTCAGTTCCTCATTAAGCTGGTGCTGTTCTTTGATTGGCGTGATGGTGTTGCCGTCATCATCAACCATCATGGAAACGCCTTCAAAGTCTGAACCGGTCTGCAAGAAATTTGTCACCTGATAAACAGGCATCTTTTGCAGTTCGGCTTCAACTTCGCGCTGGACGCGGGCAAACTCCGTGTTCCACCATTCTGTGTTTTGGCGGCGCGCCTGACGGATGGCCTTTCTGAAAAGCTTGTTTTTTGCTTCTCTGATGGCTTCTTCCTTGCGTTTAAGGTACTGCTCGCGCTGGGGCTTTGTAAGCATTTCAAGCGTCTGTGCTTCAATGCCGACAACGGGGTTGTTGCGGATGGCATTGATTTCATCGTTTGTGGCAAGCAGCCGGTCAAAGACACCTTTCATTTCGGGCGAAACATTGACGTTTAGCGATTTAATGCTTCGGTAAAGGTTGGTCAGCCATAGCTTGAATTTGTCAAATGTGGCGCGAAGGGATGCGCTGGGGGCTTCGCCTTGATAAAGATACGCTTCAAAGCCGCGGGCGAATTGTTCGTGCTGTGGTGTTTGCACTTGGTCATAAGACTGAACGCCAAGCCATTCCATCGTGCGCGCGAAGTCGTCTTTGATGGCCTGCGGCGCGTCTGGCTGTGATGCAATGTCTGCGAAAATATCAAGGAAAACGTGGCCTGTTTCATGCAATAGGGTCGATTGGTCTGCGCCCTCAAACAGCTTTATGATGGTTTGCCCGCCGTCTGCAAATTGCGTCACGCCACGTTCTGCCTGATAAAATGCGCCAGGCTGTGCCGTTTCATATTCCATGCGGTATTGTTCTGTTGCTTGGTCAATGGCCGCGTCAATCTCGGCTGCGCTGGCGGTGGTGATGTCAACGCCTTGTTCGGAAAGAAGGTCAAGGATTTGCTGTTCTGCTTCTTCGATTGATTCCTGCTCAAGCATTTCATCGCTTCGGATATAGTTTCCAAAGGTTTCATCGCGCAATTTGTCCAGTAGGTCGTTGCGGTCAACATAGCCGTTTCCATCGTCCGTGAATACGCCTGATGTTCCAAGGTCGCCCTCAAGTTCCGAAACAACGATGTTGTCAATGTCGCGCAGCTTCCCGCGCGCATAAAGTCTTGGATGGCTCTTTGGCGTGATGCCGATATGCTCCAATTCAGCCGCGATGGGTGAACCGCGCTGGATGCCGCCGCGGGCAATAAGGGCGTTAATCAGCGGTGTTGGTGTTGCCTTGGTGCGTTTTCTTGGTGTTGTTCCGAAAAATCCAGCCTTTTCCGCACGCTTTTTCTGTCCACGTTTTTCCGCTGCTGCTCTGGCTTTTACCTTTGAGCGCAGGCGGTCATAGTATGCCTTGCCAGTTCCGACACGGCGCACCGGCGGGCGGAATCCCTCCACCTGAAAATTTGTTCCGAAGCGGCGTTCAAACACCCGTGTGGCGGCTTCATCACCGCTTCTGATAAGGGTTCGGGCAAAAGAGCCATAAAGCGTTGCTTCGGTGGCTGCCGCTTCTGGTGTTCTCACCTTCTCGCCCATGACGGCTGGATTCATAAGGTTGTCACGGATTTGCCGTTCAATGCGTTCATCCAGCGCAGCTTCTTGTGTCTGCTCATATTGTGCGCCCCATTCTTCCTGCGCCTGTCTGACGGCCTGCTGAATGAATGCGTCACGCTCTGCTGGGTCTGCCATATCCCAGCCTTGCACGGCAGGGTCAACGGTGGGGTCAACCTTCATAAAATCGGTCATGAAGTCATACGCGCTGTCAGGCACATTGGCAACGGCGTGCAAAAACTCGTCAAGCGGAATGGAAATATCCGTGCCAGCTACTTCGGCCTGCTCGAATTGCTCACGGGCTGATGGTGCAAGCTGATAGAATTGCTCTGGGTCAATGCCTGATTGATAGAATTGGCGAACAACGGTTGCATCCAGCGTGACAACCTTTCCGTCTGGGTTGCCTGCTTTAAGCACTTCTCGCATCTTTTCTGCGTCACGGGCATTTGTTTTTGTAGCACGTATGGCATTGATGGTTTCAATGGTTTTCTGCTTTTGAAACTCACGCTCCACCTGCTCTTGAACTGCCTGCGGCACGCGCCGGTCGGTGATGTGCAGTGCCGCAAGGACAAGGCCTTGCAGTGTTGCACCAACGGCTGCGCCAAGGGTTGCATCCTCGCCAGCTTCGCCAAGCGAATAGTCTTCGCGCTCTGGGTCAATAAAGCCCTGCGTGATAAGGCGTTGCAAAAACCCTTCTGCGGCTTCCTGTATGCCCTCCGCTCCGCCAGCCATGACCATCTTTCCGACAAACTCAACGGCATCATTTCTGTATTTGTCGGGAACGGCTTTGAAGATTTTGTCTGCTGCGGGGAAGCGTTTAAGAATCATGTCATAAACAGGCATTTCTGTTGCTGCTGTGACAATGCCGCCCGTTAAAACCCCAAGGGATTCCATCGTGCCGTCAGGGTCAACGTCACGTCCACGCTTCTGTGCCATTTCAATTTCATCCATCTGGGCAGAAGAACCCTGCGCAAGTGTGGATATAATTGCCAGCGGTCGGCTAATCCATGCCGTTGCGATAGTTGATGCGCCCTGCCCAAGGCCGCGCGCGAAGTCATCCTTGAACCCTCTGCGCTCAACGGGTGGCGCAATCAGGTCGCCAACGGAACGAACCTTCTTCCCGACATATTCAAGGGTGCTGCCCGCCATAGAAGCAACGCCAATTGCCGCTGTTGATGCAAGGTCATTCATGCCAGAAATAACAGGGATGCGCCAAAGCTTTCCTTCCTGCTCTGCCTGACGCATAAGCACTTCGCCTTCGGCAGCAATGTTTGCCACGGCTGAAAGCTGCCCGCCAACGCCCTGAATGGTGCGGCCTGCAAAGTCGTCAACAACGGATGCGCCCAATGAGCGCATAAGGTCAAGAGTGCCAAGCAATGCGCCAACGTCATCATGCGCCAGCTTTGCGTTGTCATCTTCCTGCAACCATGCGGCATAGTCTGGGAATAGCGACACGATGCGGTCAGCGGTCATGTCGTCCATTTTCATAGTGTTTCGGTATGTGTCCAGTTCGTTTTCAACGAATGCTGGCGGAACGCCTGCGGCGCGCCCAAGCTTTGTTGCTTCGGCATATTGGTCTGGGTTTGTGTTTGCGGCGGCAAGGATGGATTGGCGCAAAGATTCTCTGCGCTCTGTGCTGGCCTGCTGCATAAAGTCGCCGACCATATCAGGCGTTAATTCTTCAAGGCTTGGCGGCTGCATTTATCGTACCTTCCCAACGGTTGCCATATAGGTTGCCCATACCGCTTCGGGCGTTGGGCTTACATTGATGCTGATAAGCTGCGACACGATGCGTTCGCGCTCTTGCTCTGGTATAGCAAACATATCACTGATTTGCGGCTTTTTCTTCATGGAAATATAGTCGGCGGCAAATTTCATGACGTGCTGCTTCTCAAGCGGTTTGCCTGATGCTCGCTCAAGTTCAATGCGATAATTGACATAGTTTCGCATTGCCGCAACGGATTGCTTGTTCTTTTTGTTGTCAGGGTCGTATGCGCTCGATTTGCCTTGGCTGCGGAAATAGTATTCCACAACGCCGTCAACCAGTTCTTGGTTGAATTTGTTTTCCGGCTTCTGCAATTCGGCTTGCTTTGTTTTGTATTTTTGCAGGTCATCAAAGGTGACATTCTGCACGATTTCGGGCGCGTCAAGGTTGGCTGACATAAGTTCGCTGCTGGTCATGGCATCAAGGCCAGCAACAACGTCAGGGTCAGAAACGCCCTTATATGCGGTGACATCAATTCCAAGCGATGCTGCTTCCGCGCGTATCTGGGCAGGCACTTTCGTCCAGTCGCCATTGTTCTGCGAAACAATCTGCGTGACCTGTGTTTGAATTTCATTCTTGCGCGCCGTTTCTGCTGCGGCCTGCGCCTTCATCTGGTTATCGTGCAGGGCAATAAGTTCTGCGCCCGCGCCAGGGTATTGTCTGTCAAGGTCATCGGCTGCTTTGCGAACGGCTGCCGAGTCCACAGGCATTGTGCTGGACATCTGCGTTGCAATGCGATTCAGGCGGTCTTTCCATCCGTCATAATACTTGCCATATTTTTCTGGGTCTGATGTTGCCAGTCGGTCATATTCGCGCAAACGCGCATCCATGATGCGGTCAGGGCTTGCGCCTTTTTTCAGTTCGCCAATCATTTTCTTGGCAAAGTCGCTGCGATGGTTCACGGCTATGTCAAACGCAAGAAGCTTTACATTGTCGGGCAATTCGTCAATGCCGTATGATTTCCAGTATTTTTCTTTATAGATTTTTTCCGCGCCTGCTCGGTCAAGGTTTTCAACGTCAACATCAGGATTCCATTTGCTGTTGATGCCGAATTTCGCAATCGCTCCGTCAGGCTCTTGGGCGATTTGTTCACCGCCTTCAAGCTGGTCTATGACGAAAGAAACAATGCTGTCTGGGTCTGTCATTGATGCGCCAAAACGTCCGCGCTGGTAGGCGATTGTTGCAGCGGCTTTTGGAACGGCTTTGCCCAGCAATGCTTCAATCTTCATGGCTGTTTCAAAGTCGTTTATCTGTCCGCGCGCGCGTGCTTCACGATAGACGGTCGCGGCAAGAAGTGTCTTTGTCGGGTCATTCTCTTGGTCGGCTGCGGCAATCATGGCATTGATTTGTGTGCCACGCATACCAGCGTAAATCTTGCGCTTTTCATCGGCAAGCTTTTCTTCGCCCCAGCCTTCGCTTGTGGCGCGCGATTGCAATAGGTCGAAGTTTTCCTGCGCCCGCTTGTTAAAATCTGCATCGTCCATGTAATTCAGGGCGATTTCCTGCATATTCAGGTTAAGGCGGGAATCAAGCGTTTCATTTTTGAAGTTGGTGTATTCGCCCAAAGCATGACGCTGCGCAAGGTCGCCGTATCTGCGCCCCATTTGAATCATGGCGCGCTGGAACATTGACCGCACTTCCGTGTTTTCTTCGGTCTGCCCATCAAAACGCTTTTGGATTTCCGCAAGCTTCTGCGCTGTCATCTGCGGCGCATTCAGGGCATTCTGTCCTTTGACGGTCAAAAGCCCTTGCTCTGGGTTATATAGGAAGTCGGACATTTCCCGTTCGGCTTCTGTCTGCATTTGAAGGGCGCGCAATTCATTGTTTTCCTGCGCGATGTCGATGGCCTTCTTTTCCCATTGCTGACCAAGTTTCCCGATTGCTGTTCCTGCACGCATAAGCCCTTCGGCTTGCAAAGAACCAAAGGCGGCGGATGGTGCATCAATGTTCTGGCGGACGTTTGGAATGCCCTGCTGCTGCACTCTGCGGTCATTGTAAACGGGTACTTGGATTGCCATTATTTTTCACCTGTCTTCTTATCAACCAAGGACATTCACGCCCTTTGCGTTATAGTTTTGCCAGCTTTCAGCAACGGTTGAAGCACCAGAAAGAAGAGTCGTAAACATCCCTGTATTGGCTGCGCTTCGTGCGTTTTTACCTGCAAGAACCTTGTTTGCTGCGCTTGCTTCGTAATTCATCCCTTGAACCTGATAGCCATAGGCTTCGCGTGCCGCATTGTTGCGAATGGTGAGCGCATCAAGTTCGCCAAACATGGCTGTGTCGGAAAGGGTATCAAGAACATTGTCGCTGCCAAGGTCAATGCCACGGGCTGCAAAGCCGACACGTTGCTGTGCCTTCACCTGCTGAACCTGACGGCGGTGCTTTTCTTCTTCGGCCTGACCGCGCTTAATGGCATCTTCGGCAGCGCGGTCGGAAATGATTTTGTTGTTTCGGTCAACCGCAGCTTGATAATTCATCTGCGATTGCTGGGCGCGGCCTTGCTGATATTGACCGTACATTGTCATGCCGGTCGAAAGAACGGTTGCGCCTATTGCGGCTGCTGCGAGGGTACACATGGCGAAAAGTCCTTTTCTACATAGTGGAATGGCTTATTGAGCCAGCCAAAAGGTTTTGCGTCCATTATAGTGAAGCCAAGCATTTTTAGCCAGCGCAATGATGCTGTATTGCCTTGTAAAACGTAATTATACACACGTTCGCCCGCGGCAAGTGTTTGAAGATATTTTGCAGACTCCACGATAAAACCGCGTTTGATGTCTTCAATTCCTTCCGTTCCAAGCAGCCATATAGAGCGTTTGCGGTCAAGGATGGTGCTTTGCCCGCCAAGGCCGAACATGAGAAGCGGAATGTCTTGCCCTGGCATCATGACGGTAAAGGCCTGTTTGCTGTCCTGCACGCTGTAAATAAGAGCGTCAAGCGGCTTCAATGCGCACATTGACCAAACTTCATCAACGTCAATCGCCCGCAGGTGCGGTGCAATAAGGTGGCAATGCTCAACGGTTGCCGGTATTACCAGCGCGCCTTTTGTGTGGTCATAACTCATAAACAGGTGTCATCGTTAGAATTTTGGCAGGGGTCGGGTAATCGTCATAAATGTATGGCGCAACATACTGGTCATCCCACGATGAATCCACGCCGATTTCAAGAATGCCTGAATATGGCTCGATGGGCTTTGCCATGTCGCCGTCTTGGAAACGGGGCGGGATTTCATTCAGCGGGTCACGGGGGCTTTGTGCGGCCTTCAAACCGCGCGTGCGGTACACTTCAAGATAAATCATTTTTATGCGCTTCGGGTCGCCTTTGGTCGCGCCTTCTTCGCCTTGGTCTGATTCGGTCGCCATCGGCTGCAACTCATACGTTGTGCCAAGCCCAACGCTGATTGTTGAATATGGTGAAGGGATGGTGATGCGCCCATTCTGCACAACTTGGTCTGCAATCACGTTTCCATCAGCGTAAACCTTTACGGTTTCACCCTCAAGATGCCATAGGCCGCCGATGTTGTTTGTCGGGTCGCCGGTGCGCGATAGTCCGCAGTCAACAAAATAGGCGTTGTCAATCGGGTCATCAATGTATTCTTCCAGCGTTTCAATATATCGGCGTTCTTGCCCGTTGATTGTTCGGCGAACGACAAAATAAACGATGTCGCGGCGCAGGTCTTCATTGGGGATGACGGCCACGGATTCAACAGTTCCCTGCGTTTCATGGCGCGCCCATCCCCAAACACGGTGTTCGCGCAGATAGGTAAGCGTGCAAAGGCTTCCGTCTGTCATTACTGCCCATATGATGTCATCTGGTTCTTGGGCGAAAGCCCATTCTTTGACCTCACGATTTTTAAGCAAGTGGCGGCAAAGCACGGAAAGGTCATTCCCGTTGTAGCCATCGCTTTCAAACGTGTATGAATAATCACGGATGCGCTTGCCATAGCGGGCGGCAAAGATTGCCGTGTTGCCAATCATGATGGGCTTGACCGTAGATATTCCGTAATTGGTTTCTGGCACGACATCAACGGTGGTGGGGGAAAGAACGCCATCGCTTCCGATTTTCCATTCTTGGCTTGTTGTCATAGCCAGCAATGTGCGGAACGGGATAAGGTGTCGGATAGCATTTACCTGCCCTGATGCAATGGCGAAGGTAATGGCATCATCAGCCTTGCTGGGAAGGGATGTTGTCATGTTCCCATAAGCACCTGCGCGGCTCATAAAGATTGTGTCTGGGCGGCTTTTCGTGCTGGCGAATACTCGGCGTTGCTGCTGGAATGCAACAACAGCTGGGCAGTCATTAGAGCCATCGCCGCCGAAAGGGTTTCCGGCGCGCGGGGCAGTGTCCAGCACGTCAGGGTCAATGTTCTGGTCAATGAAGCTGTTGCTTTCGCTTGAGCCAATATAACCGAAAACGCCTGATTTCTCTTTGTAAATGTTGTATCTGATGGCGTTTGGAACGGATGACCAAGAAACGGTGTTTCTGTTTCCAGCCGTTGAAAGGTTGTTGTTCACGCTTGCGGTCGATGATGGCAGCGATTCTTCATAGTTTAATTCGATGACTGCCGTGACCTTATAGCGGTATGTCGTGCTGCCTGTTCCAACGGTGGCAGATGCGGTCACGCCCGTTGGTGGTGATACTGACGGCGCAAAGGTGATGGTGTTCATTGTCCATGACGTGTGGCCTGTTCGGGTCAATTCCCGTGGCGCATAGTCTGGGTGGCATATCGTCATAACGTCTGCCGTCTGCGTATAATACAGGCGGTCAAGGTCTGCTGCGTCATATGGCGTTGCAATCTGATATACGCGCCCAGATTTGCCGCCGCCTGTGTAGGCATCCATTCCGGTTGTGTCTATGCCGTTTAGGGAGAATGTGTTGGCATCAATGACGGTGATTTTCGCTTGGCGGAAATTCAGGTCAATCATTCCGCCAATTTCGTAAAGGAAAACTTCCTGCCCCGTGGCATATCCATGTGCTGCGGATGTCACAACGGCGGGGTTTGCCTGTGTGATGTTGGTGATGGTTTTTGCATCCTCAAGAACAAGCGCGCCGTTTCTGTAAACCCGCATATACTGGTGTCCAAATTCAAGGACATAAGGCTGCACGGTTGAAAACTCGAAGGGGATAAGGCGGACGGCTCTGCTTTCATCACCCGCCTGCGAAACAAAGCGCGTGCCAGGGCGTTTGTATGCGCCGCCCTGTGGCATGATAATCCAGTTTTTCATTATCATGCAGCCTGTGCCGTACTTGTCTATATCGTATCGGCCATACATATCTGGGCTTAGTTCGCCCGCTGAAAATGATTTGTATGTCTTTTTTGGCATGGCTCTTATCGTTCCTTAATCCATTCAGCGTCTTGTTCGGGCTTGTCCTGCGCTTCGGCTTCGCCGCTGCGGATGGCTTCGGATAGGTGATATTGAAACATTTGCGACATATCGGCTGGCGTTCGGCTGTTCTTGCTCATGATGCGCGCCAGCGGGATTGCCATGTAGTGCGTCAGGGTATCAATAAACTTCGGCGTGAAAACGGCTGGTGATTGGACATCGCGGATATAGATAAGGTGCGCGCCAGCTTCATCCGTCCAAATGACACGGGTTTCCTTGCCGGTGACTTCATCATAGCGAAGCGCGGTTTGAAAGGGGATTTCCTTTTGCTGGTCGTCATCGCGGGCAATTTCAATGGCCTTGATGCAGCCTTGCGGGTAATGGTATTCATATGCCCACCCCTTGGCCTTTTGCCCTGTCAGCGAAAGCGCAACGGTTGTTTTGGCGAATGACCAGTTTGCCATCGTAAGCAGCCCTTTTTTGGATTGCTCATAGATGGCTTCGCAGTTTCGGCGTTCTGTGCTGTCTTCGGTTGGTGAGTGAATGCGGCGTGAATGCCCGATATTGAACAGCGCAAGGTTATAGATTTCAGTTTTGTCCGTTGACATCTTTTTCCCCGTAGGCTTTTGCCATCTTGTTCGCTGGGGTTTCTTCATGCTCTGCGGGTTTCAGGCATCCCATTTCGGTGATGCAAACATAGCATTCCGTTTGCCCCTCGCGCTTTGTTACGCTTGAAACTTTGATTGTTGCCACGACATTGAGGATGTCGCCAGGCTGCACGGTTTCTTCAAGGCCAAGGCCTTCAACCTGCTTGGGATTGAGGAAGAAGCCGACAGGATATTTGTTATCATGGAACGGCAGGCAGCAAGAAGATGATTCGGTGCTGCTCATATCAATCTTTTTAACGTCCATCATGTCGGCTTCCTCTGTGTTTTATGCGGTTGGTTTGTTATTCTGCGGCTGGTGCTGCGCGGACAAAATCAGGTGCGGCAGCTTCAATTTCGGCGCGCGTCAGGTTATCAAGGCCGGATGCTGCTGCAACGGTTTCAACCTTTGGCTTGCCGCTGGAAGTCCAGTCAGCGTCATTGTTATGGTCAAGCAATTCCAGCGATTGCAGGATTGTTGCTTTGCGGGTTTCACCGTCCTTGCCTGTTGGCAAAGGCTCTGCGGCTGGTGCTGCGTTTCCGCCTGCAATTTTGTTTGCCAAGGCATCAGCCAGCTTGTCCTGAACGCCTGCGGGCTGTTCGCCGATTTCATTGCCCTGCGCGTCCACTTCAACGCCCCATAAAGGCGGGTTTTGGCCTTCGGCCAATTCCAGCGGAACGATGGATGCTGTGACATCTGCTTGGTCGTCTGCTGCGGGATAGTGAACGCCGTCAATAAATGCACCGGCTTTGTGCGTGACTTTGAAATAACGAGTCTTGCTCATGATTGTTTCTTCCTTCTTTGGTTTCATTTCTTTCATGGAATAAAGGGGCGGCCTGTTAAAACCGCCCCCTTAAAAAGGCTTAGGCCTGATTGACAAGCGTTTGGTCGCCGAACGGCTGCAATACGGCTGTAATCTCGCCCGTGGTCGGGTCTGTGCCTGTCACGTTGTAATCCAAGCGGACATATTGCTTCACGCCATCCAGCAAGCTGCCAAGGTCAATGCGGCGGCCTGCGGTCAATCCTGCCAAGGCGACAGTAACGGATTGATGGTTGATAGGCGCAGCAAAGTTTTCCGTGGTCGAAGACTGAACGGTGATGGTCAGGCTGGTCAGCGTGTTGAAGTTTTCTTCAACTTGGGCGATGACGGACAGGGGATTGCCAGGGGCAAGGCCTGCTTTGCCAAGGTTTACTACGTTTGTGGACACGGCATCGCCGGTGATGGCCTGCTTGTCCGAAAAGACTTGTTGAGCGTCGATAAGCATTTTCTGTTTTCCTTTTCTGGTTTGGTTTGGCTTGTTTTGGGAAGGGGCGGCCTAAACCGCCCCAGCCTTCAATTAGACAACGCGGCCTTCTGCATCCGTCAGGGCATCGCACTTGATGATAGGAATGCCGCGGAATGCGGTAAATTCCTGACCGTGGATTTCCTTCAAGGTGAATGCGCCGTTGCTCTTTTCGGTCGTCATGATGTCTGCCCACGTTTTGGTGGTTTCGTTCATCAAGAAGGCGTACTTCAAGCCATAGCCATTCGGGTTGCCAGGGATTTTGTTCATCGCCTGAATCATATGACGCAACAGCTTTGCGCTGGTGTCAGAGCCGCTGCCGAAGGTGGCAAGGTCGGACACGTCAATGTTGGCGATGCGGATAAGGTGGCGGTAGTCTTTGACTGCCAAACCTGCGTGCCATGTGAATTTGGTCATCTTCACAGTGCGGCGCGTTCCCGAATCCTGAACAACCTGTTTGCCAAGGTCTTCACGCTCGATGCCTGCATTCGTACCTTTTGGGAAGATACCATGCAAGCCGCGCTCGCCAAGGCCTACCAGCCAGATAGATGTGTTGTCGGTGCTTTGACCGCCAGCATCAATAATCTGGTTGCCGTATTCACCGTTCTTTGCGTTGTAGCGTGGAGCAAGCCCCAAGAAGCGGTCAATATACGTGGCAGGGTTGCCATAGAAAAAGGTCGTGCTGAAAAAGTCGTTCATCGCTTCAAGGTGTGCGATGTCTTCCGAAGCACGGATTGCCGACTCGTTGCCGCCCAAGCGCAGAAGTTCGGTGTCTGCTTCGGAATATGCTTCCAGCAGCATCGTGCCTTCGTCAACCTGTTTGGTCAGCGATTTGGTGGGCTTCACGCCTTGGTTAATGCGGCGCGTGCCAACGGTAGGCTTGCCCGCGCGGATGGTCGTGCGGTGGCCTGTCGGCAGGTTGCCTTCCATGAAGGGAAGGAATTTCAGAATGTCGTTCTGTTGGGAAAGCACTTCCACAACGGCTGCGACATCTTCCAAGTTAGGGTCAAGACGCTTTGCAAGGTCTGCAAAGGTAAAGACATCAGTTCCAAGTGTAGCCATGTTTTATTCTCCTAATGTTAAGATTCGGCGGGATACCATTTTTGTGCCAAAGATTTCTGCCCCTGTTGACCGGATGCCATGCCGACAAACGGTCTGTCTTCCCCTGTCCGCTCCGCAATAGCCATGCACATTGCGAAAAAGCCAGGGTGGTTGCCAAGCCCGTAATGGGTAAGGACTTGCCGTTTTTCGTCCGTGTCAAAGAAATGCTTTACCACTTCTTCTGCGCGTCCGACATTTTCAAGGAATTTGGCTTCGCCTTCATTCCCGAAAAGTTCCATCGACTCCTTACGCCATCCTTCAACAACCGCGGCGTGTTGGTCTGCCATGTTCTTTGCTGCTTTAGACAGCATTGAAGCGGCAACATCAACAAGCTTTTGCGCCTGTTCTTGGTTAGCCCCCAATTCCTGCAAGAGCGGCGTTGCTTCGTTCATCGCAACTTCATCCAGTTCCATGCCTTCCGGCATGGTGAATTGCTCATAAGCAGGTTTCTGCGCGTCTTGGTTTCCCTCCTTCTTGTCCTCACCATCGGCATCCTTATCGGTATCCGTGGGGTCTTGGTCATTAGAAGACTGGCTGTCCTTGTCGGCTTCACCAGCTTCGGGTTGGTCTGCACCTTGCGCTTGTGCATCTTTTCCCGAATCCTTTGCGGCTGCGGCTGCGCCATCTGCTGCGGGCGTATCCGCTCCGCTTGGCTGCTGCGCGCCTGAATCCTGTGTTGCTGCGGCAGGCGTTGCGGTGTCTGCAACTGGTGCGGCTGCTGGGGTTGCGGCATCACTCGCCGCTGGTGTCGCTGTCGTTTCTGTCGTCATCGTAATTTCCTGCCTTTTGGTTGAAGTCCTTGTCCGCCTGAATTTTAGCCATTATTTCCTTATCATGCAACAACGCTTTATTAAGCCACCACAATCCGGCGTTTCTGTATCCCTCGTTAAAGGCGTGTTCTGACGGGTTCGGGTTGAAGGCTGTGTGGAATATGTTTGCTTGTTCAAGGAATGATGCCAGAACAAAGCGGCAGTCTGGGTCATTGCATATTTTGGCAATGCCATTGGCTTCGCGCTCATTCAGGTGGTACGCCTTGCGCTTTGCGTCCTTAACGGCTTCTGGGTTGCTGCTGTCATATGCCATCGGTTTACACCCCAATCATTGCGTTAAGGGCTGTTGTGTCGCCAATGGGCGTTTCTGACAGGGCTTGCGCTGCCTGAACGCCAGCCATTCCCATTTGCATCTGCTGTGCCTGCTGTGCCTGCTGCGCGCGTGCTTCACGTTTTTCTGCAACCGCATCATCGCCGACAATAATGCGCTGCGGAACGCCAAGCATTGTGCCGACTTCATCAATCGACTGGTCAATGTCCACCTTGTCGATAGCATTGGGGAAGAATTGCGCCGCATAGCCGGTGAATGAAAGGAATTTCTCAATCGCCCCAATGCCGACTTGTTGCTGCGCTTGTGCCAGAACGCTGATATATTCAACCTTCAACGGCATCCCTTGTATTTCTTCGGGCGGCGGCGCAAGCTGCTCATGAAGCATCATGATTTCAAAAGCGCGCTCAATGCACGGGTCAAGGTATTCGTTGCCCAAACGCTCAACAACCGGCCCTAATTGAATCAGCTTTTCTTCGTGGCGTTCAGCCACTTCCGTTGCTGTCATCTGGCGGCGGTCTGAATTGGCCAGCATCAAGAACAGGTCGGCATAGAAGGCGCGATTGATGCGCTGTTCATCAACCTGAATGTCTTGGATAAGGTACTGCAAAGGCAGGTTCACTTCGTAAAGCGGGCGGATTGCATCGGCATTGACGTTCGGTGGGCGATATGTCACGCCGCCTGGCAAGCCAGAAACGGGGTATTGCCCTTGTCGCATTTCTGACGGCGCGCTGGTCGGCGGGTTGATAAGCTTTTGCAAGCCTTTTGCCTTTTCACGCTCTTTAAGCTGAACAGCTTTGGTGTCGCCGATTGCGTCCATACCAACGCCAACGCCCCAAGGTTCATCGTCTGTGGTTTCCCAGCGCGGCACTTGGCATGGGAATCGGTCATATCCCGCCGTTTTAAGCGGGTGGTTATGTCCTGTTACCCAATAGCAAGAAACGAAAGGCTTTTCATTGCTGGCCTGAATAAGGTTTGCGCTTTTTGGTTTGGCGAACGGGTTGGGGAAAATCGCAATCCAAACATCACGTTCAATGAAATAATCGCTTTTGTCATAGCTTCCCTTTGTCTGCGGGTCGCAATTTTCATATCCAAAGGCCTGCACCATCTGATAAACGGTCATGCGCGACATGATAACGACTCGGTCAACTCGGCCTTTGTGGTTTGTGCCAATCCAATAGCGGCCTGTCATAAGGGCGCGGAACAGGATGACATCTTCAAAATCCTGTGTCTGCATTTGACCGGCAGTTCCGAAGATGCCAAGCGCGCCATAAAGGGTGTGGCTTGTGTTGTAAAAATTTGACCGGCGGAACACCGTTTGCATCCGCGCGGTGCTGTCATCCAGCCATTCACGGACACGGGCGTTTTCGGCAAGTTGCCAGTCTTCAATGCCCAGCTTAAACCAAGGGCGCGCTGGGCTTGTAAGGCCTGATTGCATACCTGATGCAAGGGTGCGCGCCGCGGTGCGGCAGGTGTTGTTGATGATTTTATGCCACTTGCTTTTCTTTGTTTTCGTGGTGTCGTCAATGCGCACCATGTGCGGCGCGAAATAAGAACCAAGTTCCCGCCAGTCCGATTCATATTCAGAGCGGATTTGCTTTAATCCTGCGGTCATCTTTTCGGCCATGTCCATCAGGAATTTTTCTTGTTCCCGTGAAAGCCCGAATTTGATGCGCGGAAACTTCGTTTCTTTTCCTGTTTGGCCTATCATCCCAGAAGCTTTCTTTTGGTTTTAGTGTCATCACCGGCCATTTGCTCGTCATCATCAGAGCCAAGCGCGCCGCGTCTGGTTGCGCCCGTATCAACGCCGGTCAGGATTGTGCCCTTGTCCTTGCCATAGTCGCTGGAAAGTTCTGGCTTTCTGGTAGCGGCTTCAAGGAAACGGTCGCCTTTCCCTTTTTTGGCATAGCTTTCTTTTAGCTTGCCATATTCATCGCGCGAATAGATAAGCCCGAATTGTTCTTGGTATTGTTGCTGCTGTCTTATCGCTGCGCCAAATCCCACCAGTCCTGTTCTTTGTCCGCCGCCAGATGATTGAACCGCTTGCATAGGGTCTGTGTCGTAGGAAATTTTGTTTTCTTTGAACCAGCTTGAGGGTGAATAAGAAGTGGAAATCGTAGCATTTCCCTGCGCTTCTCTCTGGTTTGTTGCATAACGCTGATTCGCTGGTCGTTTTTTATCATCGGCACTTCCGACAATCGCAGCGTTTCCGCCACCGCCAATTCGGAAATACTGTGCATCAGGATTGTCTGCCAGCCATTTGTCAACATCAGCAAATGAAAGCGCACCGCTGCCAATAACGGGAACGCCTTTCAGGGTTGATTGCACGCGCTCCGATTCTTTCTTCGCTGCGGCTTCTCGGTCGTATTGTTGTTGCAGTCTGCTGCGCGGATTGAATCCTCTTAATGCCATGTCTTTTACCCCAGCAAATTACGTTGAGCGGTGTTCGGGTCTTCATCCTCAAGGTCTGTGGATGTTTTGATTGTGCTTGCGCGTCCAGCCGCAAGGCGTGCTTGGCGGCGTTCGTCATCGCGTGCGGTTTTAACGGCTTCATCCACCATCGTTGGTGCTTCCGGCGGCGGTGGCGGCGGTGGCGGCGGTGGCGGTGCTTTGGGAGTTCCTCCTACACACATGGCTGCTGTCCTCTATCTGTCATCATAAGGGTCATAATCTTGCTGCTTTCCTGCGTTTTGCATAGAAATGCTCGACAACAGGTTATCACCATCCTGAACATTTTGGAATGGTTTTATTGTCAGCGGCACAACATCGAAGGCATTGGCGATAAAAAGCGAGTCGGCCTTGTCGGGGGAACGCTTAATGATTTCTTTAACGTCATCCTTTTTGTTGGCTTCCATCTTGCCTTGGTCATTGAGCCGCACCTTGTGCGCGGAAAGTTCTTCAAACAGGTCTGCATCGTTTGGGATTTTCATTCCCGCGTCCAGCCGCTTCTTTGTCCGGTAAATCATTTCCGTTTTTTTGTTTGCATATTGTGGCTGCGATGCCTTACCGCCAAAGTCAACCCCATAGACGTTGTGGAAGCCGCGGCGTTGCATCTGTTCCACCACGGAAAAGCCATATCCGTTGTCAACAATGGCTGCGTCTGCCTGCCATTGAATCATGGTTGATGCAAGAACGTCACATATTTCTGGCGTGGTTAGGCCTTTGAACGATTGCTGCGGCCACACCATAAGCCCCTGCATCTTTGTCATGCAGGTCTTGTCTTTGCCAGGCCCCGCAACGTCAAGGCCAATGATGCGGGCTGCACCTTCAAGGTCTGAAAGTTTAAGCTGTCTTTGCACAGATTTGTTGAGGTCGGCAATTTTGAACAGGACATCATCGCTGGATGCTTGGAAGTCGCAAAGCATTTCTTGGGCAAACATTGATTCTGTCATGTCTTCTTCCAATGCTTTTATTTCCTCCGGCGGCAGCCAAGGCAGCTTTGTTTGGTTGCTGCTGAACAAAAGTGATTTCCAAAGCGGGTTTGTTGAGCCGCGCTGATAGAATTTATATAATTCATTCATACCCTTTGGCGTGCCGATTAGCAATGCCCATCCGCGCCGGTCGGCAAGGGCGGGTCGGATAATAGCGTTCCACACTTCGCCTTTCATGTCGGCAATCTCGTCAATGACAACACCGTTGAAGAACAAGCCACGGATTGCATCGGCATTGTCCGCACCGAAAAGCTGGATGCGTGCGCCATTTGGTAGCTGCACCCATAGTTCGCTTTCGTTTTTCTGCACGCCTACGGCCTTCCAGTCGCGCCCGAATGTGTCGTTGATGTATCGTTTAAGCTTTCGCCATGCAATCTGCTTGGCCTGCTTCAAGTATGGGGCAATATAGCCATACATGGCATCAGGTTCTTGCGTGGCGATGGCATCGGATATAAGGCAGGCAACGGCGCATTCAGTCTTCCCAAAGCGGCGGTGCGCTACGGCTGTCACAAAGCGATATTCGGACAGCGCGGAATGCACAAGAAGCTGATACTTGTGCGGCTTGTAAGGAAAATCATAGGTCTTCGGAGTCAATAACGTCTGGCTGGTTGGCCTGATTATCGCGCCATTGCTGACCTGGTAAGGGGAAATTAACATTTACCTGAATCGCCATTGGTTGTTTCTGTAAGTCTTCGCCTTTATAAAGCTGATGCAATTTCAATAATTTTTCAACAGCTTCCATCTTATCATGGGCTTTGACTTTATAGGTGCGGATTCTGTCACCGTCTTTTGAAACACCAATTCCAAATTCTATTTGAAGCAAGCGGCGATTTTCTGGTGTGATGGTGGTAAGGTCAAGGACTGGCTGGCCTTCGCTGTCAACCTCCATAAATTCTGCGGGGTCAAGGAAGGCAATTCGCTCAAGTTCTTCAATCAGGCGTTCGGCTTGGACATTGGCTTTCTGTATTTTTTCAGCCGCCATTTTCTGCAATAGCTTTCGGACGGCGGGCTTTTGAAGCCAACGCCATCCGTTCTTTGCTGCCGTTTCTTTTTTTCCTTTGGGGCTTACAGAGAGCCACGCCTTGCCTGCGTCAAAGTGCGTTAGATAATCAAGGCAAAACAGTTCGTCTTTTTTGTTGGCTGTTCCATCATGTGATTTGGTCAGTGAAGTCATCTGCATTCCCCACCGCATCTTTGATGTCGCGTGCCTTCTGCCGTGCTGCTTTTGGGTCTGTGCCAAGCGGAATTTCGCCAAGCTTTACGTTGTTCTTGAAGATGCTCAAGAAGATTTCCCCTGTGATTTTTGTGTGCAAAACAATCTTTGACATCAATCAATCCCCACGGCTGCCTTATAAAGTTCAAGCAATTCTTCCTGCTCGCGGCGTTTTTCTGTGTCTATCTGGCGAAGCTTGATAAGCGCGCGCATGGTTTTTGTATCAAATCCAGCCGCTTTTGCTTCTGCATAGATGTCGCGTATATCCTCGCCAATGCCTGTTTTTTCTTCGGTCAGGCGCTCGATTCGGTCAAGGTATGATTTCAGGCGTTCGCCCGATACACCGCCAACATTGCTTGTTTGTTCTTCGCTCATGGTTATGCTGCCAGCTTCTCGCGTAACAGGTAGCCTTCATATGCCCATGCCTGACGCATAACATCTTCAAGGGCAAATTTCTGGCCAAGTTCCGCGTTGAAATTTTCGGGGTCTGCCGGTGCTGATTTTCCGATAAGGACAAAGCCGTTCTTCATTTTCACAATGGCGATTGTCATTGTCGGGTTAAGCGCAGGCGAATGATATTCAACTTCTGCGATTTTGTCCTTGATGGATTCAAGGGTAACGCGGTTTTCAGTTTTTTGAACCGCTGCTGCTTCTTTGTCTGACTGCTCGATGCTCATGGTTGCTTTCTTCCGTTCGGCGTGTGGTTGGTTGCGGCGGTGGGTAACGCTCCCACAAAGTCCATCTTATGAGGATGGCAAGCTACTTTTGCTTCCCTGCCGCGTCAGTATTCATCATGTAAACCGTATTGCTTTACGCATCAAAAGTCAACATCCTTTGGTGTTTCAAGCGTCCATAAGTTCGCGGTAATTAAAACCACCACCTGATAAGCATTGCTCAATGGTCACATGGTCTTCTGAAAAACCATATGTCCTGTCATCAAATACAAGAACAGTTCTGGGGATTGTGACCTGGCATCTTACGAATGATGCCCCTTTTTCTGTAAGCTTCCAAAGCCCGCTTGTCTTTTTTCGCTCGTCCGTCACTTCTGCTTCGGCGATAAGCCCCCAATACTTTGCCTTTGAAAAGTCGCCAATGCTTGTTTCGCCCTTATCAACAAGCCGTGACGTGTGGACATATTCAGATTCACCGCCAATATGGTAAAGCTGTATCAGCTTTTTTGCTGCTGTATGGTGAAGGCTGCGCCGGTACATTTGCGCGTGCCTTCCGCAGCATGGGCAGTCTGTTTTCTCGCCCTGTTTAAGCCTGTTTATGAAGTCAATTCGTTCCAAATTTATAAGCCCCGCCACTTTCAATGCTCCTTTCAATTCGCTTTATGTCGGCCATGATGTGCTTGACGGCAAACCGGCATGAGGGGGAAACAGAAAAGCTTACATACTTCCCGCTTGGGTGCGTTGCCCTGTAATGTTTCCTTCCCTGCTTCACCGTCAAGCCCTTTCGTTTTAGTTCCCTGATAAGTGTCCTTATCTCGGATGCCATTAGATTAGGCCTTTGTCCTTGGCCAACCACTCTGGCATGGTGAACGTGCCATCGCCGTTGTCTTCAACCTGCGATTTCGGAACCCATATCCATTCTTCACGGCCTGTTTCCTCGTTCATGTCGCCTTGAAAAAGAGCGATGCCGCCGCCCTTTTCCATGCGTTTTTCTGCTGATATATCCACAAGGTTTGATTTTCCGCTGGTCATATCTTTTTGCCCCCTTCTGCTTTGCGGTTTTCAATTTTATGGTCTTCGCGCTGGGTGTTGTATTGCAGCTTTTCCTGAATAGCCCCGCCAAGGTCAAGGCCATATCCGCCAGCCATATCAAAGATGCGAATGACAGCATCAGCCAATTCCACTTCAAGCATTTTTCGGTGTGGCAGCTTGTCGTCCATCAGGTCTTTTCTGAACCCTTCCAATGCTTCGCTGATTTCAGAATGCACAAGGCATAGTAATTCAGGCACAGGGCGGCGGAACACTTCGCCAGTTTGAAGGTTTGTCCACCATCCTGCATTAAGGGCAAGCCCATGACAAACGGCCTGCAAGTGCGTTGCTGCTGCGCCCACGCTATCAAGGCTTGATAGGTTTGCGGCATCAGCATAATTGATTTTATCCTTCATGATGATTTTTCCTTTCTGATTCCATCGTTGAATTACTTTTTGCGCCAGTAAATTCGGCCAAAGATTTTCTTGAATTTTGACAGGTCTGCTTCTGCGTTTCCGCGCATGGTCTTTTCTGTCTGGTGGTAGGCCGAATATCGGGCGCGGTCTTCCTTCAAGAAGTTGATGTCAACCAACGCTTGTTCAAGGCTTGTTGGCATTTCCTGTTTTTGTTGTGACATTTTTCTTTTCTTTCTGCGCTTTCTTTTGCGCTGCTTGGGTTTTGGATGGCAATCACTGCATGAGCGCGGGAAGCCGTCACCGTCACCGATGTATTGGCCACATTCTTGGCAGTCATCGCCGTTTAGTATGTATTCTGCAAGTTCGCCCATTATCGCACCACGCTTTCTGTGTGTTCCCAGATACGCGCGCCGCGCAATGGCTGGCCTTCAACCGGCTTTGCCAAGGTGCGGACATAGCTGTTGATTGCCTGCTGGATTGCATCTTCGGAAAGGTGTTGGCGCAGGGCTTCAAGGTCAATCGCGTTGCGGTCAACCATTTCACCTTTCCACACGCTGCGAAGTGATGCGCTTGCGCCTTCCGACCCGCGCGATGTGATGCCGATTTTTCCAGCGGCTTTTTGTTCAAGGCGATTCGCTTGTGCTTCGGTTTGCACGGCCTTGTCCAATTGCTCTTGCGCGGTGACGTTCATCTTTGCCGCTTCGGCTGCCGCTGCTGCTGCGGCCTGTTCATCTGCCAGGCGTTTGCGTTCGGCTGCTTCTGCTTCCAGCCGCTTGCGCTCCTGTTCACGTTCCCAAAGCAGGCGGGCATCAAGGGCAGGTTTTACCTTCTTGCGTGCTGCGTTCAGGGCTTCAACCTTTGTTTTGAAGAATCCATCAACCACACGGCCAAGGGTAAGGTAAGGCTCTTTTTCAGAAACGCGCCGCCCTTCAAAAGCCTTCTCGCATTTTGCGATGCTGCCCAGAAAGTCAGTGATTTTTGCTTTTGTTTCGTCATCTTCGATGCTTTCCGGCGCACGGTCGGCGGCGGCAATCAGGTCTTCGGCGCGCTTGATTAAATCGCTGTTGTTGGCTTCAAGCGTTTCCCGCAGAATTTCTGCATCATTCGGTGGATTGTTGTGACCTATCATTTCCATTTTGTTCAGTCCTTTTCTGTTTTGGGTTTGTGTTATGGCTGGGGCGGTTGTTCAGGCCGCCCCGCGCCGGTGGTTATTTTACCTCTACGAATTTTTTATTTTTCACTGTGTACCATGTGTCTGCTTTCACACCTTTTGTCACACCAGCGCAGGCGGTCATCACTGTGATGATTTCTCCGTTGTCGTTTCGTTCAGCAATAACAATCCAAGAGCCTTTGCAAGCCTTGGCCTTGCTTTCATAACCCGTGACGATTGCCACAGATTCTTTTCCTTCAACGCTGGCTGCCGA
>JAVEZQ010000016.1:0-35629 GCA_034002905.1 Alphaproteobacteria bacterium
GGCGAAGAGACAAAGACCGAAGCGTCGCCATTGGCGCCTGTCTCCGCTTATGGCTGGTCAAAGATGATGGCCGAAAAGATTCACCAGTCCTGGCAAGAAGAAAGCGAAGAGCACAAGCTCGTGATCTGCCGTCCGGCTGTCATTTTCGGACATAATGAGGGCGGCAACTTTACGCGCTTGGCCAAGCTCATGAAAAAGGGTTTCTTTGTTTACCCCGGTCGCAAGGACACCATCAAAGGGTGTTTTTATGTTAAAGACCTGATCGACGCGTTTGTGTTTGCTTTGAACCAGCCCGAAAAGCTCGTGATTTTTAACGGCTGCTATCCCGACCGCTATACGATCGAGCAAATTGTTGCAACCTTCAAGAAAACTTTTTTCCCGAAGGTGAAAGAGTTTCTCTTGCCGCGATGGGTTCTGATGCTTGCCGCAACGCTCCTGCGTCCTTTATCAACAGTGGGGATCGGCATTCACCCCGAACGCGTGATGAAGCTCGTTAAATCAACGGATACCGTTCCCGGATGGCTTCTTGCCAAAGGTCAGGCAAAACGCGATGCTCTTTCTGCCGCGCTGAAGGACTGGGGCAAAGACTCAAACGGTGTCTTTGACTAAACCGAACCCACCAAAGGAAAGGCTCGAATGCCTCACGACAATCAAACGCCCCTTTCCTCTATGCCGCAAAGGCTCTGGCTTGGCTCGCTTGTTCTCGCGCTTGCGACAACGCTTTTTACCTTTTCCTCCCACTTCGGCAATCTTTTTGCGACGTGGCAAACCGATGAATATAGCCATGGGCCACTGATCCCTTTTCTGGCGCTTTTCATCGGCGCGCATCGATTGGCCGAACGCAAACCAACCGCCGCCCCCTCTCTTTGGGGCCTTCCTGTTTTGCTTGGCGGATTCCTTTTCCTAGTTCTTGCCCATCTGTCCGCGTTTGAACCACCCGCCCACTACGGCCTCCTTCTCTCTCTTATCGGCTTATCCCTTGCTTTTATCGGTAGAGCGGCGACGTGGGCGTTGGCCCCAGCTTTTCTCTATCTGGTTTTTGCCCTGCCACTGCCGCGCCTGACTTATGTCGAACTGTCCACACAGTTACAGCTTGTCTCGTCCCATCTGGGTGTTTGGCCTTTAAAAATCCTTGGTCTTTCCGTCTATCAAGAAGGCAATGTGATTGATCTGGGCGGATATAAGCTTCAGGTTGTCGAAGCATGCAACGGGCTGCGCTATCTGTTTCCGCTGATGAGCTTTGGGTATCTGATTGCGCTTCTTTATCAAGGCGCGATGTGGAAGCGATTTACCCTTTTCTTCTCGACCATTCCCATTGCAATCGGGATGAACGCGCTACGTATTGCGGTGATTGGCATCACTGTCAATTGGTGGGGCAACGAGATGGCGAGGGGATTCCTCCATGATTTTGAAGGCTGGACCGTTTTTGGCGGATGTCTTTTGCTGCTGTTTGCCGAAGCTTGGGCCCTGCAAAAAATTGGCAAGAGAGGGGATCGTCTGTCTTTTGATTATATCGCCATCCCGCGCGGCCCCTTCTTTTCCACAAAGAGCTTTCGGGCCACGCCTTCTCTTCTTGCGTTTTTCCTGAGCACTTTTTTTGCGCTGACTCTCGCCGTCGGCTTTCTTGACGAGCGCAAGGAAACCATCCCGCAGCACCCGCCTTTCTTTTCCTTTCCCCTGACTTTTGATGGTTGGCATGGCACGACAAAGAGGCTTGAGTCCGATGTCTTGCGCGCCCTTAGCCTCAGCGATTATTTGTTGATCTCTTACAGGCGAGAGGTCGACCAAAACCCGACGGATTTGTATATTGCCTATTACAACAGCCAACGCGTCGGAACGTCTATCCATTCACCGAGAAACTGCCTTCCCGGCAATGGGTGGCAGATTGCCGCGCAAGAAAACCGTACCCTTGACCTGCCCGATGGATCAAAGCTGCCTGTCACACGCCTGCTCATCAAACAAGGCGAGGCAACCATGCTTGTCTATTATTGGCTGGACCAACGCGGCCGGATTATGAATGATCAGTATGAGGCAAAATGGTTTTTGCTGGTGGACTCCATCCGACTACATCGCACGGATGGTGCGCTCGTGCGGCTGAGCACGCCGCTTGCTCCTTTTGAGACGGAGCAAGCCGCCGATGGACGGATCGAAGACCTTATCCATCAGACTTATCCTCGTATCCGCCAGTTCCTTCCGGGCCGCTAAATATGAACGCACGTTCATAATAAACTTGACTCCCGAACAGCTTTATCTTATCTTGTAATGAGCAAGTGTTCATAATCAAACAGGGATAATTATGGTAAGGCCTAGAAAATGCAGGAGAATTGGACACTGCCCCCCGGCACGTTTTTACAAGCCACAGGGGATCCCGCTCCGGCAAATGGGCATGATCCAGCTTCCCGAAGACGGGCTTGAAGCGCTTCGTCTAGCCGATGTCGGAAATATGGATCACGAGACGGCAGCTGCGCAGATGGGGGTCTCGCGACCGACCTTTTCGCGAATCCTTGCACAGGCACGAAAGGCTGTCGCAACGGCCTTATGCGAAGGCGCGGCTCTGAGGATCGGAGGCGAAGACGCCTTCTCAAGACAAGAACAATAATAATAACAAAAAGCGAAAGGAGGCAGACAATGCCTAGATTTGATGGAACAGGCCCCTTTGGGACAGGCCCTCACGTAGGCGGCCGTGGCGGCTGCTTATCAGAACAGTCGGCCGGGTGTGGATTAGGGTTTCGTCGCGGATTCGGACGCGGGCAAGGAAGATGCGGCTGGAACGCAGGCGGCGGCTTTGGCCAAGGATACGGCCAGGGAGCTGCGTGGCGGGGATACAATTATAACCCAGCGTCGAACGAAATGACCCGCGAAGAAGAAGTTGCGTTGATCGAACAGCAAATCATCGCTCTTCAAACGCAACTTGCGACGCTAAAGGAAAAAGCGTAGCGACAAGAAGTTTAATACCGATAATGATCGGGCTTAAAGGGGCCGCCTTTCTCGATACCGAGATAGGCGGCCTGCTTGTCTGAAAGCTTTGTCAGCATTGCGCCAAGCCGCGCCAGATGTAGACGCGCCACCTTTTCATCCAGATGCTTGGGTAGAGTGTAAACCTTCTTCTCGTACTTGCCCGGATTTTGCCATAGCTCGATCTGCGCCAACGTTTGATTGGTAAAAGACGCGCTCATCACAAAGCTGGGATGTCCCGTAGCGCAACCGAGATTAACAAGGCGGCCCTTGGCCAAAACGATCAGGCGCTTGCCATCGGGGAACACCACTTCGTCCACCTGCGGCTTGACCTCTTCCCATACATAGTTCTGAAGCGAGTCAATCTGGATCTCGGAATCGAAGTGACCAATGTTACAAACGATCGCACGATCCTTCATAGCGCGCATATGATCCAGCGTGATCACATCCACATTCCCCGTTGCGGTAACAAAGATATCACCCAGCGCCGCGGCCTTGTCCATCGTGACGACTTCATAGCCTTCCATCAGGGCTTGCAGCGCATTGATCGGATCAATTTCAGTGACCATCACCCGTGCGCCGGAGCTGCGCAGACTCGCCGCCGAACCCTTACCCACATCGCCATAGCCACAGACCACCGCGACCTTGCCCGCCAGCATCACATCGGTTGCGCGGCGAATGCCATCGACCAAGCTTTCACGGCAGCCATAAAGATTATCGAACTTGGATTTCGTCACGCTGTCATTCACGTTGAAAGCAGAAATCTTGAGCGTTCCATCCTTCATCATATCATACAGGCGATGCACGCCTGTCGTTGTTTCTTCGGACACACCACGCACATCGGCCAGCATTTCGGGATATTTATCGTGCATATATTTTGTGAGGTCACCGCCATCATCGAGCAACATATTCGGTGTCCAGCCATCAGGTCCGCGCAAGGTTTGCTCGATGCACCACCAGTAATCTTCCTCTGTCTCGCCCTTCCACGCAAAGACCGGCACGCCCGCCGCCGCGATGGCCGAAGCCGCATGATCCTGTGTCGAGAAAATATTGCAAGACGACCAGCGCACCGATGCGCCCAGTTGCACCAGCGTTTCGATCAGCACCGCCGTTTGAATGGTCATATGAAGGCAGCCCGTGATCCGCGCGCCGGAAAGAGGCTTGCTTGCCCCGTATTCTTCACGCAAAGCCATGAGGCCGGGCATTTCCGTTTCGGCAATCGCGATTTCTTTGCGCCCCCATGCGGCAAGCGAGATATCTTTGACTTTAAAATCGGAAGGAGATGTCATAACAAAGGCTCCAGAAAAAGGCGGACACAAAAAAGGTCGGGCCAGACCCTATCACAGGAAGTTTTAAAAACAAACCGGCTATTTTTTCTTTTGAGCCGAGGAAAAAGCACCGCCAGCGCCCGTTTCAATCATCCGGCGAACAATATTTTCATCCGCCTCTCTAAGGACTTCGCGTGCAAACTCGATGGATTGTGCAATGGACAGAGAGCGAATCTCCTGCTTGACGCGCGGCAGACGCGACGCGGCGACCGAAAACTCACGCAAGCCAAGCCCCAAAAGCAAGGCGGTTGCCCGCATATTGCCCGCCATTTCACCGCAAAGGCTTACGGGAATGCTGGCCCGCCACGCCGCCGCAATGGTGAACTCGACGAGACGCAAAACCGATGGATGATAGGGGTTATAAAGCTCGGCTACACGATCATCACCACGATCAATAGCCAGCGTGTATTGCGTCAGATCATTGCTCCCGATGGCAAAGAAATCGCATACCTTTGTCAACGCATCGGCGGAAAGGGCAGCCCCTGGAATCTCGATCATCGCGCCTATCGGCGGCAGGGGCACGGGAACCTTTAAGCCGCGCTTAAGCAATTTCTTTTCAAGTTGCACGAGGCGTTGGCGCACGGTGATCATTTGATCGACCGACGACACCATGGGAATCAGAATCCGTACAGGCCCATAGGCCGCCGCACGTAAAATGGCAGAAAGCTGCGTATCAAGAAGCTTGGGTTCTCGCAATCCCAAACGAATGGCACGTAAACCCAACGCCGGATTGGCACTTTCCCCCATCGAGTCCCCCAGCGCCGACGTCATTTTTTCGCCGCCAATATCCAGCGTACGAACCGTGAGCGGCTTGCCCTTCATCTTTTTGACGATGTCGCGCAAAATCTCGAACTGCTCATCCTCAGTTGGCAAATCAGGGCGGTTCATAAAGTTGAATTCCGTGCGCAGCAACCCAACGCCTACGGCCCCATTTTCCAACGCCCGATCGACATCTCGTGGGAGCTCAAGGTTGGCTTCGAGCCGGATCGGCACGCCATCGGCTGTTATCGCCGGTAAATCGCGTAAACCCTTAAGCTTTGTCTGCTCACGCACCTGACGCAAAACTTCGGCGCGATAATGTTGAAGCGTTTCCTCAGACGGACGCAAAATGATATAACCGTCCGTGCCATCCAAGATCACCGTTTCACCTGATTTCACACCGCTTATCAACGCGGAAACGCCCAAAATAGCCGGAATACCGATGGCACGCGCCATAATAGCGGCATGACCCTCGGCCCCGCCCAAAACGGCAGCAAAACCGGCAACGCACGCCGGATCCATCAACGCGGTATCCGCAGGCGTAATTTCATCCGCCAGAAGAATACTGCCCTCCGGCGCATTGGCAAAGGGGTTGTAATGTTGTTGCATCAGATTGCGTAGAACACGTGCCCCGACCTCGCGCACATCATCGGCACGGGCGGCCAGATAATCATCCTGCATGGTAGCAAAGCCGCTGGCGATAATCGCGATCTGTCGCTGCACGGCAGCCTCGGCATTCATGCGATCCTCGGCGATCATTTTCTCGACCCCGTTAATAAGGCGCGAACTGGACACCATGCCTTTATAGGCCTCAAGCAACAGGCCGATTTCCTCGTCTGCACCCATCGGCATATTCTGGGCCTTGTGTTTAAGGTTCGAAAGTTGCAGTTGCGTCTTGTTAATCGCCTTATGAAAACGCTTGATGTCTTTTTCGACCTGATTATCGTCAAGCGTGTATTCCGGCACGAGCATACCGTGCTGATCGATGATAAAGGCGGGACCAATGGCAACACCAGTTGAGACGGCTATGCCTTTTAAGATAACCTCTTTCCCCTGCCCGATGGCTTTCTTTTCATCACTCTTCATCGAACCCCCGTCTCACAAGATCCCCAAGCGCACACGTTACCTCTGCGGCTTCTTCACCGGACGCACATATTTTCAGACACGATCCTTTGGCTGCTGCAAGAAGCATTAGCCCCATGATCGAGCGTCCCTCGACCCGCATATCCCCTTTGGCCACATAAACCTCAGCCTTAAACGACGATGCCATCTGTGCAAACTTGGCCGCCGCCCGCGCATGGAGTCCCCGTTTATTCACAACATTCACCATCTCGCACAATTCATCGGAGCGGGAATGATCAACATCGTTCATGCTACACCTTTGCTCCTTGTGACATTACGCCCCTGACGACGCAAAATTTTCAGTCACAAGTTGAATATATTTCCGTCCAGCCTCGGCGGCTTCGGCAACAGCTTCAGCCATTGGAACCGTAGGTCGCAAAGTTGCCAACTTGATCAGGGCAGGCAAATTGACACCCGCCAACACAACAGCTTCGACGGTGGGCATAACAGAGATGGCAAGATTACTGGGCGTACCGCCGAACATGTCGGTCAGCAAGACAACACCATCGCCCGTGTTAACTTCTTTGATTGAAGCAAGAATTTGTTTACGACATTCGTCCATATCCTCGTCGGGCGCAATACTGATGGCCTTGGCCTGCGCCTGCGGGCCAACAATTTGTCCAAGAGCAATCAAGAGCTGCTCTCCAATGGAGCCGTGCGAAACCAAAAGCATTCCGAACATTATTTTTCTCCACTTTCTGCCTGTGCGGCGTTGGCTTTTGCCATATCGCGATGACCGACCCCGACGATATAATCTTTAACCGCAAGCTCACGCGCCAGTCGTTCGGCAACATAAACCGAGCGATGACGACCGCCCGTGCATCCGACCGCGATTGTCAGATAACTCTTTCCCTCTTGTTGATAGCGCGGAAGGAGCGGCAGAAGCAAGTCCCCAAGATGAGCCATAAAGCTTTGAAGTCCTTCATCTTCTTCAATATAGGCACAAACGGGCGGATCCTGCCCCGTTTGATCCCGCAACGCCGTGTCCCAATAGGGATTACGTAAAAACCGGACATCAAAGACCAAATCCGCCTCTCGAGGCAGTCCCTGACGAAACGAAAAGGACATGACATAGATCGAAAGCCCTCCGCCCGTTGCCAAAGGAAAGTGCCCCGCAATCAACCGCCGTAAATCATGGATAGATAAAAGAGATGTGTCGATAACCTGATCCGCAACCTCGCGCAAGGGAGCCAAAAGTGCCCGTTCCTTGAGGATTCCATCCATCACGGGACGATCCACAGCTAAAGGATGCCGTCGTCGCGTTTCCGTAAAACGTCGTTGCAACGTTTCGTCCGAACATTCAAGGTAGACGAGCTTGACGCTTACATCCTTTTGTGTTTTGAGAAGTTCATAAACACGCAAGACAGCATCGATCGAGAAATTGGCATTACGCGTATCGATGGCAATAACCAGCGGCTTTGTCGCTGTTTGATCGAAATCGAGCAAGGCGGGCACAAGGCCCAAACGCAAATTATCAACGGCCTCATAGCCCAAATCTTCAAAAGCTTTTAACGAAGAAGACATGCCCGCACCCGACATACCCGTAACCAAAAGAACGGGACGCGTAGGGGTGGACCCATTATCATTATCGTTGGAGAGCTTAGACATCTTCAAAACTCCCGCTCAAAGCCAAACGAATCTTGGTCGGTGTTGAGGCCGCATGGCCGGGAAGACTTAGCGCGCGCACCGGAAATCCAAGAAAAGCATGGAAAAGTCTGGCAGGCAAGCGTTCAAGTGGTTCATCAAAATCGACAAGCCGGACATAAAGAACGACAGGCGCACTTGTCACCGTCAGCAATCGCAGCAGGCCGACATGCCGCATCTCGATCAACCCCGCCAGAGCCGCCGGCGCGGTGGCTGTCAAAACACCGTTCTCAAGGCTCAGCTCCGTTTGGTCATCAGAGACAAGAACGCCACCGCCCTCGATAAGCTGAAGGGCAATCTCGGACTTGCCGCTTCCGGCCGGGCCCGTCAATAAAACACCGCCACCGCCCAGCGCCACACAAGTCGCGTGGATCAACTCGCCCGCCATTTTAAGAAAAATACAGGCTGTGAATGTCGCGCAGCCCGTCTACGATGAATTGAACAGACCGCGCCGCAAGCAAAACGCCCATCACGCGTGCGATAATAATATTGCCGCTCGTGCCGATGATTCGTACAAGCCGCCGTGCCAGCAAGAGGCTAGCATAGGTAATCCCCATCACGACAAACAAAGCAGCAAGAACTATCGTAGATTGAGCAAAACCCTGCGCACGGCTCATTAAAAGAATCGTGGCGGTCATACATCCCGGCCCCGCGATGAGCGGGATTGCCAAAGGAAAAACGGCTATATCCGTGCGATCCGCATAACCGGTTGTCTCAGACCCGGAAGCCCCAAAGCGGTTCTCAGTAAAAAGCATCTGATACGCAATAAGGAAAAGCAAGGCACCGCCCGCGACGTGAAAAGAAGGCAAGCGAATACCAAGCTCCATCAGCAGCCATTCACCAAAAAACGCAAAAAACAAGAGGATGCCAGTGGCTACACCAACAGATTTGCGCGCCGTAGCCTTGATTTCATCACGGCTGCTGTGCGCCATCAGCGCAACAAAAACGGAGGCCACGCCCAGCGGATTGGCAATCACCAACAACGAGACAAAAGCATTAAGGAAGAGCTGCGTCAGCATGGCCGAATCACCCTGAATTCAAAATTATCCATGACATAACATATTCAGCCGCATTTGCCTAAACCCTTTCCTTTAAGACCGTTTCTCGTTTATAACCGACAGGACTGGCCCCAAGAAGAGGAGCAGGCAATGGCCTTTTTGGAATGGAACGACTCGCTTTCGGTTCAATCTCCGCTGTTTGATGCCGAGCATCGCCGCCTAATGGAACATCTCAACATCCTTTACGGGTTTTTGGGGCAGCAAGATTCTGCCGGATTCGACAAAGCCTTGCGCCAGCTTCTCGAAGCAACTAAAAGCCACTTTCTTCATGAAGAAACGCTGATGCGCAAAACGGCCTATCCCAGCTATATCCCGCACAAAATCGCGCATGACCGATTCTATGCACAAATAGATGATTTTTCAAAGCGCGTCATGGCCCATCAGACAACATTGACGGACGAAATGGCTGTCTTTCTGCGAACGTCGCTGTGTGAACACATCATGACCGTGGACAAAGGCCTGTGTGAATGGCTGATTAAGAACGATTTGCTTTCCAGCGGCGAGGATTGAGCCAGAACCTGTTAATTCCGCGCACGCGCCAGATGGATATTCTCGACGCCCTCGATCGATGGGAGCGCGTCCGCCAAATCGATAATCGCCGAGTCTCGCCGCCGCTTAATGGATGTGGCGACAAAACGCCACTCGAACTGGTTATTGTGCCGCTGGATTATAACCGAACCGGCAGCTATGATGTAGCCAAGCGAGGCCAAATGCTCGTCCAGATCAATTTTCTTGGGCATAATGCCGGAGCGAAATTGAAGCGTCACAGCTATAGGTCTGCGGGCGGGTAACATCATGTCAAAGCGCGAGCCCATCATGATAAAACACTCGGCAAGCAAGGTCATCATCAAGGCCGCCAAATACATCTCCGCCCCGACCAAGATGCCCACGGCGGCTACAGCCCAGATCGACGCTGCCGTTGTCAGGCCGCTGATCCGCACGCCGTTTTGCATAATGATTCCGCCGCCCAAAAAGCCGACACCCGTAACAATACCCTGTATCGTGCGGGTTGGGTCCATCAGCGCGGGGTTCACCAGCGCATCGCCCTGAAGCCAGTAGTCTGGGTGCATGGAAATCGATGTCAACGCGCAGGCGACCATACAAACAAGGCCGTACGTTCTCATCCCCGCCGCGCGTCCGTGGTAGGAGCGTTCATAACCAAACAGGAATCCTAAAATAATGGCGAGAGTTACATCCATCACCAAAGACACATCCGGCGTAGCCCGCAGCGCTTCCCACAACAGGGTGAAGACTTGTTTTAATTCTGCGAAAGTCATTGCCGCTTATGTCCTGCCTGCTGCTGTCTGGGATTTTCGTTCCTCGATAAAAGCCTGCTCCTCTGGCGTTGTCTCGCGCCCTAGAATCGCATTGCGGTCTGGGAAACGACCAAAGACATGGATGATCTGGAAACATTCTTCCGCCTCGTCAACCCAGTCCGGCTCTTTGGTTCTCTCGCGAATATAAAAAACGCCTAACCTCTGGTTCCCGATCTTTTCAGAGTGAATAAAGGGCCGATAGAAAAAGAGTTTAAAGTTCCGATCAATACGATCATCGAAATGACGGATAATGGCATGCCGCGCCAAATCGACAGCAGTATCTTCCATTGCATAAGCGCGCGGCGTCCCCCGAAACATCATGAGCGGAAAAGTGTCCAGCAAAAGCAAAAGGGCCAGCATGCCTTCGGGCGTTTCTTCCCATACGCCAAGTTCATCCCCCGCCGCCTGTTCATAGGCAGCCTGAAACCGCTTGCGAACATCCTCATCCAAAGCAGGATCGTTGCTGAACCACTTTTCGCGGCCAACTTCATAAAACCAGTAATTGAGAATTTCTTGAGGATCTATCGACATGTCCGGCAGGATAGTCCAATTTCCTTACCGAATACTTACCCGCTCGCCCCCCATGCTTCGGGGTTGTATGGGTGATACAAAATAAAATGCTATGCATTTCAGGCAGATATTCTCGGCCAGCTTTTTATGATCGTCTATTTTGTCGCCCAAGTGCGAATATTGCCCAAATCGACATGAACATGGTTGGTCGAGGGATAGTAGGACACGCCGCCGCGTTGCATCGTCTTGGCAATCTCGGCGATCGCCTTGCCATTGACCTTGGGTATGCGAAAATCAACAGCCCAGCCACGCGTATGAAGGCTTTCTTTAGCGATCTGGCCATTGGTTGCCCTTTGCTTGCCGTTGCTCTCTGGCGTGCGGTAACCGGACATCACCTCAAACACAACGGTCGGGGGTAAACCCAAACGCGAACGAATATCCACCAGATAATCAATGAGTTCGGGATCGATGTCGCCGACAGTTCCCGTGGCACGATCGCGAAAGATTTTGTCGATCTTGGCCATCGCGGCGTTATCATAAGACCCGTGATGATAATAAGTCACATTGATCTTTTCCTGTGTCTGGTAACGTTTCAGCACAATCTCCCGGATAGCAACCCTATCGGGCCGCGTTTTCTGCCCACCATATTGCTTGACCAGCCGTCCGGCATAACCCCCGCCCCCGCTTCCTCCACAGCCAACAAGGGCCACAGCCAGAAACAGGCAAACAAAGACCCTGCCAAGCCAACGCCGCCCGCACATCATGACCGCCACGAGGGATGGATTTGGTAGCCGTCCCCCTCTTCTGTCGCGAAAACATCGGGAAGGTCGTCACCCCCTTCCATCAGTTTGCGACGAAGGCGATAGATATGCGTCTCAAGCGTATGGGTATCGATCGAGGTATCATAACCCCAGATCGCGCCCAAAAGTTCCTCACGCGAGACGGGTGTTTCAACGGCATAAAGATATTCAAGCAGAGACGACTCTTTGTCCGTAAGCTTGACGGGATCGCCCTGCCCGTCACGAAACAGCTTGCGCGTACGCGGCGAAAAGGACCACGGACCCAACGTCAATGTTACGTCCGGCGCTTGCTGCACGACACGCTGATAAAACTGCAAGCGCGTCAAAAGATAGCCAAGCCGCAAGGGACGCTGGAACCTTTCCGTCACATAGTCTTTTTCAAGACGCTCCGGCGCTTCGCCCAAAACCAGCAGAATGCTGGTCGGCGTCATTTGATCAAGTCGCATCGCAAAAAAGTTGGCCATTTCATCGTTGATCGGCGCCATTTGGGCATCCCAAAAAATGAGCGGTGGCAGACTGGCACTCCATGCCGCAAGCGCATCTTCGGGGGATGAAAACTGGGCGGACTGCCACGCATTACCCTGCTTCAGCTGCTCGCTTAAAGCGTGACACAGCGCGGCATCAGGGGAAATCAGGCCTAAAAACAACATGCTGGCTACTATAACAGCCGATGGTTCATGACTTGTTAATTTATCGCTTAAGGATGTTTCGAAAGAGGTATGTCATGCCCGCCCGGATCAGAACTCCTTACAGCGCATCGAAACGAAGCGAGCGCCAGATTTTTTAGAAAGTCCGTATGCCCCCACGGGGATAAAGAGAAAGGTTTAATCAACCGCCGTATCGCTTGTGCCCATTTGATGGGCCGTTTGATATTTATCGAGCGCCTTGAGCATCAAATCCTGAATAAGCTGGGGTGGCAACGGATTGCCCGCCGCTTTGGCCTGTGCCTGCTGCGGCATCTGTTGCAATATACTGTCAGAAGCGACAGACGTCGCTGTTTTCGCCGATGTTGTTTCCTGAGCCTGTATCTTTGCCGTCGCCAATTCAGCCGCAGCCGCTTCTTTCCCTGTCGAAGCTGAAACAGGTGTAACTTGTGCCATGCGCTGTGTCGCATGAGCCTTGGCGGCATTATTCATCAAGGGGCTCGTATAGATCACATTGCCCATCCGCACGCTTCCCGTTTGAGCCGTCTGTGCTGCCAAGGGAGCCTGTGAGGAAAACAAAGGCGACGACGACGCCAAATGGGTCTGTGCCGGTGCCGCCTTTGTTTCCGGTTCCTTGATCGAGGCGACAGCTTCAGCCAACTGGCTCTTAACCTCAACTTGCGGCGCGGCTTGTGGAGGCGGGGCCAGATCGTGTAACGCCAGTTCCGAT
This sequence comes from Alphaproteobacteria bacterium, assembly GCA_034002905.1. Taxonomy (GTDB): domain Bacteria; phylum Pseudomonadota; class Alphaproteobacteria; order UBA9219; family UBA9219; genus UBA8914. Next base: position 12,867 of record JAVEZQ010000016.1, read on the forward strand.
GACGCATCCGCAACCACAACCTTCGGCTCATCGATGGGATCCGGCACCTGAACCTTGTCCCCGTCCCCGAACAAGGCGTTGGCAACCATAATCGTCGGCTCTTTACCTGTGCTTTGCTCTAACGCTACACTGGCGATGCTTGAGGCAGCACTTAACAGGACGCTGCCCGTTGCCACACCCACAAGCACATCACCGGCAACCTGCACCTCCGGCTTGATCGTGTCGCCAGACAGCTCGCGGTAAATCGTTCCGACAATCGGAATGTGATGCAGCGGATTGACAAGATCCACAAAATCCCAAAAGCCGAAATCGTCGTCCTCCGTCGGGACATAATTCATCTCGGCCCGAATATCACTTTCTTCGGTCACGGCCCCACGATAGGTCGGGACTTTGTCTTCTACCGCTTTGGCTTCTGTCTTTTGTTGAGAAGGGGCTGTCGTCGCGGAAGGTGGAGCCTGAACCTTGGCCGATCCCGTTAAAGGCAAGGGCTCTGCCGTCACGGCCACGTTATCCGACCGACACAAATGAGAGGCAAATGAATTTGCCCCAGAAGCAGGAGCGGGACTGGCAGCAGCCCTATCCTGCACCAATTGCTTTTGCGCCGCCAATGCTTGCGCTGCTTGCTGTGTAGCCCATGGGGATGTATATGTCGCGACAACCTGACTCATAGAACGATCCTTCCTTCGGCTAGGAAGAAGCAAAGGCCGTGCCAGATTCTTTACCCCATTTATTCAATGTGTTAGCAAAAGCCCCTCCCGTGTGACGTTCCCAAGCAGGTATTTTGTGCCAGTTCAAGCGCGAAACAGCAGGCCTTTGGGGGGATTCATAATTAAATGCACATGATAGGTTTTTATTCTTGACGGCTCCCCTGTTTCCTGCTATTGACAATAAAAGGACGGCGTGTGCCTTTTTTCAAGGGCCCGTTGCTTTTTAAAATGGCCCCACACGATATGCGCTTTACACCCGCGCAGCGAGTACGATAGGCTGAGTCTAGCTTTGATCTTTTCACGAACCCACAAGGAGTCGCGAACATGGGTGACAATACGAAACAACTCACTGATTCTTCATTCGAATCTGACGTCTTGAAGTCCTCCGGCCTTGTGCTTGTCGATTTCTGGGCTGAATGGTGCGGTCCCTGCCGTATGCTTGGCCCCGTGTTGGAAGAGGTTGCCTCCGAAATGTCGGGCAAGCTGACCATCGGCAAAATGAATGTGGATCAGAACCCTGAAACACCAACCAAATACGGCATCCGCAGCATCCCGACCCTGTTGCTGTTCAGGGATGGGGAGCTCATCGAGACAAAGGTTGGGGCCCTGCCCAAGCAAGCCCTTGTCAGCTGGCTACAAGACAAGGCGGCATAGGCCCAACTATAAAGGTTAATACTATAAGGGGCCCCTCGGCAACGTGTGGGCCCCTTTTCTTTCGCCCTTGCAATGGAGGGCGGGATTCGCTAAAGATGGCCTCCTTGACACGATCCCGCGCCCTAGACATGCCGGGCTGTCACTGAAAAGTAACGATTTAACAAAGGAAAACGAAATGTCTAAGATGAAGACCCACAGCGGGTCCAAAAAGCGTTTCCGCGTCACAGGCTCTGGTGCCGTGAAAGCCGGAAAGACACTCAAGCGTCACAATATGCGTAAGCGCCCCCAGAAGATGAAGCGTGAAGCTCGTCAAGGCCTGATCTTGTTCAAGGCCGACGGTGAAAACGTCAAACAATATTTCTTACCGAATAGCTACTAAGGGGGACTGAACCATGGCACGTGTAAAAAGAGGCGTGACGGCTCATTCCCGTCATAAAGACATTATGAAGCTGGCCAAGGGCTATCGCGGCCGCGCCAGCACCTGTTTCCGCGTTGCGATCGAGAAGGTCGAAAAGGCACTCCGTTATGCCTATCGCGACCGTCGCAATAAAAAGCGCGATATGCGTTCTTTGTGGATTGTGCGCATCAATGCAGGGGTACGCGAGCATGGCCTGACCTATGCGCGATTTATCAACGGGCTCAAGCGGCTGGGTATCGAGCTGGACCGCAAGCAGCTCGCTGAACTCGCCGCAACCGAGCCCACAGCCTTTAAGGCGCTGGTTGACCAGGCCAAGGCTGCTTTGGACAAGAAAGCCGCGTAACAGCACACGTTTAAGAAGACAATAGGCCACCAAGGTGGCACACTTGCGGAAGTCTCGCCAAACGGCGGGGCTTCCGTTTTTGTTTTCAGGAAAAGGACGCGCTTTCTAAAAAATCGTGATCAAAAGGGAATGGAAATTATAATGTCGCACTCAGATATTCAGGCTTTGCAATCCGAAGTGATCGCCGCCATCGGCGCAGCGCAAGACTCCGCCGCTCTTGACGCTGTGCGCGTCGAAGCGCTGGGCAAAAAAGGCAAACTGACCGAATTGATGAAAATACTGCCGACCCTGCCCGCCGAAGAGCGCAAGGCTTTCGGCGCCGCCGTCAACGTCGCCAAAGAAGCCGTCACGCAAGCTATCGACATCCGGCAAAAAGTGCTGGGCGCCGCCGCGCTCAATGCCCGCCTTGAAAAGGAGCGGCTGGATGTCACGCTGTCCGCACGACCCGATGGCGAAGGACGCGTTCACCCCATCACGCAAACGATGAACGAGATTGTCACGATTTTTGCCGCGATGGGATTCTCTGTCGCCAAAGGACCGGACATCGAGACGGACTGGAACAACTTTACCGCGCTGAACCTGCCGCCCGATCACCCCGCACGCCAGATGCAGGATACCTTCTATATGCCGCAGGATGGCGAGATGCCGATGGTCTTGCGCACTCATACTTCGCCGGTGCAAATCCGCACGATGCTGAAGGATAAACCGCCCATCCGCATCATCGCGCCGGGCCGCACCTATCGCTGCGACTATGACATGACCCACACGCCGATGTTCCATCAGTTCGAGGGCTTGGTCATCGATGAAAAGACGAATATGGGTCACCTCAAAGGATGCTTGCTTGACTTCCTGCGCGCTTTCTTTGGCATTGACGATCTGCCGCTGCGCTTCCGCCCTTCCTACTTCCCTTTCACCGAACCCAGCGCTGAAGTTGATATCGGCTGCTCACGCAAGGGGGGCGAGTTGAAGCTTGGCAATTACGGCGATTGGCTGGAGATCGGCGGCTGTGGCATGGTCAATGCCGCAGTCCTAAGAAACTGTGGCGTCGATCCCGACAAGTATCAGGGCTTCGCCTTTGGCACCGGCATCGAGCGCCTTGCCATGCTCAAATACGGCATCCCCGATCTGCGCACCTTCTTTGAGGCGGATATCCGCTGGCTCAAGCATTATGGCTTTGTCCCGCTCGACATCCCCAATCCAGCGCTGGCGGGATAAACTTATTTAGAGATTACAACCCCACGAGGAACATATGAAACTCACCCTATCCTGGTTGAAAGATCATTTAGACACGGATGCGTCGCTTGAAGCGATTTGCGAAAAGTTGACCGCGCTGGGCCTTGAGGTCGAAGGCGTAGAAAACCGCGCCACGGCGCTCGCCCCCTTCACCGTCGCACAAATTGTGACCGCGGACAAACACCCGCAAGCCGATCGGCTCAAGGTTTGCACCGTCAATACGGGCGATAAGACGCTGCAAATCGTGTGCGGTGCGCCAAATGCCCGCGCGGGACTTAAAACCGTTTTGGCCCATGTAGGCGATGTGATCCCCGCCAGCGGCGAAGCGCTGAAGCTTGGCAAGATCCGTGGCGTGGAGTCGCAGGGCATGATGTGCTCGGGCGCCGAACTGGGCCTGACCTCCGATGCGGCTGGCATTATGGAGCTTGCCGAAGAGGCGCCGGTCGGGGCGAAGTTTCTGGATGTCGTTCCTGTCGGCGATCCGGTGATCGAGATTAACCTGACCCCCAATCGCGCCGATTGCGCAGGCGTGCGCGGCATTGCCCGCGATTTGGCCGCCGCCGGTCTGGGCACGCTTAAGCCGCTCAAGATTGAGGCCCCCAAGGGAACGGAAGCTTGCAACGTTGGCGTGTCGCTGAATTTTCCCGAAGCGCAAAAACATCACTGCCCGCTTTTTGTTGCACGCACCATTCGCAACATTAAAAATGGCCCCAGCCCCGATTGGCTGCAGCAACGTCTGCGTGCCATTGGTCTGCGTCCGATTTCGATCTTGGTCGATATTACCAACTATCTAACCTTTGATGTGGGCCGTCCGCTGCATGTGTTCGACATGCGCAAGGTGAAAGGCAATCTGTGGGTCCGTCCGGCCAAGGGCGGCGAGACCTTTCAAGCGCTCAACGACAAAAGCTATACGCTTGAAGCCGGGATGACCGCCATCGGCGACGACGCCGGTTTTCTGTCACTCGCAGGTATCGTGGGCGGTGAAACATCCGGCTGCGAAGACGACACCGGCGATGTGTTGATCGAATCCGCCTATTTCGATCCGTCCCGCACAGCCAAAACAGGCCGCGCCCTAGGCGTTGTGTCCGATGCACGTTATCGCTTTGAACGCGGCGTTGATCCCGACTTTGTAATCTCTGGGGCCGACATGGCCGCACAGATGATTATCGATCTCTGCGGCACTGAACAAACCATCGTCAGCGATCGGCTCATTGTTGGAAAGGTGCCGACGGAGCGCAAGATGGTCAGCTATAAACCATCCATGATGGCGTCCTTCATCGGCGTCGATGTACCAGAGACGAAACAAGAAGAAATCCTGACCACGCTTGGCTTTACGATTGAGAAAGGCGCCGAGGCGTGGAAGGTCACGGCCCCAAGCTGGCGCGGCGATATTGAAGGCCCCGCCGATATGACCGAGGAAGTCATCCGCGTGCTGGGTTATGACGCTATCCCTGCCATTTCGATGCCACGCGAGGAGATCATCACGCGCTGTGGCCTTGATCTAATCGACCAACGCGCAGAAAAAGCCAAACGCGCCCTAGCGGCTCGCGGCCTGATGGAAGCAGTGACATGGTCGTTTATGTCATCCGATATCGCGCAACATTTCGGCGAAGTGAAAGACTGCCTGCGCCTAATCAATCCTATCAGCGCCGATCTGGATGTGATGCGCAGCTCAATTATCGGTAATCTCGTGATGGCAGCCAAGCGCAATGCCGATCGTGGCTATGCTAATGTCGCGCTGTTTGAGGTTGGCCCCACCTATCGTGACATGAGCGTGGAGGGACAAGTTCTTTGCGCCACAGCTTTACGCGCCGGACAGACAATACGCCACTGGGCCGACAAAGCCCGTCCCGTCGATGTCTATGACATCAAGGCCGATGCGATCGCGGCCCTCACCCTCGCCGGAGCGCCAACATCGTCTTTGCAGGTGGTCGCAGGAGAAGCGCCCAGCTACTATCATCCGGGCCGCTCTGGAGCTTTACGTCTGGGGCCCGTTTTGCTCGGTTATTTTGGAGAAGTTCATCCGGCGGTTTTGGACGCTTGTGGTGCGGAAGGCCCCATGGTGGCGTGCGAGCTTTATCTGGGCAGCATCCCCGCGCCACGCAAGAGCGGCACGGCAAAACCTCTACTCAAGATGGAAAGCCTGCAACCCGTTGCACGCGACTTTGCTTTCCTTATGGATGAAAAGGTCGAGGCCGACAAGCTGGTCACAGCCATCAAGAAGGCCGAAAAGAAGCTGGTTCAGGAGGTCACAATCTTTGACATCTATCAGGGCAAAGGCGTTCCCGAAGGCAAGAAGTCCGTCGCGCTGAGCGTTATGCTCCAGCCCACAGACCATACGCTCACGGATGGCGAGATCGAGGCCGTTTCCTCAACAATCACGCAGGCGGTTGAAAAAACGGTTGGCGGAACCTTGCGCGGATAAGGGAGCAGGGAAACCAAAGCCCTACACACAGAATTTTCACGAGGGCGCTCTTTATGTTACAATGACGAACGTAAGAATATAATCGTCTATAACAAAGGAGGGCATCATGAAAACACAACGACTCCTTCTTCTTTCCGTTGCAGGCCTTATGCTTCTATCTGCCTGCGGCACCAAGACGTCTGACCGAGCGCTTAGTGGCGCGGGTATTGGCGCAGGTGTCGGCGCTGTGGGTGGCGCCTTAATGGGAAGCCCCGCAACCGGAGCCGCCATTGGTGGGGCAACCGGTGCTGCCGCTGGTGCTTTGATTGATGAAAAAGATCTCAATCTGGGAGACCCTGTGTGGCGCTAGGGATGCTCGTGTTTTAGGGCTCTAACTCATAGGCTTCAAGAGCTGTTCGATCCGTTATCATCTCGCGTATGGAGCTGGCGACGACAATTACGCCGTCCTTCATGATTAAACCAGCGCGAGCAAACGACAGCGGCGCGACAGTCGCTGTGGGTGGCGCACCCATCAAAGTTGCTGTTGGGATCGTACTGCTGGTGATGGCCGAGCCAACAAGCTTATGGCCCAGCGAAAGAATTGGTCATGCCGCAAAGTTTATTTGCGGCATGACCATGTTTCTACATACAGAAAAGCGTTAGGAGAAGGCTCATCAATCAAAGTTCACGTTGTGATCCCACTGGCCAACTCGACCGCTTCCCCATATGTCTCTGCAAGACGTGCAACTATCGTTTTCTGTGTTTATAGTACAACTGGAACAAGACCTCTCTTCATAAGTGCCGATTGTCCGGTTACTCTTGACGTTAGCTTTAAAACATCTGGTCACATAATTCTTTGTTTTACTACAATCGTCAAAGAAATAGGCGCGACAAACACCATTATAGCACCAGCCCGCTTTCGTAGAGGTCACAGTCCAAACACCCCCACCTACAATACATCGCGTTTCGTTAGCTACGTTAACAAGCGCCCCGCTTGAATTACACGTCTTACATGCCGTGGGCGTGCATACAGGAACAACCGTCTTTTGTGCCGAGCAGTTAGCCGTTGTACCGCCGCTCACTCCCAAACAGCTCCAAGTCCAAGAACCGCTCTCTGAAACAGCAGTTGGATTACCATAGGCGCACAACGTGGTCGTCGCGGGGATACTGGAAAGAGTTTTTCCATTTGAACTGCCACAAGAACCGTTTATCGGTGGCGCAACAGAATTACAGTTTGCAACAGGCAGGTATGCGCCATTATTTTTGCTTAGAGTAAAGACGCGAGTCACGACAGGGTTTCCCCAACTAAAGCTTGGTTTTATGCCCTGTGCCGAAAAAACTAGTGTTTGCTGTTCACGAAACTTTGCAAGCACGCAGTAAGGACCGTTTGACTGCGCGTCCGTTGAGCAATCATTTCGCGTCAAAGTAAACACGAGATACGCATTATTCCTTAAAACAGTCGACGGGGTAACGGTTGTTTTGGTCGTTATCGGATTGTTCTCATCAACGACAGGTGTGTATCTGACAACAACGACCGGATTGGTCGAATAAAGAGACGCAGGAACATCGAAAAAAACCGAGCTAGGAGTCATTCCAGGACACAAAGAAGGCGTTGCCGTATAGGTTCGTGGAGCAACTGCGTATTTTTTCACTACCCCCGGCGTAGGAGCCTCCAAAAAGGACTTGAATTCGTCGGCGGTTGCTTGTGGTATAAAAATATCGCTGCCGCTAGTATTGCTCACAAATCTCGGGCCGATTGTGGGATAGGTAGAAACCGGATAATTGTTAAATAAAACATGGTTTACGCCATTATCCAATCTTATTCCCAGGCTCTTTGCCAAAGTCGGTGCAGGCGTAAGCGACAGCACTCTATACTGACACTCCGCCGGTTTGTCTAAGGCGCCCGGAGCGCAGTCGTTGACCTCCCAAGCAGCAAGGGCATCAGATGACTGGGTGATGAAAATCATCAACAAGCTGGAGAAAAGTATTTTAAGCAATTGAAATCTCCCTCCATAAAAAACAAGGCCCAAAACTGACCTTCTTCTATCCTCATCATAAATTCTAGGCTTCAATATTTACTTTTCGCTTAATTATTATCTCCCAAAGGCCGTTTTTGGCTTAGAGCCTTGTTATCGCTGTTCTTAACGCGTCCCCGATCCATGGCCGGACCTTTGGCCCGACGACCGCTCTATAGAAAGAAGTGTCGACGAACGGCATGATCCCCACAGAGAACGCTCACGCCACTCACCTCAAAAGCCCCTCAAAGGATCATGCGCGCAGCGCCGCTATCCTGTCCTCAAGCGCAGGATGGGATGAGAACAAGCCCAAGAGCTTTCCAGCGCCCGCGATGCCCGAAGCCGCCATATTCTGGGGAAGCTCCCCCGCACTGATAGACCCGAGCCGCTGCAAGGCTGCAACCATCGGCTGCGGAGAGCCAAGCAGGTTTGCCGCGCCTCTGTCGGCCCTAAACTCGCGCTGACGTGAAAAATACATCACAATAACACTTGCCAGAATGCCAAAGACCATTTCGCAGACAAAAACTGTAATCATATAGCCAAAGCCACCTGCGCTCTCTTGCTGTTCGCCTTCCCCGTCAGGTTTACGCATGGCCTGATCTATCGCATAACCCACAACGCGGGCCAGAAAGAAAACAAATGTGTTCACCACGCCCTGAATCAAGGTCAAGGTCACCATGTCACCGTTTTGAATATGCGCGACTTCGTGTGCAAGAACGGCCTCGACCTCTTCGCGCGTCATGGACTGCATCAAGCCCGTTGAAACCGCGACGAGCGAGCTGGACTTGCTCGCACCCGTTGCGAAAGCATTGGCTTCGCCCTCATACATCGCCACTTCCGGCATCGGAAGATTAGCGGCACGGGAAAGTCGCGAAACCGTATCGACAAGCCATCGCTCCTCCACCGTGCGCGGTTGTTCAATTACTTTCGCGCCCGTTGACCATTTGGCAATGGGTTTGGACATCCACAAAGAAATAAACGCGCCGCCAAAGCCCATAACCCCAGCAAACCCCAGAAGAGATACGAGATCAAGGCCGTTTGCCGTTAGATACCTATCAACGCCTAGCAGTCTTGTGACCATGCCCAAAACGAGCATGATGGCAAAGTTGGTGGCAAGAAATAGAATGACGCGTTTCATTGTTTTCCTCGTTCCTCGTTAAGCTTTCTTTGTGATTGGTTATAAACAGACCCTACCCGAACATGTGTCCATACGCCTTTATCATTCCATAAAGGATTGTCGATCCGACCAGCAAATTGAAAAATAGGCCGCCAACGCCAAGAAACAGACCGCCGATCACAAAATAACCGTCGCGCTCGATCAACCCTAGCGCCAACAGAGCGATAGGAATGGCAAGAACAAGGTTGCCCAAGGGAACGGGCAATACCATCACAAACGCCAGAATCGAAATCGCAAGACCGATCAAACGAACCGCCCCGCCGCGGGTCAGGAAAAGCAGGCGCGGATGGATGAGTCGGTGAAACCATCCATAACGCTGGTCCACTTGATCGCAGAAAAATAACATTTCTTCTTTTTTAATCCCTCGCTCACGCAAAAAGCGGGGAATCCACGGCCTCTCAAACCCCAAAGCCAACTGTAGCCCCGCCAGACCCAAGGGAAAGCCAAAGATAACGGAGAGCAACGGCAATGGCAGCGGGATCAGATTAGGTAAATTGAGAGTCAGAAGCATAAAACCGAAGCTACGGCGGCCAAGCCCCTTGGAAAAAGCGTCGATGCTGATCTTGTCCCCTTCTACAGCCTTCGCCACATCGCGGAAGGCATCGATAACCGACTTTGGCTTTTCACCGTTTAATCTTGGACGCATGGAACCCCTCCTTTAATCAAAGAGACAAAGCCCCTGTTGGAACAACAAGCTGTCATCACGATCTTGTGCCGACCTTCATCTTATCTGCCACAATACAGCCATGCCGTATAAGCTGTATATGCCGCAAGCATTACGATACCACTTGCGCGCCGGATCGCCCAGCCACGCAGCAAATAGATCGAAAACAGCAACGTCACCCCTAACATGATCCAGATGTCATACGCAGCGATTTTATCAGAAATCTGTATAGGCGTGATCATCGCCGTTATCCCAAGGATAGACAAGATGTTGAAAATATTGCTGCCCAAAATATTACCAATAATCACATCATTGTGGCGACGATATGCTGCGACAATAGCCGTGACCAACTCAGGAAGAGATGTTCCAACAGCAACGATCGTTAGACCGATAACCGCCTCTGAAATATTGAAACTACGTGCGATCGAAACAGCCCCTTCGACCAATACATGGGCACCGCCCATCAGCAGAACAAGTCCCGCCAGACTGTAAAGCGCCGCCTTGAGCCGCCCAAGCTCCGGCTTGCCTTCTATATCTTCCTCAATATGCTGTATCGTCTCTTGTCCGTTTTTGCTGTCTTGGACATAAGACCAAGAAATATAAGCAACAACCATCAAAAACAAGATAAGCCCCGATATAAAGCCGATTTGCCCGAAAAGAGCGAGTGCGCACAAAATCAGGCTTGAGCCCAACGCAACCAACGCATCTCGCCTCACCGCCTTTCTCTCGATTAAAAGGGGCGTCATAATCGAAGCAACGCCAATAATTAGAAGTATGTTTGCTATATTGCTCCCGAGGACATTTCCAACAGAAATATCGGACGATCCGCGCAACGCCGCGCCCACCGAGACCGTTAGCTCTGGCATGGATGTGCCAAAGCCGACAACAACGGCGCTGACCAACAGGCTGGAAAGCCCATAGTTTCGGGCCAACGCGACTGCCCCCTTAATCAAAGCCTCGCCGCCGACAAACAATAGCGCGAGACCACCAAATACCATCAATAGATCTGTCATGTTCTTTCCCGTTATAGCCAAACACCGTAAAAAGCCGTTACCAGCTTTTTACGGTGCCTTTTCCTTCCTAGAAATCAAAAAGGTCCATGATACGCGAGGCCTTGCTTTCTTTCTTATAGTGCTTGCCGGAGCCATAGTAACCTCTTTCTTTATAACGATGATAATCGTCATCGTCCCTTTTGTATCTGTCTTCCTGATGATATCTTCGCTCTTCCTGCACTCGGTCAGGGGGTGGCCTGTTGTCTGCTTCCTCTTGCAAAAGGGCGAGTATTTTTTCAAGCTCTCCTTTGTCCAGCCAGATTCCCCCCGAGGTCGGGCAAACATCAATCTCTATGCCATAGCGGTGAATTTGACGCATCGGAGACCCGTCAATCGGTGATGTAAGTAAAGGCATGTCTATTCTCCTCCTTGGTGTCAAAAGTTTCTGTTTGATCGGGAGGTTTTCGGTATAGGTTTTTTAAAGAAAATCAAACCAACACCGGAAAAAACATTTCCCGATGCGGTCCGACATCACGATAAGGAAGATTAATACCCTTATCGCCAGAGGGGCCCGGCCCGCTATTCGTAGATATAATAGTAATCACTTTATGGCAAAGATCAAGGGCTCCTAAGCAAAATATTTTCGGCTTGTTATGCCTTACCTTCATGAATATTCTTGGCCGCCGATAAGATATATGGCCTTTTTGTGATGTTTTTGCGCCCTGTTTCTTTCTCCTTTACACGGATTCACCATGCCCTTTCTCTACCCTCCTTATAATTTTCCTGACGTCATTCTTGTCATCGGAACAGATGCCTCAGGCAAAGATCATGTTACAAACATCCTAGAGAACATGATCCGTGAGGCTGGCGGCGAAGTTGAAAAACGAAAACGTTTTTTCTGCGGCGCTACGACAAAGGAAGCCTACAGCACCAACAAAGGCTTTCTGGACCGTGCACAGGAAGCCCTTTTTCTGGCTTTTTATCCTTTCGTGGGCAGGCTCATGCCCCTGATCTTTTCTTTGTGGACGCGGCGGGATGCAATCCGCTTTCGCGGTCCGCGCAAAAAGCTTATTGTTGTCGGCCACAACGGCCTCAGAGCACTGGCTTTTTACTGGGCACGTCAGACAACACCTAGGGGGGAGTTGCTCGTTTCCGACTCTCTGCGTCACACTTTCTCTTTAGTCAAAGAAAAGACTGGCGCTCATGTCCTTGTGCTAGATGTCGATCACTCTGTCCGTCAACAACGCATTAATGCACGGGTTGAAAAAGGACTGGCCGATCGTTTTGACCTTTATATGCTCGGAAATCCTGAACGTAGCGAGGCCATCGAAGCGTGCCTTGTCAAAGGCGCGCAGGAGCTTTTGGACGCAAAACTCCTAATCAACAACGATCTGACAGATGAAGACTTGCGGGATCGTCTTCGATATCTTCTTTGCACGTAGGAACCTTCATTCTTTGGTCGAAGTTTTATCTCGCAAAACCCGAACGATTGAAAGGACAAAGAGGGCAAAAAGGGTGCTTAGGATAGCGGTTGATTCGCGCCCCATGCCAGCGGACACCCCGATGGCTGCCGTTATCCATATACCTGCTGCCGTCGTCAGCCCCCGCGTTTCAATTTGACCGCTCCCCTGAATAATGGCCCCTGCACCAAGAAAACCAACACCAGCTGTTAATCCCTGCAATACACGGGTTAACTCTTCTATTGAGGCTCCGGCCTGTTGAGGGATAAGAACAAAAAGAGCAGCCCCCATTGCAACAAGCATGTGCGTTCGCACCCCAGCGGTTTTCCCTCGCCTCTGCCGCTCATATCCAAGCAACCCGCCCATAAGGGCGGCGACACAAAGACGAAGCGTAATGCGCGTGGTCTGCTGGATGTCGGGGATGTCGCCAAACTCCGACAGGATTGTGTTCCATATCTCTTGCCACATGTTTGTCTTCTTTTTTGTTAGGGAACAACCAGTATAGATGCCTTTAATTTTCGCTCAAAACAAAATCATGTGATTCGGGAGGAGGTGAACGAGTTTCAAGGAGCCAAAAGAATTTCAAAGGAGATTGAAGAAACCTCAAAAAAATATCATTAGCTTGTCCTGTCCCAAATCAAGGCCGTCAGCGACATAAGCTTTGTTAACAGAGGGCGCGATGGCGCCGTTCTTAAAATTAATACCCTAACAGCAGCCCTTTTTGCTGCCGCAAAAAATTGTTTTGACAAAAATCTAACCGCTTTGTACACAAAATGCGGTTTCCACCCGAACAAAGAGGTTTCGCGGATGGCTGATGACAACGTCACAGTCCACAGATTGCTGCGGCACAGCGGCAAAATATTCTTTCACAAACGCCGATTCCTTTCCCCCTTTTCTTCCCCTACCCCGCGCCGCAAGGCGCTTTTTTTATGCCCATTTTAACCCACAAAAGGAGAACAACATGAACAAACACTGGGCTGATTTTGTAAGTGACAAGGTGAAAGCGCGAAGTGATCTTGTCTTGGGGATTGATCCGCTTCTTTCCGATATTCCCGACTTCCTTAAAACTGGCGGACGCTCCGTTACAGATGTCCTGCGCGCTTATGTGATGTTCCTTCTGGAAACAACAGCAGATCAGGTTGGTTTCATCAAATACCAATCCGCTTTCTTTGAGGCGCATGGCGCGGCTGGCGTAGGAGTTCTGGCCGAAAGCATTGCCGAGGCCAAGCGACACGGCCACGGCGTTATTCTGGACGCCAAGCGCGGTGATGTTGGCGGCACGGCAGAAGCTTATGCGCGGGCCTACCTCACCCCCGCCAGCGCCGGTGGCTCATCAGACCTTGAAGTCGATTGCCTGACCATCAATCCGTTCCTTGGTCCCGAAACGCTGGAGCCTTTCGTCGCTTGTGCCAAGACATACGGGAAAGGCCTGTTCATGCTCGTCAAAACATCAAACCCGGGCGCAGGCTGGCTGCAAGACAGGGAAATTGGCGACACGCGCGTTTCCGATCGGATCGCGCAGCTCGTCGCCGAATGGGCAGAAGAAACCATCGGCGCCTGCGGCCTTTCCTCTATCGGTGCCGTCGTCGGCGCAACCTATCCCGAAGATGGACGCAGACTGCGCAAGATCATGCCGGACTCCATCTTTCTTGCCCCGGTCTTGGTCCCCAAGGCGGCAAAGCCGACAACATTGACGCCCTTTTCCGTCAGGATGGCTCTGGCGTGCTTGTGCCCGTTCAGCGCGGGATTACGAAGGTAGAAGATCTTTCCATAGATCAGAATGCCTATGCCGCACATGTCCGCCAACGCATCGAAACATACAAATCACAGCTATCAAAAGGAGAATAAACCATGACAGAACAAGATTTCTTGGAACTCTTGAAACAAACAGGCGGCTATATCACCCAAAGCCATATCATTGCGACATCTGGCAAACACCTTGATAGTTATCTCAACAAAGACGCGATTTACCCGCACACCCACGCGCTTTCCGCCGTCTGCAAGGCAATGGCAACCCTGTTTGCCGACAGAACTATTGAAGTGGTGGTTGGCCCATCGCTTGGCGGCATTCTTCTTTCGCAAGGCATCGCCTATCACCTGAGCGAGATGACAGGTCGCGATGTTCTTGCCCTTTACACAGAAAAAACCGTAACCAAGGACCAGATTTTCACGCGAGGCTATGATGCTCTCGTCCGCGGCAAACGGGTTCTTGTTGTCGAAGACATCCTGACCACTGGCGGATCGCTTACTAAGGTTGTGCGCACAGTAAAAGACGCGGGAGGCGAGGTCATTGCCGCCTGCGCCATGGTCAACCGCGATCCAGACAGAATTAATGAGGATATAATCGGCGCACCACTTCATTGCCTTGCCTCTCTTCGTCTTCCCTCATGGGACAAGGCCGACTGTCCCATGTGCAAAGCGAACCAACCCGTCAACACGACCGTCGGCAAGGGTCGCGACTATCTAGCTCAACGCGAAGCAGGCACGACGTAATGCCCTCAACCATCCGCAACAGATTCAATCAATTTGGCGTTCTCTATCCTGATAAAGCGTGTCCCGATCGCGCCTACAAAACTGCGATCGTGCGACACGAGCAGGCACGTTGCATTTTGCGCAAGGATTTCAGCCTCCAGCTTTTCCTGTCCGACAATATCAACATGGTTCGTCGGCTCATCCAACAGGTAGAAGTTCGGCTCAGTCAATCGCAAAACCAGCATCCCCAGTCGCGCCTTTTGTCCAAGCGAAAACGCCCGAACAGGATCGTTCTGCCGCCCTACCGGAAACCCTGCCCCGGCCAGAAGCGTGCGGCTGCGTTGATCACCCAAATGAAAGCGGTTTGTAATAACCTCAAACGGCGTTTCATGATCGGGCAATTGCGACATGTGCTGGTCGGCATAACCGACAACAATCGATGGCCTCACCCTCACATCTGGCGTGCCCTCAGGATCTAGAAGCGCGCGATAAATCCGCCTGATAAGCTGCGACTTGCCGGCACCATTTGCACCCAAAAGAACGATACGATCCCCTTGAAAGATTTTGAAGTTACCCGTGTTAAAAAGCGCCTTTCCATCCGGTGTTCGAACGACAACGCCTTCTATCGACAGCAAAACACGCGAATGAATCTCGCGACTCCGCAGCTTGATCTCTGCTGTGCGTTCCTTGTCCAGCTCTTTGAAAGTGCTTTCAATATTTGAAGCTCTTTGCCTCAACTGCTTAGCTTTCTTCAAGGCCAAATCGCTTCCAGAGTTGATACCGATATTCTTAAGCTCGCTTGCCTGTGCTCTTAAGCGGTTTGCGTTTTTTTTATCTTGCTCCAGCCTAACTTCCCGCGCCTCATCATCAGCCGAAAGCAACTTTCGCGCCGCACCATAAGAACACCCGTAAAGTTTTGACTCTTTTGGCCTTAGAAACAACGTATGCGTGGTACAAGCCTCTAAGAACTGCCGGTCGTGGCTCACGATCACCATTGGCAGCCGGCTCGCGTTTTCCTTAAGCCAACTTTCAAGAAATTGTATCTTGGAAAGATCCAGATGGTTCGTTGGCTCATCCAGCAGCAGGGCGTCCGGCTCCGCCACAAAAGCCCGCGCGATAAGGGCAAGCTTCTGCCATCCACCGCTAAGGGCGCGAATAGGAAGATGATAAAGCTCCTGCGGGAACGCAAACGAGGCCAACAAAACATCGACGCGCCACGTTTCCGACTGCTGATTGGAGGGCAACGCCGAGCGCAAACACTCATAAAGCGTTTGATCATGCAGCGCGGCGGGCACATCTTGCTCGACAAAGCCAAGGCGCATGCCGCGCGAACAGGTGATCTCGCCTTCCGTTGGCTCAGCAAGCCCGGCGATGCAACGCAGCAACGTGGTTTTGCCGCCGCCATTGCCCGCAACAACACCCATACGACAGCCTTCATTAATGGTCAGGCTTAAATTTTGAAACAAAGGTTCGGGCGTCAAAACGCCGACCTGATACAGTGTGATAAAACTCATGATCTTCTCTTCCATACAACTTGGGCACAAGGACAACAGCGCAGAGGCGCGTTAATCGCCAGTGCGTTCGCCGTTCAGAACAAGCTGGAAGAAGATCAGGATTATAGGGGGTCTCAGATCACTTTTCACCCAGCCCTGCGGCATAAAGGCGCAGGGCAAAACAGGGGCCGCGTGTCACATGCTGCCGCTTTACAGTCATTTTGGCCTCCTGAATTTGGTGTTAAACATCGCGCACTCATACCGTAGTTACAAAAGAATTGTCAATTGTTGCCTACAAAAACCATCTTACACATTAACCACCGCCACAATTTTCTTTTGTTATCCGCTCGATGCTCTTGTAGCGTTTCATGCACCCTACACATGGCGCGGTGCCAGCTGGCACCATATTAAAAACGCTCAAGGGGCCTCCCTACGCACCATTATGAATCGCCTTGATTACTCTTTACCCCAATAAAAACCGCCATCTCTACCTGCGGGCGTCCACGCGCTCAATCCTGTCGTTAAAATGCGTCATGACCTCATAGCCCATGCTGCCGCAGGTAGTCCTTTCCCCCTCCACGCAATGGTGTCGTGGCACAGCGTTGTCGAAATGGCTCCAAAGGACGAAGAAAAGGATGCTCCGCGTACCCGACGCTGCCTATAAACCACTAACAGGCGACGATAAAGACACGACAAGCATTTACAGAAAGATAAATGCTGCAACAGAAAAAGGACAAGGTGGATTTGATTTTGGCTCGGGCATCTCAACACTACCACCAGTAAAGCCGCTCACGCTTGACTCCTCTAGATTCCGAGAATTGCCGAAGGATACGGTTAAAGCTATCAAGGCTAAAGCAGCCCGCTATGAACTGTTCCGTATCTGTCACCGTTGCCTTTGTTTTTGGCGATCAGCGAATCTAGCAATTCCAGAATGGGTGTATCGCCAACGACAGTGCCGCCTTTCTTGCCTTCGGTCACAACCATCGGTATGCCAAAGCTTGTGTCGAATTGCTTGCCATAGGCCATCAATAATGAAGCGTTCGCGTTGTCGCGATAAACCTCGTACTCGACGACAAGAAGATTGCTCTGCCGAATTTTATGTTTCAGCAAAACCGGATCGACGTTCGCGCAATGGAGAGAACCGATGCCGTTGAAATACACGAAGGAGGTCACATCGCTCAGCAAAGGCTTCGTGACGCTTGATGCCTGTGGTTCCGCCGCCCCTGCACCACCAACCGAAAGAATAAATGCCAAACACGTGCAGGCAAGAACTGTCTGAAAGACGACTTCCTCATGCCCAAGATCCTTTCAACGCCATCAAAGCCACTTATGAACCGGTGCCCATAATCAACTTGGGTGTATTCTTTGTCAAGGTTCTGTTACGAGACCCGCAAAAACGCGGATAGAAAGAGGGGATTGCAAGAAAGATTTTTTTGTGTCATCCTCATCAAATGATGAAAAATATGATCGCCTCTTCTATTCGAACGACGCACACATGCACCACGACGGCCTAGGGCCGTCATATATTGCTGTGCCCGCATAAGGGCTTCCCCCCACACATTACTGACTGATCTCCCGCCATCCTTACCGGACTGTTGGTGACGATCTTTTATTATTTTGCCGGAGCGCAAGGCCTATCCGGCGCTGTTAAGGAGATAAAAATGTCTGAACATAACGCCGATCTCGACCGCCTTCGTCATTCTGCCTCGCACGTCATGGCCGAAGCTGTTTTAAGCCTTTTCCCCGACGCAAAAATCGCGATCGGCCCCGCTATCGAGGATGGGTTTTACTATGATTTCGACCTTTCCCGCCCCTTGGTGCCTGAGGATTTGGCAGCAATCGAAACCAAAATGAAAGAGCTCCTGACCAAGAAAAGCGCCTTCGTGGTCAAAGATGTCTCCCTTGCCGAAGCGCGCAAACTTTTCGCGGATCAGCCCTATAAGCTTGAGATGATCGCCGATCTTGCCGAAAAACAAGGCGAGGCGTTGAAACTTTCTACCTATACCCAAGGCGGGTTCACCGATCTTTGCAAAGGCCCCCATCTGGCTGGCACCGACGAAATCCCGGCGGAAGGGATTAAACTTCTCAGTATTGCAGGCGCCTATTGGCGCGGCGACAGCTCCAAAGCAATGCTTCAACGCATTTACGGAACCGCATGGCCCAGTAAAGCTGAATTAGACGCGTATCTCTATCGCATTGAAGAAGCCAAAAAACGCGATCACCGGATGCTCGGCAAGCAGCTGGAGTTGTTTTCGACCAACGAGCAGGTGGGCGCAGGTCTTATCCTCTGGCAACCAAACGGCGCGATGGTAAGGCACCTTGCCGAAAGCTTCAGCAAAGAAGCGCATTTGATGAACGGCTATCAGCTTGTCTATAGCCCGCATATCGGACGCGCCAATTTGTGGGAAACTTCGGGGCATCTCAGTTTTTATCGCGACAGCATGTATCGCCCGATGAAGATCGACGAAGACGAATATTTCGTCAAGCCGATGAATTGCCCGTTTCACATGCACATTTACAAAAACCGCCCGCGTTCTTACCGAGAATTGCCGTTGCGCTTGGCGGAGTTCGGAACCGTGTATCGTTACGAGTTTAGCGGCGCATTGCACGGTCTGACCCGCGTACGAGGCTTTACGCAGGACGACGCGCATATTTTCTGCCGTCCCGATCAAATTGACGATGAGATTTCGCGCGCCCTGAATTTCTCACTCTATATTCTCCGCAGCTTTGGGCTTGAGGATTTCACAGCCTATATCTCGACCAAACCCGATGGCAAGTGCATCGGCGGCGACGATGATTGGGCGCTGGCGACCAAGGCTCTTGAAAAGGCGGTGGAGAAAGCAGGGCTTTCGTTCAAACATGATCTCGGCGGCGGCGCGTTCTATGGCCCCAAAATCGACCTTAAACTCAATGATGCGCTTGGCCGTCAATGGCAGCTCAGCACCATTCAGTTCGACTTCAACCTCTCGGAACGCTTCGAGCTAGAATACATCGCAGACGATGGTTCGGCCAAACGCCCCCTGATGGTGCATCGCGCGCTATTTGGAAGCGTCGAGCGCTTTATGGGAATCCTGATTGAGCATTACGCCGGCGCATTCCCGTTCTGGCTCGCGCCGGTTCAAGCGGTTATCGTCCCCATCACGGATGATGTGATGGACTATGCACGCGATGTCGAGGAAGCCTTGATCGAGGCAGGTATCCGCGTGGAGATCGACTCCCGCAACGATCGCATGCAGGCGAAGATCCGGGATGCCCAAATGCGAAAGATTCCCAAAATCCTCGTGATTGGTCGCAAAGAAGCCGAAGGCGGCCTCGTCTCATTACGCGACCGCGAAGACGGCGATTTGGGGCAAATCAAGCTGGATGATTTGATCAAACAGTTCCAAGTCGCCAATGCGGCAGGGCATCCAAAGCGGCTCGAAAAACGCGGCGTTTGAGTAGTAAGGATGTTTGTTTGTGCCTGATCCATAACAGCGCGACCCCCAGCGTCCTAGGTGTCGTAATCAAAACCCTTGGATCAGGCACAAATCTATTTCACGCAATTGACGGTAAGAATTTGCAATTCTTTGCCTCCAGATAATCGTTTGATTATGCTCTGGTTTTCAGCTTTTTGCTTTCACAGGGCTACCACGAGATAAAATCGGACGGAAATTAACGATTTGGACGCCAAAATATGGCGCATAAGCCTCGGAAATATAAAAGAAAAAATGGTGCTGCCGAGAGGAATTGATCAAAATATGCAACAAGCATATTTTGCCCCTTCGGGCGCACTCTGCTTCGCAGAGCTGCGTCCAAAACGCTCCTAACCGTCGCGGTTTTATGAAGCTACAACCCCATCCTTACCAAAACGGCCAATAACCCATTGAAATCACTTCATTCTTTGATATTTTTATCAGTTTTTGCTTGTTGTTGTCAAATCTTTTCGCTTTTTGCACATAGTAACGACACATGGTTCGCACATGGTGGCCCCTGTGCGTTCGATCATTTTGCGACAAGAGTGGGGTGGGAGTTCTTAGACGCAGAACAACATCGTCTTCTCTTCCGATGCATGTCTGCGCCCAGAAAGCTATCGAACGCCGTCAATAAAATCCAGCACCACACGCCGTACCGATGGTGACACTCGTGCCAAAATAATCAGGTTCGCTGCCGACGGCACATTGGATCCGTTGTACCATTTCTTGATCGTTTCCATGTTGGTTTCGACCTGTTTTGCAATGGCTGTCGCCGCAATTTTCACAGTTGGAAAATCCTGACGCAAAGACTTCGCAATCTCTGCTGCAATACTCATCTCAAGTTTAGCAAGAAAAAACTTGGGTAAAGTTTTACCCAATAATTCGGAAGACATCGTTTTTCTCCATGGTTAAGTTTTTGGACATGGAGAGATTTTGGATGTTGGCCTCCGGCGACGGCAGGCCAGAATAAGGATTTTTTGTATGTTTGGACGCAACGAGAACAATCAGGGGGCATCACCCCCTGCGTCATCTTCGCAGGAGGATCCGTCGGGCAACTTGCGGGCGTCCATGTATGTCCGCATGTCGACGGATCACCAGAAATACTCGACCGAGAACCAAGCCGATGCGATCCGGGAATATGCCGTTCGCCGAAAGATGGAGATCGTCAAGACCTACACGGACGCTGGCAAAAGCGGCCTGAAACTTGAAGGGCGAGATGCTCTTCAGCAGATGATTGCCGACGTCCAATCAGGAAACGCGGACTTTCAGGTCATTCTGGTTCTGGATGTGACACGCTGGGGCCGATTCCAGGATGCGGACGAAAGCGCCTATTACGAATACATCTGCCGCCGCGCGGGGATTGACGTCCAGTACGTGGCCGAACAGTTTGAAAACGACGGGAGCCCCGTTTCCACCATCGTCAAAGGCGTCAAGCGCGCCATGGCTGGGGAATATAGCCGTGAGCTGTCCTGCAAGGTGTTTGCCGGCCAATGCCGCCTGATTGAACTTGGTTTTCGACAAGGCGGGCCTGCCGGTTATGGCCTCCGGCGCGTGCTTGTGGACGAACACAAAAGCCCCAAGAGCGAGCTGAAGCGCGGTGAGCACAAATCCTTGCAGACGGATCGGGTGATCCTCGTCCCCGGCCCCAAAGAGGAGGTTGAAAACGTCCGGTGGATCTATCGGGCATTTACCGAAGAAGGCTTGCAGGAGAGCGAGATTGCGGCGTGGCTTAATGCGCGAGGCGTTCTGACGGATCTGGGCCGGCCTTGGACGCGCGGTACAATCCACGAGGTTCTGATTAACGAGAAATACATCGGCAACAACGTTTTTAACCGCAAATCTTTCAAACTCAAAAAACGCCGCGTCACAAACACGCCGGAAATGTGGGTTCGGGCCGAGGGCGTCTTTGAAGCTGTTGTCGAGCCGCGCCATTTTTACACAGCCCAAGGCATCATCCGCGCGCGTAGCCGCCGGATCACGAACGATGAGATGCTTTCCAAGCTCAAAGCCCTCCACGAACGCCACGGCTGGCTTTCCGGCATTCTGATCAACGAAACGGAGGATATGCCCTCCAGCGCGGCCTATGCCCACAGGTTCGGCGGTCTCGTGAAGGCCTACAGTTTGATTGGGTTCGATTCTGGCATCGACTATTCCTATCAGGAGATCAACCGCTACCTGCGCAAGCTCTACCCAGAAATCGTCGAGGATGCGATCCGGAAGATCAAGGAACTCGGCGGAACAGTTCATCGCGAGGTTCAAAACGACTTGTTGGTCGTGAACAATGAATTCACGGTCTCCATTGTATTGGCGCGGTCTCAGTGCACCGAGGCGGGGTCTCTTCGATGGAACATTCGGCTCGATACGGGCCTGCGCCCCGACATCACCATTGCGATCCGTATGGATGCCGAAAACAAACAGGCCTTGGATTATTATCTGTTGCCTGCTTTGGATGTCGAGAACCCCAAGCTGCGCCTTGCGGAGAACAACCACTTGGCGTTAGACGCCTATCGGTTTGACGATCTACAGCCCTTCTTCCTTCTGACCGAGCGCGTTGCTCTGCCGGAGGCCGCATGAGCAAAGGAAAGCGTGCCTCCCAAATCAAACTCATCCCGATAGAGAAGATCCACATTCTCAATCCGCGCGTTCGCAACCAGAAGGTTTTTCTGGACATTGCGACGAACATGACCCGTGTTGGGCTGAAACGCCCCATCACGGTCACGCCGTGCAAGTCTGGCGCGGAAGGCAAGGATTACGACCTGATTTGTGGTCAAGGCCGTATTGAGGCCTTTATGGCCTGCGGCCAGACGGAGATTCCGGCCATCGTCATTGATGCGGACGAGGAACAGGCTTTGATCATGAGCCTTGTCGAAAACCTTGCGCGGCGACAGCACCATTCCAACGAGCTGATGAAGGGAATAGATGTCCTTCATCAACAGGGCTATGGCGTAAAAGATATTGCAGCAAAAACAGGCCTCTCCCCTGAATACGCCCAAGGCGTTCTTAATCTCATTGATCGCGGCGAGGACAGGCTTTTGTCAGCTGTCGAGTCCGGCAAGCTGCCCATGTTTCTGGCGATCAAGATCGTGGACTCGCCGGGCAATGAACAACGCGCCCTTCAGGAGGCTTACGAAAGCAAGCAGCTCAAGGGCAAGAAGTTCATGCTCGTCAAAAGGATCATCGATACGCGGAGAAGACACGGGAAGACCTTCGGCGACGACAGAACCAGAAAACGCAACAACAGCGAGCCCTCCTTGTCCGTCCGCGATGTTTTAAAGGTTT
>JAVEZQ010000017.1:0-34863 GCA_034002905.1 Alphaproteobacteria bacterium
TGGAGGCACGGGCCGGAATCGAACCGGCATTCACGGATTTGCAGTCCGCTGCATAGCCATTCTGCCACCGCGCCTATCGGTGAGGGAAGGGCTTGTTGGCTCCGGTTTTTGCAGATAAGCGGTTTGGGGCGCTTGCCTTTACCGACACTGGCGGGGCCTTGGCTCTTCCTCGAAAGCAAGCGGCACCATAGAGCATTTTGACGTTGGCTGACAATCAAAATTTAACAAGATCTTGCGTCGTTTTTCATCAAAACAGCAATTTCGGCCTTGCTTTGCTCTTCCTTTGGAGGGATCATGCCGGCTTCGTTGTATCCTATTGATTCTAAATCACGCCCATGATAGGGGAGGGGAGAAAAATGAAGAAAATAGCCCTTGCTTTCGGTCTTTTGATGGTGGTCGCTATGGTTACCTTTTTTGCGCAGCGGGTGCCGGCTATGAGCAGCGATGTTCCCGATATAACCCCCATGGAACTTGCCACACAGTTACTGTCCAAGGACAAAGTTCCTTTTGTGCTGGATGTCCGCGAGCCGCAGGAATTCGAGATGGGACATATCGAGGGGGCCAAGTTGATCCCGTTGGGCAGCCTTCCTGATCGCATGGCCGAGGTACCCAAGGACAAGCCCGTCGTCGTTGTCTGTCGTTCCGGTAACCGCTCCAGCCGCGCCGCCGCGTTCCTGACGGAGCAGGGCTTTACCAATATCGAGAACCTGATGGGTGGCATGATCGCTTGGACAGCCAAGTGCGGCAACAAGACGTACTGCTAACCCAATTCAACAATCACGGGCACGTGGTCGCTCGGTTTGGGTGCCCAGCCGCGTGCTTCACGGACGATCTGATGCGCCTTGAGGCGCTCTTTGAGCGACGGCGTAATCCAGATATGATCGAGACGTCGCCCGCGGTTTGACGTAACCCAGTTTGCTGCGCGATAGCTCCACCATGTGTAAAGCTTCTGATCGGCGGGTACAAAGTGACGCACAGCATCCACCCAATGATAGGAAGCCTGTAGTGCAAGGAGTTTTTCGACCTCGATGGGCGTGTGCGAGACGACGTCGAGAAGCTGTTTGTGCGACCAGACATCATGCTCCAGCGGCGCGATATTCATATCGCCCACTAAAATGGCGTGCTTGGCGCCTTTGTGCTGTTGCCACCACGCGGTCATCTCGTCCAAAAAGCCAAGCTTGTGCGCGAACTTGTCATTGAGCGCGGGATCGGGAAGGTCCCCACCTGCGGGGACGTAAACGCAATGCAGTTCGATATCGCCGGGCAAAGTCGCATAGATATGGCGGCAATCATCTTTGCCTTGCCAATGCTTGATCTGGGGATTGTCAAGTGGCAGGCGGGAGAGGATCGCGACGCCGTTATAGCTTTTCATGCCGCAGATATGCTGGTGCTCGAACCCCATGGCGGCAAGAGCTTTGCGCGGAAAAGCTTCGTCGATGACCTTTGTTTCCTGTAGGCACAGCACATCCGGCGCTTCCTGCTCGACCAGCTTTTCAATCAGGCCGAGCCTAAGCCGGACAGAGTTGATATTCCATGTTGCGATTTTCACAGAGGGCTATCCGGACCTATTTCGTATCGTCGCGCGCTTTGCCAAGCTTCGGCGAAACAAAGACGAAGTGGTTAGACGGAAAGGATACGTCGAACCGCGCATTTTCAAGATTGACGCCCGTCGTGCGTCCTTGGGGGTCGAGGACTCGCCATTGCCGGAGCTGCAGGGGATTGTCTTCGAAGACGAGTGTTAGCTCGCCCTCGCCGGGATTTTTGGTGGAGACAAGGCTAAGCTCAATCTTGGCCGGATAGCGAACAAAGTGCGTGATCGTGATGTCGTTGCTGACCAGCTTGACTGGATCGCGCAGGATAAAGTCGGCAATGCCCTCGCCAGCCGGAAGGCTTGTTTGCTGGCCCAGTTCATCGTCCCACATATGAACCATCGAGCCATCGGCGATAATAAAATCCTTATCAGGAAGGTCATAGGCCACGCGCATTTTGCCCGGACGGCTGATGTCAATCTTTCCATGGCGCAGCGCGCCGGAGTCCCCGACCTGTAAGAAATTTGCGCTTATGGTCTTAAGGTCATTGAGATAGGCCTGCATGCGCACAACGTCGGCTTTTTCTTTCTCGCTGAGTTTGGCAGCAATGGCCTTGATCTCTGTACTATGAGCCAGAGAGGCAGGGAAGAGGAAGAGGCACAGGGCCAGAAGGGCTAAAGTTTTTTTCATGCGCACAGATTGGACGCAAAATGTGGCAAAGAAAAGAAGAAATTTAAGCGAAAAAGCCCCTTTTACGGGATTTAATGTGATCGTTTGGCAACTTTTTTAGAACGTTAAAGATTCGCTCCTGTCTGTGCAGAGAAAAAAACTAGGATCAGGCGATAACGATATATCAGGGCCGTTTTGCTTTTTTCATGCTTTCTGATACAGACACGCCAAGGGCCATAACGAACATCAAGATGGCAACGCTAACACCACAGGCGACATAGATAGCGTTCCAGAAGGCCTGATTGACATCTTCGACGTAGACACCGGAGCCAATGATCCAGCCCCAAGGTTTGAACTGTCTTATATACGAAATTTTGGGATAAAGACGTGCATCGTTCTCTTCGGGTTTGGCCCAAATATATTTGATAAAACCGCTTTCATCGGTTGTTGCGATCCGAACCATTTCTAAGAACAACTTTTGGCCGTCCGGCCCCACATAGTCGCTCATATCTCTATTTTCAATGTCGGCTTGAATGGGATGCATAATGATACGCGCATTCGTATCGATAACCCAGTAATAATTCTCGCTATGAGTGGAAATATTTCTTATGGAATCAAGAGCGTAATGCTTGGCCTGCTCAAGTTCCAGCTCGCCTTTACTAGCTTTTTCATAGTAATAATTGACGAGATTGATTGCATTTGAAACGAGTTTTTCCGCCCTTTCTTTGCGGTCCTGCATCATAGAGGCATGGTAATTGCTGAGGATAATTCCGACGATTGTCAGGAAAATGAGGCAGGATACACCAATAATTTTGTATAATTTGGCAGAAATCCTGTCTGAAAAGAAGAAAGTCCTCATTGGGTTCCTCACGGGATTGGCTGAGCTAATTTGTCGTGGCATAATACAAAAAAGCGTGGCATGTTTCACGAGCTTTGGAGCAGTGAGCTATAAACAGATTTGGAGTGTTGTTGGAATGCAAGTCATTCATACAAAGGTACTGATAATCGGGGCTGGTCCGGCGGGCTATACGGCGGCGATTTACACGGCCCGTGCGAATTTGGCGCCCACATTGGTTCAGGGTATGCAGCCGGGCGGGCAGCTGACGATTACAACGGATGTTGAGAATTTTCCGGGTTTTGCTGATCCGATCGCGGGTCCGCAGCTTATGGAAAACATGGCCCAGCAAGCCCAGCGGGTTGGGGCAACGCTTCTACAGGATATGATCGTCGAGGTTGACTTTGCACACAGGCCTTTTGTGTGCAAGGGCGATAGTGGCAACACCTACCATGCCGAGACCG
This sequence comes from Alphaproteobacteria bacterium, assembly GCA_034002905.1. Classification (GTDB taxonomy): domain Bacteria; phylum Pseudomonadota; class Alphaproteobacteria; order UBA9219; family UBA9219; genus UBA8914. The sequence continues at coordinate 3,498 of JAVEZQ010000017.1, forward strand.
TCATTATTGCGACTGGTGCGCAGGCGCGTTGGCTTGGCCTCGAAAGCGAGAAGGCTTTTCAGGGATACGGTGTGTCCGGCTGTGCGACATGCGACGGCTTTTTCTATCGCAACAAAAAGGTGATGGTGGTCGGGGGCGGAAACTCCGCGATGGAAGAGGCTCTTTACCTTGCGCAGCTTGCATCCGAGGTTGTGATGGTTCATCGTCGTGACGAATTTCGCGGCGAGAAAATCTTGCGTGAACGCGTGGCTAAGAATCCCAAGATCAAAGTTCTGTGGAACAGTACGATTGAAGAAATTAAGGGAACTGAGGCACCCCTTCGTGGAGTGACGTCAGCGGCGGTCAAAAATGTTTTGACGGGCGAGGTATCGGACGTTGCCGTGGACGGGATATTTATTGCCATTGGCCACTCGCCGGCAACAGCGGTCTTTAAGGGCAAGGTGTCAATGGATGCGGAAGGTTATATTTTGACCAAGCCAGACTCGACGGCCACAGATATACCGGGCGTTTTTGCTGCTGGTGATGTGAAGGACAAGACCTATCGTCAGGCTGTGACGGCGGCGGGGATGGGCTGTATGGCAGCTTTGGAAGTTGAAAAATATCTTGGATCTATCGAATAAGACGAGGCACGATGATGAGCAAATATGTTCAGCGCGCAATGCAGCACAATGAAAAGATAGTCTATGTGGCGCAGCTGCATTGGGTTATCTATAGCTTTGGCATTGGGGTAACACTTCTTGGTGCTTTTATGGGGTTTTTCCTTCCTATGATTGTATCAAACTATATTCCTGAATCGTCGGTCAGCTATTTTTTAACGCCTATTCGTTATCTGTCGGTCGGGTTTATCCTTCTTGGTGCCTTCCAGCTATTGGCAGCCTTTATCCGCCAGATATCAACTGAACTTGTGATTACCGACCAGCGCGTCATTGCAAAACACGGATTTATCTCAACGACAAGTTACGAATTGATGATGATGAAGGTTGAGGGCGCAACAATTGATCAAACAATACCGGGCCGTATCCTTGGTTATGGAACGCTGATGGTCAAAGGAACGGGGGGCGGCATTTCACCAATCAATCATGTCGCCAAGCCTTTCCTGTTTCACTCGTTCCTGATGAATGCCCTTCAAGCTGCCCAAGAAAAAGCGAACGGCTCTAACAATAATGATTGAGTGGGGCTATGTGGCATCCAAAACAGTCAACTGGACTGTTTTGTCGAACCCGTGGGTACTCTTCAGATATCCTCTGTCCACCATTAAAAAAGCCCCCAATCGGGGGCCTTTTTTATAGCGGTGAGTGGTAACTGGCGCGAATATTCCTTTCGTTCTATCAGATCGATTATTCGACTTTCTTCTGTTGATAGAGTCCTGATGGTTTGATGTCCTTAGTTATCGCCCAAAAGGCAAGAGCTTGGCAGAATTTTTGGATGTTGTGAGCGTTAAATACGATGGGGCTTTTCGAAAATTTGAATGTAAACTGCAAGTCAGGGGTCACCTCAACGTCTCCATGCGCAATTGAGTTACGCATCCGACGAATTAGCTCTTGCAGTTCTATATCGGCACATTCCAAATCCTCCACGCCCCAATCTTTTGGCAGGTCTTTGAGATTAGTTTTTGGTAGTTCCTCGTAGAAAGATGCATTTGGCAAACATACATAAGCAAACAAAGAGGTGATAAATTGGTTCTGATTAAAAAAGGCAAACCCGTCTTGTGCGGGGCTAATGCCGAATGCTTTCTGAAACTTTCCATGAATCTCGCCAAGCGTTATTAGTGGATTGTTTTTTTCTTGATCGATAATCGCAAGCAGCCCATTGCCCTGCCGTATGCTGGTGATGATCTGGACAACTTCCCCTTGATTCATTCGCTAGCCCCAATTTTTTTGTTTCAACCGCCTACCATACGAAATACAACTAACGATCTAACCTGTAGACTTAAATGCACCGTACCGAGTCAACAGTTACCATAACTTTTAGAGAGTTTTGGCCTATATGTCCATCGGGCGGTGGTTTCAGAAAATTCGAGGTCAACAGCTTTTCGTCGCGCACGAAATTCATATATGAGTTGTATTTGCAAAAGCTGACGAAGAGAGATGGGGATTGATCAAAAACGCTCGGGCCCTCGCGTTTTTGCCCGTCAAGCGGCGCCTCGGCCCGTTACCGTGCCTGCGGCGTCCAAAACGCGTGCGCGTTTTGTCGAACCCGTGGGGGCTCTTCAGCTCTCCTCTGTCCACCATAAAAAAAGCCCCCTTTCGGGGGCCTTTTTTTTATGGCGGAGAGAGGGGGATTCGAACCCCCGGTACGTTTGCACGCACAACGGTTTTCGAGACCGCCGCATTCAACCGCTCTGCCATCTCTCCATAAGTGTGGGCGAACGAAGCCCTATGTCTTTCCCTATGCAGAGCGGTTGAATTATTAACCATTGGCGCTCTGCCATCTCTCCATAAGTGTGGGCGAATGAGGCCCTATTAACCATAATAACCGATGTCATTCCTGTGAACGCGGGGATGATGGGCTCCTTGGAGCCATCATTCCAACAAGGGCATGACGCTTGCCTTTAACAAGGCTGGCACTCTTACATAAAGAAAGGGGGATGTGCAAGCCGAGAAATAGGGAGGTAGGCTGCAAAAAAAACGTGCAAAAAGGCGTTAAAAACGCGCTTTATAAGGCCATTTAACGACTCAAAAACGCGCAAAATTTGCGCATTTTTTGTGTTTTCGGAGCCTTGCTTTGGGGCGATTAATGGAGCCGCTCGGCGATGGTGCGATAGCTTTCGATGCCTTCGACGGGGCCCAGCGCGGTGAAGATTGGCGCGCGGCTGAGAATCTTTTTCGCCATCGCTTGCGTATCTTCTTCGGTGACGCACATGATTTGCTGAAGCGTGCTTTCCATTTCGATGGGGCGATCGAAATTCAAAATCTGCGAGCCCAACATTTCGGCGCGACGCATTACGCTTTCCTTGCTCATCAGCAAGTCGGCGCGCAGTTGCGCCTTGGCGCGTTTCAATTCGCTCGGTGATATTTTATGTGTGACATCGCGCAGTTCTTTGCAAACGACAGGGATGAGTTCCTTTGCGCGTTGCGGATCTGTTCCGGCGTAAAGGCAAAAGAGTCCGACGTCCTGAAATGGCAGGTGATAGGTCGAGATGTTGTAAACGAGACCGCGCTTTTCACGAACCTTTTGAAACAAGCGTGACGAAGACGAACCACCCAGCAATGTGCCAAGCAGATTGGCGACATGGGACTTTTTCGTATGCAGGCCCGGTGCTGGAAACGCCATCAACAAATGGAGCTGTTCGCTTTCCTTTTCCTGACGGCGGTCACCATAGCGAATGCGCGCACAATCAGCCTTGGCCGGACGACCGGCAGGTAGACGCCCAAAGAAACGCTTGGACAGCTTGACTAGCTCGTCGTGGTTGATCTTGCCCGTGCCGACGATCACGATGTTTCCGGCGTGGTAGTATTTGTTCACATAGTCGATGACCATCTCGCGCGGCAGCTTTTCAATGACGTCCGTCGTTCCGAGGATCGAGCGCCCGATCTTTTGACGGGGAAAGGCGTTCTCGTGCATCAAATCATAGATGTGCTCTTCTGGTGTGTCGAGGTCGCTGCCAATCTCCTGAATAATAACCTGACGCTCGCGGTTCAACTCCTTTTCATCAAAGACGGAGCGCATCAGCATATCGGCGACGACATCCATCGCGCGCTCTGTATCTTCGGGCAAGACCCGCGCATAATAGGCAGTCTCTTCGCGGGTCGTGTGGGCGTTCATCACGCCGCCATTTTTTTCAATCACTTTGGACAGGGTATAGGCAGAGCGGTGCTTGGTCCCCTTAAACATCATATGTTCAGTCAGATGGGCGATGCCATTGGCGTTCCACGGCTCATGCCGCGTTCCAACCCCAACCCACGCGCCGATGGCGACGCTCTCGGCCTCGGCCATCGTGTCGGTCGCTATACGCAGCCCGTTTGGTAATGTTGAAATCTGAACCGTCATAACTGCACTTTCCTTTTACCTCATAGTCCATAAAGAACCATTCCTAGTCCGATATAATACGCTAAATGCGATTCGACCCGCAAGGACTCAAAGGGTAAATCGCTTTCATAAAAGTCGTTAATATATTATATATTACAATATGATAGGCATTTTTTAGTTTTTGAAAGAAATAAAAAACCGTACCCTAATCCATTACTGGACAAGTGGTTATTTGTTATTAACATTATTTAGTGTAGTGTCTATCCCCAATGCCGTACTGGCCCGACATCCACATGGACAAAGTCGGAATTGGGATAGAAGCCAACGCCTCCGCGTTTCATAAACAAGGCCGTCGTTTGTATCTTTCGAAGCGGCACGCTGCTCATCCGGATGTCAGTTGCCAGTCCCCGCATATGGTAGCTACGCTTGGCAACGCCATCGGAGTTGTTGACGAGCATGGCATTTGTCTTTGGCGAGCGGTAGCCTGAGATAATCTCGATGGTCGCATCGGTCCGCATTTTGGCCTGAAGATCATGGAGCAGATCAATCAGGTTTGCAGAGATAGGGAAGACATCGCCCGTGCGGAAATCGCGCATAATACGGTGGATACGGCTCAAAGCACCCCGGTCATAGCTGCCATTCTTCCAATAGGTTACGCGCAGCTGTTCATCTGTGTGGAGATTACGAAAGGCAAGCTCTTTCATCTTGGGCTGACGACCCAAGCCTCCGGCCAACGCCAACGAAGGATTGGCAAGAAGCAAACCAGATGCAAAGAGTCCGGTTTGTACAAAATGCCGCTTACTGCTATCGATACTCTCGTCCATACTGTCCTAAAGCCTTTACCATTCGACGAAGGAAGCATTCTACTCTTGTTGAGTGAACGAGACAAGAAATTAACCAAGCTTGATAAAAAGATAATCTAAATCAATAGATTATATTCTTCGACTTAGTTTCGCCATCTCCTCCAGTAGTAGGGAATCATAGCCATACTTATCCGGCGCGAAGTGAGGCCGTTCGTTCCCCGTAGGGAAATAGACGGTTTGATGGGTGATCCAAACAGGCATGGGTTGCTGGACTTCGATCCAGCGTGTCCGATCGTTGTCGATGGTTTGCTGGATTTTTTCCTCCGTCCAGTCCCCCTCGTTGTGTTCCAGAATATAGGCCGCGAGAATGTTGGGGTCCTGTAGTCGGACACAGCCTGAGCTTAGATGGCGGTCCGCCTTGTTAAACAGGCTTTTCTTGGGGGTGCCGTGTAGATACACAGAAAAGTCGTTATCAAAGTCGAATTTGATTTTGCCCAACGCATTCATATCCCCCGGCGGCTGACGTAGGCGCAGATGAAAGTCCGAATGGGATATAGAGTGCCAATCGACGTTGGTTCCATGGGGATCGTCGACACTGCCTTTGATCACATAGCCCATTTTCGCCAGATAGTGCGGGTCTTTGCGCAGTTTGGGTAGGATATCTTTTCTCGCTATAGAGGATGGTATATGCCAAGAAGGGTTAAGGATCACGCTGCGGATGGCGCTTTGGATAAAGGGCGTCTTGCGATCCGGTCGGCCTACGATGACGGGGGCTTCATAAAGGATGGTGTCTCCATCCATCAAAACACCCCATGCATTTGCGCTGTTGATCAGGATATAGCGGCCTTTCTGGTCACGCGGCATCTGGCGCACACGCTCCATGCTCGCGATAATCTGCCCGATTTTCTGCGAAACAGGGGCATTAAGGGAAGAAAGGGTTTTTCCGCCAATAGCGCCATCCGGCTCTAGGCCGTTGCGTTCCTGATAGCTTTCGACCATCGTGGCAAGCGCATCGGAGTAAAAGTCGCCCGTCTCGTCGGCAACGTCATAGCCCTCGGCGGCGAGCCTTTCCCTCAGCAACGGGACGCGCGGATCATTCATGCCGGGCTTGAGCGACGGCCCCGTCGGTAAAGGGGGCCAGCCGCCTTTGGCCTCGATTTCCCGATAGGTCTTAAGCGCATCGGCCAATTGTTTATAGGTTGTGCCGGATGGTGCAAGGGAGTTGATATAGGCGTCAATTGTCCCGTTATTGATTGCCGTTGTCAGTCCGGCTGACACATCGTGTCGGGGTGGCATGAACTCCCAACCGGGGTAAAGGTGGTTGAGGTTAATATCCATCCCGCGGAGGCGATAGGCAATGCGAAGGAGAAGGCCCGACATAAGAACCTCGGCTTTTCGCTCCTCGCCTTCGTTCAGGCCGGATTTGGCCAAAAGCGAGTCAAGCTCGCCGAAGGGAAAGATATGCCGTTCAATTCCATGATAGGCCATAAAGCTTTTGAGAGAGGCGAGAAGGGATTGCATCCCCTTTATGCCCTTTTTGCTGTTCGTATTCCAAACAGGCTTGTAGTCACGCCGTTGATAGAGCTGGTCAAGGTCGCCATAAGAAAGGCCTAATCCCCCGATTAGGGGCTGATTAGTGTGTAAAAAGACGGCGATGGGTTTGTCAGACGTGAGCAAGTCCGCCCGAAGGGTGCCGAGAGGCGCGGCAAGAATCAGGATAAGAACAGCCAAAAGAGCCGTACGAATGATCGAAGTGTGTTTCATATTTGATGCTTTGTTAGCTCTTTGATAGAAGGGGACTCTGCCTATAAAAGTACACCGTGACGCGTAACCTGTCAGCAACGATTTGTTAGATCTATGACCCGCCATACCGAAATAAAAGTCGTCCCTTTTAGCGCTGAAGACATGTTTGATCTTGTGGCCGATATTGAACGCTATCCCGACTTTTTGCCGTGGTGCCAAGGGGCTAAGGTTTATGAGCAAAAGGGGAGCAGGCTTAAAGCAGATCTAAGCGTTGGCTTTTCCACTCTTTCTGAGGTCTTTACCTCACTTGTGACTTTGGAGCGGCCCAACTGTATCTCGGTTGACTATGGCGGCGGCTCCCTTAGATATTTGAAAAATCAATGGCGCTTTCGTGATAGAGGGCCGGGGCGTTGCGAAATCGAGTTCTTTGTCGATTTTAAGCTGAAATCTCCTCTTCTAGCCATCATGATGGATGTTTTTTTTGAGCGGGCCTTTTTGAAAATGGTAAGAGCTTTTGAAGACCGCGCGCATGAACAATATGGAATGAAATAAATGACACAGCAAAAGATCACACGTCGGCCTCAGGCCATTCTGTTTGATTGGGATAATACGCTCGTTGATAGCTGGGTCGCCATTGCTGATGCTTTGAACCTGACACGCTCAACCTATGGGCTTGAGACGTGGACGGTTGATGAAGCGCGGGTGAAGTCGGCGCACGCCTTGCGGGATAGTTTCCCTGAATGGTTTGGGGGTGAATGGGAAAAAGCCAGAGATATCTTCTATGCGCGCTATAATGCAGTTCATGCTCAACTCGTTCGTCCTATGACCGGCGTTGCCGAGCTATTGGCCTTTCTTCATGAAAAAAAAATTCCCTTAGGCATCATCAGCACAAAAAAAAATATCCTTTTACGGGGAGAGGTCAAAAATTTGGGCTGGGACCTCTATTTTCAGGCGATTGTTGGATCAATGGATGCACCCAAAGACAAGCCGGATCCTGCCCCTGTCATGATGGCCCTTTCCCAGATGGGGATAGAATGGAACAGCTCTTGCGTGTGGTTTGTCGGGGATTCCCATACCGATGTGGAATGTGCCTTGCGCAGCGGTTGTATCCCCATTCTCATAGGGTCAAAAGAGGAGGCTGTACGATTAGGAATAAAAGGGTCTTTTTCCGATTGCATTACGATGAAAAACACGCTTTATAGCTGTTCTTAGAAGAGGAACAATTGGAAGTATTTGGTATGGTTGAGAATAAATCGGTGATGCAAGACACCTTTCTTGAGAACTTGCGCAAGTCAAAGATGCCTACAACTATATTTCTTGTGAATGGCGTCAAACTTCAAGGTGTGATAACATGTTCTGACGAATTTTCTGTACTCCTGCAACGGGACGGGCATGCGCAGCTTGTCTATAAGCACGCAATATCAACGATCATGCCAAGCTCGCCGGTGCAGGCCATAGAGGGCATGAACGATAGTGGCAAATAAAAAAGGTTCTCAACTAACTGACGCGTCCGTCGATCTTGACGGACGTCGTCATGGCGACAGAGCGTGTATTCTCAAGCCAATCCTCCACAACTCTCCCGAGCAAGCCCAGCGCACAACGCGTAATACGTCGCTCTTGCTCGAAGAAGCTGTCGGCCTTGCCGAAGCAATCGCGTTGGATGTTATTGCTGCTGATGCGGTGAACCTTGCTCATCCGACACCTGCGATGCTGTTTGGCAAAGGGCTGGTTCAGGAATATGCTCAGTTCGTCAAAGATGAGGAAATCGCGCTTGTTATCGTTGATCATCCACTAACGCCTATTCAGCAACGTAATCTGGAGCGTGAGTGGAAGTGCAAAGTCATCGATCGCACGGGATTGATCCTTGAGATATTCGGCGCGCGCGCCCGTACGAAAGAAGGGCAGTTGCAGGTTGAACTGGCCGCTTTGTCCTATCAGAAGTCGCGGCTCGTGCGTTCATGGACTCACCTTGAGCGACAGCGCGGCGGTTTCGGTTTTCTTGGTGGTCCCGGTGAATCCCAGCTTGAGATCGACCGCCGGTTGATCACGAACCGCATCGCCAAGCTTAAGCAGGATATCGAGCAAGTACGTCGTACGCGCGGACTTCAACGTGAAGCGCGTCAAAAAGCCGAACATCCAACGATCGTCCTCGTCGGTTATACGAATGCAGGCAAGTCCACTTTGTTCAACCGCCTCACCGGCGCGGATGTGCTCGCACAAGATATGCTTTTTGCCACGCTGGATACGTCGATGCGCGGGGTGAAGCTTCCCAGTGGGCGACAGGTTATCTTTTCGGACACTGTGGGATTTATCTCTGATTTGCCAACGCATCTTGTTGATGCGTTTTGCGCGACGCTTGAGGAAGTCCAGCTCGCGGATATTATCCTGCATGTGCGCGACGTCACGCATCCCGAAGCGCGTCAGCAAAAAGAAGCAGTGGAGTCCATCCTTTCCGATCTGGGAATCGAAGTCGATGATGTACGGCTGGTCGAAGTGCTGAACAAGGCTGACTTGTTCGATGAGGACGAGCGCGTTCATTTGCGTAACTATGCGGCGCGTCAATCGAAAGATAGTCGTGAGGCATTGCATGACCTTGAAGGCCTGCGGCCCCAGTCGCGTGGCGGTGTCGTGGCCGTCTCAGCTTTGACGGGCGAGGGTATCAAAGATTTGTTGTGTCTGTTGGATGATCGTCTGGCAGCGCAGTCCAAGGTCTATCAGATTGAAATGCAACTTAGCGCCGGAGCCCCATTGGCTTGGCTCTATGGCCATGGTAATATGCTTGAAAAGATAGACAAGCGTACAAAGATCGTTGTCAAAGTTGCTCTTGATGATGCCGATTTTGGACGCTTTATGAGCAAGTTCGGGAAGGATGTTCATGTTAAAGATCAAGACGGATGAGGTTGAAAAGATCATTCAAGACGTCGCTGATTCTATTATTGTCCCCCGTTTTCAACATCCAGAGAACCAAGAGATCCACTTCAAATCCGAGGACAACCCTGTCACAATTGCCGACAAAGAGGCCGAAAAGGCCCTTAAAGAGCGGCTTTCTGCCCTCTTACCCGGCTCAAAAGTGGTCGGAGAGGAAGAATTTGAGGATAATCCAGCCATTATTCAGCGCTTTTTATCGGAATCACCCGTCTGGATCGTTGATCCGCTCGACGGTACCAAGCAATTTATAGCCGGTGAGCCCCTCTATGGGGTTATTGTTGCGCTTGCGCAAGGAGATCAAACGGTTGCTGGTTGGCTTTATGACCCTACTTCAAGAGAGTTCGTGACCACCGAGCTTGGGGCTGGGACGTATCACAAAGGCGAAAGGCAAAAGGTCATAGAGCCCGACGATCTGCCTAATATGCGCGGCATTATTGGCTATCGCATCATGTGTGCCTATCGCGATTGTGAAGAGTCAGACGATGCGCGCAAGCCGATTTTCGTTCCGATGAACTCTGCCTGTCATGATTATGCCAGCCTTGTTGTCGGCAAGGAGCATTTCTCCCGCCGGACTCAACAGGCGCATTTCCACACTTGGCTGCAGACTTGCACGCCGTGGGATTCTTCCGCAGGCATTCTTGCTCATACGGAAGCGGGCGGCTATACGGCACACTGGAACGGCGATCCGTTCCAGCCATCGCATTATGGTCGTGGTATCCTGTCGGCCGGAAGCAAGGAAAGCTGGGAAGAAATCCGCAATTGGATATCTACCTTCTGTTGCGTCGAGGACGAGGCGGCTTGACCGTATCCACAGCATAGTGTAGCTTTACAACACCGTGAGGCGAGACTGTCACGGTCGCGGGATTTGATAAATGCAGATTGCTGCCGCGTTACCCACAGCTAAAGCGCCACACCGATGAGCGAGAAGCTCTTGCAATGTGGCTTTCGATAATTGAGCGCCAGCGTTGCGAGGGCTTTTTTGTTGTCTTCACCGCGTCGGCCCTTTTGATGAAAGGATGCGACCATGCCTGTTATTATCACTAGCCAAGAAAAACATCCGTTCCTGCCGTCACTCGGCACGACCTCGGCGATCCATTATAAAAGCGCCTTGCAGCAGGACATCAGACCGCTTGAAATCGCCATCGTCAATTTGATGGCCGACAAGCAGACGACCGAGCGTCAGCTTGCCTATTGGCTTGGCCACACGCCGCTTCAGGTTGAGCTGACTTTTATCGCGACGGACAGTTATATGAACGCAATCCGCAATGGTCACAAGAGCAAGACGACTTCAGTTGATCATATCCATAAATTCTATCGCGGCTTTAGCGAGATCAAGAACCACAAATATGATGGACTGATCGTCACGGGTGTCAACGCCCTTAAAGACCGGGTGGAGCAGGAAGCCTTTTGGCCTGAGGTTCAGGAGATCATGGAGTGGTCGCGTACCAATGTGTTTTCTTCCCTCTATCTCTGTTGGGCGGCCAAGGCAGCGCTTAAGCATTTCCACAATATCGATAGCCTCAAGCGCGAAGAGAAGCTGTGGGGATTGTTCGAACACGACCTTGTATCTGATGAAACGGGGTTAGCCTTTGGGTTTCCCGATCGCTTCGCTGTTCCTGTCTCTCGATGGAAGAGCCCGAACGCAAAGGCGATCCGGCACAATAAAAAGCTTGAGGTTATCGCAGATTCGGCCGAGGCGGGGCCGAATATTATCGCAGAAAACAAACGAGCCGAGGAGGGTGGGCCCAATTTTCCTCGTCGCGTTTATATTCTCAACCACCCTGAATATGATACGGAAACGCTTCAAACCGAGTATGCGCGAGACAAGAAGACAAACGGCGGTAAGGTCAAGCCGCTGCACTATTTCCCGCAGGATAACCCGCAACAGCCCCCCATTAATCAGTGGCGCTATACGGGCTTTATCTATTCCAACTGGATCAAGCTTGTTTACGCCTTCACGCCCTATGACCGGCACTTAATCCCCCAAGCGACGCGGAAAGGTATATAAATCGCAAGTATTTATATATATTTGACCCTATAGACATTTGTCCCTTTTTCCGCAAAAATGGCTGAACGGGGCAGGGGCTCCATCGGGACATATCAAGGATCGACACAGATGAAAACGCTTGCGGATATACGTTCGACTTTTCTCAAATTTTTCGAAGAGAATGGCCACACGGTTGTAGAAGCATCGTCACTCGTGCCCAATAACGATCCGACCTTGATGTTCACCAACTCGGGCATGGTGCAGTTCAAGAACGTTTTCACCGGCATGGAAAAGCGGTTCTACACGCGCGCGACAACGGCCCAGAAATCGGTTCGCGCAGGCGGCAAGCATAACGACCTTGAGAATGTTGGCTACACGGCGCGGCACCATACTTTCTTCGAGATGATGGGGAACTTTTCGTTCGGCGATTATTTCAAGGAAGAGGCGATCTATTTCGCGTGGACGCTCATCACCAAGCATTTCGGTCTGTCCAAGGATAAGCTGCTTGTGACCGTTTATCATGACGATTATGAAGCGGCCGATCTTTGGAAAAAGATCGCAGGCTTTTCGGATGACAAGATTATTCGTATTCCAACCGACGACAATTTTTGGCGCATGGGCGATGTTGGGCCTTGCGGCCCGTGCTCCGAGATTTTTATCGATCAAGGAGATAAGCTGCAAGGGGGCCCTCCGGGCTCGCCGGATGAAGATGGCGACCGCTTCCTTGAGTTCTGGAACCTTGTCTTTATGCAGTTTGAGGAGTCAGCTACGGGCCGCACAAATTTGCCGCGCCCCTCGATTGATACGGGCATGGGGCTGGAGCGCATGGCAGCCATCCTGCAGGGCAAGACATCGAATTATGATATCGATCTGTTCCAAAGCCTGATTGGTGCAACCGCCGACCTTGTGAAGATTGATCCTGAGGGGCCGCAAAAGCCGTCTTTCCGCGTGATCGCCGACCATTTGCGTGCGACATCATTCCTGATTGCCGATGGCGTGATGCCCAGCAATGAAGGTCGTGGCTATGTCCTGCGTCGCATTATGCGCCGTGGCATGCGTCACGCGCATTTGTTAGGTGCCAAGGAGCCGTTGATCTATCGCTTGGTCTCTGAGTTAGTGAAGTTGATGGGTGTGGCCTATCCTGAGCTGGTGCGGGCCGAGGCTTTGATTACCGAGACGCTTAAGCTTGAAGAGTCACGCTTTAAGCAGACCTTGGATCGTGGGCTCAAGCTGCTGGATGAAGAGTCCGCCAATCTGTCGGCCGATAAGGCTCTGCCCGGTGCGGTGGCATTCAAGCTCTATGACACCTTTGGCTTCCCGCTTGATCTCACGCAGGATGTCTTGCGCGGTCGCGGTCTGAAGGTTGATGTTGCTGGCTTTGAGACGGCCATGGAAAAGCAACGCGAAGAAGCCCGCAAGAGCTGGGCCGGTTCGGGCGATGCTGGAACGTCGAAGGTCTGGTTTGAGCTTGCGGATGAGTTGGGCGGTACAGACTTCCTTGGCTATAGCACGGAAAAAGCCGAAGGGCAGATCAAGGCGATTGTTAAAGGTGGTGCGCGCGTGGACAATGCTGCGCATGGGGATGAGGTTGCAATTGTTGTGAACCAGTCACCATACTATGCTGAATCCGGCGGTCAGGTGGGCGATACAGGCACAATCAAGACGACGAGTGGTGCTGTCATTCGTATTACCGATACGCAAAAAGAAGCCGGTCGCGTTTTTGTTCATCGCGGTGTTGTTGAAAGCGGAAGCGCCAAGGTGGGGGACGAAGTCGCCCTGATCGTTGATGGCGAACGTCGCGCCGCGATCCGCGCTAATCACTCGGCTACGCATTTGCTGCATGAAGTTTTGCGTCGCTTGGTCGGCACGCATGTCGCCCAGAAGGGCTCCATGGTCTCGGAGGAGCGTTTGCGCTTTGACGTTAGCCAGCCTGTACCTATCGGTGCCGAAAAGCTTGCCGAGGTCGAGCGCGAGGTCAATCGCCTGATCCGCAAGAATACGGAAGTTGGGACGCGCCTGATGACGCCCAAGGAGGCGATGGATGCCGGTGCGATGGCGCTGTTTGGCGAAAAGTATGGCGAAGAAGTGCGTGTTGTCTCGATGGGTGGCCAAGATGAAGCTCTGGATAACCGTCACGCCTTCTCGGTCGAGCTGTGTGGCGGTACGCATGTGAAACGTACGGGTGATATTGGCGTCTTCAAGATCTTGTCGGAAAGCGCCGTGTCGGCGGGTGTGCGTCGTATTGAGGCTTTGACGGGTGCGGGTGCGCTGGCCTATTTTGTCAATCAGGAGAAGCAACTGGATGGAGTTGCCGAAGCGATGAAAGCGCCAGTGAATGAGGTCGCCGAACGTGTGGTTGTCCTTCTTGAAGAGCGCAAGAAGCTGGAGCGTGAAGTCTCCGATCTGCGCCGTCAGGTTGCGATGGGTGGTGGTGCCTCGAATGGCGCAGCGGATGAGGGGAAGCTTGTCAATGGCGTGACCTTGATCAGCCGCAGTTTGACCGATATGCCTGCAAAGGATTTGAAGCCGATGGCTGATGCTTTTAAGAGCAAGATCAAGTCTGGCGTTGTTGTGCTGGCTTCTTCCTTTGAAGGGAAGGTGTCTTTGGTGGTTGCTGTGACCGATGATTTGACAAAGACCATTAGCGCCGTTGATCTAGTGAAGGTTGGCGCAGAGGCTCTGGGCGGAAAGGGCGGCGGCGGTCGTCCCGACATGGCGCAGGCAGGCGGTACCAATCCCAATGCAATCCCGCAGGCTCTCGCGGCAATTGAAGCCAAGCTGGTATCGTAGTCCGTTGTAAGATCAAATAAAGGGCGAGATATCCCGCCCTTTTGTTGTGAATGGACAGGTTATTTATATCATGTATGGCTATTCGTCACGATAGTATTAATCACGAACCGTTACTACGATTTGGTCGCAGATGTTGCCTTGTTGTGCAGGGGAGGCATAGGAAACAGCTAGGATGCCGTGGAGTCGGCGTCTATAGACGCTCCTTCAACGATTTTCAGGAGGCCCAGATTCCAGCTTGGAAAAATGTTTTTGTAGGCATTACATAAACGAAGGACCCAGCTTTCTGTAATAGGAAGATCGCCTTCAAGAATAGATGTCGCAAGCTGTCGATCCACGTGAATGCGATGAACGTCTTGCCGCGCTTCTGCGAGTGCATTGGCCTTGGCCAAAAAAGTATTGGGCGAAAGGGCATAGCGTTCTACGATGTTATTGGCAAGCAGGCTAATCTCATCGGGATGGAGCTTGAGTAGATGGGAGGGGGTTTCAATCGATAGAGATAAGCGGCGAAGGGCTTCGTCCGACGTCCTATCGATCAAGTCTGACGTATCAAAGGCCGCCGGAACAGAGAAGGTCTGGGACATGTGGCAAATATATTCATGCCCGCTTGCAAAAGCACCGATCGCAAGCAGATCCGCTATGACACGCGCCACGCGCGTCGATCCTGTTGCCTGTGCAACAAATAGCGTTGCTTCTGCATCCAGCCGTGCCCGATGTCGGTAAAGCCCATAAAGCTCAGCCAGCGGAGAGGGGAGGTCAGAGCGCGCGATCATGAAGTCGCGCCCAACCAGCCGATCTGTTTCAAGGTGGTTCCTGCGGAAATGGTCAATTTCTGCTGCACTAAGAGGGAGGCTTGCCCCTGCATCCATAAAATCTTGCACAGAATGCCCGGAAATATTGGCAACAGCCTGCCAGTCGTCTGATGTGTATTTTGACCTTTGTGTGAGAAAGTGACGACTTCTTTCAAAGGGACTCAGGATGGTTTCCGTCGTCGCGTGCTTGATGCCGTTAGGTATCGGTGACTTTGATGTCAGCCTGAATATCCATGCGACAATTTTTTGATCAGTTGTGAGTGCTGCCAAATCTTCATCAGTGTTCGCAGGTTGTGGTAGCTCATCAATGGTCTGAAGCCGCGAAAGGCCGGATTGGAGGATGGGCACGGTCACCTCACACAGTAGGACATGGACGTCTAAACGCCGAATCCCATGTTAACACAACGGTAACCCCAAATTAAGGCGAAATTTACTATAATGAAGGCGTCGTTAATAAATTGGGCTTTATTTTGACGCCAGTTGTCGCTTTGACACATAAAGTTATGAAACCGTAATAAAGTGTTGCTTTTATATTACCATTGGTAAACTATGTCTTATAAGTTTGTTAAATAATTTTTATAATGATTATGACGTGATTTAGGCTTGTAGAGCCTCGATGATTCAGGGGAGTAGGCAGAAGGAAGTAACTCGAAGCAAGTAATGGCAGGCTAAAACAATAAATATCCTGTGTTTGGAGGTGCGGCATGAGTGCAATAGTTTCTCCTAAGGCCCGAAGAGGGATGTTTAACAGTTGGGACGTCCCCGGCATTGCTTTTTACAGTGATAATTTTTATGCTTTTACAAAAGTCCTCCACGAAAACGCAATTGAGTTTATTCAAGCAAATGATGAAGATTTCCAGAGCGTAGCATGTCTTGCTGCGGAGGCTAAGCGTGAGTTCACGCAAAGGAAGAATTTCGAGCACGTCGTCTCCTATGCACATCACTCTTTGACCAACATGTACGATATGGCTGATATCAAGCAGGGGGATGGCGAGATTCTGGTTTCGGTGCGTCATACGCCAGGATTTCCGTCTCAAAAATTTCCGGCAGAGTGCAAGACAACCGTCGTAAATGGGCTTTTTGTGGATCTAATGGTCGATAAGGCTAAAGTTGATTTTACGAAGGCCAGTCATCTGGATAGGCTCACGACCCTATTGATCGACGCCATGGCGCCATATTACGAGCAGAAACACGCTGCAAATGGACGGAGGCGTGCGATCGTGCAGTCTGTGCGTGCGCAACATTACCGCGTGCAGCAACAGCAACAACTCCTCCCGCTATTGCCCCCGCCGGAAAAGCGCAGCGGTACCAGACAGCCTGTAAGCCGGGTTCTGTCGCAACAGTAAACTGTTGCGGATGACCATTCATCTAGGGCGCATGTTGCCATGCGTCTCAAGCAATCAACCCGAACCATCACCGTGACGAAAACGGTTTCACCTTGCGGTGAAGTGTGGTTCCTATGCGATCTTGCTCCGGATGGGGTTTGCCCTGCCGCTTGCGTTACCGTAAGCGCGGTGTGCTCTTACCACGCCGTTTCACCCTTACCACGCCAAGCGTGGCGGTTTGTTTTCTGTGGCACTGTCCCTAAGGTCGCCCTTGCCGGACGTTATCCGGCATCCTTTCGTCTGGAGCCCGGACTTTCCTCTCCCTCTCTTGCGAGCGGCAGCGGCCATCCGGCTGTCTGGCTTGGCAATACTAGCAGAACTTCCTTAGATTATTAAGCTTAATTCAGCGTAATACATGGCAAAAATGATGCAGATTGGGCACATTGCCCTTATTTCCCCTGTAAAACTGAAAAAAATGCTCTCAATTTTTATAAAGAGTGCTATGCTGCGTAGGGTTTAAAACTATTAACACTGTTCCAAGTAGGGGAGATTAAAAATGAAATCACTACATTTGTTTGGTGTGGCTTTGGGCGCGTTGGCGCTGATGGCGCCTATGTCCGCTCGCGCGGAAGTACCTGCTGGCTGGTATGTCGGTGGCAATCTCAATATGTCCTTTCAGCAAGAAGGTGATAGTAGCGTTGCTGGTGTAACAGATTCTATCGATTATGATGGCGGTTGGGGTCTTTCCGGTGATGTAGGTTATGCCTTTGGCAATGGCATCCGCACTGAAGCCGAGCTTCTCTATCGGAATGCCGATGTTGATGGCGTTTCCGGTGTGAATGCAACCAATCCCGGTGGCACAATCCACAACAAGGCCCTGATGGGTAATGTCCTTTATGACTTTGACACGGGCACACGCTTTACGCCGTATGTCGGCGCTGGTGTCGGTGCCTCGATCGTTGATGCGGACAATATCCGTACGATCAATGGCCGTACGCTGGACGATGATCGCGTCGCTTTTGCGTATCAGGGGATTGCCGGTACAGCGGTGAAGCTTGACGGGCCATGGGACTTTACCATCGACTATCGTTACTTTGCGACACCTGACGTGAAGTTCAAAACGGACAATGGCACACGCGCTGAAACGGAAAACGCTTCGCACAACCTGATGATGGGTATCCGTTACGTGTTTGCTGAACCTGCGGCTCCGGCTCCGGCCCCAGTCCCCGTTTCTGCGGCGCCGGCTCCAAAGCCAGCCGTTGTGCAGCCACCTGTTGTCGCTCCTGTTCCTCAGAGCTACATTGTGTTCTTTGACTTCGACAAGTCTGTCTTGACGACCGAAGCCAAGAATATCATCGCTTCTGCGGCTCAGGACTATAAGTCAGGCAAGTATGTTCGTCTCGTCGTAACGGGCCATACCGATACGATGGGCAGTGCCGCTTATAACCAAAAACTTTCCGAACGCCGCGCCAAAGCTGTTAAGGACGAGTTTGCGCGTCTGG
Source organism: Alphaproteobacteria bacterium (assembly GCA_034002905.1). Classification (GTDB taxonomy): domain Bacteria; phylum Pseudomonadota; class Alphaproteobacteria; order UBA9219; family UBA9219; genus UBA8914. Next base: position 21,354 of record JAVEZQ010000017.1, read on the forward strand.
GTGTCTCAAGTGATGTGATCGTCGCCTCTGGTGCCGGTAAGCGCCAGCTGATGGTTCCGACGGCTGACCAGATCCGTGAAGCCCAAAACCGTCGCGGCGAAATCGTTCTGCAACAGAAGTAAGCTTAACGGTTAAAGCGAAAGAAGCGCCGCCCTTCGGGGCGGCGTTTTTTTATGACGATGGGAAGAATTTGTGGTATTGGCACAACCAATGACAAAGCGCCTTAGGATAAAGTGAATGACGCCCCTTAAGACCATACGTAATTTTGCAATTATCGCCCATATCGACCACGGGAAATCCACGCTCGCCGATCGCTTGATCGAAGCGTGTGGCGGCCTTGAGCAACGCGAGATGAAGGCTCAGATCCTCGATAGCATGGATATCGAACGCGAGCGTGGCATCACCATTAAATCCCAGACCGTGCGTTTGAAGTACACCGCCAAGGACGGCATTACCTATCAGCTCAATCTGATGGATACGCCCGGACATGTGGACTTTGCCTATGAAGTGAGCCGTTCACTGGCGGCCTGTGAAGGATCACTCCTTGTTGTCGATGCCTCGCAAGGGGTTGAAGCCCAGACGCTCGCCAATGTTTATCAGGCGCTCGATAATAATCATGAGATTGTGCCTGTCCTGAACAAGATTGATCTGCCCGCTGCCGATGTTGAGCGCGTTTCGCAGCAGATTGAGGATGTGATCGGGCTGGATGCCTCCGATGCCGTTAAAATCTCCGCTAAGACGGGGCTAGGCATCCATGATGTGCTTGAGGCCATCGTTCAGCGCCTTCCGTCTCCCAAGGGCGATGTCAATGCGGAAGTTAAGGCGCTGCTGGTCGATAGCTGGTACGACCCGTATTTGGGTGTCGTCATTCTGGTGCGTGTCGTCGATGGTGTTTTGCGTAAGGGACAGAAGATCCGCTTCATGGCCACAGGGGCCACGCGCGAAATCGATCGCGTCGGCATCTTTACACCCAAACAGGTCGAGATCAAAGAGCTAGGACCAGGTGAGGTTGGCTTCATCACGGCAGGCATCAAACAGATCAGCGATACGAAGGTCGGTGACACGATCACGGATGAACGCAAGCCTGCCGCAGTGCCTTTAGCAGGATTTAAGCCGTCGATTCCTGTCGTCTTCTGCGGACTTTTCCCTGTCGATGCCGCAGATTTCGAGCATTTGCGCGACTCCTTGGGTAAGCTTGCGCTGAATGATGCGAGCTTCCAATTCGAGGCGGAAAGCTCCGTCGCGCTTGGCTTCGGGTTCCGTTGCGGGTTCTTGGGCCTCTTGCATCTTGAAATTATTCAAGAACGTTTGGAGCGCGAGTTTAATCTCAACCTGATTACGACAGCGCCCTCGGTTGTTTATCATGTCTATCAGACCAACGGGACGATGGTTAAGCTGCATAATCCCGTGGATATGCCCGACCCTGTTCGGATCGACCATATCGAAGAGCCGTGGATTAAAGCAACGATCATGACGCCGGATGAGTATCTAGGCGGTATCTTGACGCTTTGTAATGACAGACGTGGCGAGCAGATCGAGTTGACCTATGTTGGGGCACGTGCGATGGCCGTTTATCGCTTGCCGCTGAATGAAGTTGTGTTTGATTTCTATGACCGCCTAAAATCCATTACAAGAGGTTATGCGAGCTTTGACTACGCGCTTGATGAGTATCGTGAAGGCGACCTCGTCTTGATGAACATTCTTGTTAATGCCGAGCCTGTCGACGCGCTGGCCTGTATTGTTAATCGTGCAAATGCGGAGAAGAGGGGACGCATGCTGTGCGAGCGTCTCAAAGGCCTCATCCCTAAACAGCTTTTCAAGATCGCTGTTCAAGCTGCCATCGGTGGGCGGATCATCGCACGCGAGACGATTTCAGCGATGCGTAAAGACGTTACAGCCAAATGCTATGGCGGTGATATCAGCCGTAAACGCAAGCTCCTTGATAAGCAAAAAGAAGGTAAAAAGCGCATGCGCCAGTTCGGGCAGGTCGAAATTCCGCAGTCAGCCTTTATCGCCGCGCTTAAGATGGACGGGGATTGATCTTCGTCAGGTCTAGCTCAATCAGAATGGGCGTGTGATCGGAGGCTTTTTCGAGGCCTCGCGGTTCGCGGTCAATCTCGCAGGATATGAGACAATCGGTTGCTTCAGGCGATAAGAGGAAGTGATCGATCCTGAGCCCCAAATTGCGTTGCCACGCTCCAGCCTGATAGTCCCAGAATGTGTAGGCTTCTTTAACGTGGGGATGTAGCGCCCGAAACGCCTCTGTCATACCAAGGGCAAGAATTTCACGGAAATGTTGTCGCGTCGTTAGGGCGAAGAGCGCATCACCTAGCCAACTTTGGGGATCATAAACATCTTCTGCCTGAGGGATGACGTTGAAATCGCCGCCAAGGACAAAGGGGATTTCCTCTTCTAGGCGCTTTTTAATATGCGTTTTCAGACGTTTCATCCATGCCAGCTTATAGTCGTACTTTTCTGTACCGACGGGATTCCCGTTCGGCAGGTAAAGCGAGGCGACGCGCACGCCCCCCACCATAGCCTCGACATAGCGGGCCTGCGTATCTTGATTATCTCCCGGCAGAGATTCGAGGATCGACGTTGGTTCTTGCCTCGAAAGGAAGGCGACGCCGTTATAGCTTTTCTGGCCGACCACGGCGGAATGATAACCCTGCGCCTGAAACTCAAAGGAGGGGAAATCGCCAGTCTGGCACTTAATTTCCTGTAATAGAAGGATATCAGGCCGCGCCTTTTCCAGCCAGCCCAGAACGTTTGGCAGTCTCGCTCGAACAGAGTTAACATTCCAACTTGCAATTTTCATGGCCAAAGTCTAATCAAATCATATAACTAACAACAGTGTGCGCTTATGACAAAATATTTGCAAGATTCAAAAGGTGAACTGGCCGTTTTCGCGACGAGAGCCGAGGAAACAAGGGGTCGTTTGATCTTTGAGCCGCCTAGCGAAACGCGAACCGAGTTCCAGCGCGATCGTGACCGCATCGTTCATTCTGGCGGCTTCCGCAAGCTGCGGAACAAGACTCAAGTCTTTATTGAGAATGAAGGCGATTATTACCGCACGCGCATGACGCATTCGCTTGAGGTTGCGCAAATCGCGTGTTCGGCAGCGCGTGCCCTAGGCCTGAACGAAGATTTGACTGATGCCATTGCGCTTGCCCATGATCTTGGTCACACCTGTTTCGGTCATGCGGGGGAAAGTGCTCTCGCTGCTTTGATGGAACCGTATGGCGGGTTCTCACATAATGAGCAGACTTTGCGTGTCTTGACCCAGCAAGAGCATAAATATCTTGATTTCGATGGACTCAACCTGACATGGGAAACGCTGGAAGGTATTGTTAAGCACAATGGTCCGCTTTTGCCTTTGCCTGAGGGCAAAAGACTGCCGCTGACTATTGAAGAGTTCAATGGTAAGTTCGATCTGGAGTTGAACAGGTTTGCTGGCCCTGAGGCTCAACTCGCCTCTCTGGCTGATGATATCGCCTATAATAGTCATGATATCGACGATGGTTATCGTGCCGGTTTCTTTAGCTTTGAGGATCTGATGAACCTGCCGCTTTTTGGGCCGATTTTGGAAGATCTGATGCGTCATCATCCCGAGGCGGAGAAGCGTCGCCTCGTCAGCGCGGTGGTGCGTCAAGTCATCGGGACAATGGTTACCGATATGCTCGATACGGCTCGGGCCAATATTGCCCGTCTGAAACCGCAATCGGCACAGGACATTCGCAAGGCGAAAGAACAAGTCATCAATTTCAGCTTTGCGATGCAGGGGAATATTCGTGTGCTGCGCGACTTCTTGCGTAAACGTATGTATAGCCACAGTCACGTTAATCGGGTTTGTTCCAAATCTGAACGCATTGTCAGCGATATGTTCACTTTCCTTATGGAGCGGCCTGATTGCTTGCCAAACTCATGGTTCGCCTTGCTTGAGGGGTGCTATGAGCACGATACAGCAAAGGCTCGCGTAATCGCGGACTATATTGCAGGTATGACCGACCGCTTTGCTGTGCAGGAACATCGACGACTTTTCTCCACGGAAACGCTGATTTAGGCTCTATACGACACGTGAAGATAAGGGAAGTTAGGAAACTTATGTCGATTTTTAAAAAAGTTCAGGATGACGTTGCCCGAATTGTTGATCGTCTGGTCGCGGAACAGGTTATTGTCCTCAATGGCCCGTTGCCCGTATTCGTTGTCGAACCGCCCCGTGACCCATCACATGGCGATATGGCAACGAATGTTGCGATGACGTTGACAAAGCTAGCCGAAAAACCGCCGCGTGTCTTGGCTGAGTTGATCAAGGCGCGCATTGAGGCGCTTGCCTATGTTGACAGCGTTGAGATTGCAGGGCCCGGCTTTATCAATATGCGTCTGAATCCTTCGGCATGGCATGACGAAGTCCGCACGATCCTGCGTGAAGCCGCTCATTACGGTGATAGCGATCTGGGGCAAAAGCAAAAGGTCAATGTCGAGTTTGTCTCTGCGAACCCCACGGGTCCTATGCATGCCGGACATGTCCGTGGTGCGGTTCTTGGCGATACGCTTTGCCGATTGCTGGCAAAAGCGGGATACGACGTCACACGCGAATATTATATGAATGATGCCGGCACCCAGATCGATGTGCTGACCGATACAACCTATCTGCGTTATCGCGAAGCGCTAGGTGAAGACATTGGCCCCATTCCCGAAGGGCTCTATCCCGGTGAGTATCTCAAGGACCTTGCACAGGCTTTGGTTAAACGTGATAGCGACAAGTGGCAGGGCAAATCACGCGATGTTTGGAAAGAACCGCTCCGCGAGTTTGCTACCGGCTACATCATCGAGATGATCAAAGAAGATCTTAATCTCATCGGCATCAAGCATGATTTTTTCTCGAATGAGCGCGTGTTGATCGAGAATGGTACGCTCGATAAGGTCTTTAAGCTTCTTGAGGAGAAGGGGCTTATCTATAGAGGCACACTTCCCCCGCCAAAGGGGAAGGTGATGGAGAACTGGGAACCCGTCGAGCTGATCCTTTTCCGCTCCAGCCAGTTTGGCGATGATGTTGATCGTCCACTCAAGAAGCGCGATGGCACATGGGCCTATGTCATGCCGGATTTGGCCTATCACTATGACAAGGTGCAGCGCGGCTTTATGTATATGATCAACGTGCTCGGTACAGATCATGGTGGCTATCTGGAGAGGCTGCGTCCGGGCGTTGCGGCTTTTAGTGGCGGCAAGGCTCGCTTGGAAGTTATTTTTAATAATATCGTCAAAATCTCCAAGAATGGCGTGCCAGTGAAGCTTTCCAAGCGCTCGGGTAATCTGATCACCCTGCGTGAAATGGTCGAACAGGTGGGGGCGGGTGCCGTGCGTTTTTTCATGTTGACGCGCGCGCCGGAGTCAGAGCTTGAGTTCGACTTTGTCAAGGTTATCGAACAGTCGAAAGATAACCCAGTTTTCTATGTGCAATATGCACATGCTCGTTGCTGTTCCGTTATGAGGAATGTGGCTCAGTTGATCCCCGGATTGGATACAAGTTTAGAAGCTCTCTTAAAGATCGATCTTTCCAAGATCACGGCACCTGAAGAAATCCAGCTGATTCGCGCTCTGGCCAACTGGCCGCGTGTGGTCGAGGCGGCGGCGACGGCACAGGAGCCTCATCGCATTGCCTTTTTCCTCATGGATTTAGCTGCTCATTTCCATAGTTTCTGGAATAAGGGAAATGATAATGCGTCCCTCAGATTTATCTTGCCTAACGATCCCGAATTGACAAAAGTGAAGCTAGTTCTTGTCAAAGCCGTGCAGACCGTCTTGGCGGGCGGTCTGGCCGTGATGGGCTGCCCAGCCTTGGAGGAGATGCGCCATGATCAATCAATTGCCACCTGAGTTGTTTGCCCAGCGTCCGGTGCGCTCTGAATATGCTAATGCTCGTGATGGCTTGCCGATTACGCGTCGCCTTGTTTTATTCGTTGGAGGCGTTGCCGCTATTTTAATTTTTATCGGTGTTCTTTTGAGCAGCTTTGTTGGCTCGCATAATGAAGAAACAAGTCAGGAAGTTGGAGAAGTTACCGCTGAGCTGCCGCTTAAGGAGCGTCCCGAACAGCCCGGCGGGATCGATATCCCGCATCAGGATGTCACCGTTTTTCAGCAGCTTGATGAAAATGGCGTGGCTCAGAAGCCCGCTCCAGAGCAGCTTTTGCCCCAGCCGGATGAGCCTGCTGCGCAAGCTGATGCCACGGTGTCACCCACGGGTGAAGAGAACCTGCCTCCTGCTGTAACCGAGGCCGCAACAGATGCGCAAAATGCTGTTAACGAGGCCAAAGATGTCCTTCAAGCTACCGGAAGTAAGGTAGAGTCGGCCGTCACGGACCAAGCTCAGGCAGTTACGGAAACGATGACCCAGAAAGTCGATCAGGCAGCGACTGCGGTGCCTAAGGCGGCCGAAAATGTTGTGAAGGACGTAACACCGCCTTCTGCTCCTATTTCTGCTCCTGTGGAGGATGTTGCGTCGAAGGTTGAGGCAAAGCCTGAAATCAAGGCTGAGCCTGTTGCTCCAAAAGCGACCAGCAAAACGACTGCAAAAACAATTGAAAAAGCAAAGAGTGAAACAGTCAATCGCTTGCCGCAGGAACTTTTTACGACGGGGGAAGTTTCTGCGGAACCTAAACCGGCTAGGACGACGGCACCTGTTGCAGCACCGACAGGCCGGATGGTGCGTGTTCAGCTTGCTTCCTTTAAAGATCAGGTTCAGGCGCAAAAGGAAGCGGCGAAGCTGCAGGCTCAACACAGCGCCTCGTTGCATGGCGCAGCGCTTTCTGCTGTCCGTGCCGATCTGGGCGCAAAGGGGATTTATTACCGCGTTATGAGCGATAAAATTGACGAAAGTGTCGCGAAGTCGATTTGTAATGAACTTAAATCTTCGAAAGTTGGTTGCCTCATTGCAAGATGAGGTGCCTAACAGCGCGAAATGGTCGTGAATGACGCATGAGTCCAGTCACATAGTCGCCGATATTGAGGCCTTGCCAGATTACAGGATTTTTGGTCGTGTTTCGGCTGTGCAGGGACTGTTGATCGAAGTCGCAGGGGTTGAGCGGCATCTTACGCTTGGGGGGCGCTGTGAAGTTGTGGCGCGTGGTGGGCGGCCCTTGCTTTGTGAAGTTGTTGGCTTTCGGGATGACCGTGCCCTTCTTTTACCATTTCAGGCTTTGGATGGTGTTGGCCTTGGCTGTAAAGCTGAAGTTGCCGAGGCCCAGCCTACGATTTCACCGACACCCGCTTGGCTTGGTCGTGTGATCAATGCCTTGGGCGAACCCATCGATGGCGGGCCGCCTTTGCCAGTTGGCGACCGGCATCAGCTTATTCGCAACATGCCGCCGCAAGCTCATAAAAGGCAGCGTGTGGGTGGGAAGCTTGATCTCGGTGTACGGGCCATCAACACCTTTTTGAGCTGCTGCAAAGGCCAACGTATGGGGATTTTTGCAGGCTCTGGCGTCGGAAAATCCATTTTGATGTCGATGGTCGCACGTTATACCTCGGCGGATGTGGCAATTATTGGCTTGATCGGCGAACGCGGTCGCGAGGTGCAAGAGTTTATCCATGATGATCTCGGCCCTGAAGGTTTGGCCCGTAGTGTCGTTATTGTTGCAACTTCGGACGAGGCACCTTTGATGCGCCGTCAAGCTGCCTTTATGACTTTGGCGGTTGCAGAGTATTTCCGTGATATTGGCAAAGATGTTTTGTGCCTTATGGACAGTGTCACACGTTTTGCCATGGCGCAACGCGAGATAGGCCTTGCCGCTGGTGAGCCGCCGACAACTAAAGGCTACCCACCGACGACATTTGCCGAGTTGCCCAAACTTCTGGAGCGCGCAGGTCCGGGTGAAGCGGGGAAGGGGACGATCACAGGGTTGTTTACCGTTCTTGTTGATGGCGACGATCACAACGAGCCGATTGCTGATGCCGCACGCGGTATTTTGGACGGGCATATTGTGTTGGATCGTTCTATCGCCGAGCGTGGCCGCTATCCGGCGATCAATATTCTACGTAGTGTTTCTCGTACGATGCCAGCCTGTAATACCGATAACGAGAATGAGTTGGTGAGCGCGGCGCGTCGTTACCTCTCTTCTTATGAGAATATGGCCGAGATGATCCGCCTTGGTGCCTATCGCAGGGGAACCAATCCAGAGGTTGATGAAGCTATGACCTATTATGGGCCCATCGAGTCCTTCCTTAGCCAGTACAAAAATGAGAGCGATACGATTCAGCAGGGTTATAAAAAGTTGGCTTCAATTCTTGGGCGTACACAAGGCGCGTTGGATGAATAATGAAGAGCTTGCTTACCCTTATCAAGCTCCAGAAAACCAAAGTTGATGAACAACGTATTTTTCTTTTGAAGTTGCAAGAACAACTCGGCCATATTGATTCTGAAATTGTCCGATTGGAAAAGGAAAAGACTGAACAAGAGGCGCTCATCCACGAAGATTCTTCATATGGTGTAACCTATGCGGATTATTTAAAAGCGTTTCTTGATAAAATGCAGTTCTTTCAGCGCAAGCGTCGTTCTCTTGAATATGCTGTGAATATTGCACGCGATAAGCTAGCGGAGTTATTCGAGGAACAGAAACGTTACGAAATAGCCCTTCAGAACAGACAAGAAGAAGCTGTACGTGAAGAGCAGCGGCAAGAAACACATGTTTTGGATGAGGTGGGTAGTGTTGGCTATCTTCGCAGAAAGCGACAAGGGCGGCAGAAATGATCACCCACACCGATATTCGCACAGATGTATGGTACAGCAGCTTTTTACCTGCGCAATTTCATTCTTATGCCCGCCTGATGAGATTGGATCGTCCAATTGGCACGTGGTTGTTGCTGTGGCCCTGTCTGTGGGGATTGGTTCTCTCTCACTCCCTTGATCTCCAGTTCCTCTCTTTCGCGGCACTTTTTATAGCCGGTTCCGTTTTAATGCGTGGTGCAGGATGTATTATTAACGATTTATACGATCAAAATCTGGATGCTCAGGTCGAACGGACATCCACCAGACCTTTGCCAAGCGGTGAGATTTCTCGAAAGAATGCATTTTTGTTTCTTGCGCTTGTTTTGTTCCTCTCTTTCTTGGTTCTGTTACAGTTTAATTCCTTTACGATTATCCTTGGTCTTTTGAGTCTGCCGCTCGTTGCGTTTTATCCCCTTGCCAAACGTGTGACATGGTGGCCGCAGTTTGTTTTGGGACTAACCTTTAACTGGGGTGCGTTGATGGGCTTTGCGGCGAGTGAGGCTACCCTGTCTTTATCAGCATTCATTTTGTATGGTGCAGGTTTATTCTGGACCCTCGGTTATGACACGATTTATGCGCATCAGGATAAGCGGGACGATCTGCTTGTCGGGATTAAATCCTTAGCTCTTTATCTGGGTGAAAAGTCGAAGCTTTTTATCACGTTGTTTTATGTCGTATTCTATGCCCTTTTGAATATTGTTGCCTTTCTAGAGGGGCTTTCTGTTTATAGCCACATTTTCTTGTTGTTTGTGTTATGTCATGCTCTGTGGCAGGTGACAACATGGGATATAAACAATCCGGCGAACTCTTTAACTCGTTTTAAAAGCAATCGGGAGCTTGGGTTGCTTGTCTTTATCGCTTTTCTCGCTGGATCCTTTTCATGAAAATAGATTTTAAAGCGTTTATCCGATCTAAAACGACCAAGCGTGTTTTGCCTTTCCTGCCCGAACTTTCCTTGCGACTGGCCCTCGATGGCGAGCAGCTTTGGGACGATGTTATACAACACATGCGTGATCCGGATGCTGATATGCCTTATTGGGCGTTTGCATGGCCGGGGGGTGTCGGTCTTGCACGCTATATACTGGATAATCCGGCGTTCGTCGCAGGTAAGATTGTCCTTGATTTTGCTTCTGGCTCCGGCGTGTGCGCTCTGGCAGCATCAAAGGCGGGAGCTAAGACGGTTTATGTGTGCGATATCGATCCATTCGCGCAGGCAGCTATTGATATGAATGCCCAAGATAATAACTGTTTGAACCTTGTTCCAACGACTATCAATTTTGCGCAGTCTGTTCTTGGTATAGATGTTCTCTTGGCTGGAGATGTCTGTTACGAACATCTTATGGCCCATCGAACGATCAAATGGCTTCGCCTTTGCTCAGAGAACGCCAATAAAGTGATTATAGGCGATCCTATGCGCGCCTATGCGCCCAAAGAGAGCGTGGCCTTATTGGGCAAGATGACGGTGCCGACTTCCGTTAAGCTGGAAGAAGTGGCGCAACGTGATGTATCGATCCTTCAAATATTTCCTTCTTAAAGCCTGATCGGGCCTGGGTGTAGTTTTGGACGTATCAGGCGCTTGACCAACTGATACCGCGAAAGGCCAAAATACATTTGGCATTGGCCTTTGGTGTTTAAGTTTGAGGCAAGTGGATATTTTTTGTCCGTAAGATGACCTGCGTTCGGACCTGTGACGACTTGATACGATCCATCGCCTAGCTTTTTGTTTTCGCCCCATTTGCTGCACATGATCTTGCTGCAGTCTTTAAAGTGTGTCGTTTTATCGGGCTCTGCGTAATAGCATAGGCAGCAATAAAGCGGCGAGTTAGGGCAGCCTTTGAAGCTTTTTTTGTTGAGGCGCTCGTTAAAAAATTGGATAGCAAGTGTACGGATAATCATTGTCGTTTTCCTTTTGAATCGTGGTGATTGGAGATCGCATAGAGGCCGTATTACGGCTGGCGGGATCGTCCGCATCTACCTCGAGCAAAAGGTCTTGTTATCAAGGTGAGAGAGCCACATTCACGGTGTTCTTCGCACTTGCCGTCATTAAGCAGCGTGTGAGCAAGCGGGTAAGGGGCAAGAACCCTTTTCTCTTGTTCACTGCCAACACGAACAATAAATTGTTGGGGCGCATCTGGCCCATGAGCGTATTGTCCCATTTTAATAAGATTCCTGCCGAATCGACGGCACATAATGTGTTTCGTGTCCGAGAAACCAAGATAAGGGTTCTCGACAGCGTACGCGCAGGTTAGACAACACATCGCGTTGTCACCGCGCTTGGCCGCGATGATCTGTGATGTCGTTGAAAAGAACCTTGCGGTTGCGCCCATAACGTGTTTGTTCAGTAGATTGTTTGTTTCAATGATTCCATAAGGTAAGGGGGTAGGGTGCCGGAAGCAACCCTGTTTAATAATTACATATCCATTACCGGTATATGGATATCTAACTGTTTGTAACATTACGTAATCACACTTGATTTTCTGTTTTCGCCTTCCTGCGATACAACAATCATGCAGATTAACCAGTTTTGTGAGTTTTTAGATGAGTTACGCAATGTCCTCCCTGTCACCTGTATCGCGCGCTACGTCAGCGCTGCGCGGTGTTCTCGCGACGGCTCGCTCTGTTGATGGACAGGTCAAGCAGCGTACCTTGCGCGGTGTTGCGCAGTGCTCAGGTATCGGTGTGCATTCCGGCGAAACGATGACGATGCGCTTGCTTCCTGCTGAACCTGACACCGGGATTGTTTTTATTCGCACAGACCTGAAGAACGGGGCACGCGCCGTTCCTGCGCGTTGGGATCACGTTGTCGAGACCCAGCTTTGCACAGTTATCGGAAATGATCATGGTGGAAAGGTCGCGACCATTGAGCATTTGATGGCGGCTCTGCGCGCTTTCGACATTGACAATGTGATTATCGAGATTGACGGGCCAGAAGTGCCCGTTATGGACGGAAGCGCGGATTCCTTTGTTTTCTTGATTGAAATGACGGGTGTCGTTGATCAAAATGCTCCGCGTCATGAGATTGTCGTTCTCAAGCCCGTCGAGGTTGTTGTCGGGGATAAGCGCGCCGCTTTGCTTCCGGCACAAGATGCTTCCTATAGCGTGGATATTCGTTTTGATCATCACCTGATCAAAACACAAAGCTATGACTTTGTGCTTTCTCGCGAAGGGTTCAAGGATCAAATCAGTCGCGCGCGGACGTTCGGGTTCCACAAGGATGTCGAACAGATGCTGAAGCTTGGCTTTATGCGTGGCGGTTCGCTCGATAACGCGGTTGTCCTGAATGACGAGGGCGTTATGAATAAGGATGGTCTGCGCTATCCCAACGAGTTTGTGCGCCACAAGCTTCTGGATGCGATTGGTGATCTTTCCTTGGCCGGTGCGCCCATTCGTGGCCGGTTCGAGGGTTGCTGCACAGGGCATGCCATGAACAATAAGCTGCTTCACGCCTTGTTTGCCGACGTGACGGCTTGGACTCTTGCGCCAATGGCTCAGGCGGCGGAAGACGTTGAAACACGCCGCAGCCTCAGCGCTTAATTCTCGACATTACACGGCTATGTGTTAACGATAAACCCCCTGAATTAGGGAATCTCGTTAACTATGACGTAACGTAACGTACTGAAAATTATTCCTTTTCAGTGTGGGTGTGCGAAACCTTTGTAATAATCGCTAAAAAATGGTATACATCTACGGATGGTGGTCTGTTGGGCTGTTAAGGATTTAGCCGGCGGCTTTCTGTTACGAACTCAGAACATTAACCAAGGCCGTAATGTGAACGTTACGGGCAGGGCGTATTTGGTTCGAAACGTAGCAGTGAAGCAATAAGTCCTCAATGCTTGGACATGGCCATAAAAAAGGATCAGTTCCTAGCGCGTTTAAGGAGATTATCTCACATGACCGAGAAGCTTGAGTTTAAGAAGGGTGACTACGTTGTTTATCCAGCCCATGGTGTGGGCCGCGTTGAAGGTATCGATACATTTAGTGAAGGTGAATTGAGCGTTTCGCTTTATTCCATCATGTTTGAGCAGGATCGTATGCGTCTTCGTGTTCCCGTTGCGAAAGCTAAGGCATCGGGTCTCCGTCGTCTCAGCTCCCGCGACCGGATCAAGGAAGCGCTCTCAACATTGCAAGGCAAGTCGAAAGTTCGTCGTGTTATGTGGAGCCGTCGTGCGCAGGAGTATGAGTCAAAGATCAATTCCGGCGATCCCGTTTCAATCGCAGAAGTTGTTCGTGACTTGCATCGTGGCGCCGATCAACCCGAACATTCTTACAGCGAACGCCAGATTTATCAGGCAGCGTTGGAACGTCTTGCGCGTGAGCTAGCTGCAGTTGAGAAGATCGACCAGATCAAAGCAACAGCCAAGCTGGAAGGCGTGTTGACCAAGGAAAAGAAAGCGGCTTAGTTTCTTGCCGTTGATTGAGAAGATTAAAAAAACGGGGAGCCATCGCTCCCCGTTTTTTTACTTATTCAGGCAATCGTTCGTTTAGCAGTTAGAATCTAGCTTCCTTTTATTTTGTGGATGTGTGCATATGATTTGTTGTTTATGAAATGCCATTGTTCGGTTTGTTTCAATCGTTTGAAATTTAACCACGAATTTTAACGATTAAGCCTGCTGGGAATAAAGAGGCCTTTTTCTCAGAAAATCACATGTTATTCTTATAAAGATCGGCAATAATTGATCGGCTAAAGGATAAGGCAATATGATTGATAGACGTTTGTTTATGAAAATTGCTGCAGCAGGGTTA
>JAVEZQ010000018.1:0-25400 GCA_034002905.1 Alphaproteobacteria bacterium
CTTGCCAAGGTCGGGGTCGCGAGTTCGAGCCTCGTCACCCGCTCCATTTTCTCACGTTCAAAATATAAAACAAAGGAATGTATCCCTGTCTTCGCGGGGACGCTAGCTTTGGCCTTCAACACGTTATGTGTAACAACTTGTTAGTTATTGTTTGATAAACAAAAATTTGTCTTTTACCGTAGTGCGGTCGTTCATGCGCGTTCTTATCTCGCTTCTGTTTTCCTTTTTGATTCTTTCATTGGCTGAGCCGTCTTGTGCACAAACGAATGAAGCGACGCTCATTGGTCTGTGGCAAACCAAAGACAAAGAGGCCGTCATCGAGTTTTATCGTTGCGAGGGTGATGAGTTTTGTGGGCGGTTTTACTGGCTTAAAGATGATAGTCTGAGCGAACCGTCCCTCGACGATAAAAATCCCGATCCGGAATTAAAGAAACGCCCCTTATGCGGCCTCACTTTTTTGGGAGGTTTTACAGATAAGGGTGATGGAGATTACGGGAGCGGTTGGGTTTACAGTGCGCGCCATGGCAGCAAGTTCAGTGCGAGCGTCAAACTCATCGATCAAGATACGCTTGAGCTGCGCGGCTTTATGTTTGTTCCCTTTTTGGGACGTTCAGAAGAATGGCAACGTGTTGTGCAGTCGCCACAATGCGCCCTTTTGTCCTGAATACCAACGTAGTTTATTCTTTTCTTGATAAGGCATTATAGAAAGTACAAATCGAAGAGTGCGCAAAATAGGACATCTAACGCACATATTTCAGTAGTATAGTATGCATGTTTTGCATAGGGCTGTGTGACCCTAATATACTTGAAGTTAATATCTTCGTGAGAAAGTAAGACTTACTCGTGTGAGTCTGATGGTCTCGAGATGAAATATGTAATCGATTTTGGCCCCGACGTGATGAATATCCAGTTGGATGGTGCCTTCACTTTTCAAGATGCCGAGACTTTCCGCCGATTGATGACGTTCCTGCAAGAAGAGCATCAACGAGAGCAAATCCATCTGAATGTTGCTAAGCTGGGCTTTGTCGATGCTACAGGTGTGTCTCTCTTTCTTAACATTCATGATCTCGCTAAAAAGCTTCACTTGAAGTTGGTTTTTGTCCATCCCAAAGGGCAAGTCTATGAAGCGTTGACGCACGCCGCCCAGTTCAATCTCCTCCATATTACTGCCTAAAGCCTGCCCTCTTGGGGCAAGTTCATGCACTGCTTGCAGTTGTTTGTGTAACATATTGGAATGTTCGGATAATTGAATATTCTTGATGGACCAAATCTTGCAACATGCAGATTCATAAGACTAAATCACTGAATTTTTTGTTGAAAGATGCGATCTTTGCTTGCACGAATCAAGCGAACAGGGTGTTATGGAGCGTGTTTTTTGATCTGATTCGCAGCATCTTTGTGCCGAACGGATCTCTCGCGACGTGACAGGAGGCAGGAATGATCAATTTGTCGATGGCCGAACCGGAAGCATTGCTTCATCCCCGGATCACTGTGATCGGGGTCGGCGGTGGCGGAGGTAATGCCATCAACAACATGATCCGCTCAAACCTTGAAGGGTGCGAGTTTATTGTTGCCAACACGGATTCTCAGGCTCTGGCCCAATCGCTTGCCTCGCGCAAGATTCAGCTTGGCATCAATCTTTCTCGCGGGCTTGGCGCTGGTTCAAAGCCGAATATTGGTTGCGCAGCGGCCGAGGAAGCTTTGGCTGATATCATGTCGGTGCTTGATGGCTCGGATATGCTTTTTGTCACGGCGGGTATGGGCGGCGGTACAGGGACGGGTGCTGCACCCGTGATTGCGCGCGCGGCGCGTGATTCAGGCATTTTGACCGTCGGTGTTGTGACCAGACCTTTCCATTTCGAAGGCACACACCGTATGCGGCAGGCGGAGTCAGGTATCGCCGAGCTCCAGAAATATGTCGACACGCTGATCGTTATTCCGAACCAGAATCTTTTCCGTATTGCGAATGAACGCACGACTTTTGCCGAAGCTTTCCGTATGGCTGACGAAGTCCTGCATTCCGGTGTACGTGGCATTACCGACCTGATGGTCATGCCCGGCTTTATGAATCTGGACTTTGCGGACGTGAAGACCGTTATGGGCGAGATGGGCAAAGCCATGATGGGCACGGGCGAGGCGACGGGGGATAATCGCGCGATCGAGGCGGCCGAAGCAGCCATTTCCAATCCTCTGCTTGATGATATCTCGATGAAGGGCGCGCGTGGTGTCTTGATCAATATCACCGGCGGCTTGGATATGACCCTGTTCGAAGTCGATCAAGCGGCCAATCGTATCCGTGAGGAAGTTGATCCCGAGGCACAGATCAAAGTTGGTTCGACCATTGGTGATGGGCTTGAGGGGCGTATTCGCGTTTCGGTTATCGCCACGGGGATTGAGGCAGATGCCATGATCCATAGCAAGGCCGCCGGTTCAGCGGGTGTGACACCGCGTGTTTCCGAAGCTGTAACGCCGGCCCCCCGTCCAGCGACGCGCGCGGCGGCAGCAATTCAGGAAAGTGTGGTAACGCAACGTTCGAGCACTTCTTCGGCCCCTTTGCAGCAGCCTGCTTCACGTCAATACTATCAGCCGATTGAGGCACAAGAAGATAGCGTCTCAAAGCCGCAAGTAGCCACACAATCTCAACCTCAGCCCAAGGCGAACTATTTCACGATGCCATCGGCGATGTCGCCGGGTGTTAGTGCGCCTCACATGGCTGCTTCGCCTGTAACGATGCGGGTGCATGAAACGTCAGTTCATACGGCTGAACCTTCGTCGAAAGCTGTTCCGTCCACAAGCTATGCGGAACGTGTGGCCGCTCAGGCACAGGCTTATCAGGAGCCGGTGATTGAAACGTCGCGTGTCCGCGAGACTTTTTCTAAGATGCAGTCAATAGTTGAGGAGGAAGAGGCCGCTTCTGATTTTGACGAAGTTCAGGATGTGCCACCGTCCTCGATGGTCCGCTCTGCCGTGCCGCCTGTGCGGGAAATCCCTCCGGTACAACAAGCGCAGCGTCAACGTACGGCACAGGCTTCGACATCTCCTGCGACGCGTAGCACAGTCCAAGACCAAGATGTTCGTATTACGCAACTCACGACGGCGACGCCAGCTCAGCCGGCGAGTACCTCCTCGTCGTCGCATGGGCCGGGAAGGGCGCAGTCCTTGTTTCAGCGGATTACAGGCTTTGGCATGATCCGTCCCTCGGCGCATCGCGATACGGATGATGATCTAGAGGATTTGGCAGGCCTTCCTGTTAAGGCACAACCTGTGATGGAAAGCGAGCCTTCTGATCGTGAACCGTTGTCCAAAGGGGATGCCGATATGCTTGACATCCCGGCTTTCTTGCGTCGGCAAAGCAATCACTGAGTTTGGGTTTGTTTGTCTAACACTGCATAAAAGAAGGCGGGGTACTTGTGCGACCCCGCCTTAATATTTGCAATTGGAGTTTGATTACAGTTTAAAACCGGGAAGCGGTTGTGCCGGAATGTGTCGCGTGACACGCTTGCCATCGACAATGTTGGGTTTACCATTAATGTAATCTTTTTCTGTTCTGTTGCCCGATGCGTCGATGTTGACAACAGCTGGTGAGCCATGAAGTGCGCCGTCACGGTGATATTCATAACACGCTGATCCATCTGGCCGCCTAATAATGTGTGAAGGTTCGCCATTTAGTGAATGCAGTGCAACTTCACTATCGAAATCAGATGGAAAACTGGCATGAGTTGTTATTTCAATAGTGCCGTTCTTATAATCTTCCCAACAAATCCTCATTGCTCCGGATTCAAGTTTCTCTTGCGTATATATCTTAGTAGCCGCCAACCCATCCGTATCATCCATGAGTTCTTTGATAATATGTTTTATTTGATAAACGACGGTATTGTTATCTGACATAGGCGGACTCAATCAATATTAAATCGAATAAGTGAAGAATAACGTAAGCTTATGGTTAATTCAACGTGATTGTAAAAAAGGCGGAGTGCTTGCGCGACTCCGCCTTAATGCTTGCTCTGCGAATGAAGATTACTTCAATTCGACCTTGGCGCCAGCAGCTTCGAGCTTCTTCTTGATCTCTTCAGCTTCAGCCTTCGATGCGCTGTCCTTCACTGTCTTGGGGGCGCCTTCGACAAGGTCTTTGGCTTCCTTCAGGCCGAGACCTGTGATAGCGCGGACTTCCTTGATCACGTCGATCTTCTTGTCGCCAGCGGCGGCCAAGATGACTTCGAATTCAGTCTGCTCTTCAGCAGGAGCGGCGGCAGCGCCAGCAACGGCAGCAACGGCAACAGGAGCTGCAGCGCTTACGCCCCACTTTTCCTCAAGCATCTTGGAAAGCTCGGCAGCTTCCAAAACGGTGAGAGCGGACAATTCTTCAACGATCTTATCGAGATTAGCCATTTTACTTACTCCTTCGTGTTTAACTTTAGTTTGTGTGTTGTTCATCCGGCTTCAAACCGGAAGAGGTTTAAGCGGCCTGCTTGCTGCGCGCCGAAAGAACGCGAGCCAACTGACCAGCAGGCGCCTGCGTAACGCCTGCAATCTTTGTTGCGGGAGCCTGCAGCAACCCGACCAGCTTGCCGCGCAGCTCGTTGAGCGACGGCAGAGAGGCCAGCGCCATAGCGCCCTTGGCATCGAGGATCTGCGAACCCATCGCAGCGCCCAGAATCTTGATCTTTTGGTTTTTCTTGGCGAACTCGGCCACAACCTTCGCAGCAGTGACGGGGTCTTTGGAATAAGCCAGAATGGTTGGACCCTTCATATAGCTGTCCAGACCGCTCAAGCCAATTTCATTCAAAGCCAATTTGGCCAACGTGTTCTTCATGACTTTAAGGGCGACTTGCTCTGCACGTGTTGAACGGCGCAGCTCAAGCGTCTCATCGGCATTCAGACCGCATTGCTCGGCAATGACGATCAGGCCAGCGGCCTTCATGTCCTCGCCATAAGAAGCAACCTTACCTTCTTTTACTTTACGGTTTTCACTCATAACGCCTCCCTAATTAAAACCGAACGCAAACGGGCAAAGAAAACAAGCGCGCCGTTTGCGCAAAACTTTTTCGAGATGGCCAAGGAGAAATAGAAGAGAACGGGAAATAACACCAATTTGGCGCTTATGGCTTAGGGCCACTATGTTTCCACGATCCGTCTATGCTGGCATTTTAACCCGGCCTTACGGCTATGCGGGACCTGCAGTCTTGGACAAATCTGAGAGGATTTATAGGGCAGGGGCAGGGGAGATGCAAGCCCGAAAACAATGTTAACGCATCTTTTCGGCGATGGTCCAGAAGCCGTCGCTGTTGAGGCTGGCTCCGCCAACAAGGGCTCCATCGACCTCAGGACAGCTGAAAAGTTCTTCGGCATTCCCGGCGGTTACAGAACCCCCATATATAACGGGGACAATTTCGCCCGTTGCCCCAAGGGAGCGGCGAATAAGTCTGTGAACAGCCTCAATGTCTTCGATTGCGGGCACTTCTCCACTGCCGATGGCCCAAACGGGCTCATACGCGATCACAAGTTGAGAGGGGTGAAACTTGCTCGGCAAAGCCTCGGAAAGCTGCTGGATCACGGCGGTATCGGTTTGGCCACTCGCTTTTTGCTCTAATGTTTCCCCAACGCAAATGATCGTAGTCAGGCCGGCAAGCTGGGCCGCGGCCAGCTTTTTGGCAATCAATTCACCCTTTTCGCCATAGGCAGCCCGTCGCTCCGAATGGCCCAGAATAACGAAACGGGCCCCAAGGTCGGCCAACATTCCGGCACTGATGTCGCCTGTATAAGCTCCGTGATTAGCGTAATGGCAATCTTGGCCGCCGACGAGGACCGGTGTCCCCAAAAGGGTATCGCACAAGGGCCAAATCAGCGTCGCAGGAGGGCATAGAACGATCTCGGCAACCATGGGCTGAGTCGCATTGGCTCTCTCGGCAATATCACGCGCCAGATTAAGACCAGAGGTCAGGCGGCCATTCATTTTCCAATTACCGATTATAAGTTTGCGTCGCCTTGCCATGATCGCTACCTTGTACTTGGTTTGTTTGAATCTATTGCCGTGCGGATCATAGTCCCTTATCATCCGAGCGGCAACGTTGAATCACCTCGTGACCGAGATCGTATCATAACAGTAAGGACCCCTACAATGCTTCAATCCATACGTGAAATGACAAAACACTGGATCTTCAAGGGGCTGATGATTTTGCTTGTCGTCAGCTTTGGTCTGTGGGGGATTGGGGACATGTTTCGCGGCAATCCGCAGCAAAGGACTGTCGCAAGCGTCGGGGGGGTTGCGATACCGGTTCAATCTCTTGAAACGCGGTTCCGGTTGGGCTTGCCAGAAGCGCGGTCCGTTTTTGGTCCGGACCTTACGCTAGAAAAAGCCCGCAAGATTGGCGTGCTGGATCGCACCTTGAATCTGATGATCGAGGAAATTTCCTTTAATCTTGAGGCGATACGCCTTGGCATTTCCGTCAGTGACCAGATGGCACTGGAAACAATCGCCAAGCAGCCAGGCTTTCGTGATGCGAACGGTAAGTTTAATGCTGAAATGTGGCACAGGCTTCTTACCCAGAGCGGGATGACCGAACGCTTTTTCTTGGACAATGTGGAGAAGGAAAAGGCGCGTGCCGTTATTCTTTCGACCTTGGCGGGCAATATGCTCCCTCCGAAAATCATGATCGATTCCTTGTATGAAGCGCGCGGGGCGAAGCGGTTGTTTGAGGTGCTAACGATACAGGACCACAGTTTTACGGATATTTCCAAGCCGTCTGATGATGATCTGATGGCCTTTTACAAAGAAAATGAAGGACTGTTTTTTGCGCCTGAATACAGGGCTGTTACTGTCGCGACTCTTTCTCCAGAGGCGTTGCAAGACGACATTTCCATCAGCGATGAAGATGTCAAGGCTGAGTATGAAAAGCGCAAAGAAGAACTTATGGAACCTGAAACGCGTGATGTGGTTCAGGTAGTTCTGCAGGATGAGGGAAAGGCCAAAGCCTTGTATGATGCGGCCGAAAAGGCTGGAGATTTATCGAAGGCGGCCAAGGCGCACGGCATGACTCCGATCATGATGAAGAAGATTAGCGAGAAAACGGTTTTGCCCGAGCTCTATACCACCCTGTTCAGCAATGAAGAAAAGCAGGTTTCTCCGCCAGTCAAAACATCGTTGGGGTATCATGTGACTCAGGTGATGAAAGTTTATACTGGGGGGCTTCCCGTTTTTGATGAGGTCAAGGAATCGCTTAAGAAGTCTTTGAAGGAAGAACGTCAGGGGGATTACCTTGCAACAACAATCAACAAGCTTGATGATGCCTTGGCTGGGGGACGGTCTTTAGAAGATATTGCCGATGATTTGCGTCTCCATCTCATGCGATATGCGGCCATCGATCAAGCGGGAAAAGATACTGAAGGCAAGGAGATCAAAGACATTCCGAATAAACAGGAACTGCTCCATATTGCCTATGGCCTTAGCGACGGGGATGCGAGCCCTGTTCAAGAGGGAGGGAATGGGGGCTATTACGTGGTGCGGTTGGACAAGATTACACCGAGTCAGGCGCGGCCCTTTGATGAGGTCAAAATGCGTGTGACCTCGGCCTGGATCCAAAAGAAGCAGCATGAAAAGGCTGTTGCTGAAGCCGAGATGATTGCTAAGGCGATTCGGGAAGGCAAGAAAGTCGCCGATTTTGCGACGACGCGTGGCGTTAGTATCCGTCTGTCCAAGCCTGTCTCGCTTTTGGGCGAGCCGGATAACGACATTCCGTCCAAGATTGCGCCGCAGATGTTTGTGATGAAGCCGGGGGATGTCATCACGGCTCAAACGCCCGATAAGCAATATGTTTTGCGTCTGAGTTCGATTGTACCTGTGAGTGCAAAAGACCCTGAGCCTATCAGAATTAAGGTGGCGGAGCAGGTTAAAGAGGATCTGCCGCTTGACATGGTCAAACAGTATATGGAGCATCTTCATAAGGTTTTTTCGGTCAAAATTAACAAAGACTTGTTTGAAAGCCTGAAAAATAGGGATGCGAATGAGTGATGCTAACGGCGTCTTAACGGATGCATGCGTAAAGTTGCCCTCATGAAAAAGTTGATCCTTCTTCTTGTTGCTTTAGCATTCGTGAGTATGCATGCAACCTCTGTTGGAGCGGCATCTGTTGATGCACGAGAAGTTGCCCGAATGAATAATTGCGTGCCGAAAAAGATCGATATATACCAACAAACACTTGGGGCGCGTCCGCAAACAACCTATCGTGTTGAATGTGTCCTTCCCAAAACTGTGGCGACCGACTTGGTGGCTCAACCTGTTAATGCTGTTCTCATTCAATGCAGCGGTTCTTTGTGCAAGATGCTTCGTGCTGTTAACTTGAATGATCGATGATCAGTTCTGTTTAAAATGATGTGTTGATTCAATGAGTGATGACAGTGACCAAAAGAAAAGCCAGTCTGACGATAGTGTGATCGTTATTGATCAACCGCAGTTGGACGAACTTATTGAAAAGCATGAGGCCTTTAAGCATGGTCGGGCCAACGGTTCGCGTGCCGTGCTGCAGCGTTACGATCTAAGCGGTTTGTCTTTTCGTCAAAGCGATATGTCGAATGCAGATTTTACAAGCTCGATCATGGTTGAGTGCGACTTGTCGTTTTGTAATCTTGACTACTCCATTTTTTATGCGTGTGATTTGCGTAAAGCCAATTTCTCGAACGCCAGCCTCGTTCGCGCCGATTTGCGCGGGACATGCTTGCGCGGGGCAATCATGGCAAATGCCAATTTGTCGGAGGCTGATTTGCGTGAGGGATCATATGCAAAGTATGACCCGGAAAAGGGCCTGACCTTTACCAGCGATAATTCTGCTTGGAAAGAGGGGACGGGCGGCGTTGATATGCGTGGCGCGAATTTAGGATCGACAAAGCTGTCCGGTGCAATAGCCATTAATTCGAATTTCGAAGACGCCAATTTGAGCAAGTCTGTTATTATTCGCGGCAATTTGAATGGTGCTAATTTGGCCGGGGCAAACCTCAGCGGTGCAGACCTGAGCCAATGCGAGTTAAAGAATGTCAATATGCGCGGCGCAAACTTGACGGGCGTTCTAATGGATTATTCCAATCTGGAAAACGTGGACCTTTCCGGCGCCCTTACGGACCAACCTGCCGGGGCAACCGTTGATGATTTCAAGCTTCCGATCGAAGAAATGATTCGCTTGCACCAGTTATGGCTTAAATCGCAGGGGGAAGAGGGGCAGCGGATGGTGCTCTCGAACTGTGATCTACGCGGGACGACGGCATTTGTGGCTTCCAATCTTACAATGCTCGTTGCCGAGAAATCTGTTTGGTATGGCCATGATTTGAGTGGCGTTAGCCTTCAGGCGGCTATGCTTCGTCAAAGCGATTTCCGTCATTGCAAGTTTATCAAAGGGGATTTGCGCGGCTCAAACTTTAGTAAGAGCAACGTTGTCGGTTCAAAATTCAAGGGTGCGCGTCTGGAGCCTTTGTTTTTCGATAATGAGCGCATGTTGAAGACCAATTTTGCGGGATCGCTTTTACGTTACGCCGATTTTACGAATGCCGTATTGCGTGATGTTGACTTTACAGAAGCAGACCTTAGCTATGCCAATTTCGAGGGTGCGGACATAACCGGTGCCAATTTCTCAAAAGCCATTATGACCGGCGCAAAAATTCGTCCGTTGGCGTGAGCTAGGCAGAGGCGGCATTTTTTGCAGGGAACTTTGCGTATTCATGCAGCTGCTTTCCAAGTTGCGCACGTCGTATGACAATGTAAACAGCAAAGCCCCAGTTCGTTGCCATAAGAAAAAACGGGTACATAAGATTCTGCCATTTTGGTTCCCGGATAGCGAATAACATGAGGAAGTATCTCAGGCCAGCAAAGAGGCAAGAGATGGGTGGTTCTGTATAACATTATGATATCCTTAGGAAATGGTCAAAGATCTTCAATTGCTCCACGAATATCGAGATACTTTGGAGATATCGAACAGGATAATGATTGGGAAGCGAGTAAAAGACGCCACGACTGTCGGCAAATGGGATGTTTGGGATCGGTACAAGATGCAGACCAGACGACTTGGGTTGGCAGCGCCTAAAGAATCTATACCTGAAGAGAACGGGCTGACACGCCGCACTCAGGATTTGACGAATGAAATGTCCGGCGGGAAGATGGGCAAGAAACCCGAACCCTCATAATGTTTGAAAGGAACGATCATGACTGAACAAGAAAAGAAGCCTATGAGTTTGAAAGAAAAAATGGCCCGCGAGGAAGAGATTCATGATTGGCGAGATGCTCTAGGAGCTAAGATTGCATCTTACGCAAGAAAGACTACAGAAGCAAAAGAAGAAGGACAGTTTGCACAAGCAGCTGAATTTGAAAAAAATTGGGATGAATGGAGCAATATTCGAAGTAATGGATATTCAAGAGCCGAAGAAACCGAAAAAGGAAGAGAACTGCTGGCGCACATTCGAAAAACTAGACAAATTATTGATGGGTAAAGGGGAAAGATATCATGTCTGTCTCAAATGAAGAAAGACGCGAAGAAATAGAAATTAATGGCCAGCGTGAATATTATCATTTTCTTTAGAAGATGAGGATACACTGCGCGCAGATAGTAGAACTTATATTTTTAGAGGGTGTTATGGAGTTATTGGCTGATTTTCCCCAAAACGAGATTGCAAAATACGAACATGCCCCTCCGGTGCCCGAGGCGATTGCGGCCGTTGCACCCAAGTTTTTTGAAGGGGCAGGTGGCGGTGGCGTTGAACAGCAATACCGTATTCAGCTCGCCAAACCGATTGGAACGCAGGCTGCGGCGACCTGTTTTGATGAGGGGCTCAAAGAAAGTTTGACGGAAGACGGGATAAGATTTTTGTCATCGACCATTATGCATAGCGATGGGCAGATGTTGTATGATGCTGAAGTTCGTGCAACTGATGCACGCAAAGTCCTGCGCGATGTTATCGCCAATGCCAGCCTTTATGGGCCTGATGCACATGAATGCGTGGTGAATGCTGATCATCCCGAAGCTTTTCAGGCGCAGTTTGGTGATCCCGCGGTCGGGAGCCACTTCACGCTTGCGATGAAGAATGTCTCGCGTGGCGCGCAGCCGAGATCAAGACAGGATCATGCCGATCGCCTGAAGGTATCACCACTTACGGGTGTGATCCCGTAGTAAGTCAACCTAGTAAAGCGTTGAATATCTCTACGAGGCGGCCCTTTTTGCCCATGGCTTATTATTTCTAAAGCGCTTGCTTTTACCCTTCGGCGGCAACTTTGCCGAACGTGGCGGACGCGCCGTATCTGGGGCGTTCGGGTTCATCAGCTTGTGAATGGCATCCCACTTTTTCTGGTCTGCCGTTGTGATAAAGCTGATCGCTTGACCTGTTGACCCAGCGCGTGCCGTGCGTCCAATGCGGTGGATGAAATCCTCCGGGCATTGGGGTAGATCATAATTGATAACCGTTTCTATGTGCGGCACATCCAAGCCACGAGCGGCGATGTCCGTTGCCACCAGAACGCGAAACTTCTTGTCCCTGAACCGCTGGATGACCTTGTCACGACGTGATTGGCGTAGATCCCCATGAATGGCATCCGCTTCAACGTTCTGTTTGATAAGACGTGTCGCTAGCTTTTCGGTGTTGTGGCGTGTTTTGACAAAAATAATGATAGAACCTTTGGTGTCAGCCAGAACTTTTGAAAGGTTGGCCCCTTTATCGATGTCTGAGGTGCGAATAAGCTCCTGCTTGATATTCGGTGCTGCTGTGATCGTCGATCCGGCGCTGATTCGCTCTGGGTTGGTCAGATACTTTTTTGATAGTTTGACAATATCCGGTGGAAGCGTTGCAGAGAAAAGCATCGTCTGCCGCACGCTGGGAATATGTGTAAGGATTTTGTCGATTTGGACGCCGAAGCCCATATCGAGCATACGGTCCGTTTCATCAAGGACAAGGTATTTGACATTTCCCAGCTTTAGCGTACCGCGCTGAAGGTGATCATTGATACGTCCCGGCGTTCCGATAATAAGACGTGGCTTTGCCTGAAGCTGTTTGAATTGCTTCGGCATGGCTTCGCCGCCGATGAGCAGGGCGGTTTTTATATCTGCGACAGGGATCAATTGCTGCACCATGGCCGTAACCTGAGCCGCCAGTTCGCGCGTTGGCGTCATAATAAGCGCCATAGCTTCCGGTTCCTGCATCAGCTTGACAATCAGCGGAATGGCAAAAGCACCAGTCTTGCCGGTTCCGGTTTGTGCTGAACCAAGGATGTCTCGGCCATCCATGGCAACGGGAATCGCCATGCTTTGAATGGGTGTGGGGTTTACAAACTGCATGCGCGCAAGCGACTGCAGCAGCTTTGGCGGTAAGCCAAAGCCAGAAAAGTCTGTTGTCATAATAAAAAATCCTCCCGCTACCGCGCAGGCGGTAGCGGGGTAACACTATTTTAAAGGGATATTCGAGGCAGCTTAGTCGGCCAGCGTGATATTTACCGCTGCCGTCTTGCCCTTTTGTGTCGCGAGCTCAAAGCTAACGCGTTGACCTTCGTTCAGCGTGCTGAGGCCAGCGCGCTCCAAAGCGGAGATGTGGACGAATACGTCGGCGCCACCTTCTGAAGGTTGAATAAATCCGAAGCCCTTTGTGCTATTAAACCACTTTACTGTACCTGTAGCCATTGTCTTTTCCTTAGTTTAAAGTTTCCGTCCTCACTATGAGAACGGTTTAGTGAGCGTAGTTTTCCGACACTCTGATTCACAGAATGGAGGAATAGAACTCTTCGAAACGCAGGAAAAAGGTGGTTTTTAAGGCCAGTAACTTATTAGGTATCACAAGGATACCTGCTCGTTGTTGTCGAACGAGCCATAGCAGTAGCGAGAGCAGCATCTATACTCAAGGTTCTTGTTACAGGGTTTCTCTTTTGAAAGCAATAGGAAAGTAGACTCCTAATAAATCCAGCGTTTGAGCCACATTTGAGGTGTGGGAGAGGGGGGCTCAAAACTATTAACGGGTTATTATAATTTTGTTCCCCTGCAAATGACGTGAGAAAATGCGGCAGCGACTAAAGTGTGGGGCACAAAATGGATCAATGCAAGCTGGCTGTCGATTCCCTTATCTGGGGCTTTGGGGCCGCGGCTTTGTATGTGTGCGTTAAAGAGGGGCTTGAGAAATGGGCTAATGCTCGTCAACGTAACGCTGAGCGTAGAGCTGTCCATGCAAAAGGAGAGCCGTATTGGCAAGACGTGGATTGGGTCGCACGTGTCAAAGCCGCAGGGATGCCACCTGAACGTCACAATCGTTTTGCAAAAAAGAAAGACGCTGCGTTACGTCCAGTCAACCGCCATAAGAACAAACATTTAAAACGTAAAGGTCATCTGAAGGGTACTGATCCATCCCCTAAGTAAGATTAGGCGTACACCTGACGAATTTCATGGGGTTTGATCCCTGATCGTCTGACTGGCATTTGAGTGCCATCCTTGTTTTGTGATGAATCAACTTTATTGATAAGAAGCGTTGTTGCGATGGCTCCTCCCACCGCGTCCCCTTATGGGCGCATCATTTGTGGGATTCTTTGTAGGACAGAATAATTTGAGAGAATTAAGCTTTATATATATCAATAAAATATATGTAGTAAATGGCGGGGCAGATGTAACTGGTACGACAAATCATATCCGCTTAATATGTTGGATATAACTATAAAATACGGATAATCCCTTGTGAAAAAGGGTGCTGATTGCTCATAAACATCTCCGGCGATTGACGCGGCTCAGATCAGTGAAGATATCTTTTATCTACTGTCACGCTTTGCCTGCGCACGTTTTCCTGCGGAACTGATGTGTCCTTGTATAGGCTTGCTCCTTGACTGCTGCATCTGACTGCGTTGAGCGGCGACCTGCGCTCCCTCACTGACAAAAGCACCCGCGCTAACAACCTTGGGGGGAGTATTCTTCGCCGCCCACAGGTTACTTTTACTGGAGGGTTTTATGGTCAGAGTCTTTTTTGCTTTCACCGTGACTTGTTTTTTGCTGGCTGTCTTGGCGGTGACGCTGCCTTGAACTAATGGTTTTGGTGTTTTCTTACTTACCGCGGTTTTTGGTTTCAATGCCTTTGATTTCGATGTTTTTATTTTCTGCTTCAAGAAAGACAACCGTTCTTCGA
This sequence comes from Alphaproteobacteria bacterium, assembly GCA_034002905.1. Classification (GTDB taxonomy): domain Bacteria; phylum Pseudomonadota; class Alphaproteobacteria; order UBA9219; family UBA9219; genus UBA8914. Next base: position 14,125 of record JAVEZQ010000018.1, read on the forward strand.
AAGCGTCTAAAACTTTTTCAAATAATACGACCTTCTCTTTCGTGCGCGCATTCATCCCCGCAGCCTTCATGCCCAAAAAAGTCTTGCCCTGTTCACGTGCCTTCAGGGTTTGGCGTCTGTACAGATCGCGTTGTTTATTGCGCAGCTTACGCGTGCGATCAATATTCTTCTGTAATTCGTCGGCGGAAAGTTTTTTGATATTCGAAGATAGGCTTTTCTCTACGAGCTTTGCCTCAGTCAAGGTACAAAGCTTAAGTATGTGTGATTTAGTAATCGACATAGCTCGTGTCCTTTCTCTGGTGCAGCAATAGGCAGTATATACCTATATCGCGAACATAGCTAGCGACTATGCCTTTCGACTTAATGTCTTCAATCGTTTTCTTCCTTTGTGCTGCCAGATTTTTTTGCTCTCATTGCCTTCACCTTGAACGGATACTATGAGTTTCAATTTCCTACACACATAATACAACTCAATGCGTCGTTTTGTCTTCGCAATTTATCGAACTCGGGCGGTTGTTCACTACACCCGCTTTCCACCATTTAAAAAGCCCCCATTCGGGGGCCTTTTTTATGGCGGCAGGGTGACTGCCTAACGAGACACTCATTGCCTTGTTATACAAAGATATTTTATTCCTCCATGGAAAATATACTCATAAATCTACACATAATCGGGCTGGATTTAGCCCTATCTTTTCGGACGCTGTCGGATGATTATACAGCATGAAAATTGTTCTTGTAATAGCATTGATCGTTGGAACGCATCCTGTCTTCGAGTTTCGAGAGTTTCAAACTCTTGAAGCTTGTCGAGAAGTGGTTGCTAAACTATCACCCAAATCCGATGATTACCCCGTGAAGAAGCTGTTAACTGCCTTTTGCATTGTGGATGGAAAAGGAGAAGATGAAACCAAAAAGGAACAAGAAAAAACCGATCGAGAAAAAGGAATAGAAGGACTTATATCAAATATTGACCAACTCATAAAGGAAGCAGAGGGAACGCCTTCAGGAATAATAGAGGGTACAGCAGCCACGATCAGCGAAAAACTTGGTTACCCTTCTGATGCTGCAAAGAAAAGGGCCAGATTCGAGTCTGGAAAGGCAATTATTGAGCATCAATTTGACTTCTTAAAGGGACAAGAATCAATCGCAGATTCAGAAGCCAAGCAAGCTATGGCTTTTTTACCTGACCCAGACGACATAATAGAAATTAAAAAAATCAAACTTGAAGGCGTAAAAACTTATTTGAAAGGTCTTCTTGGCGAGTTTGAGGAACAAGAATCCGTTGATCCTGTAACGCAAGAGCTAAAACGGAGAGGGCTTACAAGAAAAATACGCTGATACAATCCTCAAACGGGAAAAATTTGAATAGCTAAATATCAGCGTCATGAGGAGAGACCATTATGACTATGTCCCCGCTTTGCTTAACATCATGATCCACGCGGGCTAGCTTCGGAATATTATACTCCAGCACACTCATAAACGCTTTGAATGCGGATTCTGGATTATCCTTTGCCATTCTATCAAGCCACTCATTAAGGCTTTCAACATTATCTTCAATAAAATCTGCTAATGCTAGACGAGCCTGTTGTGTCGTCTTGTTCGGCGTTCCTTGACGCCTTCCGCCTGTCTTTTTGCCTTTGGCCATGTCTATTGCTCTCTATTTTAGATCGTTCTCCACATCCCACAACGTGATGCTTTCGGCAGAAAGCGTATGTCGATAAAAAGTCAGGCTTGCCCCATCTCCGCAATCGATCCTCGCCGTGTCTTGCGTAATAGCGACGACGCGCCGACCATTAAGGCAGGGAATAAGCCCCATACCATCATAACGCCATTCAGGGGCATCAGGATTCACGCCAAACACATCAGCCGCGCTCCACCTAAGCCCTGCCGCCTGCCGCCCCCATGCGTCCAAGAAATAGCCCCCATCGTCCAGAAGCTCCCCCCAGCGTTCGGGCGTAAAGACAGCTGGCCGTTCCCTCGTGCACAGCAACGCAAAGCCTTCGGCCCATTCTTGCGGAATCCCATTCGCCTGAATAATCGCGGCGCGTTCGGCGAATGGGCCTTGATCCACCGACACAGGCGCAGCGCACAGAGCGAGGATAATTTCCGGCTTATTGGCTTTGACCCTTTCGACAAGATCGGGCGGCAAGGGACGCGGGGCCATAACGCGCAGACGGTCGCCCCCTACGCATTCCAAAGAGCCTCCGGCCTGTTTAACTTCGGACAGGATTTTATAAGCGGCACACCCCATCAAACAACGGCCTCCCATCCCCCTTGTTCGGCCCGAAGATCGCCAACATCGCCGAAGGTTGCCAACCCTTTTTGTTGGCGTTCTTCATCATCCTTGGCATTCTTCGGCGGCAAGACCCACGTCCAACCTTCTTTCATGCCGGCCTTTTGGGGCTTGATCCCCAAAGCGTCTTTAGCCCTCTGGACTGTACGCCACGCAAGAACTGCTTCCTCGGCTGCCATTTTGACTCTTTTTACGGGCACGGGGCCATCGGCCAATTCGATTTCAAGAAACTCTTTAGCCGCTGCAAGGCTTCCCCCTTCGCCATCCGTGGCCCCAGTTTCGGCCAACAGTTCCCGCGCTGATCCCTCAACCGTTTCGCCCCACACGACACAAGAAGCTTGCACACCTTCGGGCAGGTCTTTCATAGCCAGATCATACCTAAAGCCGCCGTCATCTGGCCCTATGTTGCTTTTGGCGCGACAAAAGATACGCCCGCCGCCTTGTTCATCATCGACTTTAGCGGCGACCATAACGACACGTGGCACGGCTCCAAAGGCGAGGCTTCCAGTAACGCGCTCCAAGGGGCTTTTGCCTCCTGTTCCCTTCGAGAAATGCGTTATCCCAAGCACAGCCAAACCAGACCTTGCCGCCAAATCGACAATAGGCTGCAAAGCGCGGCGTGTTTCCGTGTTCTTGTGACTGTCTCCGTCTACGGCAGAAACAATCGGATCAACAATCACAAGAATGGGCACAATTTCTTCTAACGCCTTTTCAAGAGTCGCAATGTCCTTCGCCGGATCGAAAGCCCTCTTGCCTTGTGCATCCGTTATGCCATTCACAAAATGCACGTGTTTCATATCCGCGCCCATGGCCTTCAACCGTGGGGCAAGCGTATCGGCTGGATCGTCTTCGCCGGACCAAATAACGACATCTCCAGCCGTTGCACGTGATCCGTCTGGAAATATACCGCCTCTTGTTATCGGCGCAGCTAGCGAAAGGGCTATTGTCGTTTTCCCCGTTCCGGCAACACCGCCAAGAATATGAATCTTGCCTTTTGCAAGGTATCCTTTCCAAAGCCAGCCAATCTGGCAAATCTTGACTTGATCCCCGCGCAACAAATCAACCGAGGGGACTTGCGGCTCTTGGGCATTATCAATAATCGTTTTAATTGCTGTCATGTTCATGCCGCTGCCCCCTGAATAAGAATGTCATTAAAATCTTTGCCCGATGGAGGGATCGCTATCCGTGCCATCCGGCCCTGTTCTCGCCATAGCCGAGCGGCATCATGCGCGGCGCGAAGGCCTACCGGATCGGCATCGGCGGCGATTATGACGCTGGAAGCCAAAGGCAAAGGAGGTAAAATCAGATTGCGAATGCCACCCGCAGACAGCGCGGCCCATGTCGGGATTCTGGTCGCCTGTTGAACGGAAAGCCCCGTTTCGATCCCCTCGGAAATAGCCAATTCCTCGCCCGCAGGCGCAAGGTGACAGGACAAACCACCAACGGCCCCCAGCGTCATTTTCGCGGGGGTCACAGGGGCCTTGCCCTTACCGTCCGGCAAAAGGTAAGTCCTATGCAGCGCATAAATCTTGCCCGCCCAATCCATCGCCGCCGCGAGCATGACAGGGAAATACTGCCCCGTTGGCTTGTGAATGTGACGGGGCAGGAAGCGCAAAGACGACGGCAGAATCTCAATTCCTCGCCAACGCAGATACGCTTCAACAGGCGTTCCTATGGTTGGCAGGCTTTCACTCCATAGCTTTTCTATATAGGCCACAAGGCTCGCTGTGCTTTTTACAGGTGCTATGCGCTCGGACTGGATCGCTGGTCCATGGCCACGCAACGCCGCCATGAGATCCGCCTGACTGCATCCGACAAAGCAATGAGAAAGCTCCCGTCCGTCCTTCACAGTCACGGCCAGAGCGTTTTTATAGCCACAACATGGGCAATCGCGGCAGATCGTGCGCCCTTGTTTTGTAACATGAACGGTGATTCTTGAGGGGGCATCTTTCATTTTGTCGCCCCATCATTACGGATTGCAGCGCGTTTCTCTATCCACGCATCAATTTCAGATTCTACCCATCCAACAGCACGCCGACCGAGAGGAATCGGATGTGGAAAGCTTCTTTCCTTTATAAGGGCGTAAATTGTAGATCGTGAAAGTGCCGTTTTTTTCTGAACGTCTGGCAGACGAATAATCTGGAATGACAAAGGACATCTCCTTGCAATGACAAGCCAAAACGTGGCTATTTCGCAGGGGGAAGTCCCTTATAGGTGCCAGTTTTCACTGGCGGCAATCCAAGCTTCATCCTCTTGTTTTTTGCGTCGCGGGAAGTACGACGAGCAATCACATTGTCCTATAAAACGGTATAGGAATCAAGAACATTTAACAGCTTTCAACGGCACAACAGAATCTTTGTTGTTTGCCATTGCTTCGAGCATGTTCGCATAATCCTGCATCATCTTTTTACGTTCAAGGACGTATTCGGCGCGGTTATAGGCTGAGCGGATTTTGTCGGCGTCTTGGTGGGCAAGCTGGCATTCAATCCAATCGGGATTATAGCCTTTCTCGTTCAAGATCGTGGAAGCGAGAGCGCGGAATCCATGCCCGCACATCCGTCCGCCGTATTTCATGCGCCGCAGGGCCATCAGAACGCACCCGTTGGACAAATGCCGCGACTTGCTGCGCGAGCTGTAGAATATAAAAGGCTTATCTCCAGTCAGTGTTTGAAGCTCTTTCAAGATCGACAAGGCTTGCCGAGAAAGAGGGATCATGTGTGGACGCTTCATTTTCATTCGCTCTTTAGGAACGTTCCACTCTTCCCGTTTCCAGTCGATTTCTTCCCACTTCGCGCCGATCAACTCGTTCGTGCGCGGAAACGTCAAGACAAGCAATTCCATCGCTAGAACGACGAGGCGATCCCCTTGATAGGCTCGCATAGCTTTCAAAAGATTGGGCAATTCCGCAGGGGGAATGCAGGGATGGTGTTTCTCTTCCGCGCTTGGCAGGATGTCCCGTAAATCCGCCGCCGGATTATGCTCGCATAGGCCGCGTTGTGAGGCATAACGAAACGTCTGACCGATAAGCTGTTTCATGCGTTTGGCTGTCTCAACCGTACCACGCTTGGCAATTTTCTCGACTACGCGCACAACGTCGGGGATTGTGATTTCAGAGACAGGCAAGGGCCCTATATATGGAAAAACGTGCTGTTCAAGACGTTCAAGGCATTGCTTGCGATATTTTTCATTCATGCCGGATTGCTTCAATTCCAGCCAAGCCCGCGTCACCTTTTCAAAGGTGTTTTCTCCAGCGTGGAAGTTACGAAGCTTTTGGGCTTTCTTTTCCCGCGTCGGGTGTTTTCCTGCATCCAGCAGATCCCTTGCCGCGTCACGTAGCCGCCTTGCTTCGGCCAGAGAAACGGCAGGATATTTCCCCAAGGCCAGCATTTGCCCCTTGCCGTGGTAATTGTACCGCCACCGCCAGAGCTTGCCCCCGACAGGCGACACTTCAAGGCATAGGCCGCCGCTATCGGCGACCCGATAGAGCTTTGTTTTGGGCTTCAAGGCTTTTATGGCCAATTCAGTTAGTGGCATAAGGGTAGGCCGCCATGAGTAGGTTTCTTTTCTACTCACTAATCTACTCATAAATCTCTTGGATTGCAATAGACCCTATCGGAAGCGTTTGGATTAGAAATCTTTGATTTTATGCTGTTTTTGTCATTGCCTAGGACGCTATTGGATGTCCAGAAGCAAGATAATGGCGGACAGGGTGGGATTCGAACCCACGGTGGAGTTACCCCCACGCCGGTTTTCAAGACCGGAGCATTCAACCGCTCTGCCACCTGTCCGTGGCTGTAAACCATTCATCGCCTGCATTGGAGCGCTTGCACGCTCCCGCCGGTATTCGCTGCGGTGGCCAAGGCCACCTTTGCGGCATCGCCGCCTGTGTTATTGCCAAAGCGGCGCTGTTAAGCCCTTCGCTTTCAACCGCTCTATACAATTCACGGACAATTGAGAGGGCGCTTGACTTCGGGGGCTTTTATAACGGGAAAAACTGGAAAGTCAAAGCCCTGTTTTTTCTGATTTCTCAAGCATTTTAGCTCGGTAACTGTATTTCAGGCAGCGATAGATCCCGTAAAGGCTAATAAGGCCCATAATGACATTTGTCACGAAAGCCGAAAGGTTCCAGTTATAGGATAGGGAGACAAGCATAAGGGCGCAGGATAAAACGTTTCCTGCCGAATAACCTATTTCGCGTACATAATCGCGCCGCCATTGCAGGTGGGCATAGTTGCCTACTGCGATTGCGACACCTAAAAGGCCGAAGATGTCATAGACGGTTACCATGGGCAAGAATAGGCACAAGGATAGTTAAGGGCAGGTAAAGGCGTGGCTTGCCTTGACGAGCCCTTAACATTCTCCTTTGGTTACCGGTTGTCCAGCTGAGGCCGGACGGCCAGAAGACCTGCACGGTTGATGTGATAGGGCTGGCCGTCCTGAGACGAAATCAACCGTTTGGTTCTGAGCTTTTTGAACACCTCAAGGGTACAATCGCTCAGGATATAGCCTTCACGGGTATAACACTCGACCGCGACAACGCGACGCTGCGTGTTGCGATAATGGACGATGCGCCCGCCCTTGGCGAGGACGTGCAGAGTCCTTTGCTCATATTTGGATAGATTCATGGTTAGAGATCCTGATAGCAATCCGTTGCACAGATCAGGCAAGCGAAAACATCGTTCGCCGATCACTCGTACAAGCTGATAACCGAAACCGTGGAAGCGGTTCTTCGGTTATCGGATTGCGACAATCTCTAACATCCAACCTCGAATAAAAAAGTTCAGACATGAATATATTCAAACGACTTTGCGCACGCAAGTCGAAACCAATCTCTGGTGACAGGGAAAGGGTGTTGGTCTTTACTTGATGTGTTCAAAATGGGCGAAGGCTTCTGGTTTTTCGAGGCGCATGTAAATCTGTGCGCATTGCCGGACATAGGCATAGCCGAGCATGGCCGCAACGCCAAACAACCACGGCACGTCACGGCGGGGCATGGCCACAAGTTCGGCGGGCGAGAGGCTGGCTAGATGTTTTTGCTGTGTTGCCGCTGAAACAATAGGACGTGGAATGTTCAACCCCATATCTGTGTCGGCGAGCCAATTACCAAACAGCATGGCCTCCTCTGCGGTGGGATGAATGACAAGGCGTTCGGCCAGATACCGCATTTGAAGCTTCCACCCCGTATCGGTGTAGTCTCTTTTGAGCGGGTTTGTTTCTTTGTGTGCGAGATAGGCTTGTGCAAAGGAAAGGATGCCTTTTTGCACATGAGCGATTTCTTCTTTTTGGCGCATCGGTATGCTGTTGTCGTCAAAAAGGGGTTCGCCCTTGTCATCATAATCTTCAACACTGCCATAAGAAGGCATGCAAGAGAGTTCAATAACCTCTGGGCAGCGACAGAACCCGCTGGCAAAGGCATTTGGGTTGCCATTTTGCGCAAGAAAGCCTTCGACAATGCCACCGGCTTCTTGTGTGATGCGCGAAACATGCGCAGTAACCAAATAAAAACCGTGCGTGGTCACGGGGATCTTTTCAATGGTGAAAATACGCTGGATAGCGCGCTGGATCGTTGCGGCGTAGCCGAGGTCCATTAAGTAAAGTTTTTCGTCGTCAAGCGCTCCGATCGCGCCCAGATATTTTAGGAACCGGTCACGCCGTGTCTTGCTCTTTTCATAGAGCTGGTCGGCGAAGGGAGAGGACAAGATCATCCGCGTCATAGCAAGCGGGGTAAGCGCCTCAAGCGTTGCATTGGGATCGCCCAGTGTACGCGTTTGGTCTTGATCAAACCCCAGCTGAAGCATCAGCATGCCGAGCGTCCAATGCCCACGCCTTGTCAAAAAATCCTGTAAGAAGGCTGGGTGTTCAGGCGAAAAACTTGCCAGAGCAGCGGCAAGGCGTGACGTTGCGAGCGTTGAAACGGGAAGTTCGGGGGCATGCATCTTGACGAGTTGTGTTAAGAGTTCTCCCTCTCGGAGCAGGCCGTAAAGCATCGGCACTTTGGCGTGTTTGGCTTTTGCAGCTGTCCATGCGCTAAAGCCATTGAGAAGGGGGCCCACCATGCGCTTGCCATAAAGCACATAGTCATTTTCATGGGGTTCATTGGCGGCGCGTCGGCGCAGCCACGTCATGCCGTCATCACCATATTTGCCGTAGCACAAGGAACGTTCGCGCCATTCGCGGGGTTGTTCGTCTGTGAGCATGTCTTCAAGCGTGGGATCGTCGACAAGGTCAACGAAATGAAGGCCCAGATTCCGTGCTGTGCTGCGATCACTGACGGGATTGTCGCCAATGAAAAGAATTTGGTCTGGCTGCAACTTGAAATGATCGCACATTTTTTGCAACAAGCCATCCTGCTTGTTGATGCGATAATCACTCGATACAAACCAATCTTCGATTTTATCGGGAATATAGGGGCAGGCGTGGCGTACAAGATCAATGACGCGCTCTTGCTGCATATACATATTGGAAATCATACAGATGGGCGTACCCATCTGGTTTGCTAGTTCGATGAGTGTGACAACATCGGGATTCGCAAAGATCAGTTCTTTTTCGCAGTCGATTTCCATGCCTGTCATAGCGGCTTTGCCCAACGAGACGATGTGGGGCGGGAACAGCTCGTAGATTTCCTCAAGCCGGACTTCGCGATCGTCATTTTCGCGTTGGCGAGTCCCGCGTGCGGCATACTCTGTCTGATACCGGATGGCAGCAAAGCTTTCGGGTGTCTGCCCGTTCATCAAAAGACCACTTTGCTGCAACTTTTGGCCCATGAAGAGAAAAACATCAAAAGGCTTGGGAACGCGTCGGATCAAAAGCGTGTCGAACACGTCGACAGCGAGCAGCTTGACGGGGAGCGTTTGAAGCTGTTGTGCAGCCGTCTTTATTCTCAGATCCTGAAACGCAGGCAAAGACATAAGATATCTCCATCGGGAGTCTGGGGCAGAGGTGGGAAGAGGAAAAGAGCCCCAAAGGTCGGATTCCTTATATATGGAAAAAAACCCGATATGTCTTACATTTTTTCTTCCAGAGCGTTTATCCCCAAAAATGTGGATAACTGTGTGGATAGAGTGGGCTCACCCCGCCCTTTTCGCTGGAAATAGTGGTTGGTGAGCGCTCTGCCTAATTATTAGGCACAATTTACAACTTGTTGAGAAACAATCAAAAAATGATTCAAGCTTCATGTGGCTTGTTTAATATTGTGCCGATTTTGTCCAGATTAAGGAAAAGGCAGGTTCTTGTGCACAAAAAGGGAATCAGCTGCAGAATCTTGACTTATGAGTCAAGATCTATTTTGGTAAGCCATACCTGAAAAGGGTAAGTTCTTTTCTTTAAACGGTAATGTCCTTTCCTAAAAGATGCATACCGCTGTCAACGTTCAGAATCTGGCCGGTGATACTCGTGTTGTCGAGCAGGAAAAAGGCAGCCTTGACGACATCGTCCACAGGGTTCTTGTGGCGCAAGGGTGTCCTGAGGATCAGTTTTTGGAAATGCTCGTCTGATTCTCTTTGGTTTTTGAGAATGGGGCCAAGGGCAAGCGCATTGAGGCGAAGAGAAGGGGCAAGCTCGAGCGCGCGCGGCGCAATCATTTCTCGGATAGAGGTCTTGCTAAGGCTATAGTGGCTCAGAAAGTCTGGCATGGGCGTATTGTCGAGAAAATAAAGAATGCTTCCTTTGGCGTCGTTGGGACATTGTGCGGCAAAAGCGCGATCCAGAATTTGCGGTGCAAGAAAATTGACTCTTTGGTGACGCGACCCATCGGGATCTTTTTCATCACGCTCAAAAAGGCACGCGGCGTGGACGATGGCTGTCACGGGGGACATCGCCGATTCATTTTTATCGTTCAAAAAGCGGGCAACCTGTTTCTCGTCGTTTAGATCCGCTTGGATTGTTTTTGTTTGCACACCGAAAGAGTGCTGTAGTTCATGCGCAAGCGCCTGAGCTTCTTTCTGTGACGTGTTGTAGTGCAGCGTGAGGTTCCATCCGTTTTGGGCAAGCCCTTGTGTGATGGCTCGCCCAATTCTTATGGAGGCTCCGGTTATAAGAGCATGTCTCGTGGGCAGCGTCATGCGGGTTTTCCTCGTCCTGTTCGTCCTGAGAGTGCGACATTTTGTGCGAAGAATACAACAGATTACGCAATACCGCACAAGTCAAATGCAAGAAGTCCGGCGATTATAACTGCGCATTGAAAGCAATGGATGCACAAGCCCATGCTTCAACCTTCGTCGTCGAGGCTCTGGATAAAATGATTAGGTAAATCGAATGCGAAAGATGACACCCTTCACCACGGCCTAAAGCGCTGGTTGATGCTGAAATATTCCAATTCGATTAGGCGAATTTGTTCGGCGATGACTTCTGGTGCAAATTCTTTTGAGTCGATTTTGCTTTTCCACATAAACATTTGTTCCTGAAGGAAGAGGGCTCTTGCCCGCGCGTCGGTTTCTTTTTTCTTTTCGCGTTTTTCTTCTGCAAGCTTGCTTTCTTCCAGAGTGCGAGCCTCAACCTTCTTTTTCTCCAGCTTTTGTCTCTTTAAATATTCTTCGCGGTAGCTTTTATCGCGACCACTCGAACTATTGCCTCGAATGCCGTTCCTTTTACCTTCAGATGGTTGAGACGACTTGAAATGTGTACGCTGAGTTTTATTCTTTTTATCTGACAAATGCATGAAGTGTGATCTTTGGCTCACGCGTTTTGAGGCATCCATTTCTTCTTCTTCTTCATCTTCAGAACCATTGGCGGGGCGCTCCCTTTTGCGTATGCTGGTTATGCCGAAGGAAAGAGTGCTTTTCTTTGCAGGTTTTTTTTTGTTAGATGAGACAGAGCGCCCACCGACACCCGAGACAAAACCTGAGGTTTCAAAAATAGGTGTCGTATTTTGTTCATCAGGTGAAGTTGGCGATAGTTTGGAACGGCCCATGAGACCACGCTTAAGCTGTAGTCCTGCAGTGATGGGGTTTTTCTGCTCACTCGCATCGTTTGACGTTTTAAAATGCAT
>JAVEZQ010000019.1:0-24827 GCA_034002905.1 Alphaproteobacteria bacterium
TAGCCCCATCGGCAGTATTAGTTGAGCTACCCCGCATGACTCAAATAGACGGATAGAAACCCTTTTTATTCTTGCGAATTGCTGGATAGCAATCCAAAGGGCCATACCCGTGTTTCAGTAAAACACTCTCTCTATGATTATGTGGAATATTTGTAGTGATTTCAGAAAGCCATAGACCCTAACATATTGTATGGAATGGCTTTTAAACCCTTCACACGGTAGGGGTCACAGGTTCAATCCCTGTCGCCCCCACCACGTTTTTCAATAACTTAGCGTGGTGGGCCCACAAAAACGGTGTTACAGCTGTAACACTGGCTTATTTTTCCTGAGATTTAAAGCTGTTACGGCCCGGTGTAGATAATCCGGTAAGTGTTTGCCGCAAACGTTTTCAACCGTCTTGTCACTATACCCAAAACCTGCCCCCTCTATGCGGAAACAACTTAAGAGCAGATCACATATTCCATCATAGCTTTCTTTGCCGCAGGATAAATCCGTACAGCTTTAGAGAAAGAGAACAGCTGTTACTTCTTCTTCCACGAACCGTCGACAGCTTGATACAAACTTCCTGCAGGAAGCTTGCTAATGATCTCTTGCGCTGCCAGCTTGGCAACGACATCGATGGGCTGGCCGTTTTCTTTCGATATCCGCTGATATTCGACCGTGCGCTTCGCGTTAACATCATCGACCAGAACTTTCACGTCTGGTGAAGGCTTAAGCACCTCTGCGTAACCATCAAGCTTTTCGCCGACTACGCCCGAATTACGCGCCTGTTTGAGGTCAAGAGCATATGCCGGAGCGGCAATCATGATGCCTAACAAAGCAAGCATGGTGAGTTGTTTGAGTTTCATTTGGACCTCCACCTAAAAAACATCTGGATTGTGAGCGATGGCCTGTTGAACATCGCGCTGGATTTCTACTTTGACACGTTGTTCAATATTGACGTTCAAATTGATTTCAATTGGCTTGTCGGGAGCCTGCAACTGCACGGTCGGCGTACATCCTGCAGCGAGGATTAAAACAGGAAGTATGAATTCAGTTGATTTCATGTTTGCCTCGCTCCATCAATTTTATGGGGTCGTATAGCCACAATAGGTTCTGTTCAATAAAAGCTAGCAGATCACCTTTCAGATGAACATTGATTTTTACGGGTCTTCCACCTTGCACATTCGGATTCTTGCCTTCCACAATCAGGATAACAGATAGTTTCTTGTCTTGCGTATTTTCAATCTTGGCCAAAAGATTTGAGTAATAAAAATCCCCCAAAACTTCACGTACAAATGCAACTTGAGGATTATCCCCGGGAATAGATTCTGGCGGCATCTTAATCGTACCCGGTTCATTGCTTTGCAAGGCGACATCTTGTACCGAAAGTGCTCCTTTTTCGGAGAGGGAAATCGGCAAGGTGCCAGAAACCGTGCCCGTTGCGACAGCATCCTGTCCTGTAAGGTATTGCAACAACGCTGCGATAGAGGCCTTTTGCAAGTTAAGGTCAACGTGAAGGGGCTTCCCGCCTCCTAAGGGTATGTTGATTTCCTTTGCCATTAACGACCCTTGCATCCACGGCATTGACGTTTCAAGGATTGTCAGTTTCGAATTGGTTGGCGAGACCAGATCGGAGGTCATCGCAAAAGACAGGTGATAGGCTTTCTCTTTACTTGCGAAAGATCCACGGGACTCAATCCGGTCGGCATAGGCCATAACTGTACCCGTCCCATCAAGAAGCGGTAGGTTATCCTTGATCCCCGTCAGCTTGACCGATGGAAGGGTCCAGTTCCCCTCCCATCGGCTTGTCTGGGGGTTAGCCTTCGCTTCAAGAGAGGCAGCACCGGTGATGCCGGAAACAGAACCGGATTTAAAGCTTATGCCTTCCGATTTCACCGAAAGGACTGCTTGAGTGCCGTTGGACCATGAAAGGGAGAAAAGGGCTTTCATATGCAAGTTATCAGAGTCTGCCTGAAAGCGCCCTCCCTCAACTCGAAAAGCCTGAACAGGCAGTGCCTGTAGGGCATTTGCAGAAACAGGAAGCAAAAATGGTCTGTCAGATGAACTTGATGCCTGCCATCCTTCAATTCCCCCAATCTTCCATATCCCATTATCCTGCCGAATCTTCAAATCAAGGCCTTCGAGTTCAAGTGACTTCAGCTTCCCAGTCATGAGTGCAGGTAAGGAGTAGTAAAGCCGCGCCTTGGAAAGGCTTAAAGGGTTATCAGGACCGAGTTTTATATTCTCGATCAAGGCACTTTTGAACCCGATGTCATTGATCGTAAAGGAAGCCTCTTGAAGACCATGAGATGCAAGAACAGACTTAATCTTGTTTTGAATAACAGGGCGCCATGGTACCGCAAAATAGCCAAGAATGGCTATCGCCAAAATGATGACGAGATAAAAACGCCAACTAAATCGTTTTAGTTTTTGAATCATACTCCCCGCCTTTATCGGGTTTTATAAAGTAAAATAATGGCTATTCTTTGACTGGATTTCAACAGTGTTGGTGAACTGCCACATACCTAACTTTGGCATCAAATATCGTTACAATCAGTAACCAATATTGTTTGTTGAAAGCGCCGCGCCTATGAGTTCTGGCTATCAATGGTCAGTATTTCTATCGCCTCATGCGGCTTGAGACACGATGCATCAAGACTGTAAAAATACTCAGTAATCTCTAATCGTTGCTTCTTCGTTTTTCGATTACCATTCCTGCAGTATACATATTAATGCAACGAAACCGATACGTCCTAATCCACCTCTTTCTTTTGAATCAGGACCCTAATCATGTTGCGGATGTTACATACTTTTCTTCATTTGCGCCTTGCTGAAAGACAGAGGCTTGACTAGTATCCGATTCCAATCGCATGAGTGCAGCTTGTTTTCTATAGAGCAAGAATTTCACGAAAGCATTTCAACAGGAGCCATAGATGCCTTCCCGTGCTAACCGTATTCTTTCCATCTTACCTCATCTGTTTCATGAGTCTGCAAACAAGATCACGCAAGACAAACGTGTACGTAAAGCTTTGCGCGCCACAGGTGTCCTGACGGTTGGAAGCGCTCTGATGGCCGGTTCACTGTTCGGGGCAGACCGCCTTTATCATGCAGAGTGGGGGTATCCGAACGCTCCGGAGAATACATCCGGTTTTACATTTTGGTACCGGCTGGCTGATGAATCCGAAGCGACGGCGCTGGGCGGCGTGGCGGCTGATTACTACGCCTATGATTTCTGGGGAAGCGATGAAAAGCGTTTCTATGCCGCCGTTTCAGCTGATTTTTCGGATGGTACATCGTCTAGATCCCCAGAGCTTCCGGTTCTTATGCTTGATGGTAATCTACTTTTGACGATTCCAAGCGGATCGACGACAATTACATTGCCGTCTGGTCAGCGTCTCGATGCCATGATGGACACAAACTTCACCTATGTGAACGGTTTGGTGACAACGCCACCGACTGGCTATCAAACGTATGACAACGGCACAAACCGCTACTATGGCAATCATCTTGAACAGCTGTTTATCAATAATTTTCGTACAAAATTGTTAATTTATCCTACTGATGATTTTACCGGAGAGACAGTCGGGAAGCCTACAAGCCTGTATTACGGCGACCAGGTTTATATTACAGGCTATGCGCGCCATCTTTCGGCAACCCAAGCAACCGCTCCTGATTCTTTAGGGGTTCAGAAACCTATTTATGCGGTTGTGATTGTCGAAAAGCCTGATCTGAAAAACATCTGTCGCGTAAATTATACTGCAATAACGGCAAGTGATTATCAGCTTCAACGCATTTCGCCCAGAGCTACCGATTATACAACTGTCATGGATGCTACGGATCTTGAGATGACAAAGCACAACCTCTATCTCGACCCCAACGGCGATCAATGGTATGGCAGTGTCAATGCGGCCGGAAGAAAAATGCGTATCCGTAAATGGACTGCAGCCAATGTCGAGCAACCGTCTGTTGACATTGACTTTGACAAACTGGTTGTTTCCGGAAAATCCCTAACGGCCATTCCTGCAACACAAAAGATTTTCAAGTATGTTCGACAGATTGACGGAACACACTTCATGCTGGCAACGGTTGATGGCGGCGCAATCGTAACATACGAACTTGATACAACAGGCAACTTGATTCTAACCACTGACGGTTTGTCTGTTAAAAAGATCGTTCAAGGCCCCTTTGCCGAGGGTGCAGCCCAGCTTGTCGACGCAGTACCCTCTACAGGATCTACTGGGTTCAACGTAGTTTGGTCCTATCCTAGTGGCACATCGACAGTTCCAGCGGGAACATATTCAATATGGAAGGCAAATCAATACACAAGATATTCGAGCTATTTCCGGATTTACCCAGATGATTACGCCGTTGCACAGCTGTATAACCCGCAAAATGAAGGGCCTTATTATTCCAAGATGCGCATCTGGCCAGTTGCAAAGAAGCGAGAATATTACGCATGGGGAGCTAAACCCAAACCTCAGTCAGCCAATAACAACAAGAAGATGTTCATCGCGGCCTCGGCTACGCCACACCAGCGTATTGTACCCCTGTCTCAAGCATGGAACTTTGGCGAGGTATTGGTTGCCGGAGTGCAGGCAGAACGACCAGATAGACGGACTCCATTCCAATCGGTTCTTGCTCAACCAAATAATTAGAGCAACTCAGTCGTTACGCAAGCTGTAATAGGTTCTAAGTCGAGTAGACACTCACCGTCAGTATCACTGCGGCACGTGGAGTATCTACTCGCTTTGACAAGGGCGTGTCTTTCACACAACACAGAACAAACAATGGTTAATCCTTTGAAAATAAATTATATATTGTTAAATCTTTGTTAGTCATATACACTTAAACTTAATATTTCGACGGGTGTTTTGCTTCACATGAATTACAGGATCGTGATAATGAGCAAATTATCCATATACATATCAGATTGTTACGGTCAGCCTCTCCAACAGAAACCGTTGGTACGCCTAAGTGGCATCGTTACAACAGGTCAAATACTCCGCGCTATAGATGCCGCCGAAGAGATAGGACTTGACCCCAATCAAATTATAGGTTTCGACGAAAAGCTCTCTGAAATTTGCAGAACTCTTGAGCACGAAATGGATGTGACCAAGTTGGTACACAATAACTTGTCGGTCCTTTCCCGCCCAACCTTTAAACGAATAGGTACGACATTAAACCGAAATCACTCTAAAACCATCTTGACGTCCTATTTTCATGATCGGGGCAAACTGGCCCTCAATCAAAAAATCCTGCACAGTACGCGGAAATTGGCCCCAAGCGACGTTACACATATTCAACAGCACACAGTTTTGGGGTATGAACTTTTGCGAAGAAAAAGCGTCGTCTTCTATAACAAAACCCTCGACAAAATTAACCAGATAAATAATTGGAGCTATCCTCTATTAGATCCAAAGGATCACAATGCCGTCTTGGAAATTGCGAAAGCCGCAAAACACCACCACGAACGTTTAGACGGCACAGGATACCCTGACAAACTCGTCGGACAAGAGATACCGCAGGCATCCCTTATGATCGCTGTCGCAGATGATTATGACGCCCAGATCAAGCAAAGGTGTTATAAAAAAGCGCGGCCAAAAGATGAAGTCCTACGAGAGATAGCACAAAGAGCTGCCTCCCATTTTGACCCCACCATTGTTTTAGCACACCTACACTACAACGCATCTGGCGATCAGCTCAGACAGCTTCTGGCCCCAACCATCGAACAGAAGCGGATACATGTGGTTTCCAGAAATCACGAAATATTCCAACAACATCCGCTATATGCGGCGACGCCTTAAGCTCCCCTTCTCCACGCAGTGACACAATACCTGCTCTTTCAAAAGCCCGATATTAGGTGGGCTTTACCTGCATTTTAACCAAGAATACTTCTGCGTTGTGTATTGCTGAAAGTATTATTGCATACTAAAAACTAAGTAATAAACACATTTATTTAATGCAGGTGATTTCAAAGAATGAAAAAAAGCTCATTCATTAGAAATATCTCATTTTGCTTCGCCCTTGCGTCGCGCCTGATCTTTTCCCCAAACGACTGCGATGCAACTTCTATCATTGACGAAACAGCGCCAAACTCATCGTTACAAGATTCTCGTAACAAAGCCTACTTCATGAAAAGCGTAACGTCCCCAACACCCTTTCCTGCCGAACGTACGATCGACAAGCCATCACGCAATAAGGATCTGGAAAAGTTGATCGGCATAATGAAAAAGCAAACATACTGGGGATATAATGCCAACGCCAACACATATTATAGAAAAAGTCCTGAAAGCAAAAATGGCTGGTGTGCGCGTTATCTTAGGCTCGCGCTTAAAAAAATCGGCATTATAGTTCCTGCAGTGCCAGCTAAGGACTATAGCAAGACGCTGCCTAACGCTGGATTTGAAGAGGTTTCACTCAAAAACTACACTCCAGAACCCGGTCACATTTTCGTTATCGACTCCGTAAACCAAAAATACCCATATGGACATGTTTCGCTAGGAACCTATAACAGCGGTTTCATTAGTGACTTCATGGAGAAAAGAACATGGGGCAATAAACAGGCAAAAAAAGCACTGGCAAGTGCATGGCCCTACGCCTTCTCGCCAGATCTTTCAAAAATACGCGTGTTTCGCCACCCAAAATTGACGCCTTATAAGAGGAATGACAGGCTCCGCTGGAAATTTACTGATACATCCTATCTCACAGCAAGCTTCACGGCCAACAACGCAAACATATGGAACAACCATACAAGCATGGCAAGCCAATACACGGCTTTTGTGAATAACAAAATATATCGGTATCTGACAGAGAGAGAAGCGGTTTTTAACGACCTCAAGACGCTCATCGCATCCGCAACACCGGAAATAGAGCTGCCGCCTGTATCGAAGCCTCTATCGGTAGCCTACACTAGCAACGTAGCGGTTGGTGTATCCAACAGCCCAATAGCACATCCAAATCATCGTATTTTTGTACCAACGCTGCCATGCCGAAAAAGGAAAGTTAGCAAGGGCCCCGAAGAGCTCACCAAGTTGAATGAGCAATGGCACAACGCACGCAAAGAAGTTCTCAAGCGCAACGCATCAATCAAAAACGGACAACTTGACCAAATTGCCCATGCGAATCTGCGACGTAATGTACTGAACATGTATGTCTGCATCCCCGCAGTATCGAAGCACGATCCAGTTACTGCCTTCAAAGCAGCACGTTATGTCTTCAACAAACTCGATTTATTAGAAGTCGGCCAAGCAACAAAATTTAAGGCAAAAATCCTGAAAGATATGGCGGAGCAGATTTGCCTTCTCGGGAAACAAGATAAACTCCTTGCGGAGCAAGCCGCCAAATTCGTATTCAAAAACGCTGGGATAGGCGAGTTACGAGAGCAAATGCGTAAACAGATTACGCCGTCTCTTCAATCTCGATCCAGCGTGTGATCGCAGCGTCTAGCTCCTGCTGTGCAGCGGAAAGGCGTTGCGAGAGTTTGTAAAAGGCCGTTTCATCTTGGGCAAACAAGGCGGGGTCTGCAAGGCGCGCTTCTAGGTGCTTAATCTCGTTCTCAAGGCCACTGACAAGCGCGGGCATATTATCCAACTCATATTGAAGTTTGTAGGAAAGCTGGCCAGAGCGCTCTTTCTTGCTGCGCGTATCTATATTCGCTTTCTTGCCCCTTGCATCGACGAAAGGCGCGCCCTCTTCCGCTTTTTCTTCTAACCTCTTTTTACGTGCCTCAAGATAGTCGTGATAACCACCGATATATCCATCCACAACGCCATCGCCTTCAAAGGCTAAGATCTTGCTGACGGTTTGATCCAGAAAATCCCGATCATGACTTACCACGACGAGCGTTCCCGTATAGCCGGCGATAATATCCTCCAGCATATCAAGTGTATCCATATCCAGATCATTTGTAGGCTCATCGAGAATAAGGAAATTCCCCGGATTGGCGAGGGTCTTGGCAAGCATCAATCTGTTCTTCTGACCACCTGACAACGTGTTGACTGGCTGGGAAACCATCTTAGGATCAAACAAAAAATCCTTAAGGTAGCCGCAGACATGGCGCGTCTTGCCCATCACATCGATATAGTCGCTGCCCGTCGGGATTAGGTTACGTTGGATTGAAAAGTCGGGCCGCAAGTCCTTGCGATTTTGATCGAAGTAAGCAAGCTGGATATCCTTTGCACGTTTAATCGTGCCCATATCCTGTTTCATCTCGCCGATCAGGAGCTTGAGAAAGGTCGTTTTCCCGCTGCCGTTCTTGCCGACAATACCGATCCGGTCGCCACGCTGGATGCGGAGATTAAACTTATCGAGGATCACTTTGCCAGTCTTGGGATCTTCAGGATCCCCGCCAAACTTCTTACAGACATTATAGAACTCGCTAACCAAACGAGAGGCAGCCTCGGCCTGCTCTTGTGGTGAGAATTCGATCTTGGCCATCATGCGCTTTAATGCATTTTTATCGGTACGAAGCTTGTCCCGCTCGACTTTCATCAGATCAAGGCGACGGACGTTGCGTTTGCGCCGTGCTTTCACGCCACGCGAGGCCCATTCGACTTCCATATCCAAAATCTTTTGGCGGTTTTGAAGTTCACGCTCTTCCTGCTCAAGGATCATGAGCGACCACTCGTCGAAAAAGCCAAAACCCTTGGGACAGACGCGAAGCTTACCGCGATCAAGCCAAAACACCTTATCCGAAATATTGCGCAGAAAAGTTTTGTCATGGCTGACGCAAACAATCGCGCCGCGATAGGATTTGATATATCCCTCAAGCCACTCAATCACATCCAGATCAAGATGGTTCGTCGGCTCATCCAACAACAAGATATCCGGCGACTCCACAAGAGCACGGGCAAGCGCAGCACGACGCACCTGCCCACCTGAAAGCTTATCCATCCTGTCTTGAACATTCAGATGCAGCGGCTCGACAATCTTTTCGATTTTATATTCGTTTTCTGCCTTTTGATTTTCTTGACTGAGTTCATGAAAAATAAAGTCATAAACGGTCTGGCTTTCGACAATCGGCACCTCTTGCTGCAGATAACCGATGCTTACACCCTGCAAAAGCCACCGAGTCCCCTCATCAAGCTCCCGCTTCCCTGTGATAATATTCATCAGTGTTGACTTGCCTGCGCCGTTTTTGCCGATCAGACAGATTTTCTCGCGCTCAAGAATATTGAACGAGAGTCCTTCAAAAAGAACTTTTTCACCAAAACGAACTTCAGCGTCTTGAACGGAAATGAGGAGGGTAGCGGGCACAGGAACCTATTAGTTCTATATAGTTGGGTGATAGATATGCACTTTTAGCTCATAGCGCAACCCTTACGATAAATACCTTGACGAAAGTAATCTTATCCCGGAAGATGGGGGCAGACCTAATCAGGAAGGCTTTTGGCATCATGTTTCTCTGTTGTTGTCCTTGTTGTTGATTGCAGGCCCCAGTGGCCTGTCGCGCTTTGCGCACCAAGGATAATCCTCAGAGAAAGACTAAAAGATGCACAAGAATTACGCCGCAGCTGGCCAAGAGCTTACCCACCGTTCCCCGTCAATCGCCACAATCCAAGACTATGCCTCCCCTGCGCACAAGCTATGGGCTCAATTGACCCATGAAGCCGAAAGCGCTGCGAACGGATCGCCGATCAAGCGCAAGATCTTGCGCCCCATTCTTGAATCCTACGATATGAAGGAAGGGCTCGCCACCATCCTTGCACGCGGTGCGACGGACGATATCTTTACGGCGGATGGGCTTAAAAGTCTTTTTCATGATCTTCTCAAGCAAGCGCCGTCTACGCTTGATTTGTCGATCAAAGATCTGCAGGCAACGCTGCAAAACGATCCGGCCGCGACAAATCCGCTTATTCCCTTTATGTACCAAAAGGGTTATCACGCGATCCAGACCCATCGCCTCATTCACTTGCTGTGGCAAAATGGCGAGGATCACATCGCGTTTTATCTGCAAAACCGTAGCAGCTTGCTTTATGGGGTCGATATTCACCCTGCAGCACAACTTGGTAGCGGCATCATGCTTGACCACGCAACAGGCCTTGTGATTGGTGAGACGGCTGTAGTCGAAGACAATGTTTCCCTTTACCAAAGTGTCACACTGGGCGGTACGGGAAACCAACGCGGGGATCGACATCCGAAGGTTCGTCAAGGCGCGATCATCGGTGCAGGTGCAAAAGTCCTTGGCAACATCGAAATCGGTGAAGGCAGCAAAATTGCAGCGGGTAGCGTCGTCCTGAAGGACGTTCCTGCCCATGTGACCGTCGCAGGCGTTCCGGCAAAGATTGTCAAGGAAAAGCTGGATAAAACGCATCGTTCCCTTACTTTCACGTCGACGGGCCTGTCGTCTTATGCTGGGCAAATGATCGGGTAATTGCGCCTAACGTGCTGTACGAATTTGGTGAAGATAGGGTGCAATATCGGCCACAAGATTTGTAACCGACCAACCGATTGGAACCTGTCGAAAGGCGCTAAGCCCGGCGCGATTGCGATCAAGCGCGACTTCGGCAATTGTCTCGCCGCTGATAACCTTTTGATCTTCCGAAAAGCCGTAAACGAGGGCTTGATCACACAGAAGGTTGATCAGGCGCGGAATGCCCCCACTGAAGTAATAGACAGCGGCACAAGCAATATCATCGAATATTTCCGGTGAACCGCCCACAACACTCATCCGATGGCGGATGTACCCGGCCGTCTCTACAGGCGTAAGCGCATCGAGATGACAGTGGACCGAAATGCGCTGCACAAACTGCCGAAGCTCCGGTTTCTTGAGGGTCGCAAGAAGTTCAGGCTGACCCAGAAGGACGATCTGGAGTAGCTGATCCTTTTCATTATTCACATTGGAAAGCATACGCAGCTCTTCCAACTGATCCGTCGAAAGGTTCTGGGCTTCATCAATAATGAGAACGGTACGCTTCCCTTCCCCATAAACTTTCAGCAGAAAATCGACAAACTTATGATAAAGGACAGCCGTGTCCTTATCGCTGGCATCAATGTCATAGGCCATGGCGACCCAATCCATCAATTTACCGATAACCTGACTGGGATTGGTGATCAGCCCGACACGAACCGACGATCCTAAATTCTTGATGTAACGACGAATAATGGTTGTTTTTCCGGCGCCGACATCACCGCTGATGACTACAAAACCCGCCTCGGTTATCAAGCCATATTCCAAAAGGTTAATGGCGCGGTTATGCCGCTTGCTCAGATACAAAAAGGATGAATCTGGAAGAAGGGAGAAAGGCTTACCTGATAGGTTATAAAATTGCTCATACATGGCTTGGTTCTGGTCGTGACAAAGACGTCGCGATTATAGCAAAAATAAGGGAATTCTGTAAGAATACTTTGAACTTTCATGCTTTTTTTTGTAAAATCACCCCGCGCTCTCGATGGGCGAGTTTTTCTCTTGGGATTGTAATATGTTGGGAGCACGCATGTCAAAACGGGTATCAGCCATTGTCGCACTTATCGCCATAATGTTAATTGTTTCAGATGCGAACGCCAAATCATCCCCCCAGACGGTATCCAATATTAACGTTAACAAGACTACCGAAACGGGTGCTTTATCAAAGAAAGCCAAAACACCAGCAGCTCCCCAAGAAGCCGAAGCTAACGCAAGCCCTACCTTCAAGATCCGTCAGGGTGATATCCTTCAAGTTACTGTCTGGAAGGAAGAAGGCATGGATCAGGAAATCATTGTCCTGCCAGATGGAACGATCAATTTTCCTCTCGCAGGCACCGTCCATGTTGAGGGGCTAACGCCGGCAATGGCGGCCTATGAAGTCAAAGAGAAGTTGTCCAAGAAAATTCCTGATGCTTCCGTATCTGTTATCGTCAAATCCCCTTTGGGCCACACGGTCAGCGTTATAGGTCAGGTCGCGAAGCCCGGCGATATTGTGATGAACCATCCGCTCAGTGTGATGCAGGTGCTTAGTCAAGCTGGCGGCCTCACCCCCTATGCAAGTACGGGCAGCATCAAGATTCTTCGCAAGGTCAACGGCAAGGAAACGGTTATCAAGTTCCCCTATGACGATGTATCTGAAGGTGAGGATCTGGAGAAAAACATTACGCTTGAACCCGGAGATGTCGTCGTCGTTCCAACAGCTGGGCTGTTTTAGTGATGAACAAAGCATTGCGCCGATCCTATAAACCAAAGCCTTGGAAGGCCTGCATAGCCCTCATGCTCTGCACTGTGGCCATTCCGGCCCATGCAGGCAATTGGGAATATGATCTTGCCCTCACCGAAACTGGCGCTTATGAAAGCAACCCTGAGCTTCTTTCCAATGGCGGCAAAGAGCTCTATGGCTCCATCACAAGCCCAAGCCTTTCGATAAAGGGGAGCACGCCAACATCAACCTTTGCCACACGAAACGTCGTTACACAAAACCTGTTTAACCAGACAGACTACAACTCAACCGATTTTAATACGGCAACATCTCTTTCAACTGAAAGTGAGCACTGGGAAATTGGCGCCAAACTTCGCGGCAGCTATGACACGACACGAACAAGCGAAATCACGACGCTGAACCAAGAAACAAAAAGCGTGCGCCACTGGGGATATGGCATATCACCCGACCTCTCCTATAAACCCACGACACAGGACAAAATATCAACACAGATCGGCTACAACGTATCGCGCTATGACGGTACAAATTTCACGGACTATGATACATACAGCGCAAGATTGTCGTGGAATAGAAAACTGACAGAGTTTAGTACCGGATTTCTCTCTGGTAGGGCACAACGCTATCAAACAAAAAGCAGCCGTTCGCAATACAAGGACAGTGTTGGCCCCTCTCTCGGCTGGGAATGGAAAGCAACAGAAACGCTTACGACCCTTATCTCCGGCGGCGCTGAAGCTTCACGCTACGTTCACTATATTCCTGACAATCGAGACTGGAAATGGAACGGCGTCTATAATGGCAAGGTCACCTATGAGGGCGAGCAAAATAAGATCAGCCTTTCAATCGGACGTGAACAACAACCATATGTTAATGGCACGTCCTCGCTTTTAACGAAAGTTGTCTATGATCAAACACACCGGTTCAATGAGCTTGTATCCGGATCTATCGGGCTCAGCTATATGGATGCTGAACGTTCTGAAGCAACAAACGAGACAAACTTGCGCTCCAAGATTTCGGCTAAAACAGGCTTGGCCTATCAGGCAACACAATCGATCAGCCTTGGCGCTCAATACCAGTACCAGCAACAAAAGTTGACAAACACATCCGGCGATCAAAGCAACAACGCCGTTTTCATGAACCTGACATATAGGCCAATATTCTAAAGCCAATACATATTAAGAAAGATCCTACCTGGAGCCAATGATGGAAGAAATCCCCATTACAGAATATGTTTCTATAATCAAACGGTACAAATTTACGTTGATTTTAACGACGTTTTTCGTTGCCGTTTTAAGTTTAAGCATTGTGGCCAACTGGTCAAAATACGAGTCTATATCAACAATCGAGATCGAACAATCCGATGTTGCCTCGGATTACACCGCGAGCGGCGGCATAGACACCGGCAAGGCCGCGGAAGCAATGGCGGATCAACGCATAAGCAAAATTCAGCAAAAAGTCACTTCAACGGCATCCCTCGCCGAAGTGATAACCCAGTTTAATCTTTATCCCGAACAACGCAAAACAACGCCAATAGCCACAATAGCCGAATATATGCGGCAAAAAGTTAAAGTTACCCTGATCAACAGCACGGTTGCTAACGCAGGAAAAGGTTCGAGCACCACGGCAATCGCCTATACGATCAGCTTCTCCTATGATGATCCAAGACTCGCCCTACAGGTTGCCAACGAACTGACATCACGTTTTTTAAATGAAGACGCGAAACAGCGTCGCGAACAAGCCGAAGTCACAACCGCCTTTTTGGATAAACAAATAAAGGCACTTGAAACCTCGATGGAGGAACAGGAAAAAAAGATCGCAGAATTTCGCCAACAAAGCGGTGATACACGCCCAGAAGCTCTTGCGTTTAATCAACAGGCCACAGCACAAATTAATATGAGCCTTCAAAGCATCGAGGCAGAGATAGCTTCCAATCGGGGAAGTATTAGTGCCCTGCGGTCACAATTGATGTCCGTCGATCCCTATGCGTCTTCAATTGCAGATGGCCGCGCGCTTGCCTCGCCCTCGATGCAACTGAAAGCGTTAGAAGCAGAATATGCTTCTCTTTCAGCCAAATATGGATCTGAACACCCAGATGTGATCAAAACATCCAAAGAACTAGCCGCCCTTCGCTCACAGGTTGGCAAGAAACGGACTTTCGACAACACAGCTGTTCTTCAGTCCAAAATAGACGATTTGGCATCACGCCTTGAAACGGCAAAAAAGACATACGGCCCCGACAACCCGGATGTCGTCTCTCTTTCACGACAGATGGAAAGTTTGCAAAAGCAAAAACAGGATGCAGAAACAAAGTTCAAGCGCATGAGCTATGTCGTACAGGATGCAGACAACCCCACATATCTCAGCCTCGTCGCACAACTGAGCGCAGCTGAAGGCGAACAAGAAGGCCTTACGGCAAGACGTGATGCTATGTACGAACAACTGGAAAAGTACAGGCAAGCCGTATTGGGTAATCCCGAAGCAGAACAGCAACTTGCCATTCTCGCTCGCGACTATGACAA
Organism: Alphaproteobacteria bacterium; assembly: GCA_034002905.1. GTDB lineage: Bacteria > Pseudomonadota > Alphaproteobacteria > UBA9219 > UBA9219 > UBA8914. The sequence continues at coordinate 14,627 of JAVEZQ010000019.1, forward strand.
TGCGCAGGCACGATATCGCGAGCTCAAGGCAAAGAAAATGTCTGCCGAAATGACGGAAGAGCTCGAAAAAGACCGCAAGGGACAAAGGATGACCTTGATCAATCCGCCGGAATTGCCACTTTCGACAAAGCCTTCAAAGAAGCTCCTCTATCTTGGAGCTCTCATCCTTTCGCTTGCTGCAGGAATTGCGAGCGCTGTATTGAGACAGATTTTGTCCACTGGTCTTATTGGGCCAGGCCATCTTGCGCTTGTGACTGGCGTGAGGCCGTTGGTCAACATCCCCTATATCCCGACGCAGGCTGAACGCTATAGAACTGATCGAATGAAGCGTTACGGCCTTGGGTTGGCTGTCGTTGCCGTCATCATATCTGTTATAACTTACATTCTTAAACTTGTGCCTTTTGAGAGGATTGCTAGCCCCCTTATAAACCTGTTGGGTCTTTCCTAACGCACAAAGGTCATAGGAGATAATCAATGGATAAACTTGAAAAGGCATTACAAAAAGCAAGGGAACAAAGGGCCCACGCAACAGGCAAGCCACAAGGACAAAACCAAACAACCACGCAACGTGCTTCCTATGTGAAGACAAACCAGTCGAATCTTGTGTCTATTTCCGACATCCAGATGGATCGGGCTCGCATTGTTGCCCACAAAACGCAAAGCAAAGAAGCTGATACCTTCCGAATTTTACGAACGCAGGTTTTGCAGATCATGAACAATGATGGCTTGCGCTCACTTGCCATTACAAGCCCTCGCTACAGCGATGGAAAGACAACGATCGCACTAAATTTGGCTATCAGCATTGCGCTCGATCTAAAACAAACCGTTCTTCTCGTTGATCTTGATTTCAGAAAGCCTAACCTGCATGAGTTTCTGGGCTACGAGCCGAGCGCAGGCCTTACGGACTATCTCTTCCGTAACACACCGATACCTGATTGCATGATCCGGCTGTCCTTTGAACGCATGACGGTACTTCCTGCCGGATCACCCGTCGATCAATCTTCAGAAGCGATAGGCCTGCCAAAGATGGCCGCTTTAGCCCGCGAATTAAAGACACGCTATCCTGACCGGTTCATTATCTATGATATGCCCCCGGTTCTTGAACAGGATGACCCGCTGGCCTTTATGCCGAATGTTGACAGTGTTCTTCTTGTTGCAAGAGAAGGCAAAACAAAGCCAAGCGAAATTGCTCACACAGTGGAACTTCTTTCTTCAGCGCGCATAATTGGAACGGTTCTCAACGAAAAACTCTAGGCAGATACGCTCTCATGCCGTGGGCGGCAAAATTTCTTTGTAAACACTTAGAATGGCCCCGCACATTTTTTCAGAAGTAAAAGCCTCGACAAAAAGACGATAGGCATTATCCCCCATAGCGGCCATATCCATCGTCGTAATCTTCCGAAAAGCATTTCGGAGCGATACAGGGTCCGAAGGTGGAATAAGCAATCCTGTTTCCTCGTGACGAATGAGCTCGGGTATCCCGCCGACAGTCGATGCAATGATTGGTCGTCGCGTCCGCATGGCTTCAATAGCCACAATTGGCAAACCTTCCCACCGCGACGGCATGACGACAATATCACAAGCAGCCATGTGGGAATAAACACTTTTCATATCAAGCCAGCCGAGCGGCTCAACGTTTGTAAAGCCGTTAAAACAGACTTTCTCATAGCCAATCACGTTCGAACCAATTATGCGGACAACAACTTCATCTTCCAACCCCTTGATCGCTTCCAAGAGCGTATCTATCCCCTTTTGACGATCCAGCCGGCCCACGTAAAGAACCTTCAGACGGTCGTCTTTCCATTCGGCTGGATCAACTGGCACAAAATCCTTCTTAAGGCCGTTATGCACTGTTGTGATTTTGGAAGGGTTGATACCGAGGGCAATCCCTTTGCGCCGTTCATCTTCCGAGACAGCCACAATTTTATCGGTAACCAGTGACATTGTATATTCGAGCCAGCCGATAATTTGACTAATAATGCGTGTCTGATCGCGATCTGTGGCCCAGCAATGAGGGCAATATACGATTTTTGCACGCGTAAGCGGAGCGAGGACGCGAACAATAGCCCCGGCAAAAGTTGAATGAGCGTGAACGATATCGGGTCTAAAACGAAACAATTGATAAAGATAGATGATAAAAAGAACCCCTATGCCCCAGATGCGGGAAACGCGACGATAGGTCAACAGAATATTAGTCGTAATGTCAGGCACTTGAATAAGATGCTCATAAGGGCCAATCAAACGAACATTGTCTTTACCTAATGAGGCTTTCTGGGAAGGCAATACCTCATTGAGATGTGTCCCGATCCCGCCAAGGACAGTCTCACAAACATGCATAACCTTCATGAAAAGCCCCACATCTACACAAGTGCTTTAATCTAACATATATAGGATTAATCCTATCAGAAATTTAACGTTTATATTCCTTTCATCAAACAAATTATCAGGCTGTAATACAGTAGCCATACTGGGTATACGGCTATAAACCTTTAAATAAACGAAGAAATATGAGCTTTCCTTTATGTCTATTCTGCTTAGAATAACAAAAAACCATCAAATGTTAGGGTCAAATGACAAAACTTATCCGCTTACTCCTTATACTTCCCATTATGCTGGTTGGCATTAGCGCATGCGACAAGCCTGAAGATCAAGCTGCTGACTATATAGCGCGTGGAAACAAACTTTATGAAGCCGGTGACTATACCCGTGCGCGACTGGAGTATAAAAATGCCGCCCGCCTGACCCCGACAAGCGCAGACGTTCGCTACCGTCTTGGGCTCATTGACGAAGCACAAGAAGACTTTCAGAATGCTTACGCTAATTACGTAGCGGCTGTCCAACAAGACAAGGATCATATGTTGGCGCACCTGAAAATTGCACTCTTTTTGATTGCCGGAGATCAATTAGAGGAAGCGAGCACACATGTTGCCGTTGTTTTAGCACAAACACCGAACAATGCCGAAGCTCACGCAATCAGGGCCGCCATATTATTGCGCAAAGGAGATTTGAATGCATCCGAAAACGACGCCAGATTCGCTCTTCATAATGATCCGCTAAATGTAACCGCCTATTCCGTTCTAACCGGTCTTTATGAAAAGCAAGGGAAACCAGACAGCGCCTCACAAATTCTTGACGAGGCCCTTTCAAAGATGCCTTCAAACATATCTTTGCGATTACTTCAAATCACCTTGTTCGAAAAGATCAACCAGCCTGAAAAGGCCGCACAGGCTTATCAGCAACTCATTAAAACAGCGCCGAATGATAATCGTTATAAGTTGACGTACGTTGCTTTCCTCAACAACCATGGCCAATCAGATCAGGCGGAAGCCTATCTCAAGCAAAGCACGGATGAGCAACCAACCAACTGGGATTTGAAGCGGGCCCTTATCAAACTTTTGTCGAGTAACAAAAAGATTGAAGAAGCAGAAACAACCATCAAATCCTATATTGAACAAAACCCTAACCGAGACGAGCTATACTATTGGCTAACCGAGCTTTATATATCGAACAACGATGTGGATAAGGCCTCAAATCTTCTGAATGATCTTGTAAAAGTACGCGCTGAAACAGAAATCACAAGTCTGGATGCCCGTTCTTCCTTGGCGCGTATCGAGATTATCAAGGGTAATAAAGAGCTGGCCCAAAAACTGATTGATATGGTTTTGAAACACGCCCCTGGGCACACAAACACACTGTTATTGCGCGCTGAAATGTATATGAATGACGGATTCATTGATCAAGCCATTGCGGACCTACGGACTGTGATAAGAGACCAGCCGCAACGTGCGATGCCTTATCGCCTCTTGGCCGAAGCCCTCCTGACACAAAACAGAACCGATCTGGCCATTGACACCCTTGTTCAGCTTATACAAAGGGATTCTAGCAATGAAACAATCGCCGATCGCATTCGTCTAGCCCAGTATTTTGACGCAAGCGGCAATTCAAAACAGGGGCTGGAAGTTCTAAACCAAGTTCGCAAAGTAGAGCCGGACAATGCCTTCGTTCTTGAGAGTATTATACGATTGGCAACGCATGCTCATGACTTTGATTTGGCAGAAAGCACCCTTGCAGAATTAGAGAAAAAAGAGGGAAAGAAACCTTTGTGCCAACTTTTGCGCGCAAAACTCCTGATGGAACAGGATAAGAAAACGGAAGCTGTTATGACATTGCGAGATGTCATCTCGACAGACCCTACACAACCTGTGGCTGACTATGCCTTGGACGATTTTTCCAAATTGGCAAATTTAGATGAAATCATAGATCTCTTGTCCGGTCTTTCAACGCAAACAGCCCAAATGTCCTATATTCTTGGCCAAGCGTATCTGAAGACTGGTGACAAACAGAACGCCATACAGAAGCTGGATCATGCCATAGCGCAAAGGCTCAAGAAAGAGAAGCTCTATACGCTTCGGGCACAACTCTTTAATGACGACAAGGCTCACGACAAAGCCATAGCTATTCTTCAAACGGGTGCACAAATTAATCCGGATAGCTATATCATTCCATTAATGATCGCAGACATTCATACAAAACAGGCTCAATACGACGAAGCACTCAAAATCTATGATCAAATTCTCGACCGCAACACAAATGTCCTCATGGCGGCCAATAACATGGCCGATCTGGTTGCCGAGCATTTTTACGACAACCCCGATCTTCTCAACAAGGCACGTCTAAGAGCCGAGCGGTTCATCGGTGAACCCAACCCTCTCCTTCTCGATACTCTGGCGTGGGTATATTACCGGCAAGGTAAAACCAATGAGGCCCTAACCATTATGGAGCGCGCGATGGCTATGGGAAATGACCTCCCGCCACTCCTATACTATCATTATGGTGCTATGCTGCTGAAAAGTGGAAATAGGGATAAGGCAAAGGAACAATTGTTGAGAGCTACACCGGACGGGGCATCCTATAACGGCCTTGATCAAGCAAAAGCTTTACTGAAAGATCTTTAATTCTACCATCTTTCAGCATTTTGCAGGCTTTGCCTTAAGAGAGCAAGAGCCACTTTTGTGCCTTCACTGTCATGTTTTTCACGAACGGGCTCTGTGATGGCAACGTTTTTGGTAGCGACCTGATAACCTCTTATCGTGTTCCGCACACTGTCAAAGCTCTTCTGGACTCCGCCAATGACTTGACGCGTGCTGCGCCCTGGCGATTGAACATGAATTTGTTCTCGATGATGTTTGCGAGGCAAGGCCTGAGCAATCGTTCCATCGCGATGTATCACAATATCACCAACACCACCAACACCATATATATGAAGAAGCCTGTATGCAGAAGATCCAATGCTTGCTAAATATTCCAGACCCTCGGGATCATTTTGAAATTTTTTCGCGAGCTGCATGCGCAAATCCAACAAGTGGGATGCCGTAAAAGCGATTTGAACAAAAGAAACCTTCACAAGGGATTTGACGGTTTGCTCCAAAGAACGATAACGTTTTCCATCGACCTTGGGCAATTGTTTGTACTTACCGAAATAACCCCGTTCGTTAAATACAAAATCCATTTTCCCAGTGTCTTTGTTATAGACGCGTTTGACGTAGGGAGCGAGCTTGTCGACAGTCTCCACAATTTCGCGTTGTGATTTGACATGCCTATAGGTCTTTACAAAATTGTCTTTGTAATTGCAAAAAGCGTCCAAGAAAGTCCCACCCTTAACCTGAAGGACATCGCCTTCTGCTAACGGATTATCGGTCATGTTCGATTCAAACATCGAAATAGTTGGCAGAACACCTTCCGGGATGCCCGTTTTCTGTTCAACAATACGAAACTCCTTCAGAATGCCTTTGCTCGCTGCGGCCTTCATGGCATCGGGAACCTGCTTAACCCAACGTCTTTTACGCTCTTCCATTTTTTGTAAAATTTCGACCGAATCTACCAAACTAACAAAATCGTCATCTAGACTTTTTCCCGGTTTAGCAATCACAGCTGGCGGGGCAGAAACCTTCGCTTGCAAGTGCGCTATTTCTTCTTGGCTGAGTTTATACTCATCTTGAATATTTTTCTCTTTGTCATTCGTCTCAACTTTTAACGAGCTCCCCTCAATTTTAAGTTCTTTTTTGATAGGGATTTTAGGCGTGGACGTTAGATGATTGGTTACAGGCTTATCAGAAAATATGAGATATGCCACAGTCGTCGCAACACCGGTCGTAAAAAGGAGTTTGGCGGCCCCCCAAATGAGCGAGCCTTTCTTCACGGCAACTTTTTGTTCCCGCCGCCTGCGCATTGATTTTGGTGCTTTGTTCATTTTTTCAAACAAATCAAATAACTTCCTTGTTATGTGAGCAAGTTTACCACAATACGGCTAATAAGCCGTAAACCGAGCCCTACCCTATTGATTAAATTGGGTCAAAATGGGGCTTTTTGCAAAACTTTCGGCCATATCTTGGCCTTATTTGCACACGTCATGTAGAGCCTTTTGAGGAATTTTTAATTTCCAAAGCTTTAGCATAGGACAAGATCGGGTAAAGTCCTGCACAGATAGCGATAATAAAGCCCAAGATTCCTTCTCGGTAACCTTTTCTTAGTAGATAGCATTTGTAAAACCGCCCAAAAATACGGGCTATATTTTTGCGCTGGGTACCAATATCCCCGTCTTCAATCAAATCCTGAGCCCGAAGAGTCGTGTAACGATCAAGACGAAGAAGCATGTCCGAGATATTCTCATCCACCAGATGATCCATCCGGTTTTCAAGGGTTCCCCCACACAAACCATCCATTTTGACCTTGGGATGAACGCGTTGGTTCTCCCAACTCTTTATACCCTTGCGATAGAGAATGGCTTTCGCGCCGACACCAAACTGCGCCCCCCAGCCATAGCGTACAAGGTGATCACCAATGTAATTGTCAAAAGGAATTCGCCACCAATCCGGTCCACTCCCAATGGTGTCACGGGCCTTGATGATCATCGCAATCTCGGCAGCAAGCGGTTCGGGCACCCGCTCATCCGCATCAATTTCGAAAATCCAGCGCCCGTCACAAGCCTTCTGCCCGGCTTGTCGGCGTGGGCCCTCAATTGGCCACGCGCCTTCTACAATCTTGGCTCCATACTTTAAAACGATTGCCTTTGATTCATCCGTGCAACGGTCGAGAACTACGACAATCTGATCGACAAAAGAAAGGCCCCGCAAGCAATCATCCAGCCGACGGGCTTCGTTGTGAACAACACAAAGAGCGCTCAAGCGTGGCGTATCTGACATCGAGCCTACCAACCCCAACCATTTTGCATCATCGTTGCCTGTAACGTATTTTGAAGCAGACAAGCAATCGTCATAGGCCCTACACCGCCAGGCACGGGCGTAATGGCACGCGCACGCTTACAGGCTGCCTCAAACTCAACATCGCCTTGCAAACGGCTTTTACCCGTGACGGGATCGACAACGCGATTAATCCCCACGTCAATGACAATCGCACCTTCTTTGATCCAGTCGCCCTTGATAAAACCCGGTTTGCCAAGAGCAGCGACAAGAATATCTGCCTGCTTACATTCGCTCCTAAGATCTAGCGTCCGCGAATGCGCAACCGTTACTGTACAGCTTGCCTGAAGCAGCATCGAGGCCATTGGCTTACCCACGATATTCGAGCGACCTACAACCAACGCCTTCTTGCCACCAAGGTCACTCATGATCTCGTTGAGCAAAAACATACATCCCGAAGGCGTACAGGGGGCAAGGCTCATCAAACCAACAGATAAGCGCCCGATATTGACGGGATGAAACCCGTCAACATCCTTGATGGGATCGATCGTATTAATGACTGTTCGCTCATTGATATGGTCCGGTAGGGGAAGCTGAACAAGAATCCCGTTGACCTGAGGATTGTTATTTAGCTCGGCGATCAGGGCAAGCAATTCCAGCTCCGTTGTGGACGCCGGAAGCGTATGGGCATATGAGCGAAAACCCACCTCCTCACATGCGCGATTTTTGTTGCGCACATAGACCTGACTCGCGGGGTCATCACCAACGAGTATAACCGCAAGGCCGGGGATAATTCCGCCCTGTCTGGATTTCATATCAAGCGCATGTGCGGCAATGCCCTCTTTCACACGCTTGGCAATAGCTACACCATCGATGATTATCGCGCTCATGGCTTAATATCTCAGCAAGTTCGACAAGAATATTTTTAGAAAGGTCAACCCAAGGATCAGCGCAATGGGCGACAAATCGATTCCGTTAATCGCGGGAAGAAAACGGCGAATTCGCCTAAGGGCTGGCTCTGTGAGCCGTGCACAAAAACCATCAACAGCCGCGACAAATTCATTATAGCTGTTGATAATCCCAAAGGCTTTCAGCCAACTTAAGACAGCACCGATAATCACGACCCAGATATAAAGCTCAATAGCCAGACCCGCGACATTCAGCAAGGCATTCCAAAGCGAATAGAACAGCGACATGAACAGCCCTTATGGTTAACTATTATTGAATCACGTACAAAGTAGGACTTTCGAGAAGACTTAGCAAGACACCTCATTTTGATACGGTTCTGAAATAACAAGAGGTATCAACGTAATTTACGAGATATTAAGGACATAACTGAGATAATTGAAGCTATATAGAAGTAAAAATTTTGAATATTGCCATAGTGATAAGGTTATACCCCATGCCAGACGTTGGATCAGGCGCAACAGGTGATATCAAAGCTGCCGTTACCGGACTTGCCAGTATATTAGTTATGCTCTTTCAGGCCATCGCAAAGGCCGTAGCCTCTATCGCGCAAGGTGTTCTGGGCAGCAACAACGACGACGGTTCCAAATTACTTGGGCACCTCAAACAAAAACGTAACAAGAACAAACATAAAATCAAGGTCATGAAAGGCAAGCTCAATCAAAAAAAGAAAAAAAAGTTACGTCTTACCCCTAAAACCGAAAAGACAAACGGGACAAAACCGAAGGGTCCCAAGGTCAAAACGCCTCTTTTAGAAGAGTCTACAGCGCCCCGGCATAAACGGGATTACACCCACACACCTAATCCAAATCCTGCAACGGCATCCCCATCGGATACCAATTCCCGAACAGCAACGACACGAGAGGCTTCCCACAGTAAAGCTATCAGAGAAAGTGGAAAAGGCTATTGGGGTCGGTCATTCAAGTCTGAAGGCATGAAGAGGACCACTGTCCCCTATGCAATAAGAAAAGAAGCTAAAGCGCTGAGCAACGCCGGGATCCTTGATCTGAAGACACCATCCTACCTTGGCTTGTTCCAGAATGATGGAAGGCGTATGTCTGCCACAGTCGAGGGCATGGAACGGTCCTTCAATCTCAATCCTGCTGCGGTTGCGGAAACCACAGTTAACCCCAAGTCAACGGGAGTATTGAAAGCGGCGTTTCGGGGCGCTGGCGGTATTCTTGGGAGGGGTTTAAATGGCGTCTATTTTTTAATTGCCGGTGGTGATGCCGTCGCAGCCTTTCACAACAATGATGCAATAGGCCTCTCGAAAACAACAGGCGGTTTTTTTGGGAGTGTCATAGGGGGAGCCGGCGCCGGCGCCCTAGCCGGCAGCTTAACGGGTCCTGGGGCCCTTCTTACAGCCGTCGCAGGAGCCGTTATCGGAGGTGTCGTTGGTCAGGAAGTTGCCGAGAAATATTGCAGCGTTTTCACTCAAAAAATGATGGACTTTGTTAAGGGCAAACCTAGCGGTACCGTTGAAGATAAACCAAAAAGCGATATTGACACGAAACCAACCCATACGAAGTCGGACTTCTCGAACGCCTCAAGCTCGGCGCGCACGACACCTTTCTCCATCCTGACACCCTGATTTCATTAATATTTAGGGCTAAAATCTTAAAAGGATGGCTTGACAGGCGCACCCTTCCCGATCATAAAGAAGCCCACCTAAATGATGTAGGGGCCTGTAGCTCAGCTGGGAGAGCGCGTCGTTCGCAATGACGAGGTCGTCGGTTCGATCCCGATCAGGTCCACCAATCCCCACCAACATTCTGCCGAACAGACTCCTTTTTATTGGCTCTGCGCGTTGCGCAACCGCCGGTGGTTCGATCCCGATCAGGTCCACCAATCCCCACCAACATTCTACCGAACAGACTCCTTTTTATTGGCTCTGCGCGTTGCGCAACCGCCGGTGGTTCGATCCCGATCAGATCCACCATCATTCGCAAGATAAAAAGTTGCTTCGACACAGCAGCAAAGTCATGCCTAATCCGCACAACTAGCAATGCAGAGTGCTTTGTAACGCACTGTGGGTA
>JAVEZQ010000020.1:0-18027 GCA_034002905.1 Alphaproteobacteria bacterium
GATCTGTCCTTTGACATCCAGTTTCTCAATAAACTGAGAGAAAAGGTCAAGATCGTCATCAATTATTATGACACAGAATATTACTATGAAGGGGTCGATGCCTACTATGCGCAGACGGCCCATTTGGTCATGCTTCCCGATGCTCTGGCGCGCTATCGCTATCTTCATCTTGGCATTCCGGCAATCACGACCTTCGCGCTCTATGACAAAAGTGCCTATCGCAAGATCGAGGGACAGGCGAAAGATATTGATGTCTCCTTCATCGGCAATGTCCGCCTCGCGGATCGCAAGGAATGGCTTGATTACCTGAAGGCCAATGACATCAAAGTTCAAAGCTATGGAGTCGGGTCGGACAACGGCTTTGTGAGCTTTAAGGAGATGATCTCTATTTTTAACCGGAGCAAGATCAACCTCAATTTCACCTCCACGACGGATGTCGGCAACTACACAATTAAACCGCCGACCCTCAACAACCGGATTCGCCAATCGAAGGGGCGCCCCATCGAAATCGCGATGTGCGGCGGGTTTATCCTTTCACAATACGCGCCCGGCATCGAAGAGATGTTCGACCTCGGCGAAGAGTTTGATGTCTTCCAGACAAAAGAAGAACTTCTGGCAAAAATCCGTCACTATTTAGAGGAAGATGACAAGCGCGAAGCGATGGCGGTCGAAGCGCATACAAAAGCGCTCGCCCGTTATGATGTCATCAGCGGCTTTGCCCGTGTTTTTAAAACGCTGAACACACAGGTGGAACCACCGGCCTTGCCGCTTTACCTCGACAAAGCGTTTAAAGAGAATTATGCCTCGTTCCGCGCCTTTTACGTGGCCATTTTCCTTTTGACAGGCCGTTTTGCTTGTCTTATAGAGGAAATCAGGTTGATTCTGAAGGCTGGTTCTTTCAGTTTTTCAAAGGGTTATTACTTCTTTGGCCGGGGCACGCTCCTTGTGCTTCAAGACTATCCACGGCTTGGGGAGTTCCTGAAAAAAATAAAGAAAAAAGCGGGCCTTAAAGTCAAATATTGACGTGTTACATCAACACTCTCTTCCTCAACGGACAAGGCCCTTTTTCTATGATCATCACACGCACACCTTATCGCGTCTCCTTCTTCGGCGGCGGCACAGATTATCCCACATGGTTTCGGGAAGAAACAGGCTCCGTTCTGGCAACTTCGATCGATAAATATTGCTATATCACCTGCCGCCTCTTGCCTCCCTATTTCGAGCACAAGCATCGCATCGTCTATTCGCGCATCGAAAATGCGATGAACATCGAAGATATCGAGCACCCTGCCGTGCGCGGCGTGTTTCAATGGGATGGCGTAAAAGACGGTCTTGAAATCCATCATGATGGCGATGTGCCCGCACGTTCGGGCCTTGGCTCCAGCTCGTCCTTTACCGTCGGTCTTATCCTTGCCCTCAAGGCCCTACGTGGCCAGATGATCGGCAAGCAAGAGCTTGCCGCCAACGCCATTCATGTCGAACAAAATATCATCAAGGAAAATGTAGGTTCTCAAGATCAAATTTCGGCAGCCTATGGTGGCTTTAACCGCATCGATTTTCACAAAGATGGCAGCTTTACTGTCAACCCTGTCGTTCTTCCCAAAGGCCGCTTCTACGAACTGCAATCGCATATGATGCTGTGCTTTACCGGCCTTTCGCGCATTGCCTCCGAAGTTGCGAAGTCCCAGATCGACAATATGAAGAACCGTTACAATGAACTCAAATGCATGCATCAAATGGTTGATCAGTCCATCGACATACTGACCAACCCCAACACCGATTTGCTGGAATTTGGCAAACTGATGAATGAGAGCTGGAAATACAAACGCTCTCTGTCCGACAAAGTTTCCAACAGTGATATTGACGAGATGTATGAAATCGCGATGCAGAACGGCGCGGTCGGTGGCAAAATTCTGGGCGCTGGCGGCGGCGGCTTTTTGTTGGTTTTTGCCCCACCCGAAAAGCAAGCGGCCATCCGCGAAAAACTAGGCAAGCTGGTTCATATCCCCTTTAAGTTTGAAGGCTCCGGCGCACGCGTTGCGCTTTACCAACCCAATGGCCTGTAAGGAAAGCATACAATATGGAATTGAAACCTTCCGATAGCATCTATATCGCCGGACATACGGGTTTGATCGGCAGCGGCATGCAACGTTGTCTGGCCAAGAATGGCTATACCAACATCATCACCGCCACGCATAAGGAGCTGGAGCTAACGGACGCGGTCGCCGTGCGGCAGTTTATTCTGTCCAAGAAGCCGGACTATATCGTGCTTGCCGCCGGACGCGTTGGTGGGATCGTGGACAACAAAACCTATCCTGTCGACTTCATTACAACCAATCTGGCAATTCAACTCAATATCTTGCAAGCCGCGCACGAAGCCGATGTCAAAAAGCTGGTGCTTTACGCGTCATCCTGCATGTATCCGCGTGAATGTCCGCAGCCGATGGCTGAAAGCGCCCTGCTCACCGGCGTGCCAGAGCCGACCAGCATGGCTTATGCGATGTCGAAGCTGGCAGGGATGCAGATGTGCCTTGCCTACAACCAACAATATGGCCGCAAGAAGTTTATTCCGGTTATTCCGAACAGCGCTTTTGGCCCCAACGACAATTTCAACCCACAGGCGGGCCATGTGCTTTCGGTTCTTCTTCGTCGCTTCCACGAAGCCAAGACCACGAAAGTGCCGAGTATCACCCTGTGGGGCTCCGGTTCGCCGCGTCGCGAGTTTGTCTATGTAGACGACATCGCCGATGCGACTTTGAGCCTGCTCACGCGTAACATTGACGATGTAGAGCTACCGCTCAATCTCGGCCTTGGCATTGATTACTCGATCAAAGAGCTGGCCGAAAAGATCGCCCGCGTGACGGGTTATCAGGGCGTGATCGAATGGGATACGAGCAAGCCGGACGGTGCACCGCAAAAACTCTTGGATAGCAGCCGCCTGCGAGCCTTTGGCTGGACACCCAAGATTGATTTTGACACAGGATTGAAAGAAACCTACGATTGGTTCCTTCAAAACATTGCCCAAGCAGGAGAAGCTACGTGACGACTGCCATCAATGATCTCGAAGCCAAGGCCAAATGGGTTTGGTGCGAAACTCTTGCCATCAACAAACGCGCGCCGGAAACACGGCTCGCTTCTTCGCTTTCCTCCATCGAGATTTTTGTCGCGCTTTATTACGGCAATATCGTCCGGTTTAATCCCAAACAACCGCTCGACGATACGCGTGATCGCTGCATTATCAGCAAGGGGCACGGCTCCATCTGCATGTATCCGATCCTCGCCGATCTGGGCTATTTTAGCATGGATGAGCTGCAGAATGTCTGTAAGGCAGGCAGTTTTCTGGGCGGCATTCCCGATCCGGTCATTCCCGGTTACGAAACCGTCAATGGCTCGCTTGGCCACGGGCTTGGCGTCGCGGGTGGCGTTGCCCTTGCCCTCAAGCGAAAGAAAAGCGACCGCCAAGTTTTCGTGATGACCGGCGATGGCGAATTGCACGAAGGCGCAAACTGGGAAGCCATCATGTTCGCGAGCCAGCACAAGCTCGACAACCTTCACCTCATCATCGACAATAACCAGATTAGCATGCTTGGCTATACGGACGATATCGTGTCGCACAAACCGCTCGAAGATAGGCTATCAGCCTTTGGCTGGGACGTGAAAACAGTCGATGGGCACAATGTCGGCGCTATTCACGCCGCGCTGTCCGAGCAGAAACATGCCGCCTCGGGCAAACCTACGGCACTGATCGCACGCACCCTCAAAGGGCGCGGCGTGCCGGGCCTTGAGAACGCACCGCTTTCGCATATTATGAACCCCAAACCTGAACTGATCGACAGCCTTTTGAAAGAAGCAAATCCATGACCATCAAGCCAATTGCCATGCGGGATGCATTTCTCGAAGAGATCTGGCAGGCCATGCAAAAAGACGAAACGATTTTCTTTGCCTGCGCCGATTTCGGTTCGCCGGTTCTTGATAAGATCCGTGCCGATTTTGCCGACCGCTTTGTGAATGTCGGCATTGCGGAACAAAACCTGATCAATGTTGCGACCGGTTTGGCTCTCGAAGGCTACAAGGTTTTCGCCTATGCTATTGCGCCCTTTATCACGATGCGCTGTTACGAACAGGTACGCGTCAACCTCGCGCTTCTGTCCAAAGTGCGCCCGTTGAATGTCAACCTGATTGGCGTCGGTGCGGGCTACAGCTATGTCGTGTCTGGTCCCACGCATCAATGCTACGAAGATATCACCCTGATGCGCGCCTTGGCGGGGATGAAAGTCCTCTCGCCTTCCGATCATGTGAGCGCCAAAGCTCTATTCAAGACCTGTGTGGAACAAACGGGGCCGAAATATCTGCGTTTCGATGCGCAGGTTTTGCCCGTCCTCTATGAAGACGAAAAGCAAGCCGCAAACCAGACTTATGTCGAGCGTCATACGGGCCAGAAGATATGCATGATTGCGACGGGCTATATGACCCAGACGGCGCAAAAAGTTCGCGATGTGCTCGCACAACAGAATATCGAAGTCGGTCTTGTCGATCTTTTCGATCTTTCGCAAGGTTCTGCCGCGCAACTCGACAGCCTCCTTGCCCGCTACAAAGCCGTCGTCACGTTGGAAGAAGGCTTCATCAACTGCGGCGGGCTTGATGCGCATATCGGATCGCACACCGCTGCCCATCATCCTAACTTGCGCCTCATGCATCTGGGTGTCACACCGAACTATCATTTCGAATTGGGCACACGCTCCGAACTTCACGATAGCGTTGGCCTTGGCGTCGATACGATTGCAGACAAGATCAAAAGCCTGTCGGCTTCCCTTTAAATCACTCCGTCAGAGGAAAAACATAGCATGCTAAAATTTCCCTTAATGCGTAACAATATCCTTCGTTCTGACCTTGATGCCGTGATCGAGCATCTCAAACAGGACGACCCGAAGCTGACGCACGGCCCCGAAGTTCGTACCTTTGAAGAGGAATGGTCAAACTGGCTAGGTGTCAAATACAGTGTCCTTCTCAACTCCGGCGCTTCGGCCAATCTGCTCACGATGGCGGTGCTCAAGATCAAGCATCCCGAAGGTGGCGAAGTCATCGTCCCGTCACTCACCTGGATTTCAGATATCTCCTCCGTGCTTCAAAACGGCTTTACGCCTGTTTTTGTCGATACCGATCCGACCACGCTTGGTATGAATTGCAAGGAAGTGATTGCCAAACTCAACGACAAGACACGCGCCGTGTTCCTAAGTCATATTCAGGGCTTCGATGCCTTGACTGATGAATTGATCGACGAGCTGAAGAAGCGCAACATCCCGCTGATCGAAGATGTCTGTGAATCGCACGGCTGCGCACATGGTTCGCGCAAGGGCGGCAGCATTGGATGGATTTCGAATTTCTCCTTCTACTATGCCCATCACATGAGCACGATCGAAGGCGGCATGGTCTGCACCAACGATCCCGAGGTCTATCAGCAAATCCGTATGCTGCGCTCGCACGGTATGGTCCGCGAAGCCAGCGATGCCAATTTCCGCGCCAGTTATCACACGCAGTATCCTGAGCTAAATCCAGACTTTATCTTTGCCTATCCCGCCTATAACGTGCGCAACACGGAAATCGGCGGTATCTTGGGCCGTCACCAGCTCAAGCGCCTTGACCAAATTGTCGTGCGTCGTACGGAGAACCTTTTCCGCTTCTTAGACAAGATCGACGGCACCCACTATCGCACCGATTTCAAACGCGAAGGCTCCAGCAACTATGCCTTCAACCTCATTATGAAGGACAAGGATGATACTTTCGTCCAGCGCCTGATGAAAAAGATGTCTGACAGTGGCATCGAATATCGTCGAGGCAGTGCGGGCGGCGGCAATCAAGTACGCCAGCCCTATCTGCGAGGCCTTGTCCCCAACGACTATTACAAGCAATTCCCGCAGACGGATCACATCCACTTCTATGGCTTTTATATCGGCAACTTCCCCGATCTGAAGTCTGAGGAAGTGGACGAAATTTGCGCCATCCTGAATGCCGTGTAGCACATGACGGAAGCGATCATCCTTGCCGGAGGGCTAGGCACGCGTCTGCGCGAAGTCGTTGCGGATTTGCCAAAACCTATGGCCCCCGTACGGGGCGAACCCTTCCTTGCGCATCTAATGCGCTATTGGAAAGGTCAAGGCGTGACGCATTTTGTCCTGTCCATCAGCTATCTGCGCGAGAAGATCATCGAAGCCTTTGGCGACAGCTTTGAAGGCATCCCCATTACCTATGCCATCGAGGATACGCCCCTTGGCACAGGCGGCGGTTTGTTGATCTCCGTCGCGCAGCTTAAGACGGAGGCCCCCTTTCTCCTTCTGAATGGCGACACCTATTTTGATGTCAAACTGGGCGAGCTATCCGCCTTTCATACCGAAAAAAAGTCGGACTGGACCTTCTCCCTCTTCAAGCCTGAAGAAGCGGGACGCTACCTTTCCATTCCGCTTGATGCCGATGGCAAGATCCTCGATCTCAAACCGGAGACCAAGGAAGCGGGCGGGTATGCCAATGGCGGAGTCTATATGATCAACCCGCAGATTCTGGCGCCCTGCGGTTATCAAGAGGGGGACAAACTCTCGCTCGAAGATGACCTCCTACCCGTCCTCCAGCGCCAAAACCGCTTGTTTTACGGACGGTTACACAAGGGGACCTTTATTGACATCGGAATCCCCCATGACTATAGTCGAGCTGATTCCGTTTTGGCCTAAGGTTGGGGGCGTGAGCTTATTTGCCCTGAGTCTGTCTTGGCCAATCTCACCGATAAAGCTTCATCGCTTTTTCCATTTGATCCATAAGGAGAAATATCAATGGCTACAAAAATACTCGTGACCGGTGGCGCTGGCTATCTGGGTTCAACCATGGTTCCCGATCTGCTTGCCGAAGGCTATGAAGTCACGGTGCTCGACAACTTCCTGTTCAAACAAGCCAGCCTCAACCATGTTTGTGCCCATCCGAACTTCAAAGTTGTCAAGGGCGATATCCGTAACGAAAAGACAATGGCCCCTCTGATCAAGGAAACCGATATCATCATCCCGCTGGCCGCACTTGTTGGGGCTCCACTTTGTTCACTTGATCCCGTTGGCGCGACATCGACCAACCATGATGCGGTTAGCCTGATGCTCAAGCTGGTCTCCAAGGAACAGATCATCCTGATGCCGACGACCAACAGCGCCTATGGCACTGGCGACGAAAACAACTTCTGTACCGAAGAGTCCCCTCTTCGTCCGATTTCCCAGTACGCGATCGAAAAAGTCGCCGTTGAAAAAGAGCTGATGCAGCACCCCAACGCGATCAGCTTCCGCCTTGCGACCGTGTTCGGTATGTCGCCGCGCATGCGCATGGACTTGCTGGTCAATGACTTCACGTATCGCGCTGTCAATGACCGCTTTGTTGTTCTGTTTGAAAGCCATTTCAAGCGCAACTACATCCATGTTCGCGACGTTTCCCGCGCTTTCCGCCATGCGATCAAGAACTATGACAAGATGAAGGGCCAGATCTATAACGTCGGTCTGTCGGATGCCAACGTCTCCAAGCGCGAGCTGTGCGAGATCATCAAAAAGCACCGCCCGGACTTCACAATCATGGAAGCTGGCGTCGGCAAAGACCCGGATCAGCGCAACTACATCGTGTCGAACGAAAAGATCGAAGCGACGGGCTTCAAGCCAGAAAACACGCTCGACATGGGCATCGAAGAGTTGATCAAAGGCTATACGATGCTCAAGAACAGCATCTATGGCAATGTCTAAGCAGATAGCCCATATCATCATTGGACTAAACACAGGCGGAGCGGAAATCATGCTGCTCCGCCTGATTTCTATGTATCAGGGTTTGCCTAGCTATCGTCACACCCTTATTTCCCTGACGGACAAGGGAACACTGGGCCCCAAATTCGAAGAGATTGGCGTGCCGGTTTATGCGCTTGGTCTTCGCAATCCCCTTAATCTTCCGATTGTTCTCTTCCGGCTCTGGCGCTTGCTACGCACGATCAACCCCGACATTGTCCAGACCACCATGTATCACGCCGATTTCTTTGGCGGGATCGTCGCACGTTTGGCGGGGCTTCGAAAAATCATCTGGTGCCTTCACTCCAACGACATGGACTTTACCGGCTCCAACAGCTCGCGGCATCTTTTCCGGCTCTGCGCTCGTTTTTCCTCCCTTGTGCCTTGGCGGATCATCTCCGTTTCCCAATCCGGTGCCGACATTCACCGCCGTGTTGGCTATGACGCAAGCAAGCTTCTTGTCATTCCCAATGGCTTTGATGTGCAGGCTCTCGATCCGTCGACAGTAGATGGCGACGCTTTCAGGCAATCACTCCACCTGCCTGAGCCAGCCCTTCTGATAGGCCTCGTTGCACGTTTTAACGAGGCTAAAGATATCCAGACCTTTGTCAAAGCTGCCTGCCTGACAACGAAAACGCATCCCAACGCGTATTTCGTCCTCATAGGGGCAGGGCTCGATCCAAACAATAAACAACTCGCCACATGGATCGCGGAAAACGGGCTCACGGATCGCATCCGTCTGTGCGGCGAACGACAAGACATTCCGCAAT
This sequence comes from Alphaproteobacteria bacterium, assembly GCA_034002905.1. Taxonomy (GTDB): domain Bacteria; phylum Pseudomonadota; class Alphaproteobacteria; order UBA9219; family UBA9219; genus UBA8914. The sequence goes on from JAVEZQ010000020.1 coordinate 8,567, forward strand.
GCCTCAAAGCTCTCGACCTCTTTATGCTCTCTTCACGTACCGAAGCCTTCCCCACCGTGATTGGCGAGGCCATGGCGATGGAGAAACCTTGCGTGGCGACCAATGTGGGGGATGCGGCATATCTCATTGATAAATATGGAAGCATCGCGCCACCCGCCGATGCCTCCGCGTTGGCCGCCGCACTGGAGCGTCTGCTTGATCTTTCCCCCGAAGAAAGAAAGACCATGGGGCAAGGCGCTCGGCAAAGAATCCAAGAAAACTTTTCAAAGGATGTTATGCTCGCACGTTATCAAGCCCTTTATGATTCTGCGACAGACAACGGAGCTTAAGGCATGTGTGGCATAGCAGGTTTTGCAAGCTGGCACCCTCTTGAAGACAAAGCGACCTCCCTCATCACACGTATGATGGACACCATCCAGCATCGGGGACCTGACGGGGGAGGCTATTGGCTCGACAAAGATCATGGCGTTGTCTTTGGCCATCGTCGACTGGCGATTGTCGATTTGTCGCCAGCAGGGCATCAGCCCATGATTTCGGATAGCACACGCTATGTCATCAGCTTTAATGGCGAGATCTATAATCACGATGACATCCGCGCCGAAATCCGCGCGGCAGGCAAAGAGCCCCGCTATAACGGACACTCGGACACAGAGACTTTGCTGGCGGGGTTCGATGTGTTCGGCGTTGAAGACACGATCCAAAGAGCGAGCGGTATGTTCGCACTCGCCATCTGGGATCGCAAAGACAAGGTACTAACCCTTGCACGGGACAGGCTAGGCGAAAAACCGCTCTATTACGGCTGGCAAGGCACTGGCCGCGAGGCTGTCTTTCTGTTCGGCTCGGAGCTGAAGGCGCTCCGCGCCCATCCCGCTTTTGAGGGCCGGATCCATCGCGATGCGCTGGCACTCCTGCTGCGGCACAACTGTATCGGCCACACCTATAGCATCTATGAAGGCATCTCCAAGCTTGAGCCCGGCAAGATCCTGACGCTCAATTTTGAGGCCTGCGAACCACGGATAACAGAATACTGGTCAGCCCATGAATGCTATGCAAAAGGGCTGGCTTCTCCCTTCATCGGCTCGGAAGAAGATGCCGTTGCGCAACTCGAAACACTCCTCAAGGATGCCATTCGCTCGCAAATGATGGCCGATGTACCTCTGGGTGCGTTTCTTTCCGGTGGTGTCGACTCCTCGACCATCGTTGCGTTGATGCAAGAGCAATCAACGCAGAAAGTCAAAACATTCTCCATCGGTTTTGAAGAAAAAAGCTACGACGAAGCGCCCTATGCGCGGGCGGTGGCTAATCATTTGGGCACGGATCACACAGAGCTTTACGTCACGCATAAGCAAGCGCTTGATGTCGTTCCCAAGCTTCCAACACTCTTCGATGAACCCTTTGCCGACTCGTCGCAAATTCCGACCTATCTCGTTGCCAAGCTTGCGCGCCAGCATGTCACCGTTTCGCTCTCCGGCGATGCAGGAGACGAGCTGTTTTGCGGGTACCGCCGCTATCAAATAACGGCAAAACTTTGGAACAAGCTAAAGCTCATCCCTCAACCGCTACGCCAAATGATCGGGGCATCGCTGCAAACCATCTCACCCAACGGCTGGGATCTGATGTACGCCGCAGCCTCGAAGCTCCCCTTTGTACCAGACGATCTTGGCAACGTAGGCGACAAAGTTCACAAAGGCGCCAATCTTCTGGGCAAAAAATCGGTCGAGGAACTCTATTACGGCATGGTATCGCACTGGTCATCGCCGTGTAACATGCTCGTCAATGCACAGGAACCGCCGACATTGCTCACGGGTAAAAGGCCTCAACTTGCAGGGCTGGACCCCATCCAGACCATGATGGCGCTCGATCTTGTCACCTATCTACCCGACGACATCCTTGTCAAAGTGGATCGTGCCGCGATGGGGGTGTCGTTGGAAAGTCGCGTTCCTTATCTTGATCCACGCATCGTCGAGTTTGCATGGCACTTGCCGCAGAACTACAAACTCAGAAACGGCGTCACCAAATGGCCACTACGCCAGATCCTTTACCGCCGTGTTCCCAAAGGGCTGATCGAGCGTCCCAAAGCCGGTTTTGGCGTACCCCTGGATCACTGGCTGCGCGGCCCCCTTAAGGCATGGGCCGGTGATTTGCTCTCGACAGATCGCCTGAAAAAACAAGGGTACTTTAATGCCCCCCTTGTCGAAGAAAAATGGATGGAACATTTAAGCGGCAAACGCAACTGGGGCTATCATCTATGGGACATCCTTGTCTTCCAACAATGGCTTGATGAACAGAAACCATGACCGACGCCGCGCAAAAGAAAAAGCTTCTCTATGTGGTGAATGTCGATTGGGCCTACCTTTCGCACCGGAAGCCACTGGGCCTAGCTGCCCGTAAGGCAGGTTTCGAGGTTCACCTCGCCACACGCGTCACGGATCGCCAAAAAGAGATTGAAGCGATGGGCATTACCGTCCATCCCCTGCCGCTGGATCGCGGCTATGCCGGGCCGCTTGAAATGCTGACCAGCGCCAAAGCCATGTATGATGTCTATCGCAAGATTCAACCCGATGTTGTGCATCTGGTCACCATCAAACCGGTTCTGCTCGGCGGTATTGCCGCACGTCTTGCGAGAGTTCCCAAGGTCGTCGCTGCAGTACCGGGTTTGGGCTATATCTTTATGTCGAGCGGCCTGAAGGCAACTTTCCGGCGCTGGGCCGTTATTCTGCTTTACAAGCTGGCGCTTTCCTCATCCAAAGTGACTGTCATTTTTCAAAACACGGATGACCGCGACACGCTGCTGTCCCATCATATCGTCCACAACGATCAGGTTGTGATGATCAAAGGCTCAGGCGTCGATCTTACCGAATATCGACCGACACCGGAGCCTGAAGGGACGCCCGTTGTCGTCCTTCCCGCCCGGCTTTTAGCAGACAAAGGTATCTATGAGTTTGTTGAAGCCGCACGTTTGGTGAAAGGCGCTGGTGTTTCCGCCCGTTTCTGCCTTGTCGGTGCCATCGACACAGGCAACCCGACAGCCCTGAAAGAAAGCGAAGTAACCTCTTGGTGCCAAGAGGGCGTGATTGAACATTGGGGCCACCGGAGCGATATGCCAACAGTTCTAGAACAAGCCAATATCGTCGCCCTGCCCTCCTATCGCGAAGGTCTTCCCAAGGCGCTGATCGAAGCTGCCGCTTGTGCGCGCGCCGTTGTTACAACCGATACATCCGGCTGCCGTGACGCCATCCTTGCCGGAGAAACAGGCCTCCTTGTTCCTGTCAAAGATGCCAAGGCCTTGGCCGAGGCGACGAAGGAGCTGATTACCCAACCCGCCAAGCGCCACGCGATGGGCACCAAGGGGCGCCGCCTTGCCGAAGAAACTTTTGACATCCAAAACGTCATTCAAAAGCATATGGTGATTTATAGAGGAGACGAAAAGCGGGGACCCTAATCCAACCGTTTTCCAGAGACATCCCCCCCACAAGGCAGGGATTCAAGCTCCAGAACATTGGCAGCAGTTTTTTTTTAGAACTACTTCATATCAACTGACAGAACTTTGCCCGTCGCGGGATCGACTTTGATCAAAACGGGGCCCTTCGCCGGAAAAAACGCCCGATAGAGCGACGGATTTGTCGGGACAGGCGTGACATTCGCGAAGCCCTGCTGCTCAAGCTGTTTGGCGATGGGGTCACCATCCGCAGGGTTCCGCAGCCCTCGTGATGCGCCATAGAGCGCCCCTGCCCCGATCGATCCAACGACACCCTGTTCCATCAGCGTTTGAGCTGGCGCCTGCTGTGCTCCAGACAAGATGAGAAACGACACGACAAGCAAAGATATAAGACAGCGGCTCATATATGTCTCTTCATTACTTTAGCACGCTCTGTCGAACAAAGCCCGCATATGAGCCATTTACCTCAACGCGACACCACCCATTCTGGCATTTAAGCACTTCGACCTCTTGTCCCTTCTTGAGCCGCATCATCGAAACAGACTTCGTATTAGGCTCCGTATAGCCTTCGACATCCTTTGTGAGTTGCTTGACATTCCTTTCTTCCTTGCTCCAACGGGATTGCTTGTAAATAGAACGGATCACTGGGTCATCGGGAGCAATCTGGACTGCTGTTGTCAGGTCAGCACGGGCCTTCGTTTCCTGTCCCAGACCACGCCAAGACATGGCGCGATAGAGATAGGCCTGAGCAATCCAGGCATCATCCTTTAAAAGATCTGTCAGAATGTCTTCAGCTTTTTCGTAATCACCGCTTGTAGCGAGCACTTTGCCATAAGCGAGACGATAATCCTTGTTTTTTGAGTCATCATCTACAGCCTTTTCAAGGAGTATTGTTGCCTCCTTGCTTTGACCAAGATTGATAAGCGTTAGCCCTTCCTGATAATTGGCATTAGCATCAGAGCGAAAAGCATTTGCGGCGTGAGCGGCTTTCCATGCTTCTTGGGCCTGTCCGAGTTGGCGATGGGCCTCGCTTTTGTTCAAAAGCAAATCGGGATTCTTGGGCTCCAGTTTTTCAGCCTGTTCAAAAGCCTTAAGCGCACGGTCGGGATTCCCAGAAAAAAGCTCGGAAGTGCCAAGATTATAGTATGTCTTCGCTTTCTGTTTCTGGTCCAGATTACCTAGCTCAAGCGCCTTGCGGAACTGCTCCACAGCTTGTGTATGCTGACGTGCCGAGCCCAACTCATAGCCTTGACGCGCGACATCGATACCAGAAGCATGGGCTGAAGGAGTCAAAAGAACAAGGGCTACGCAAACACCAAGGATTTTATTCATGATCGCTTATCCTTCTTGATTAATACTGAGCCAAAGGGCGCGTAGCCGTAGACATGCCATAACCACCGAAACCCGGTGATGAAGAGCCAGAATCACCTGACTTCGACTTGTCCATCTCCTTTGCCAATTGACGCCCTTCGGCATCGACAACCATACCTGTGACTTGCTGCGTTGTTTTGATAACCGCAAAGGTAAAGCCTTTGGCGCCCATTTCAGCAACCTGTTTGGTCGTCAGTTTCGAGAAACCAACCTCGCTTAAAACGACAACACGGTTGGCGTATTTGTCTGCGCCGGCTGTCAGTTTGTTGCCAACAAAATTGATGGTGGCGGTATAGCCCGCGTTAAGGGCTGCGGCCTTAATAGCGTCATTTACGGAAACACCGTCCGCAATGCTTTGGCCTATGGATTCGGCAAAGCCGCGTGCCCCCGCGAGGGCCGTATCCGCAACGCTGAGACCGGGCACAAAACCTATGGCCATCTGCGTACCCTGCCCGACTACGTCAGCTGTACGAAGAACCTTATAGCTGGCATCGGCATAGAACAATTCCTCAAAAGCATCTGCCTGCGATTGCTCCAAAAGCTCTTGGTATGTTTTATTTTCGCCAACTCCGGCGGTTTCTCCTGCAACCTTCTGCGTTTCTTTATAAACATCTTCATCAGGCGAAAGGTCCATTGTTGAAACAGTTTTGGCCTCGGATTCACTTGGCCATTTTTTTTGCTCATTCTTTTTTGCCTGAATCAAAGCGTTGAGTTCATCTTTCTTCCTTTGTGTCTCTTCCTGTTTCATTTTGATTGCATCAAGTCTGGCCTCTGTTTCTTTTTTAAATATCTTTGAGGTTTCCTGCTGATACGATTTCCTGTCAGCATCAAATTGAGCATAGGCTTTATTCGAAGCTGTAAGAGCCTGTTCAAACTCTCCACGAAGATCAAGATATTTGTCCATCAAAGGCTGTATGCGTTCGACCTCACCGCTCCAATAGACGATCTGCTCCTCGTGATATTTGATCGCGTTAAGACAAGCCTGCCGCCACCTCATAGTTGATTTGTAGGAAGGATGGCTTTCATCCATACCTGCCAATAGAGCCTCCACAACAGCAAGTTCATCCTGCTGGCGTTTTAACCCTGATTGGTTGCTCCCCAAACTGGTTTTTGCCCCTTGCAGGCTGCCTGGCCCGTACATCTCAAAAGAGAAGGAACCAAAAGCACCGCTGGTCAAAAGATTGTAATACGCTTTTAAAGCCTCGTACGTCTTTGAGGAGGCCTTGGAAAGCTCATTATAAGCAGCCTCGCTTTTAGCCATTTTTTCTTTGAGCTTCTCGGCATTTTCCTTGTCTTTTTGTATTTCTTCGGCAAAAGCCTGCGCTCTGGCCTCCGCCTCACTCAATGGCTTCTGTTGAGGAGGAACGGCTGTTGGAATCTCGGGTGGCGCGGTGGGAATTTGCGGAGGCAACGTTGGCACCTGAACAGGCTGGGGCGCAGGCACAGGTATATCCGGCGGTTCATGAAAGTCGTGCTGTCCATAAACGGCTTGTGACGATAACATGAATGCAGAACAAACCAATAGAGCGGTTTTGAACGAAAGAAAACGCATGCAGAGTCCCCATCTATTACAAGGCCTTGCAACTATACATACAATTATTGCAAAGGCAAAGAAAAGCTTTCCTGTTTTGACGCATGTCCTGTTGGGCTTGTTTCTTGCTGCCTGTGCATCCTTTCCAAGCGAATCCATAAGGGAGCATGGTTTTGAAACACGAATAATTCCGGAAAATGACTTTCTTTTATATACTTTAGTGCGGGAGAAGGAAAAAGGCGCGCCGTGGCTCGTTTATATCGAAGGGGATGGTCATGCATGGACATCCCGAACGCAACCTTCACAGGATCCCACACCACGAAATCCTGTCGCATTATATTTGGCCCTTCATGACACAGCGCCAAACAGGCTCTATCTCGCACGGCCCTGCCAATATGTGACAAATGCAACCTGCGAACATAAATACTGGACAACGCACCGTTTTGCCCCCGTAATCATAGATACGCTAAACACGGCCATTGACCGTATAACGGGCGACGCGCCCAAACAGCTGATTGGCTATTCAGGCGGGGGAGCCGTGGCGGCCCTTCTCGCCGTCCGAAGGCAGGATGTGTTAAAGCTGACAACCTACGCCGGAAATATGGATATTGACGCTTTCACCACTATTCATCACGTTACACCTCTATCGGGGTCCTTAAACCCTATGAACATAGCGCCTCACCTTAAAGAAATTCCTCAAATCCACTATGTCGGGAGCGAAGACAGCGTTATTCCTGTCTCTTTGGTTAAGGGCTTTATAAAAGCTCAAGGGGAAAATAACTGTGCGCAGCTTATCGTCGTGAATGGAGCTTCCCACAGCGATCTTGCCTCCCTTGTCCAATCAGGGAAGAACACATCAATCGAGGCAACACCTTGCAAATAAAAGACACCACCTCATTCCGTGTGCGGTATAATGTGAGGTCTTCTCGCAACGATGTAATGTTCATAATGCCTTGATCGGAAAAAGGCTTTGCGATAGGACCGAAAGGATGGCAAGGTTCCAACGATTTTAAACAGCAAGAAGAGGTGAGACATGAAAAACAAACTGATGTATGGCGCAATCTCTTTTATCGCGTTAAGTTTGTTCGTTGCATCATCGGCTTACGCAGAGGAAGAGTTGGAAGCTGATCCCAATGATACGACTCTGACCTCGACGTCCAGCACGTTGCAACCTACAGTGCAGGCAACTCAGACCATTCTCGCAACAAATGCAGTTTTTGATCGTCTGGCTTCGATGAATATCGGTTACCCTTCTGATATTTCGGGACTGTCTTCAGGCGACGAAAAAATGGGAGTCAATCTGTGGGCCGCGCCCTACCTGACCTTCGCCAAAGACACGAATAGCGCAACAGCTTACGACAGCGACACGCAAGGCATCTTCTTCGGCGCGGATTACAAAGTCGCGCCACGCTTGACGGCTGGCTTGATGTTAGGCGTTGACCACACAGAAGTTGACAGCCAGGTCAATGGCGGCGGGGCCGACACGGTGGGCGTTACGGTTGCCCCCTATGGTCGCTATATGCTCAACAAGACCTATGCGGTAGATGCGTCAATGGGCTATACGAACAGCAGCAGCGACAATGACCGCATCGATGCAGGAACAGTCGTAACGGGCAACAGCGACGTGGACCGGTTCTTCTTCTCGGTTGGCTTTAACGGCAACTGGTGGCAAGACCGCTGGAACTTTTCTGGCCGCGTAGCAACCTCAAACTCCTATGATGACAGTGACGCCTACACTGAAAGTAACGGCACAGCCGTCGGAAGCAAATCAACATCCTTCGGACAGGTTCAGGTGGGTGGCACAGCCAGCTATTATTTCGAAAATGTCCGCCCGTGGATGAGCATGACCTATGCGTACGACTATAACCGCAAGCTACCGACCGTAGCCGCGACACAACAGCGCCCAAGCGATGATCGTGATCAATTCGTGCTAGGCTATGGCGCAACGCTTTTCAATGTGGGCATGGTCACGGCTGACCTGAGCGTGAAGCATACGCTTTTCAAGGAAAAGTACGACAACACCAACATTGGCTTGTCGCTTAGCACAAGCTTCTAAGAGCAAATAGGATCAGGGGTATAACTCCCGCGATCAACACAAAAGCCCCCTTGTTATACCTGACAGGGGGGCTTTTTTTACATCATTATTAACCAAGACTCTCCTTCAGGAAGACGTCAGGGCAACTGGATGATACTTTGACAAAAAAAGGAATACGCCGCGCCCCACTGGGCAAAAGAACGCTCTCTGCCAGCAAAATCAATGATCACGCCAAGGCTGGCTTTAAAAAAAATTATTGCTAAATGGCACAAAGCTTGAAAAAATCCGAGATCAATGCGTCTTTTTATGCGAAAGAGGCCTATCATGCTGGCACTTCGATGGAAACAGATACAAAAAGCATCTTTTCTTGCGAGCAAAAAGTTCCTGCTGCTGCCTTTCGCTCTGTTGTCGCTTGCGGCTTGCTCCAATTTTGAAAAAGGTCCCGTCGGCAATCCCCATGTGCCGGAGCCCGCGAAAGCTATTGAACTCAACCGCTATCTTGGACGTTGGTATGAAATTGCCCGCTATGAAGCCGGTTTCCAAAAAGGATGCGAATACGTCACCGCTGATTACAGTTTGCGCCCTGATGGCAAGATCAAGGTTGTCAATGCCTGCCGCAGAGGTGGGCCAGACGCCCCTCGTGATTCAGTCGAGGGGCATGCTTATGTCGTTGATGGTAGCCAGAACACGAAACTGCGCGTCACCTTCTTCTGGCCATTTTATGGAAACTATTGGGTTCTTGATCATGGCGATGCCTATGACTGGGCGATTGTTGGTGAACCATCCGGCCATTATCTGTGGTTCTTAACCAGAGATCCGCATCCCTCCGATGAAACAATACAAAGGCTCAAAGACCGCGCCGCCCAAATGGGCTACAACCTCAAATTGCTGAGAATGACGCAACAGTAAGGCGGTCATATTTCCGAGCACCACAGGCATTCAATAAAGGGAGCCCCCCCCAACATCGGACCTGCCCTCACTAAGCTTTTTGTAAACCCCCTTAGGGGGTGACCTGAACCCCAGCTGATGTACCGATAAAAAAGACCCCATAAAGGGGTCAATTTTTATTGGTAGCAGCGGAGGGA
>JAVEZQ010000021.1:0-16653 GCA_034002905.1 Alphaproteobacteria bacterium
CTATAAGCCAGCATTAATTCATTTGTGGACGCCCCGTCCTCCCTTCGTTGTTCCCAATCCTCCCCGGAAAGGAGTAAATGGAGATATTACTTGGGAAGATTGCGTTGCTTTATTTGAACGCGTTAATCAAGAGCTATATCCTACAGCTGAATTAAAGAGAATGTATATGGAGCAAGTGCGGCTTTTTGAACAACGATACAGCCATAGGCTGCCCGACTTACATCGCCCCAAAGCCCATCGTCATGATTCCGCCGAGATATTTAAAAACAACCTTTTTCAAAATCTTGGCGCCGCAAAGTTTGCTATTGGAAATGGCTAGAAAAACCCATGTTTTGTTTTGCCATACCATCCCCTATCGGATGTATAGTGAACGGACAGATTAATCATTCAACGGGGAGGGGACAACGTCATGCAAGGAATCGAGAATGACAAATTTGATCTAATGGCTCTTACCAAATCGGACTACGATAGAAAAGATACAATGCACGATTGGTCTCATATACGGCGTTGTTATATAGCTGCGCTTAACGTCGTTGAATCAAACCCAACAGAGTATGATGCCATAGCATTAGTGGGGGGCTTAATTCTTCATGGCGTAATTTATGAAGATGGAATGGAAGATAGAGTCTATAAATATTTAGCTTCCAAAGGGGCAAGCGATGATTTGGCCAAGAAAATGATTCATGTCGCTTGGGATAGCCAAAAAGAATCCCGCCCAGAAACAATCGAAGGAGGAATTCTTCATGACGCGCATTTATTGGAAGGAGATAAAAACTTTCTAATCACGAAGATTTTAGTGACAGGCACCGCTCGCGGACAGAAGCTTGATCAGACGGTAAATTATTTCTTCAAAAATGTGAGAAATCTGAATCCTCTTTTTTATTTTCAGGCATCGAGCGAAGAATATCGCTTGCGCTTAGAAAGGGCGATCGGGTATTTTACAGAATTGCAAGAATCAATTTAATGCTTAAACGGCTTCCCTGAAATCCAATCTTCCAGCCCGTTTTCGCGCATGATTTCAGCAACGGCATCCAGAGTCATGCGCCGTGATAATTGTTGCGATTTCCCCTTACTGTCTTTGTACGCGATTTGTCCAGTATGCTTGTTGACAATTTCATCGGCAATCTGGTGATGGTACTTGTCCGCAAAAACACCGGTTATTTTTTGCCGGACAAAAACTTTGAGGATTTCTTTCTGTTTTTGCTTCGGATCGTTTTGCGCTCTTGTTAAACCAGCCTGTTGTTTTGCCCAGTCTTTTCCAGCGAACACATGCTCCGGCCATGTAAATGCGAACCCCGTATCTGACAACACAAGGCAATCGGCAAGACTGATTGCCCTGATCTTTGGATTGGTTGGCTTTGAAAAATGATCAGCGATTGAAAGAACGACACCAGACCCGTTTATGGATTGGGATATAACGGAATAGGGTTGCTTTGCCAAAGACGGATCAGACAAAGACATTGCCAGATAAATCTCAAACCGTTCTTGCTCTTTGGTATGGTGCCCAAGAAAAAACGCCTCCGACGAAACAGCTTCCATCTCGCCATCCGTGCCTGCCGTGTTTTTAATCCATAGGCCAAGACTGTTCCAATCGGCACGCCATCGCCGAAGCTCTTTTCCGTTGGTCTGAAAAATCGTCCCACAACAGGGGCATAGGGCCAAAGCCATTTCACCTTTTGCGCCCTTGCGGCGCACAGTTGCTGTGGCATCACAAGAAATGCACGCGATAGCATTTGTGGGTTCTTCTGATAACAGTCCTTGTGTCACAAGGCTTGAAACGAGCGGTTGGGATTCATCGGTAATGTCGGCTTTATCCAGAAACACCGGATCGTCTGCCGCAATATCCAGTTGGCCAAGAATACGCTTAAAGAAGCGAGGCCACCGCTTAGGCGGCTTGCGTGGCCGCGCTATCGCTTTCACACTCGCCTTGATCTTCATCGCCGCATACCTTTAGCAATTTGATCTCACGGAAGAACCGTTTGATCTTTTCGTCGGTTTCGTCATGGCCCAGATTTGTGCCACCGGAACTGTTCACGGTGACCTTTTGAGAAACTTCTTTATTTTCGGCAGAATCCCAATACACGACAAACAATTCGGCTTGGGTCGCGTCCATATAGCTGCGATGCCACCATCCGGCGGGATCTGGCTTCGTGTTGATGCGACTATTGGTGCAGTCTCGAATATCTTTCACCCAATCACGTGGATGTTCCTGTTCTATGTGGTTCTTTGGAATCTTAATATTTACCGTTGTTTCCCAAAATGGATGCTCGGTTCTCTGCACGCGCAACGAGCCGACAAAAGCCTGTCTCACGCCGCTATCGGACACAGGCAAGGTCAAAGGCGTTCCGGCAATCACGGCATCAAATAAGGCTTGAAGATCGAAAATTTCGTTTTTTGGCGGGCGGGCATCAATCGCCTTCTTGCTATAAATAACTTCCGCGCAAATCTGATGCATTTGCAGACGAATATCCGGCGTTTCGGCGATGATGTCTATGGTCTTGTTGCGTGTGTCAAAAACATATACAAGGCCAAGGGCCAAGCGGGGATATTTTTCAACCGGCTTGTCCTTGCCCTTTTCATATTCGCGCTGATAAGATGGAAGATCGTCAAACTCCAGCATCAGAAAAGTCTTGTTGTCATAGCTGAATGATCGCGCATCGCTGAACTGGCTGCCCCTGTCGCGGTGAAGGCTTGCAAGAAGTTTCGTTTTTAACGCCTCCAAGGCGCTGGGATCAGGGGCTTGAACAGCATCATCGGAATAATCATTGCGGCAAGAACAATACATCCTGCTTTGCTGCGTATGCAGGCTCATGACAAAAAAGTTGCCGACAAGTTCTTCCTGCTCTGCATAAAGAAGGACGGCCTGTTCGGCTTCAGACTTTCCAGCGTCAATTTTGTCCCAATCGACTTGTGCTTCGTTATAACTGGACAAGAACGGACGCAGGCCAGTGAATGCACAGCGTTCCTTATGGAAGAAATGCGCGACGCGCAAGGCGCGGATGCAACGGGGATGATTGGAAATTGCCTCGGCTAGGGCTTGGGCTATGTCTCGCTTCTTTTTGTCTTTGCGAAGGCTTTTCAGGTCTGGTGACGGCTCATCGCAAAATTTGGCGACCAAGAGATCAATCGTTGAATCTGAAAGTTGGTTTAATACGCGCTGGATTTTAAAATCTTTAAGCAGGTCTTTCATCAGGTTCTACCTCGTCCGGATCAATTTCGACGATCTTGCCGTCGCGCAAAACCACAAGTTTGGTTTTGGTCTGCCGCGCTTTTTCGATCGCGGCATGCGCGATGGCAGGAAAGCCGGTGTCAATTTTTTTGATTGTCTCATCGGGTGATTGTTGAATCATGTTTCGTCTCCTCCAGAAAAATTGGCAATCCCGTCCCACAAGGAACGATCAAAAACGCTCAGTCCGTTTTCGTTCTTTTCAACAATCTTGCGAAAGCCTGATTGCGTGACGGTCGTGTTGTCATAAACCACGGCCTTATCGACAAGCGGCAGGAAAAGCTTTGTCAAGTTTGTCAGGCCAGCCGCATAACGACGCCGAATGGTTGCTTCCGGAATATCATGGCCGCCTTGCCGCACGCGGCCGCGAACGCGCTGCACGGCCATATCCGCAGATGGTAACCAAAGGAAAATGAGCGTTGTCACATATCCTGCTGCCTTGGCGCGTTTAATCGTTTCAGCGTGATGGTTGCCCGCACAGGTGGTTTCAAAAGCAAAGTTGGATTGAGCCTCGATAAGGCTGTTAACCCGTTGGATCATGACGCGACCGGCTAAAAGATTTGCGCTGTCCGGTTTCAGAGGGTTAAGCCCCCGTGCAATCTCATCCGCGTTCACAAACTCGTAAACATCGAGATATTGGGGCAATAGCGTCATGGCCGCCGTTGTTTTTCCGGACCCGTTCGCGCCTCCGATTATGTAAAGATGAGGCTTCATGCTGCCCGTTCTTTCCTTGTTTTGATATTCTTCCCGGCAGCCATCATTGCTTGCGTTGCCTTTTCTATGGATTCACGCACAGAGTCAAGATTGAGTCGAGCGTAAATTTGTGTCGCCTGTTGCGATTTATGGCCCAGAGACTTGCCGATGATAAAGCCGCTTGCGCCCGTGGACGCCTGCCAGCTTCCCAGCGACCGGCGCAGGTCATGGATGCGCAAATCCTTAATGCCCGCCCGCGCCAATACGCGCTGCCAAGCCCGTTTAGGGTCGGTAAAATGTCCAGACTTGCTGTTTTCGGCAGGAAAAACCCATTCGCTATTGGTCGCCAGCCTTCGCCGGTCAAGAATCTCTATGGCCTGCTGTGAAAGGGGAACCGTCAAAGGGTCGCCGTTTTTGGTTTCGGGAATCCGCCATTCAGCGCGTTCAAAATGGATTTCATCCCAGCGCATGGCCAAAACATTGGCTTTTCGCGCCCCCGTGAGCAAGGAAAGCATGATGTAGTCCCTTGCGGTCTGATTATCTTCGGCATCCAGCGCCGCGAAGAAGCGGGGCAATTCGTCCGGCTGCAAGAAACGGTCCCGCGATTTTTCACGAAATTTACGGACACCGTGGGCAGGGTTTTCCCCATGCCAGCCCCATTCGATGGCGCGGTTAAAAATGGCGCTGATCCGCTCCAATATCCGGTTGGCCTGATAAAGCCCATTTTCGTCCCTGATGCGCTCATGCAAGATTTGGATTTCCTGTTTTGTAATGGTGCTGGCTTTGCGCTTGAACCAATGGGACAGGAACTTGTTGACCTCGCGCTCGTCATACTGCCATGAGCGTTTATGCTTCTTGCTGTAACGCTCCATAAACTCTTGAAACATATTCAAAAAAGTAATGTCTTCCCGCATACGGCGTTTATCTTCAATCGGGTCTTTCCCTTCCGCGACCTGCGCTTTGATGGCCAGTGCCCGCGCACGGGCCTTTTCGACCGTTATTTCGGGATAACGTCCGATAACCACGCGCTCGTCGCGCCCGTTGATCCGCTTGCGGACAAAGAAGGTGATAACGCCGCTTGGCGTCACATAAGCCGATAAACCCTTTTCCCGCGTATCGGAGACATAAAGCCGCCCGTTTGTCGGGGCTTTCAGGGATTGGAGGAATTGCTTGGTGAAGTTGCCGTCCATTGACCGCCATCTGGTTCGTGCGGCACCGGTGCCGCACTGGTGCCGCAAAATGGGTCAAAAACCATCAAACTCGGCCAATGACCATGAAGGCAATAATGCACTTAACTGCTTGATTAGTCAATATGGATTAAAGTTCGTCAAAATAGGCAAACCCCTAGGCCATTTGGCTCATAACCTGAAGGTCGTCAGTTCAAATCTGGCCCCCGCAACCAAATCTTCCTTATAAAGCAAACGAAAAAATACAAGCTGGGTCTTTGCGACGATCTCCTGATATTGCTGAACTACCAAATAGCTACCAAACGTTACACAGTAACCGCCGTTATAAGACGCTCAGGCTATAGCTTGCGCTCCTGAAATGCGAGGCGACTAGCATTAACATTCATCTTGATCCCTCTCTGCACACATCACCGATGTTGAGGGCTTTCCATCTTCCTACGATACCCCCACTAAGCCTCCGAAGAAGCCCATTGATCTTCATCATTGGTCAAAACTCGGAAACCCAAAAAGGCATTGTTACCTTGTGAAAAATCTAATTGAGGATGCTGGCCTCAGTGTGATTTATCGCGAAAGCAACAGCGGGAAAACCTTTCTCGCGCTTGACCTTGCAGCTCATATCTCTTTGGGTTGGTCTTGGCAAAACCGAAAGGTCAAAAAAAGCGCCGTTGTTTATATCGCGGCAGAAAGTGGGTTGGGCATAGGAGAAAGAGTTCAAGCCTTTCGGAACAAACACCATACCGAAGCGTATGGAGATCTCTTTCTTGCTCTTCGCGCCATTATCCTTTAGGGCTCTTGGAATATTGCGTTGATTATGTACTATAGCGTTTTTGCTTTGTACAAGGAGGATTCATGCCTAAAGTCGCCCGCATTTCCATCTCCGTCGAGGAGCCTTTGTTGGCTCAGTTTGAATCCTACATCGCCAATAACGGCTATCCGACACGTTCGGAAGCCATGAAGGGTTTGATGCGTCAAGCACTTGTCGAACAGGAATGGCAAAAAGGTACGGATGTCGCCGGCGCTATCAGTATCGTTTACGATCATCACAAACGCGGCACGATAGAGAAACTAACAGACGCACAGCACGTTTTTGGCGACCTAATTTTGTGTACTCAGCATGTTCATCTCGACCATCACAATTGTATGGAAGTTATCGTCGTGCGCGGCCATGCCACCAAAATCCGCCAACTCGTAACGAGCCTTCAAGCGGTCAAAGGCATTAAACACAGCTCCCTTATGATGGCAACGACGGGGAAAGATGTGTAATAAGCGGGGCTATTATCCCCCGTCTTTCCTGCTTGATCTATGTTTGATGAAGGCTTTGCGGCGGCTTGAAAAAGGCAACATGACGATAAGCGATGTTGTGTCGTTTTTTATCTTGTGGTATTACGAATATCTGTTTAGTAATACCGCTTCTACCTTTCTTTAGTTATCATGAGCCTTCCTTCCTTAAAAAAAGTCGAAATCCAACTCACCACGGCTTGCAACATGTCGTGCGGTTTTTGTTTTGCGAATGCGGGCCGTAACGTGACCTTGCCTGCGGAATTGGCAAAAAATGTGATTACACAACTGGCCAAACCGGAAAATGGCGATGCGCAAGAAAAGAGCCTGTGGCTCACGGGTGGGGAGGCTTTGCTTTCGGATTCCTGCAAATCCTTAATCGAAATAGCACACGGCTTTGGCCTGAAAACGGGGGTCGCGACCAACGGCCTTTTGCTGGCCCGAAAAGCGGCTGCCCTGAAGGCGGCAGGATTACAAGAAGTGCGCGTTTCGCTGGATGCTATCAAGTCCAGCTTGTTCGATCAAATACGCGGCACGCAAAAAGCCCTTCCCAAGGTTCTTGCTGGCCTAGAAGCTGCCTCGAAAAGCGGTTTACGGACGGGAATACGTTTTACGGCGACAAAAAATAACGCTTCGGAACTGGAGCCCGTCATCAGGCAAGCACAAAGCATTGGCGCGCATCATGTGGAAGTGAAAGCTGTCCTGCCCATCGGACGCGCAGGGGCGTCCATTATGTTGCCGCCCGTTGATCTTAACAACTTGATGAAAGCCGCACTCAGTTTGTCTTCCCCAAAAATGCCTGTGACGGTTCTTTGCAGCTATCTGTCGCCATGCCACGGTTTTGAGCTCGGCAAGAACCACATACCTTGTATTTGTGGAACGGAAGCCCTTTATGTGGCGGTTAGCGGCAAAATCATGCCTTGCAGCTATTTTCCTCAAACGTCCGCCATAAACATCAGGAGCCATACGCTGCGCGAAGCGTGGGAAAGTAACGATTTTGCACGGATTCGCGAAGAACG
Organism: Alphaproteobacteria bacterium; assembly: GCA_034002905.1. Taxonomy (GTDB): domain Bacteria; phylum Pseudomonadota; class Alphaproteobacteria; order UBA9219; family UBA9219; genus UBA8914. Next base: position 7,404 of record JAVEZQ010000021.1, read on the forward strand.
TCCGTACAAATGCAAGACATGCGAAACATGGGAACCTTGCCGCAACGGCTGCCCCGCTCTTCTGGCCCATTACAGCGATTATCAAACTTCCTGCTTTGGTCAGGTCGAAACCCTTCGAAGGAATAAATCATATGGAAACGACGTCTGTATTAAAGGTTGATGGCACGTTGCGTTCTGCGGAATCGTGCGACGACGCGTTTATTCAAAGCCTCTTAGCTGGCACGTCTCAAGACGAACAACAGGATTCCACAGTCAAGGCCGCCATCGACGCGAAACTTGTGGCCAAAGACCCGGCAAGCCCGGAAGGCATGTATGTCCTACTTCCACGCGGCGCAATCATGGCTTCACTTATTGAGGAGCATGTGCGGCGGTTTCACGCGTCGGAAGAGGCTTTTCCTCTCATGCCCTCGGCCTTCGCCAAATATTCATTAGACGCCGTTCGCTCGCACGCCGCGTTGTCCGGGGAAAACGTTTATCACTGCCAACATGAAGGACAGGACCATATCCTGCGGCACGGGACATTATTCTCGCAGTTTGCCCTTTGCTCTCAAGAGACGCTGCGCACGACTGCTTTGCCTTTGCGGATGTACGAGATATCACCATGTTTCCGTCATGAAGCTGGTACCCGGATTGCTCCTTTAAAACGACCACGTTCTTTTAAAATGATCGATATGCATGCGATCTGCTGTGATCTGGAACAAGCTAAAGAGGAGTGCCAGCGCCTTCACCGGAAAGTACATGAACATGCATCCGGTTTTTCGTGGAAGCTACGTTCGACCTATACCGTGGACGAAAAATTTTGGAAAGCCGATAGCAAATGGGTTCGTGGTTTAGCCAAACAGGAGAACGGCGCAAGCCTTTTAAAAAAAGCAGACCCTAAAAAGCAAAGGCCCATCAACATCGAATATCACGTTTTCGGTCAAAATGGAGCTTTGGAAGTGGCTGCCATTCAAATTGACTGCTGCAATCCGGGGCGTTTTGGGTTGCGTATGGACAACGGCAAACCTCCCGTGGCCCTTCACTTGTCCATCGTTGGGTCAGTCGAGCGTTGCCTGTATGCCCTTGTCATGAACGCCAAGAATGATTCAGCAATGGGGATTCCGCCGTGGCTTGCTCCCGAGCAAGTGCGCTTCCTCACACACAGTAAAGAATCGGAAGACAGGGCTAAACAGTCTCTATCAAGATTCCGGATGGCCGGATTGCGGGCGACGATAGATGATCGGGGCCTATCTCTTGATGAAAAGAAAAACCGCGCTGCACAGGCCTTTGTTCCATATATCGTGGGAGGAACGGAATCGCCAGATGGCGATGAAATTCTCAAAAAACTTATATCGGAAACGAAGTTGAAACCGCAACATCCCGCAAGTTTTCCTTCCAATCTTTCCCGCTGGCCAGAAGGATTCTGCGTATGAAACTTGACTTTTCTTTCGAGCAAATCGGTGTCATGCACACGCCTTATAAAGACGTAAGCGAAGTGCCGCGCCGTCCTGTTTTGTCAACGGCGCCCTGTACGGTTGAGGTGTTCGAGGAATATGCATCTGGACTTCTTCATATCAACGGATTTTCCCATCTTTATCTTCTCTCGAAGCTTCATCTGGTGGGAGAGCATTCTTTGCTCGTGACGCCGCCGAATGAAACCGAACAACATGGCGTCTTTGCGACACGAAGCCAGCGGCATCCAAACTCGATTGGCTTGTCTTTGGTTAGGCTCGTCAAATGCGATGGGCGCTTTTTACACATCGCCGGATGCGATCTTCTCGATCAAACGCCCTTGCTCGATATCAAACCCTATCGTCCAGAGGGCATTGAAGGCGAATGCCGCTACGGATGGTTCGAACGTCACTTTGACACCCCCCTGCCCCTTTCGACACAAAAAAGCGACCAGTAATTAAACAAAGCAGCTGCTCGCCTGCCTCGTGCGATTGAAGCGAGAACTGGCATATAGCGCAGGGTTTCTCGCATCATTTTCAAACCATAAAAAGACGATTCTGCTTGATCTGGCCCCATGCGCACACCATAGTTGGGCCAGAAAGTGAGATGAGTCGTCATGCCTTGTTCATGCCAAAAGCCATCATCCGGCGAAGATTTCCAAGCTTCAACCTGCCTCAAACAGAACCCTGCCCTGTGGGTCGGTGGCGTTCTTGGCGCACTCGTGTTGTGGTTCCTTCTTTACAGCCAACTGGAAACCGCTTCGCAATGGATCGCGGCGCTTTTGCCGCTTGACGAAGGAAGTCACGCACGCGAAGCCGTGACCTTTTTTCTGTATGATGCGCCCAAGGTTTTGATGCTTCTGTCCCTTGTCGTGTTTGCCATGGGAATTGTGCGCAGTTTTTTCTCGCCCGCCCGCACGCGCGCCCTTCTTGCGGGCAAACGCGAAGGCGTTGGTAATATCCTTGCCGCTTGCCTTGGTATTCTCACGCCTTTTTGCACATGCTCTGCCGTTCCGCTTTTTATTGGTTTTGTCTCGGCGGGTGTGCCGCTTGGTGTTACTTTCTCTTTCCTGATTGCCGCACCGATGATCAATGAAGTCGCGCTTGGCCTTCTATTCGCCCTTCTGGGATGGAAAATCGCGCTCGCCTATCTCGCGCTCGGCCTTGGCATTGCGATCGTCGCAGGCTGGGTGATGGGGCGGCTGCATCTGGAAGGCTGGCTGGAAGAGTGGGTACGTTATGCCCGTGGTGACCTGAGCGAGCCTTCGCAGATCAAGCTCACCCCCATCGACCGGATCAAAGAAGGCCTTATAGCCATGCGCGATATCGTTGGCCGCGTTTGGCCATGGATGATTGTGGGCATCGCGATGGGTGCCGCAATCCACGGTTACGCGCCCGAAGACCTGCTGGCCAACCTTATGGGCAAACAAGCGTGGTGGTCTGTGCCTGCCTCTATATTGATTGGCGTGCCGATCTACTCCAACGCTGCGGGCATTATCCCAATTGTCGAGGCGCTTTTGGGCAAGGGTGCGGCGCTAGGCACCGCTTTGGCATTTATGATGTCGGTGACGGCGCTTTCTTTACCCGAAGCCATTATCCTGCGCAAAGTCCTAACCTTGCGCCTCATCGCCGTTTACTTCGGCATCGTTGCCTGTGGCATCTTGATTGTTGGCTTTCTGTTTAACGCCTTCTTTGCATGACATAAAAAAAGGGGGCCATTATAGGCCCCCTTTTTCTTTGCCGTTGGATTACCCCATATTCTTCTCGACGAAATCCCAGTCGATCAGGTGATCAAGGAAGGTCTGTACAAAATCGGGGCGGCGGTTTTGATAATCAAGGTAATAGGCGTGCTCCCACACGTCACAGGTTACAAGCGCCCGCTGCTCGTGCACCATTGGTGTCATCGCATTCGGCGTCTTAACGATCTTGAGCGCAGCGCCCTCCAGAACAAGCCACGCCCAACCGCTGCCAAACTGGCCCACAGCCGCTGCCTTGAACTGCTCCTTAAACGCATCAACACTGCCGAAAGCATCCGAGAGCTTCTTGGCAAGGGCCGCCGAAGGCGCCCCGCCACCGTTGGGCTTCATGCTGTTCCAAAAAAACGTATGGTTCCAGACCTGCGCTGCGTTGTTAAAGATGCCGGCCTTGCTCTCATCACCCGTCGTCGCCTTGATAATCGCCTCAAGCGACTCCGCCGCAAGCGCCGTATCCTTGATCAAGTTATTCAGGTTTGTGACATAGGCCTGATGATGCTTGCCATGATGGAACTCTAACGTACGGGCCGAGATATGCGGCTCCAGCGCTTCTTTGGCATAAGGCAGGGAAGGAAGGTCAAAAGCCATGATCTGTCTCCTTGTTCATTTGGCTGCACATTACTCTTCGAGAGAGCGAATATCGTTGCGGACGTCTTGAAGCTTGGCGCAATAGCCTTCGCCATCGCCATGTTCCAGAAACTTCGTATAATGGCGATGCGGATCACGCACGCGCACGGCGTGTTTGATGGGGCACCAGAATTGCTCCGTCCGGCCCGCAATTTCCCGCGCATAGGCAAAAACGCCATTGCCATATCCACAGTAAATACAATTGATCTTTTCAATCACATTGAGATAGGCGAGATGATGCCGGTCCATCATAATATAGGTCGAGCGCTTGACCAACGGAATGCCGTAAACGCGGAAACAGACATGCTGGTAAATCGTGAGCCACAGATCAACCAAAGCGATCGGAATAATCGCCGAATAAATCACCGGAGCCACGACAATGTTAAGAATATCCGAATGGGCAATAAATCGCAGCCAGTTAACCCTTAGCTCCCGATGTCGCGCAATCACATCCTCGGCAAACTCGGCAAACTTGCCCTGAAGCTTCAGCCGGTAAAGACGACGGTTTTTTTCATATTCATCTTCCAACGTATCTTCGAGTAAACGAATTTTGGAAATAAGGTCTGTAATTTTCTCGTTCATACCGAGCCCTGTCCTCTAACAAATGGAACGGGCAGTATAAACAGAATACACGCAAGGGCCAAGCCTAATCGAGAACGTGGTTATTCAAGAAAGAAGGGGGAAAGCGCGCTAGATCGTCTTGAGCTCATCCATAATATTCAGCTCGTCGCCATTGAACATGGCCGTCAGATAATTAGCTGCGGCCTCGGTCATGGAGAACTTTTGCTGGAAATGGCCCGTGGCTATGGCTGTGCCGATCGATTCCGTCCCGACTGTTGTTTCATACATCGCATCATAGGTCGTGCCAGTATAAATCTTGAAGCCATAAATCTGTTTGTTCTTATCCTCACCCTGCGCATATTCAACCTTGATCAGATATTGCGCGGCATCTTTAGCCGTCAATCCTTCAGATGACGTTAGTTTAGCATAAGCCTCTTTCTGCGCCTCGGTGCCGTGGGAGTCGGCAAAGACAACTGTTCCCGTGGGGTCCATGATCTGGACGCGAATATCGCTTGTGTCTGTTTTATTGTTAAAGGCCATTTTAAAGCCTTCGCCTTTTTGTAACGTAAACAGATAATATTGCGTGTCACAAACATCCGTAATCTGGCTTGAGACCGACAACGCCGTCTTGTTTTCATAAATCCAGCCAATATTGATCGCTTCCAACGGCGTTTCATTGGCGATGTGCGTTGCCTTCGTCTCATAGGCTTTAGCATCGAGCAACGAATAGGTCATCGTGTTATCGATTAGAACTTTTTGCGTCGTTTTTGTCTGCGCCTTGCCCGTGGTCTGATAACTATTTGTAAAGCGCGTTCCCGAATAGAGGGTAACCGAATAGGTTTGGGCTACAGAGCGTTTGGCCATCGAGTCAAACGTTGTTTTGACATAGTAATCTCCCGCTTCGCCTTCATAGCCATCGCTTGATGCCATCTTCTTATAAGCATCTTGCAACGCTTGATCTGCATATTTCGAACTGTCCGCTATCACTTTGCCGGAGCTGTTGAGAATTTGAACCTTAAGATCCGCAGAACTGGTACTGTTGGTAAAATTGAGTTTGATATTATTTCCATCAAGCGAAAACTTGTAAAAGTGTGTCGAGTTTTCACGTGAGATTTGGCCCGTAATCGCCAATTGCGTCTTGTTATAAATCAGGGAGCCAAGATCAGCCGCATCCTCAAGAGTCGAATTAAGAGGCAAACTCACATCGCGCTGATAAATCAACGAGCCGGGCGCCGCCGCTGTGTTAAGCGTGGTCGAGTCAAAGGCCGATGCGCTGTACAAGGACATGAGAGCCCTTCCCCTTTTGCCATTTGGTCGAGCGTGTACACCCTTATAGTTATACACGATTTAGGTTAAGTTTCCTTAGTCAAACCATGTAAAAACAACACGCAAAACGCATGCCTAACAGGGCGTTGTTAATGAATAATTAATAACGATGGTGGATTAGACGGTTAAGTCTTTGACCAACAAGACTTCCCGTCCCGCTGCTGTTTGAGCGCTTTCGACCGAGTCGATTTCGACATAGCCGAGTTTGGGGTACATTTTTGCCGCCGAGCCGGAATAAAGGTACAGGTTTTTGACCCCCAAGCGCCGCGCTTCCTCCTCAAGCCGTTCAACCAGTCGCCGCGCCAGCCCGTGGCCACGATAGCGGTACAGAACAAAAACCCCCGCGATCCACGGCGTCACTTCTGTCCAATAATCACTATCGCTTTCGACCAGACTTGCCATCGCGACGGGGCGTCCATTTTCCGTATTCAAGGCGATGATAGTCAGCGGCAAGGCGTCTTTTTGGGCAGCTTCTTGAAACCGCGCGAGCGAACGAGCCCAAGATCCGTTTTCCCGTTGCACGCCCCAACGGCCGAAGCTCCACGCCGCGCAAGCTTCGATCCATTCCGGTTTATCAGCTAAATAACAAAGCTCAAACTCGGCCATAATCTTTCCCCTTTATTTCGGCACAGTCAGGAAGGAAAGTATCGTCTTTCCTCTCCCTTTTCCAGTGCTCTCAAGGTATAAAAACACAATGACGCTTTTACTGCCCTTTGATCTTCAACATATCCTGCTCCACATCACCAATCTGGGAGATAGCGGGTTCCTTGGCATGCTCAGCGTCTGTGGCGCGGTTTATCTTTATACTGTCGGGGCGCATCGTGCGGCCCTATTCCTCCTCTTCTCGCTCGTCGCCAGCGCGGGGAGCATCGCGTTACTGAAGATTGGCTTTCTTGGTTGCCATCATGTCATTCCCTATCTGAACATCGAGTCCCCCAGCGGTCACGCCGCACTCTCCGTTGCCATTTATGGATGCCTTACCGCCATTATGATGAGCCACTTTACCGGCTGGCGGCGCTGGGGCGCGTTAATTGTCTATCTGCTGGGCGTTTCCGCCATCAGCCTCTCCCGCCTTTATGTCGGCTTTCATACAGGGCCCGAAGTTTTACTGGGTGCCGCACTTGGCGCTGTCATTGCAGGAATTTGCTTCTGGGGCTTGCGCAAACCATCACCCATTCATTTCAAAGCGAGGCATCTCGCGCTAATCTGCCTTGCGCCGCTTTTGTTTTTGTATGGTGTGCATGCACCGTCTGAAATGCTGATCCGCAGGCTTGTTGCGTTTTTAAAGGACGTGATGCCCTATTGCCCCTGAAGAACGGCGATGCCCTGTAGATAGGCGCGTGGCTCCAGCGCTTTGACCTTCTCTTGCAGCGTCTCGGGCGTTTCATCGGGAGCCAAGGCCACCCGGATCTGCGCCAGAATAGGGCCTTCATCATAGTTTTCCGTGACAAGGTGCGCCGTCGCGCCGGACTCTTTCTCACCCGCCGCCACAACCGCCTGATGCGGGGCGAGGCCATACATCCCCTGCCCGCCATAGTTCGGCAACAGCGCCGGATGCACATTGATGATACGCCCCTGATAGGCCGCCAGCACCTTGGGCCCCAGCTTTTTCATATAGCCCACCAACAAAACCAGATCGGCACGATGCTCATGCAAACAGGCAAGAAGCGCGGCATCGACATCCTCAAAGCGCGCGGCATTGATAATGACCGAAGAGATGCCCTTTGCCGACGCAAAATCAAGCACGCCCGAACGGCTGTTATTGCAAATCACCACAGCAGGGGCAAAGAGCGCGCAGCCTTGCGCGTCCTGTATCGCCATCATTTTCTGAAAGGCCGAAGCATTGTAAGACGCCAAAACAGCAATGCGGGGAGGATGGGTCATGCTCGCATTCTAACGGCAACTAAAGGCACCAACAATCGCTTTTCTTTTGTATTTTGTGCATTTATGATCCACTTATGACCAACAAGACCTATTTCTTTTGCGCAGTGGGGGGGAGCGGGATGCTTCCTTTGGCGCTTGCGATGAAGGCGCGCGATTGCGACGTGCGCGGCTCTGACCGCTCCTATGATCAGGGACGAACCCCCGATCGCTTTGCCTTTATCCAACAGCAGGGCATCACTCTCTTTCCCCAAGATGGCAGCGGTATCACGCCCGACCTTGACGGTGTGATCGCCTCGACCGCCGTTGAGGAGACGGTGTCCGACATTCGCCGCGCCAAGGAATTACAGATCCCCGTGATCCCTCGCGCCAAAATGCTCGCTGACATTGTTAATAGCGCCAAGGTCAGCATCGGCGTAGCGGGCACCAGCGGCAAATCCACCACCACCGGCATGACAGGATGGATTTTGCACAAGCTCGGCGCCAACCCGACCATCATCAATGGCGCGAGCATGAAAAACTTTGCCAGTGCCGCCCAACCTGTCGCCAGTGCGCATATCGGCAATCCCGATTTGATCGTCGCCGAAGTAGATGAAAGCGACGGCTCCATCGCGAACTACACGCCCACCATTGCGCTTATCAACAATATCGCGCTGGATCATAAAGCCATGGAGGAGCTGCGCGCTCTTTTTGAAGGCTATGCCGCCCGTGCCAGTAAAGTGATTATCAATCTGGATAATGGCGAGACGCGTCATCTTGCCGCCGCGCTGCCTGCGGATAAACGCGTGACCTTTAGCCTCACGCAACCGGATGCAACCTTTTACGCCAGCAACATCAAGCAAAGCGGTATGCAGTCCCAAGCGATGATTTGTTATGCCAAGACGAATGACGTTGCGCCGCTGACCCTGCCCATGCCCGGCCAGCATAATATCGCGAATGCGCTGGCCGCCATCGCCGCCGCCGTGACACAGGGCTGCGATTTCAAGCAGGCCGTGCAGGCCTTGGAAAGCTTTGCAGGTATGTCGCGACGGATGGATGTCGTCGGTATCCAGCGCGGCGTGACGGTCATTGATGACTTTGCGCACAATCCCGATAAAATCACCGCCTCGCTCAAAACACTCGACCAGCTGCGCAAAGAGACAAAGGGCCGCCTGCTCATCCTCTTTCAACCGCACGGTTATGGCCCGCTCAAACTTATGCGTCACGAATTAGTGGAAGCTTTTGCGGGCGGCATGGGGGGAAACGATCAACTCTTTTTGTGCGATCCGCTCTATCTGGGCGGCACAACGGACAAAAGCATCGGCAGCCTCGACCTCGCCCAAGACCTCGCCGACAAAGGTCACATCGCCCTTTATAACCCCAGCCGCGATCATGCAGCACAGTCCATGGTTAACATGGCCAAGGAAGGCGATATTCTGGTGATCATGGGTGCGCGCGATGATACCCTGCCGCTTCTGGCCCGGCATATCCTGATCGATCTTTCCAACCCTGTCGGGCAGTAGCCAAAGTCGCGCTTGACTTTCGGAGGCGAAAGCCGTACCAAACTTCCTCTTCAGCCCGTTAAGGGCTTAAGGCCAGTGACGTGCCCAGATGGCGGAATTGGTAGACGCGCAGGTTTCAGGTACCTGTGGCAGAAATGTCGTGGAAGTTCGAGTCTTCTTCTGGGCACCA
>JAVEZQ010000022.1:0-9471 GCA_034002905.1 Alphaproteobacteria bacterium
CGGAATGCCGATCCACACACGAAAGTACGCCGCAGCGCCTTTGACTGGCTGATAGATGCCGCCGTTGAGATTTCTACGCGTGCAGAAAATGCGCAACGTTGTGCTGCTCTTGCACAAGTTTACATCGAAAAGGGAAAAGACCTGAAAAGGATCGAGAAAGAAACTTGTTACGGCACACCAAACCATGTTCATTATGATATGGTAGACAAAGAGCATACTAAACTATCGGCTCAAATAGAGTGTTTCATGTCTGCCTTAAGTGGCTGGTGCATCAACCCTGTCCTTGTGTATCCCGATCAACTTTTACCCAAACGGAAAGCGCACAATGCCTTTTGCAACGCTGCGTTTAACTATGTATTCCACCGTGAACAGGTTAAATGGTCGTTTGCCCATTTCAACAAATTGATTGCCGAAGACAAGGCAGACTGCATCTTCTCTGATGAAAAGCTTGTTTTAAAACCCGATGGAGAGAATGTCCGCGAGGGCAATGGCGATATTTATTTCGAGAAAGAGCGATCACGTATCGCGATCGCCTTGATTTCCAAGGGGCAGTCTATTGTCAGAAAGAAATACCTGAAAGGACTCTGAGTTTGCTTGGCGCACCGCGTGGAATGCAAATCGTAAGACGACCTATCGTAAAGAGCGAAGCAGAATGAGACGAAGGCTGATCCCGTTCTATAGCGCAGCAATCCCACTTTCTATTGAATAATCGGTCAAAAAAGGGGGCGTTAAGCCCCCTCTTCTTTTTTGATGCAATCAAAAATCAATCTACCAACTTCGCAGCGACATACTCGCGGATCTTGTCGATAGAAACACGTTCGGACTGCGCGGTGTCGCGGTTACGGATCGTGACACACTGATCGTTTAGGCTCTCGCCATCGACCGTGATACAGAACGGCGTGCCAATCTCGTCCATACGAGCATAGCGCTTGCCGATTGACTGCTTGGCATCATATTGGCAAGTGAAGGAACGGCGCAGATCCATAAAGATCTTCTCCGCCACTTCTGGCATCCCATCCTTGTTAACCAGAGGAAAAATGCCCAGCTTGATAGGCGCAAGGCTTGGCTTGAGCTTGAGCCATTCCGGCGACGGGCGGCTTTCATCATATTGGTAAGCTTCTGATAGAAGCAGGAGCACCCCACGCGTAAGACCTGACGCCGGTTCAACGACATGCGGCGTATAACGGCGATTGTTCTCCTGATCGATGTAGTCGAGCTTTTGCTTGCTGAAGACGGAATGCTGCGTGAGGTCGTAATCCGTGCGGTAGGCAACGCCTTCCAGCTCGCCAAAGCCTGGGGCGGTAAAGGGCCAGCGATATTCGATATCAGACGTCCCCTTGGAATAATGCGCCAATTCGTTTTCAGGAATGATGTGGCGATAAAGGTTTTCTTTCGCGCAACCGACGCTTTCCCACCAGCGCATACGCTCAGCGACCCAGAACTCGTACCACATCATGCCGTCTTCTGGTGGGCAGAAAAACTCCATCTCCATCTGCTCGAACTCGCGCGAACGGAAGATAAAGTTACGCGGCGTGACTTCGTTGCGGAAGGACTTACCAACCTGCGCCACACCAAACGGGATTTTGACGCGCGAGGTATCAAGAATGTTCTTGTACTGCAGGAAGATGCCCTGCGCCGTTTCGGGCCGCAGATAAACCTTGGAATCCTCGTCCTGAAAGACGCCGACATAGGAATGGAACATCAGGTTAAAGGCACGTGGCTCGGTCAATGTGCCTGCCGTCTCGGCATCGGGGCCAATAACCAACGCATGTTGTTCAGCCGGAAGATTGGTCAGCGGGATAGCCTTGCTCGAATCGATCGGCAAAAGCTCACCACCACCAGACTTCTGCACCATCTTTTTGGCTTTCTTGCTAATGGAAGCCTCAAACTCGTCACCTTCAAGCGCGCTCAAAAGACCGAGAGATTTAGTCACGCCGCCCTTCTCATAGCTCACCTCCAGAACCAGCACATGATCGGCGCGGTAACGCAACTTCGTCTCGCGGCAATCGACCATAAAGTCAGCAAAGCCCCCAACATGACCTGAAGCATGCCATGTGCGCGGATGCTGAATAATTGTGCTATCAAGCCCGACAATCGTCAGCGGCTTGCCATCGGGACCCAATGGCGGGCATTCGACCATATCGTACCACCAGCGGTCACGCAGATTGTTCTTGAGCTGACTACCAAGAGGACCGAAATCCCAAAAACCGTTTAAACCACCATAGATCTCAGACGCGGGATAAATAAATCCACGGCGCTTGCACAGAGATACAAGGCGGCTCATAAGGCTGGTTTCTGGCTTCGACATAGTTCTTTCCTATGGTTAATGGTTATCACAACATGACCTGCCCTTTTGATCAGGCAATAGCAGCGCTTCTTGCTATACCATGGGTACAGCCAATCGTAAATAAGCTGAAACAAAGAAAAACAGACCTTCCCTATGCCGCGTCAGCGAAAATCAAGGAGTTTACCTCTTAATTAACGCCTGTACTTCTCAAGGGAAGCTGCTCGTGGGTTACGTCTGGGACGAATTGCTGCATTTTTATGCCCAGTCTTACCCAAAATGACCGGCTGACCATTCTTTCTGATGACGGCAAGGCAATTCCGCCCGCCTTTATGTTTGGCAATATACATTGCCTCGTCACCCTTTTTGAGAATATCTTTCAGATTATTCTGCTTAAGGTCTTCGAGCGTAAAAATCTCGGCACCGACACTCATCGTCATATGAATTGATTTGTCACCGATCTTAAGCGGTGTCTGCTCCAGCGTGCGGCCAAGTCGTCGCCCGACAGACAAGACCTGTCTCATTGATTCTGCACGCAGGAGGACACAAAACTCCTCGCCACCATAGCGCATAACAATATCGCCCGAACGCGTAAACTCTTTAAGAATCTTGGCCACATGCTTTAGTCCCTCATCACCGGTGCTGTGGCCATGAATATCATTGATTTTTTTGAAATGATCGATATCGAGAAAGAGCAAGCCAACCGCGCTTTTCTTGTCATGGCGGCTCATGTTGGCGGTCATTTTATGATACGCGGTTTCGCCACCACGACGGTTCAAGAGGCCCGTCATCCCATCTGTATGGGCTTTTGCCTCAGCCTGTGCATGCAACGTCTGAAGACGGACGATTTCCTTTTCACAAGCCTTGATCTGGTCAAAGACCGATCCTTGCTCCAGATGTTCAGGCAAATCACACATCTTCTTGGTTTCACAATCAGATAATGTTGTAAGTGTTGGTTGTGTTTGTTCGTCATTGAAAGCAGGTCCGTTTTGCTTGCGATCGGGAAAAACAAACGGCTCTTGCTTTTCTCCGTCAGGCTTAACGACGATGCAATCGCGGCCACGATTCTTGGCCTCGTACAAAAGAGGATCAGCCAAAGTCAGGACATCATCCAACGTTGAACATTCCTGAGGCGACAACGCAACACCCGCAAAACTGCTTGTCACACGTATACTCTGATCCGAACTGGTATAAGGATGCGCGTTCACGACGTTACGGATACGTTTACCGGCCTCTAAAACCTCTTGTGCGCTCTTTGCCTCAAAAAGAATGGCGATTTCCTCGCCTTTACCACAGCGAAAGACAACGTCGCCTTCACGCGTTACCTTAAGCAAGGTTTGTCCGAGATGTCTAATAACCTCATCACCTTTATCGTGCCCATAGGTGTCGTTGACCTTTTTAAAATGATCGATATCCAGATAAAGCAACCCGATTTTCGAATCGGGGCGTAGACGACATAACGTATTTTGAAGGGCGTCATATTGCTCGCGGGCATAATCGCGATTGTAAAGTCCGGTGAGATGATCCCGATTCCCAAGGTCATTATTCTGGTCTATCTGTTTCATAAGTTGCAGAATTTGGCGGTGATAGCCATAAAGCCTCATCAGGAGTTCTGCCTGCGTTTGCGGCGTAATTTGCTGTAGGGTGTTCTGCATATACGGCTATCCCTCTCAGTTCTTCTTCTTTTGTTTTAGGCTGTCATCAACAGGACGCAAAAATCGCATAATAAAAATCTATAATTATCCCCTCCTCTTATACCACAAGACTGCTAATTTTTGGTTTGAATTGAACGGAAAAATACTTTCGCAGCCTTTAAAAGTAAAAAAAGAGTGCAAATAGTAAATAATAAGTAATAATTGTTTCCGCCAAGCCCCTTGCCTCAACTAATGTTGCGCTGCAACAAGGCGTCTTTACTGCATTGCAATATATAATTTTTTATGAAAGTGACGATTTTAATTGTATATTGCTGAGAGGCGGACTATGAGATCGACAGATTTTGGTTAACGCTTCTTACGAAGGGGGAAACAATGCAATCGAATGCCGCTTTAAAACAATCCACGGCAAGCAAACAGACGGGCACTATGGCATATGCAGGCTTTCATAAGTCAAAATGGCTAAATCAGATCAACCTTCGCGATTTTATCCAGACCAATTACACCCCATATGAAGGCGACGACAGCTTCCTCGCGCCTGTGACAGACCGCACCAAAGCGCTCTGGAGCAAGGTTCTTGAGTTAGTGCAGGCTGAAACCAAAAAGGGCGGCACGCTCGATATGGATACGTCCATCATCTCGACCATCACATCACATCAACCGGGTTATATTGACCAATCCCTAGAGCAAATCGTCGGCCTACAAACCGATAAACCGCTCAAGCGCGCCCTGATGCCCTTTGGCGGTTTGCGCGTCGCCGAGGACTCTCTCACCGCTTATGGCTACGAGATTGATCCCGAAGTCCACAAAATCTTTAAGAACTATCGCAAGACGCATAATGATGGCGTCTTTGATGCCTATACCCCCACAATCAAAAAGGCCCGCAATGCAGGTATCGTCACAGGTCTTCCCGACGGTTATGGCCGTGGACGCATTATTGGTGACTATCGCCGCATCGCCCTTTATGGCACGCAACATCTAATCGAGGATCGCAAACATCAGATAAGCTTGCTTGATAACAAGATCACGGAAGAAACCATCCGTTTGCGCGAAGAACTGGCCGAGCAGGTCAAGGCGCTCAAAGAACTTGAAGCGATGGCAAAAAGTTATGGCTTTGATGTTAGCCAACCGGCCCAGAATGCCAAGGAAGCCGTGCAATGGCTTTATTTAGCCTACCTCGCCGCTGTGAAAGAGCAAAACGGCGCAGCCATGTCGTTAGGCCGTATTTCGACTTTCCTCGACATCTATTTTGAACGCGACCTCAAAGCAGGCGTGATCACGGAAACACAAGCACAGGAAATCATAGACCATTTCGTGATGAAGCTGCGCATGGTTCGCTTTGCGCGCACGCCCGAATATAACTCCCTCTTTTCCGGCGATCCGACATGGGTAACGGAATGCATTGGCGGCATCGGTGAAGATGGGCGTCCGCTAGTGACCAAGACGTCCTTCCGTATCATGCACACACTGACAACGCTTGGTCCTGCACCAGAGCCCAATCTGACGGTTCTCTGGTCCGAACGTCTGCCGAAGCCCTTTAAAGATTTCTGCGCGAAGGTCTCGATTGCCACAAGCTCGATCCAGTACGAAAATGACGACGTCATGCGTCCCTACTGGGGAGATGATTACGGCATCGCCTGCTGCGTATCGGCCATGCGCATCGGCAAGCAAATGCAATTCTTTGGCGCACGCGCCAATCTTGCCAAAGCCTTGCTCTATGCCATCAATGGCGGCAAGGACGAGATCACAGGCGACCAGATTGCCCCGACCTTCGCACCGATCACGGGCGACACGCTTTCTTATGACGAAGTCATGAGCAAATTCGACATGATGATGGAGTGGCTGGCTGGCGTCTATATGGATGCGCTGAACATCATCCACTTTATGCACGACAAATATTGCTATGAGCGGATCGAAATGGCGCTGCATGATCGCGATATTCTCCGTACCATGGCGTGCGGCATCGCGGGCTTGTCCGTTGTGGCCGACTCCTTGTCGGCAATCAAATACGCCAAAGTATCCATCATCCGTGATAAACGCGGCCTCGCCACCGATTTCAAGATCGAAGGCGACTATCCACAATATGGCAACAATGATGAGCGCGTGGACAGCATTGCTACAAGCTTGGTCGAGACGTTTATGAACAAGCTTCGCACCAAGGAAACCTATCGCAATGCGATGCCGACGCTTTCGGTTCTGACCATCACATCGAACGTTGTGTACGGCAAAAAGACGGGTAACACGCCCGATGGCCGTAAGGCAGGCGAACCGTTCGCGCCGGGGGCAAACCCGATGCATGGCCGCGATAAAAAGGGCGCGCTGGCATCCCTGATCTCGGTGGCCAAACTGCCCTATGAGCACGCGCAGGATGGTATTTCCAACACCTTCTCCATCGTCCCCGATGCTTTGGGCAAGACAGATGCCGACCGTGTCAACAATCTGACGGGCTTGCTTGATGGTTATTTCGGACGTAACGCGCACCACATGAATGTCAACGTCTTCAACCGTGCGACATTGATTGATGCAATGGAGCACCCCGAACTTTATCCACAGCTCACGATCCGCGTTTCCGGTTATGCCGTGAATTTTATCAAGCTCACACGTGAACAACAGATGGACGTCATCAACCGCACGTTCCATCAAGCGATGTAACGCAAGAAAACTGAAAGACCTGCGCTTAGGATAAAACTCCTTTGCGCAGGTTCTTCTCTTGATATCAAAAAAAGTATGGCCACAAGCTCAGACCAAATTGTACCCGACGAAGGCTATATCCACTCCATCGAAACTGCCGGAACGGTCGATGGGCCAGGGATACGCTTTGTCGTTTTCCTCACAGGCTGTCCGCTTCGTTGCCTGTACTGTCACAATCCCGATACGCGTAAGCTGCATGACGGCAAGCTAACAAAAGCTTCCGACCTAATCCGCGAAATCAGCCAGTACGCCGATTTTTTTAAGCGGACAGGCGGCGGCGTCACCATCAGCGGCGGGGAACCCCTTCTTCAGCAAGATTTTATCACGGAGATTTTTTGCGGCTGTAAAAAGCTTGGGCTTCACACAGCCATCGATACTTCCGGCTATTGCGGCAGCAAAATTAAAGATGAGCTGATCGAGCTAACAGATCTTTTCCTGCTCGATATCAAAGCGTTTAATGCTGATGTCTATAAACACGTGACCTCTTCCCAGCTTCAACCCACGCTTGACTTTGCAACCTATCTTGCCGAAAAGGGGAAAACCATCTGGCTCCGCTATGTACTCGTGCCGGACCTTACGGACCAACTCGACGACATTGCAAAACTGGCAACCTTCGCGAAAAATCTAGGGAATGTGCAAAAAGTCGAGGTCTTGCCTTTTCACAAGATGGGCGAAAGCAAATGGCAGGCGCTTGGGTTGCGGTATGAGCTTACGGATACCCAGCCCCCCTCACCTGACCTTTTGCAAAAAGTCCACGACATCTTTGCCGCCAAAGGCCTTGACGTTCACTGATCCATCGCAGACGCACGGATAAAGGCACGGATTTTCTGAATATCCTTTTGACCTTTCGTTTCCACGCCTGACGACACATCGACGATCTTGGCGCCTGTTGCGGCAATCGCCTGCGCCACATTGTCAGGCGTAAGCCCACCCGCTAGCATCCATGGCGTTTTGGTCTTCACCTTTTTTAAAAGCGACCAATCGAAAACCTTTCCTGTGCCGCCGCTTTTCCCGTCGACTTTGGTATCAAAGAGAAAAAGATCAACGACCTTCTCAAAATCCCCGATCGCTTCAAGATCATCAGCGGTTGCAAGAGCTATCGCTTTCATAACCGGAACACCGGTTCGCGCCTTGATTTCGGCAACACGCTCAGGCGTCTCGTTCCCATGAAGCTGAATAAGCCCGAGGCAAGGTCCAAGCATCGCGACAACTTCATCACGCAAGGCATCATTCGCATCGGCAAAAAGCGCAGTCAGAATAAGCGCGCTGCCATGCAGCGCCACATCGCGATTGTAATGCTGCAAGCGACATAAAGCGGGCTGTGGCAAAGCACAAACCAGCTTCTCCGCCAGCGCCGGAGAGATTTGGCGCGACGAGCCTTCAACAAAGTTCAGCCCCAAAAAGCTCGCCCCGAGTTCGACCGCCGCACGAAGTCCGATCGCATCCTTGAGCCCACAGATTTTAACCGCAGCAGCTGCCACAGCACGATCCTTTACCGGGACAACTTGGTGAAGACTGTAATTCTTCATTGATGCGCTTAACCGCATCCGCCGGGTTTTTCGCGCCCGTGATAGGACGGCCAATGACAAGATAACTAGCCCCCGCTTCCATCGCATCAGCAGGAGTCATGATCCGCTTTTGATCGTTTGCCGCCGACCAAGCCGGACGGATGCCCGGCACCATCAGGACGAAATCCGGCCCCAGAGCCTTGCGCAATCGCGCCACTTCCGCTGAGGAACAGACAATACCATCGATCCCGCTCTCCTGTGCGAGAAGCGCCAGACGCTCAACCTGCCGTGCCGTATCAGTATCTTGCCCGACAGCCGAAAGATCGTTGCTATCTAAGCTGGTCAAAACCGTCACACCCAGCAAACGGGGACGCTTGCCGGTCGCCGTCGCCGCAGCATCCGCCGCCGCTTTCATCATCGCCGAACCGCCCCCCGTATGGAGCGTGATAAACTCCGGCTGTAAAGACAAAAGAGACTTCACGGCTCCTGCAACGGTATTGGGAATGTCATGCAACTTCACATCCAAAAAGATTGGCAGGCCCAGATCGGCAATCGCTTGATATCCGTGTGCGCCATTGGCCAGAAAATATTCAAGGCCAAGCTTGAGGCCACCAACACCACCCTTCACCTGACGGGCAACTTCGATTGCGCTTTCAACGCTTGGCTTGTCAATCGCACAAAAGACGGGGCTTTGATAGGTCATAGGTTATCCTTTCTTCGAAACCAACTTTTTGATGGAACAGTCTGAGGACGCGCCGCAGATGAAGTCGAACTCCGCACGGTCTGATAACGTCCCTGATAAAGAATCATGGGCTCACAGGCCACAGGTTCAGGCTCGCCCTCTTCTTGAATTTCGTCGAGCTGCGCCTTAAGCGCGGCATTTTCCTTGGTCAGCTTTTTCACCTGCCATCTCACCTGAAACAGCTTTGCTCCTGCCAGAAGGGTGGCAAAAACGAAACCAAGACCAAAAAGAAGCAAGACAAAGAGAGGGATGGGCAGGGAAACGACATCATTAATGGGCCAAAAGCTGATCGTGACATCCGCGCTGTTTTTCAGGGCGAAAATCAGGAAAAGAAACAGGAATGGCAGGGAAAAGATCCAGGATATCGTGCGCATCGGGGGCCCAAAGCTGTGACTACTAAAGAAGAACACTAGAACAATCAGACGCTTATGAAAAGCCTATCTTTAACCCTCTCCCTTCATAAAAGACTGGCACAACCCATGGAAATCCCTTATGTTACCGCCTTTCCAAAGGCCAGTTACGGACCCGTAGCTCAGCTGGATAGAGTGTCGCCCTCCGAAGGCGAAGGTCGTGCGTTCGAATCGCATCGGGTCC
>JAVEZQ010000023.1:0-9277 GCA_034002905.1 Alphaproteobacteria bacterium
AACTAAAGCTTGGTTTTGTGCCCTGTGCCGAAAAAACTAGTGTTTGCTGTTCACGAAATTTTGCAAGCACGCAGTAAGGACCGTTTGACTGCGCGTCCGTTGAGCAATCATTTCGTGTCAAAGTAAACACGAGGTACGTACCACTCCTTAACGGAGTTGATGGGGTAATGGTTGTTTTGGTTGTTGTCGGATTATTCTCATCAACGACAGGTACGTAGTCGGCAACAACGACCGGATTGGTCGAAGCAGGCTCGGGAGGATAGACAAGTACCGAGGCGGGAGTCATTCCAGGACACAAAGAAGGCGTCGCCGTATAGGTTCGTGGAGCAACTGCGTATTTTTTCACTACTCCCGGCGTAGGAGCCTCCAAAAAGGAGTTGAATTCGTCGGAGGTTGCTTGCGGTATAAAAATGTCGCTGCCGCCGTTATTGCTCACAAATCTCGGACCGATTGCCGGATAATTGTTAAATAAAACATGGTTTACGCCATTATCCAACCTTATTCCCTTGCTGTCGTCCACGGACCTTGCAGGCGTAAGCGACGGCACCCTAAACTGACACTCCGCCGGTTTGCCTAAGGCACCCGGAGCACAATTGCCTGGCTCCCAAGCAGCAAGGGCATCGGATGACTGGGTGATGAAAATCATCAACAAGCTGGAGAAAAGTATTTTAAGGCTTTGCATATGAATATGTTTCTGTTGGACGTGAACAGCCTTTGTGCCTAAGTCAGGTATTATAGCATTATCATTATTAATAACATGCTAGTTTTAATGTAATTTTTCCTTAAATGCTGGGGCTTGTTTCCTCTTTGGGTTAAAATATTAGACAAAAGGGTTTATTTTGTCTAAAGTGCAAAGATGGACGCGATCAAATCCCCTGTTTTTCGGCACTTTTCACTCTAGCTCGTCACCCGAACATTAGACAAAATGATGAACGACAGAAAACACCTCGTTTTGACCGAAATCGACCGCCTGATTGCCGCCACCAGGGGCAGCCGGAACGAGGCCCGCGACCGGTGCCTGCTCCTGCTCATGTTCCGGCACGGGTTGCGGGTGTCCGAGGCCTGCGGGCTGAAAATGTCTCAGGTGGATATTGAAAGCCGCATCCTGCATGTGGCGCGATTGAAGAAAGGACTCTCGACCACGCACCCGTTGCGGATAGACGAGATACGGGCAATCAAGGCCTGGCTGGCCGAGCGGAAGAGATGGAATCCGGAGACGGATGCCTTCTTTGTGAGTGAGCGGCGGACACCGTTAAGCCGCAAGACGGCATGGGTTGCGATCCGCGCCTATGGCGAGAAAGCCGGATTGTCCGTGGCGGCGCACCCGCACATGCTCCGCCATGCCTGCGGGTTTGCTCTTGCCGACCAGGGGGCCGACACCCGCCTGATCCAGGACTATCTAGGGCACCGGAACATCCAGCACACCGTCATTTACACGGCGACCAATCCGGCACGGTTTGAAAAGCTGTGGCGGTGACCGGTCTAAGGTGATAATCCCTAAAGGATATTTCTTTTTAACTTCGAGGCGATAGCCATTTTTTGCTAATTAGGAGAAGGGGTCTTTCATGTCACGACTGACTGAACAGGAACAGCAAGAGATTGTCCGTTTCATAGAAGCCGATAAGCCGTTACCGGATAAATACCGTTTCCTGTTGTTTGATGACAAGCGCGAGGTCGAGTTGGTCTGGAACGGCAAGACCAATGAAGTCTGTAATGTCGTGCTACCCTTTCAGACCATTGAACAAGTGGACGAGCCACGAGCCGAAAAAGACACTAAAAGGCAGATGAGCCTTTTCAACCTCGATGCACGAGGGCGGCAACTGAAAGGATGGACGAACAAACTTATATGGGGCGACAACAAACTGATCCTCTCTTCTTTGAAGAGTGGTTTATTGCGGGACGAGATCGAGGCCCAAGGCGGCTTGAAACTGATTTACATTGATCCACCTTTTGATGTTGGTGCCGATTTCTCGATGGACATTGAAATTGGTGTTGATACCTTCACCAAGAAACCAAACATCCTTGAAGAAATTGCCTATCGTGACACCTGGGGCAAAGGCGCCGACTCCTTCATTGCCATGATCTATGAGCGGTTGGTTTTGATGCGTGATCTTATGGCTGATGATGGAAGTATTTATGTGCATTGCGATTGGAGAATGAATAGTCATATTCGTTTAATTTTAGATGATATTTTTGGAAGGATAAATTATCTGAACGAAATTACCTGGCAGAGAACTAGCGCTCATAATGATCCTGGACATTATGGTGTGAATGTAGATTCTATTTTTTATTATGCGAAGTCAGATAAACGGTTGTGGAACCAGCAATATGGAAATCACTCTGAGGAATATAAAAAAAGGTTCAGGAATGCTGATCCAGATGGGCGTCTTTGGACAGATGCAGACTTGACAGCAAAAGGATTAAGTGGAGGAGGCTATAATTACGAATATAATGGGGTGGCGTCACTATGGCGCTGTCCTGTTGACACGATGAAGAGATTGGATGAGGAAGGAAAGCTTCACTTTACTAAAGCGGGAGGAATAAGGTTAAAACGTTATTTAGATGAAACCCCTGGTATTCCTTTACAGACTCTATGGACTGATATCTTTCCTGTTAATTCTCAAGCAAAAGAACGTATCGATTATCCGACTCAAAAGCCTGAAGCTTTATTGGAAAGGATTATCAATACATCTACCGACGAAGGAGACCTTGTTGCTGATTTCTTCTGTGGTTCAGGAACAACCGCAGCCGTTGCCGAAAAAATGGGACGCAAATGGATAGCCACTGATCTTGGCAAGTTTGCTATCCATACAACCCGCAAGCGGATGATAGGAGTTCAACGGCAATTGAAGGCTGAAGGCAAAGACTACCGCGCTTTCGAGATTCTTAACCTCGGCAAATATGAGCGACAACATTATATCGGGATTAATCCTGATTTACGCGAGGAGCAAAAACAGCAGCAACTCGCTGCGAAGGAAGCCTCCTTCCTTGAATTGATACTGCGGGCCTATCGTGCCGAAAAAACCGAGGGCTTTACAACCTTTCATGGTAAACGTGCTGGCCGATTGGTTGCTGTCGGGCCGGTCAATCTTCCTGTAACGCGATTCTTCGTTGAAGAAATCATTCTTGAGTGCCGTAAGAAACACATTACCAAGGTCGATATTCTGGGTTTTGAATTTGAAATGGGGCTTTTCCCGAATGTGCTTGATGAAGCACGAAGCAAAGGAATCGACATTGCGCCCAAATACATCCCTGCGGATGTATTCGACAAGCGGGCTGTTGAAAGGAATCAGGTTGTCTTTCATGACGTAGCATTCATTGAGGTCAAACCGCACTTTAAGAAGAGCAGCGTGGCAGTTGAGCTGACCGATTTTTCAGTTTTCTATTCGCAAGATTCTATTGCTCAAGCAGAGGCAACCTTAAAAAATAAGGCCAGCAAGATTGTGGTCGAAAAGGGCCAGATCGTAAAGGTCAGCAAAGACAAGAACGGCATTGTTTCCCGTGAACAATTGACGCGCCACTGGACCGACTGGATTGATTACTGGTCGGTTGATTTTGATTTCGAGAGCAAGCGCGAAATCATACGAACCAAGAACCCTGAAACCGAAGAGATCGAAGAACAGTGGACGGGAGACTACATCTTTGAAAACGAATGGCAGAGCTTCCGCACTAAAAAGGAGCGCAAGCTGGAACTGACGAGCGTTTATCATGAAGTCCCGTCAGGACGGCGCAAGGTCGCGGTGAAGGTGGTCGATATTTTCGGTAACGACACCATGACCATTCTTGAGGTCAATGTGGGAGGGAAAAAATAATGGCTCTACATCCTGACTTCCCTAACTCTCCCCATGCTATTCTTGATCCTTCTATTCGATGGTTTCCAGCAGACGAGGCTTTTCGTGACACGACCATGGACAAGTTGATGCCGCCTTTGGTGGCAACGCTTCGTCGCAAAGTCAGAGAGTTTCGCGAGTCCGGTTATGTCGGGGCAACAGACACCAGCAAGAGCTTGCTGAACTGGTGGTTCAAAGAAGCCCATTTCTTGCCCCAGGCGGACGGCACCATGACCGAGTTCAAATATTTCTTTGCCCAGCGTGAGGCGTTGGAAACCGTCATTTATCTGTATGACGTTGTGGGCGCGAAGGACAAATTCGACCTGATGCGGTTCGACAGTTCAGGCGCGGTATCGGCCAGCCTGTTTGATGAGACCTGGCAACGACACGTCATAAAAATGGCAACCGGTAGCGGCAAGACCAAGGTGATGAGCCTCGCCCTTGCTTGGAGCTATTTTCACAAGTTGTATGAACCGGAATCCGAGCTTTCGCGGAACTTTTTGGTGATCGCCCCTAACATTATTGTTTTGGACCGTATTTATAAGGATTTTGAAGGGCTGCGCATCTTTTTTGACGACCCTGTGTTGCCCGATAATGGTTTTGATGGGCAGAATTGGCGGGACGATTTTCAGCTTACCCTGCACAAGCAGGACGAGGTTCGAGTTACCCGCCCCGTCGGGAATATTTTCCTGACGAATATTCACCGCGTTTATGCGGGAAATGATCTTCCCCCCTCCCCCGATGACGACAACACGATGGATTATTTCCTTGGCAAGCGCCCTACCGGCGCGACCACGGATTCCAAGGTGGATTTGGGGATGATCGTTCGAGACATAGATGAATTGATGATCCTGAACGATGAGGCTCACCATATCCACGATGCTTCATTGGCATGGTTTCAGTCTATTCAGGACATCCACAACCGGATGTTGCAAAAAGGTACGGCTTTGAGTTTGCAACTGGACGTGACAGCAACGCCGAAACACACGAATGGCGCAATCTTTGTGCAGACTGTTGCTGATTATCCCCTGGTCGAGGCGATTTATCAGAATGTCGTTAAGCATCCCGTGCTGCCTGATGCAGCCAGCCGCGCCAAGTTGTCCGAGCGGCAGAGCGCGAAATATACGGAAAAGTATGCAGATTATATTGATCTTGGCGTAATCGAATGGCGGAAAGCCTATGAGGAACATCAAAAGCTAGGCAAAAAGGCCATCCTTTTTGTGATGACCGATGATACCCGCAACTGTGATGACGTGGCTGAATATTTGGAAGGCCACTATCCTGATTTGAAGGGTGCGGTCTTGGTCATTCACACCAAGAGCAACGGCGAGATTTCAGAGGCGGCTTCCGGCAAGGCCAAGGAGGAGTTGGAGCGGTTGCGTCAACTTTCCAATGAAATCGATGACGACAGTAGCCCCTATAAGGCGATTGTTTCCGTGCTGATGCTCAAGGAGGGCTGGGACGTTCGTAACGTGACCACTATTGTTGGTCTGCGCGCTTATTCCGCCAAAAGTAACATTTTGCCTGAACAGACGCTTGGACGTGGCTTACGCAAAATGTACCGTGGACAGGTTGAGGAATACGTTAGCGTTGTTGGAACCGATGCGTTCATGGAGTTTGTTGAATCCATTCAAGCCGAAGGCGTGGAGCTGGAACGCAAGGCTATGGGTGAAGGAACGAAGCCCAAAACGCCAATGGTGATTGAAATTGACAACGAAAACACGAAAAAAGACATTGACGCTTTAGATATTGAGATTCCCCTTCTCACGCCTCGCGTCTATCGGGAATACAAGAGTCTGGGCGAGCTTGATATAAAAGCTCTGGGCCACAAAAAAGTTCCTTACAAGCAATTTAGCGAAGAAGAACAGCGAGAGATCGTCTTTAAGGACATAACGACAGGAGAAACAACACACACAACGATTTTAGACACGGCAGGCGTTGCCGATTTTCGTAGCGTGATTGGGTACTTCACCCAAACGATCATGAAAGAACTGCGCTTGTTCAGCGGTTACGATGTGCTCTATGGAAAAATCAAAGGGTTTGTTCAGGACGAACTGTTCGAGAAGGTTGTCGATCTGGAGCATCCGAACACCTTACGCAACCTGTCTGAGCTGGAAGCGACCAAAACGGTGATCGAGGCCTTCAAAAAAGCTATCAATGCGCTGACCGTCAAAGATAAGGGCGATGCAGAGATTAGGGACACGATCAAACTGCGCAAAACGCGGCCCTTCATGGTCAAAGACCAGGGCTGTGTCATTCCCCGCAAGAGCGTTTTTAATCGTGTCGTCGGAGACAGCCATCTTGAACTATTGTTTGCTAGTTTCTTGGAGGGCTGTGACGATATAGTTTCCTATGCCAAAAATTATTTCGCTGTGAATTTCAAGCTCGACTATGTGAATGCCGACGGTGACATCTCTAATTATTATCCTGATTTTATCGTCAAACAATCAAACAAAAAGATTGTGATTGTCGAGACGAAAGGACAAGAGGATTTAGACGTACCCTTGAAAATGGGGCGTTTGCGTCAATGGTGCGAAGACATCAACCGCGTTCAGGATGAAGTGACGTTTGATTTTGTTTTCGTGGATCAGGAAGGTTTCGATACCTACAAGCCAACGAGTTTCCAATCATTGCTTAAAGGGTTTTCGAAATACAAAGAATCTTAGGCGTTGCGGCTTTCTAAAGAGACTCGCGTCCATATAGCCAGCCGTCTATACGGCTAGGACCTGTATAGGCTTGTTGGGGGGGATGAAAACAACCTCCGTTGTGAACGGCGAAGCCGCGAGGATGGAGTGAAGGAAAGAATTGTTTCTTGGAAAAGCGGCGGCAGGCCGGAAGCCCGCCGCCGCAGCTTTCAGATTTTAGTTATCGTAGAAAACAGGAGAATTCGACGATTCTTTCATGATCTGGATTGAACGAGTGCAATCGTCACGCTTGACATAGCTTTCGCTGCTGCGTGCTATCGCTAGGCCGTTTCTTGCGTAGTAAATCCAATACCAAAAGCCGGAATTATCTTTTTTTTGCCAGTAACAAGGGTACGTTACAGTTGCCATGGTTGGTCTCCATGTAAAAAATTATAGAATAAAAAAAAGAAGCAAGGCACCAGACCGACCAATTATCCGGTGCCTTAAGGGTTAAGGATTAGCGTTTCCGACGAACACGGATCGGAATGGCCTTGCCATTCTTCGCATAGATGATTTTGCCGGTTTTCCAGTGTTTAAACCATTTCACGAAAATGATTTCGTGGTCAGCATCACTTTTTTGCAATAACTCGTCCTCCTTGCCAGCCGATAGTCGAAGGGCTTGACGGAGGGCGTCGTCCTCGGTAAGATTCTTTACCTTTTTTTCCTTACCTTGGTCGTGAGAACGCGGCCCAGGTCAAAAAAATGCTCCCGATCTGGCTAGATAGAGCATTTCCCCTTAAAGCTACCCGTGTTGGCGCACGAGTAGCTTTTTTTTATTTGTCCTTCTTTGTGGGTTTTCGCTTGTTGAGGTCAACCACATACAGCCCCTCTTCTTCGTCGAACTCGAGATCGTACTGCGTCGTTTCCGTGTAGTCCATGTTGTGGTAGTCGAGAAACGACTTCATCCCCGCGCTAATTCCCGTCGCTCTTTTGTTGAGCTTGACGGCCCCTTCTTCGCCGCCGTCGTTCGTGAACTTGAGTCCAATCTTGTTTAGCTCTTTGTCGAAAAAAAAGACGATGTGGCTAAACTCATCAAGCTTGTATCGAGACACGGCCCCATTATTAAATCCTATTTGCCCCCTGCTCCAGATTGAAACCTTGGGGGCGAAGCTTTTTCCGACCAGTGTGAACTTTTCAAAGCCCATGGTGCTCCTCCCTCTCGTTCGCTTTGGAACTGATTTTCAATAAACTATAGTGTAGCCCAGAACAAGTAAAAGCGCAACCTGGTTGCGTATTATTTTGACGCTTAATTGCTTTTTTGTTGTCGGATTTTTTGTTTTTTATTTGTTTTGCTTGGCGACTTTGAAATATTTACTTCGCAAAGAACGTGTGCGGATGGCTCGGGATGGTTTATTGTGAATGGCCGTTCATTTTGTCGTCGTTTCTCTTGCTTGCTTTTTGTCTGGATGCATTTGTTCTGTGTTTTGTTTCTATGTCTCCATGATTCACGCTTTTGTGGTCCACCATGTCATTGTGGCGTTGTAAGGTTGACATTCCCGTCCCCTCTTCTCTCCTGGCTGGCGATTTCTTGCCCCCCTGTTTCTGCCGTCTGGCTGGTTCGGGTGCGGTTTTGGGCGTCTCTTTGTTCTTCCTGTCCAGGTTCCCCGCCGCTTGCGGGCATCGGCTCATCATGGCCGCGTCGGCTCCCCTTTCAAGCCCCAGCCCGCTCCTTCGCTTCGCTCCCGAGTCGGGGCGTTGAAAGGCGATCTCATCGCCGCAGCCTTTGTTCGCCTTTGCCCCCGCTTTTGGGGGTAGCCCAAAAAAGGAGAACAAAGATGACAACCACCAAAAAGACCTTCACCCCCTTCTCGCTAGGGCAGATCGTCGCCACACGGGGAGCCCTGGACGCTATCCCCAGCGCACGAATGCAGGCCTGCCTGCTCCGTCACTGTCGCGGGGATTGGGGCAATGTCTGCAAGGAAGACGCCGCCCTGAACGACCTGGCCCTCCAGGAAGGCACCCGTATCCTTTCGGCGTATGCCATCGACGAGAGCAAGCCGGCCAAAGGCCACGGTGACAACTGCTTCTGGATCATCACCGAAGCCGACCGCAGCGTGACCACCTTCCTGCTGCCGAGCGAATACTGAGGTTCTCCGGCCCCGCCCAAGGTTCCAGCCTTGGGCGGGTGTAGCCTCTATTTGGAGGGGACTTTCGGGGGAGTCATCATAAGGGCTTCGTAATCCCTGCCCCCGTAAAAGATATTGAGAACGAGGACCGCCCTCTTTTCTTCGTCCACGAGGAAAGCGGCAACCGCTTTTTTGTCGATGGGGACAATCCTCAAGTTGTGCATAAGGTCGTCCCGCTGCTGTCCCCGAAGGGGCGCCGTTTCCAGTTCGCGGCATTTTTGCTGGAGCTTCTCAACGTAGGCCCAGGCCCTTTCAGGAAAGCCGCTCTTGTCCGTGATGTAGCCATAGATGCCCTCAAGGTCTTTGATGGCATCGGGCATCAGGTAAACATCATATTTTTTCATCCCCTACTTCACCCGCTGCCGGTGTAGCCGCTCGATGGCCTTGAAAGCCTCGTCAAGCGGTACGGGCTCGCCGCTCTGGGCCGAGGCCGCCAGACGGCTGCGAATGAGCGCAAGGCGGGCCTCCTGCTCCTCTTGCTGCTTCTCCCAAAAGCGCATGGCTTCCCTAATGACTTCGCTTGTCGATCCATAGGCGCCGGACTGAACCTTCGTCTTGATCGTGGCGAGCATGTCGGGCGGCAGGGTGATCGTGATCCTTTCCGCTTTTTCTGTCTGCATGGTATCCCTCTCTGGTT
>JAVEZQ010000024.1:0-8015 GCA_034002905.1 Alphaproteobacteria bacterium
GGGAGAACTCTTATGTCAATAGAATCGAATACTGGTCCGCAAGCCCTTAATGGGTTGGTTGAGTATCAAGCAGGAGCCGTTGTTAGCAAAGAAATCCTCCGCACGAAAAACGGCACCGTCACTTTTTTTGCCTTTGATAAAGAACAGGGTCTAAGCGAGCACACTGCGCCTTTCGATGTTATCGTTCACATCGCAGAGGGTGCGGCTGATATAACAATCTCTGGAAAGAGTTATACGGTGAAAGCTGGCGAAGTGATCAAAATGCCAGCCAACGAACCTCACGCTCTTTTCGCAAAGGAAAAGTTTAAGATGATGCTCATCATGCTCAAAAACTAGATAACGTCATAAGCGGCCGTTAACAACAACTTCCTAGCACCAAGATTTATCCTGTCCAGCATGCCATTCGAAAAAGTTGTCGTATACGTGTATTGATCACTGTGCCTTCGCGCGCAAAGTGAATCTCACGAATGTTCTGTTCCATCAAATTGTTCAGAATAGGTGTATAGGTAATCTCTGGCGATCCTAAGCCCAAGGTTCTTGGTGCAAGAGAACTTGGTAATTCGGGGCTTCAGTTCACAAGCGCTCCCGCAAGCTTGGATTTATCAATTGAGGCCCTGTCTCTACTTATAGGGCAAAAAATGTACAAATTCGTACAGCACAACGACATTTCCTTGGTGGAAATTCACTTAAATTTTTCACTCTAAACGGATAATACTATGATACTTACGCTAAATAAGGTATAAAATATCAAACTAGATTATTTGAAAGGTATACAGCCATGGGTTCACGCGCACGCGAAATTGTCGGCCCTAACGTCGACAAGATTATCAAACTTCTCAACGAGGCTTATGCCAGCGAGTGGCTGGCTTATTACCAGTATTGGCTGGGTGCAAAACTCATCAAAGGCCCTATGAAGGATGCTGTAGCGGCAGAACTTAATCAGCATGCAACAGAAGAATTGGCGCATGCCGTCATGGTCGCCAGCCGCATCGTCCAACTTGGTGGAACACCTGTCCTGACGCCAGAAGGCTGGGCAAAAGAAAGCCCCTGTAAATATGATGCTCCTGAAGATCCTTATGTCGCTGTCTTGTTGGATCAGAACATTTCAGGCGAGCAATGCGCTATTTCGACGTACAAAAACCTGATGGATGCGACAAAAGATATAGACATGGTAACCTACAACATGGCGCTTACAATACTTGAGCAAGAAATTGAGCATGAAGAAGATTTACAGGGCTTGCGTGAAGATCTCGATCTTATGGCCCAACGCGGAAGCAACTAATTCAGTATCTTGTGGTTGCTTCCTTTAACTCCATGCTGTCTTGACAAAAGGAGATACGAAGACTACTTATGAACACACGTTCATAAGTAGTCTTTTTGTGTTTGTGTGAAAGGATAGGATGATGAGATTCTCTAGCATGCTGCAAGCTTTCCTTTTTGGTGTGCTCTTTATTGTTTCAAGCGCTCTACAGACACAGGCTTCTGAAGAAAAAGAAACACAAATTTCCAGAAGATTATTCGATGATGTGACTTCTCTCGTCTATTTCACTGGAATCGGTTGTCCTCATTGCGCCAATGTCGATCCGCTTTTGCTTAAAAAGAAAGTTCGGCAAGGCAATCTTCTCGTCGTCGAATATGAGATTTATCGCGATAATGCGAACGCACCCCTTTTGATGGCCTATCACAGGCAATTTGATACGGGTCTTGGCGTACCGATGGTTGTGACTGAAGGCAAGAAAGGAGGTGCGGTTGTTGGCGACGTGCCGATTTTAGAGTCTTTGGACACCTTGGCCGTTAAGCACAAAGGAAACGGCATCGTTCTTCCTGCTGGCGCACGCGTTTTTCTGTCGCTGTCTTTAACCGATCTGCCCCGCCTGCCAAAAATTTGGTTTGAGGATCGTGTGGCTGTTCGGAAAGACATTGCCTCCAAAGAAAGCGACGCGATTAAAGCTTTTGTGTTTGATGGAACGGAGCCGCAAGGCTGCGTCCCGTCCGCTGAGAAAGAAGTCGTTCTGTCAGGTGATGTTGTATCCTTTACAAAAGCCTGCACCTTTGGCGGTTGGCTTTTGATGCGCGATTAAGAGAGGTTGTAATGGAAGAAGTCTCTTTAGGAAAAGTTATCTCGCTCGCACTTGTCGATGCGGTGAACCCATGTGAGTTTGCAGTTCTCACGATGCTACTAGTTTCAATCATCGCGTACAATCCACACAAGAAGGCGAACATTATTTGGGCTGGGCTTTCGTTCAGCTTAGCCGTGTTCATTATGTATCTGATCTACGGCTTGTTCATTATTAAGTCCTTCCAGCTTGTTCAGGGCATCACATGGGTGCGGCCTTTCCTCTATAAGGGCTTGGGCGCCGTCGCTATTCTTCTGGGAGCGCTTCAAATCAAGGATTTCTTTTCCTACAAAGTCGGCAGCTTTGGCACAGAAATGCCTGTAAGTTGGCGGCCCAAAGTCAAGGCGTTGATCGCCAGAGTGACCTCGCCTGCCGGAGCTTTTGTCGTGGGCCTTATGGTCACTCTATTCCTGCTGCCTTGCACCATCGGCCCATATATCATCTTGGGCGGCCTGTTGTCGGTCATGGACATCATCAAAACCTTGCCAACCCTTCTTCTCTACAATGTGATCTTTATTTCACCGATGCTGTTGATTACGCTGGTGGTTTATATGGGGCTAAGCCGCGTTGAAGATGTGCAGGATTGGAAGGACAAGAATATTCGTTTCTTGCATCTTATCGCTGGGCTTTTGATCCTCGGTATTGGCGTCGCCATGATCGCGGAATGGATCTAAGCCATGCGCCCTCGCAAATGCCGCCTTGTTCGATCAAGCCCAATGGCCCGTTTCTTCAAACCGCGAGGGATCCCGTTGTGCGATCTGGAGGTCGTCAAGCTGAAGGACGAGGAATACGAAGCCCTGCGTCTGTCAGAATATAAAAACATGGAACAAGAAGAAGCAGCCAAACTAATGGGCGTTTCGCGTCCGACCTTCTCGCGCATTCTCTCTAGCGCGCGAAAGGCCGTTGTTAAAGCCATCGTCGAAGGTGGTGCTTTGGAAATCGAAGGTGGCGATTTTGAACGTATTGAGCCGCCGCCCACAAAACGCAAAGGAAAAACAAAATGAAAATAGCCTTCTCAACAATCGGCAAAGATTTATCCGCGCCAATGGATCTTCGCTTTGGGCGCGCTGTAAACTACCTGATCTATGACACAGCGACAAAAACGGTTTTGGCTATCAAGAACGACTATGCCGATGCGGGGCAAGGTGCTGGCATCAAGGCGGCAGAGACTATTCTTAAGGCAGGGGCTTCTGTGCTGGTCACAGGTGATTGCGGCCCGAAGGCGTTCAATGTATTGAAACAAGCGAACGTCAAAATTTATTCAGCCAAAAATGTTTCGGTCTCCGAAGCCTTGGCAGCGTTTGAAACCAAAAGCCTGCCAGAAATCACGACAGCATGAAAATAGCGGTCGCATCCGGCAAAGGTGGAACGGGCAAAACGACGTTGGCGGTTAATCTCGCGCTGGCGGCGAATGAGTCTGTCTGCCTTTTAGATTGCGATGTCGAAGCACCGAACGCGCATCTTTTTCTCAAGGGCGAGATGAAAAGTCAGCGCGTTGTGACACTTCCCGTCCCTGTTGTAGATGAATCACGCTGCGATGGTTGCGGCCTATGCAGCCAATTCTGCGCCTTCAATGCGATTGTATCATTCGGAACGTTTCCCGTAATCGCACCAGAGATGTGTCACGGGTGCGGTGGATGCATGCGCGTCTGTCCGCAAAAAGCTATCCATGAAATTGATAGGCGGATAGGCGTAGTCGAAACGCTGCAATCCGGTGCGATCACGCTTGTACAGGGACGACTTGATATTGGCGTTGCGCTCGCCCCGCCGCTGATACGCGCTGTGAAAGAATCTTTGATAGGCAATTTGCTTATCATGGATGCGCCGCCGGGAACGTCTTGTCCTGTCATTGCTACATTGCGCGACGTTGATTTTGTTCTGTTGGTTACAGAACCAACGCCCTTTGGGCTAAATGATCTTCGCTTGGCCATGGATGTAGTGCGTGAACTTGGTTTGCCGTTTGGTGTTGTTATCAACCGCGCGGGCGACGCGGATGAATATGTTCGCCCCTATCTTGAAGAAGAAAGAATTTCGCTTCTGGCCGAGATCCCTGATGATCGGCGTATTGCGCAGGCTTATGCCAAGGGTTTGTCCCTCGTTGACACTCTACCAGAATATAGGCCTCTCTTCACAAACCTGCTGCGCCAAATCCGCGAGGCCGCATGAAAGAAATCGTCATCATCAGCGGCAAAGGCGGAACCGGGAAAACAAGCCTGACGGCAAGCTTTGCTCTTCTTGCACAGAATGCCGTGCTGGCTGACTGTGACGTCGATGCCGCAGATTTACATCTTATTCTGACACCAACCGTTCAAGAACATCACGATTTCTGGAGCGGGCACGAAGCTGAGATTGATGTGACCTTGTGTACGACATGCGGCGCATGCCTCAATCTTTGCCGCTTTGAAGCCATTAAGGAAAGTAACGGAAGATTCCATATTGATCCTACAGCCTGCGAAGGATGCGGCGTATGCGCACGCTTCTGTCCCAAAGGCGCGGTCAAGCTTAAAGAGCGTCTGTGCGGCGCATGGATGATCTCGGACACCCGTGCAGGGCCGATGGTTCATGCGCGGCTTGGCATCGCCGCCGAAAACTCTGGTAGGCTTGTTTCGACCGTTCGGCAAGAAGCGCGAGAACTAGCCAAAAAAACAGGGCGCGATCTTATCTTGATTGATGGACCACCAGGGATTGGGTGTCCTGTCATTGCCTCCATTACAGGGGCAACAGCGGTCATTATCGTCACAGAACCATCTTTATCCGGTGAACATGATTTGATGCGTGCGCTGGAACTCACGCAGCACTTTAAAATCCCCGCCTTTGTTTGCGTCAATAAATGGGATATTGATTCCGACAGAGCATCGCAGATTGAGGCGCAAGCCACCACAAATGGCGGTATAATTTTAGGACGCATCCGCTATGACAAAGGCGTGACGGAAGCGCAAAAACAGGTAAAGGCAGTCATTGAAATCGACACACCTTGTTCCATGGATATCCGTAACTTATGGGACAACCTGCAACAATACTTGGATAAGGAACCAGCGCCATGATTATCGCCATTCCCGTTGAAAACGGAAAACTCTGCTCGCACTTTGGGCATTGCCTAGCCTTCGCCCTTATACAAATCGCGGCTGACAAGAAAACCATCGCAGCTCGCCGTGATATCGACGCGCCACCGCATGAACCAGGCTTGTTGCCGAATTGGCTTTTTGATCGCGGGGTCAATCTTATCCTCTGTAGCGGCATGGGGCCACGCGCGCTGGAACTGTTTGCGCAAAAAGGGATTGAGGTTGTAACGGGCGCCCCAGTCTTGATGCCGGAAGAGCTTGTTGCGGTATATTTGTCTGGTGCACTTAAGACAAACCCTAACAGTTGCAATCACTAAGTTCTATCTCGGCGAGCTTGTTGTGCACCTTGAGTCGTGTCCAAGCCGATGATGTGAGATGATGGACATGCGATCAATTTTTCCGACTGTTCATTTCAATGGATTAACCGTTGCTCAAAGAGTAAATAACAATTATTTTGCTATTTATAAAAACACCCTTGGAGAAACCAAAAATGAACCGTTTTCTTCCGCTTTATCTTGTGTTGAATGTACTATGCTTCACTCTTCCCGCATATTCCTGTGGACCAGAAGTCAACACACTGGGAAAATTAAAAGAAAGACAAGAGGAAGACTTTAATAGGATAGACTCCAACCGCGATAGGCAGGTAAACCTTGAAGAGTTTTCTCACTATGCTGACTGGCAGCTTCCAAAAGGCGTATCGAATAAGGCCTTCTTCGATTCATTAGATAAAGATGGAAGTAAATCCCTTAGTTTCTCTGAATGGCAAGAAGGGTTTCCACCAAAGAACTTTATGACGTTCTCCCCTTTATGTCGCCAAGAGAAGTTAGAGTCCATGGGGTAAAATAGGACGGTTTAGGGTTTGGGCGCAAGCGGCAGGCTGCTCGACCGCAAGAGTCGAGAGCAGACTGGCGCGGAAGGTGGCCGGTGGCACATTTCCAAGGCTGCCGTGGGGCCGGACATTGTTGTAATCCCGCCGCCGCGCCTCAATGAGCCGCCGAGCGTGAGCGAGGCCTTCGAACACGTGTTCATTTAGGCATTCGTCTCTGCTGCGCCCGTTCAGGCTTTCTGTGTATCCGTTTTCTCTTGGCTTTCCTGGCGTGATGTAGTGCCATTCGATGCCTCGTTCTTGCGTCCACGCCAGAACCGCACGGCTTGTGAACTCTGTTCCGTTGTCGCTCACGATGCACAAGGGTTTGCCATAGCGGACAACGAGCCTATCAAGTTCTCGAGCAACGCGCGCCCCGCCGATAGACATATCAGCCATTAACGTCAGGCACTCTCGGCTGCATTGATCCATGATACCAAGAACACGAAACCGCCGCCCATCCAATAGCGCGTCGCTCAGAAAGTCCAAGCTCCAAACTTGATTGAGGTTGTCCGGTTTGGGCAGCGGCAACCGCGTTCCTATCGCGCGTTTGCGGCCTTTTCTGCGTTTGACCATAAGACCTTCCTCCTTGTAGATCCGGTAAATCTTCTTGATGTTGCACACGAACCCTTCGCACCTAAGCATCACAGCCAGCCGTTTGTAGCCGAACCGCCGACGCTCTGCCGCGACCCGCTTCATGGCTTCGCGAAGATCATCGTTATGGCGTTTTGAGGTGTAATGCGCCGTCCCTCGCTGAGCCCAACATCCCGTTGGGATCGCCTTTCTGAGACGTCATGATTTTCTGTCAGGATTTTTATCGCCTGCCGTTTCTGGGTAGGCCTTACCAGTTTTTTGACAGAAGCTCTTTCATCATGAGCTTATCAAGCTCGGCATCGGCCAACAGTCGCTTCAGCTTGGCGTTCTCGGCCTCTAGCTGCTTCAGGCGCTTCGCGTCCGAAATGTCCATCCCGCCAAACTTTGCCTTCCAGTTATAAAACGTCGCTTCGCTGATCCCGTGACGCCTGCACAGGTCGCCCGTTTTGGCTCCTGCCTCCGCTTCCTTCAAGACTCGGATGATCTGTTCTTCCGTAAATCGCTTCTTCATCGTCTGCTCCTTTGCTCAGGTTGCAGCCTCTATCTCATTTTGCCTCAGTTTACGGGGAGAACGTCAGCTGCATGAAGCCCCGGATTGGTTTCGATTAAATCGAGGAAAGGGATGCTGTATGTGGGCTGTTTTGTAGGTTGTCAAACGGAAACTTTTGACAACTATTTGATATATAGGGAATATATCAAATCTAATGGCGTGCCGGATAGAATAAATCTGGGCACGGGGAAATGGTAGTTAGAATAAAGTGATAGGCGCCTTCTTGCTGGGAATTTTAAAGCAGTTGAATTATCATTTGGTTGACAGGGCACCCTTTGGTGGAGGACCATCGTGACACGTATTTTTTTAGCATGTTTGTTATCAGGCATTATTGGCCTCACATCTTCAGTGTATGCTTGCGGCCCTGAGGCCAACACACCCGAAAAATTAAAGACAAGACAAGAGGAAGGTTTCAGAAGGATGGATATTGATCACGACGGATACATATCTAGATTAGAGTTCTCTCGCTATGCTGATTGGGAGATATCTTCAAAGCAACCACGTGAACTTTTCTTTAGTTCACTAGACACCAACAATGATAAATTTCTAAATTTCTTTGAATGGGCGAAAGGATTTCCGCTACGCAATTTCAAGACGAAAGGGTGCTAACTTCTTTGGAAGATGGCGTGCCCTACGGGATTGATGTCGCCCGCTTCGCGGTCTTCATCGCGCCTTCGGCCTGACTCTTTGTTTGGGTGTGGAAGCGTACACGTCCGGCCCATCTGTTTGAAGGCCTCGTCGTCGAACCGTTTGTCCGGCTTCAAATCCCGTGAGGGGTGTTATTAAAACGAAAAAAGCCCCTTCGGGGCTTTTCGTTTCAATGGCGT
>JAVEZQ010000025.1:0-7741 GCA_034002905.1 Alphaproteobacteria bacterium
GGGCGCATAGCTCAGTTGGTTAGAGCGCATGTATCACACACATGAGGTCCGGGGTTCGAGTCCCTGTGCGCCCACCTGTTTCATCGGCGGGTTACTTCGATAGACATCGAATGGAGTAGCCCATGAAATCACCCACTATAACAATGCCCGATCTCAAAGAATTTATGACCACCAAGGAAGCTGCTGAAGTGCTTGGCTTTCATGTGAAAACAATACCCTTGATGGTGAGAAATAAAACGCTGTACGGCGTCCGCTTTGGTCGTGCCTGGTTGGTATCCCGGAAATCGGTAAAAGAATATCTCGAAAAGACAAAGGGCATGAGCAAGAACGACCCGCGCCGAAAGGTGACGACGACCGGATAAACATCCCCCATCCCCCGAAACTATGCACGATCCCCTTGCAGGGACCGCACGCACGCAGACCGCACGCACGAAAAAAGCCCCTTTACAGGCTTTTTTTATTTTGGTAAACTTATTACCAAAGAAAAGACTACGCGCCGAACGGCGCATAATTTTTAGTCTTTAGTCTTTACCAAAGGAAAGACCAGCACCTTAAAAAAAAAGAACCGTCCACAAGTACCCGTGTGATGAGCATGGCGAACACTGGCGCGGATGAGGGAAGCGCGGAAGGAACGCGCAAAGGCTGGAATCGCATATATCGTAAAGGAGAAAACAATGAAACAAATCATCAACCGCAAGGAATACGACACAGACAAGGCGCAGGCTGTTGCAAGTAACCGTTTTTGGGACGGTAGCAACTGGGAGCGCAGCGGGCGAAATACCTACCTGTACAAGACGCCCAAGGGAAACTTTTTTGCTTACCACACAACACAATGGCAAGGTGAACGGAACACCATCGAAGCCTTGACCGTTGACGAAGCGAAGACGCTTTACGAGGAGCTACCAGAACATGACATGACCTATGCCGAAGCATTCGGAGAAGAACCCGAAAAAGCCTAGCAATAAAAAGACCCTCTCCACCGCATGTTGGAGAGGGCTTCGCAAGGCTTGGGCTAAACAAAGATCACCCAGGCGCATTTTACCATACAGGAGATTTACACCATGAAAGATGATCGAAGTTTTGAAGAATTCGTAGAGATCGTATCACTGTTATCACCCAAGGCGCGGCGCGAGGTCCTGGACATTGCAACCTTTCACACCTGGCGACAAACACGCAAGCCCGCGCCCTGGCTGCGCGTGTTACGCGGCGCGATCCTCTACCTGGTTTTCGAGATCGAGAAATTGATCGAACACAGAAAGGACAAGCCATGAACAAAAAGAAACAGGCAGGCAGGCGCGGCGGAATGACAACGCTGGCGCGGCATGGCAGGGATCACTTTTCAAGGATCGGCAAACGCGGCGCGGCGGCGTTCTGGAAGGCTTACAGGCTTCAGCCTTACGGCATTGGAGATTATGCCGTCGTGAAAATCGCAAACGGCGCGATCGTGGCTTTATTGTCAGGAAGGAGAGTCAATTAATCTCCCATGAAAAAGATCATTTTGCTATTGCAGGTACTCCCCTTCCTGGCGTGTACGCTCACAAACGGCGCGGCGGCTCCACTCCCGACCGCGACCGATGAACCCGCGCAGGTCCTGCCGACCGTCACACCCAAAGCGATCACTTGCACCGTCACCGCCTTTGAAGCGTTGAACTTGCGCCAATCGCCTGGCATGTCATCGGCTGTTATCGCCGTTCTGCGAAATGGCGATCTATTGACCATCCTCCCCCAACCCGCCCAGGGCAAATGGATCCTGGTCCGCGCTGGCGGGCTGGAAGGATGGATACATTCAAACTACTGCGAAAGGAATTGAACCATGAAACTATTTTGGAAAGGTATCGCGCTTGTGCTGTTCTACGTCATCAGCGGCGCATTGTTGATCTATGCCGCGTCCCGTTCACTGGATTTCATCACCGCCACACTTCCCGCCGATCAACAGATCATCGGCTATCTTGGGCTTGCGGCAACAAGCGGCGGCATGATCGCATGGCTGATGATCTTCATGTACAAAGCCGAAGGGATCGGGCAGAAACTCACAGCGGGCATTATGACCGCGCTTGATATGCTTGGAGAATTCGCCCTGTTCACCATGGACACCCTGTATCATGCGGGTGAAAGCGGAATGACCGCGCAGCTCACCCAGGACGAGATCAGAAACGTCGTGCTTGGTTTATCCGCTCTGATCGCGATCAATATTCTGGCAACAATCATTTTCCACCTGCTCGATCCTGAAAACATCAAGCGAATGCGCGAGTCGTTTGTGCGCGACCGGCTCGAAAGTGACGCCCTGAAAGAGATCGAGAAACGCGGCGAAGAGATCGCGCAACGGCTCGCCCCGCAGATCGCCGAACAATGGGCGGCGGAATTCGAGGCGCGTTTTGCAGATATGCGATCCTTGGGGCTTGGGAAAACGGACCAAACCCCTACAGGGACCGCGCCTGTAGCAGGCAAGCTGCGCCCAACGTCAAACCATCAGGAAAGCGAGGCGGCAGAATTGCAAGCCGTCCCTTTGCCAGGCTTCAGCGACAACGGACACAGGTAAGGCGCGTCTATACCTGGACTTGTGCATTCTGTCTTGTGGAATTCGAGACGGAAAACTACGCCCAACGCTATTGCAAGCCGTCACACAAACAACGGGCGTATGAGATGCGGCGCGAACAACGCAAGGGAATGCCCGCAGAAGCCAAATCCGCGTGACGCTTTGACCGTCACACCTTTGATTGAATTCTGACCTTGTTGGGGCTGTGTCATGTGGTGAAACGTGATACAGCCCCTCAAATTTGCATAGTGGGTAGTCTGTCACGTGGTTTTATGGCTTTTGCGACACAAACCCAAAATAAGATTATCACCCTGCCCCGTCTATGTCTCGTGTAAAATTGCAAAAATGCTTGTGACACGTCTTTTTTGCGGGCGTGATGAAACGGCATAAAAAAAACGTGTTCAGGGCATCCCGATCACGTCTCACAGAAAGGATGCAAAAAAGCATGAAACTACTAACCACAGGACAGGCGGCAGGCTATACAAAACTGCCCGTAAAGACCATTCAGCGATATATCAGGGACCATCCCGAAGCCTTTAGCGAAAGGGCAAAGCAACCGCAAAAAGGCAGACGCTACACCGCACAGGATGTAAAGAACCTGCTGATGATCCGTCATCTTTCCCAGGCGCGAGAGAGCAGGGAGAAGATCCGCGACGCGCTGGCTGGCAAGTGGACACCCGAATCCATGCCGATGATCGAGATCGAGAATATCTTTCAGATCGCACAGATCGCAGAGCAAGCCACGGCGGAAAGTAAAGGTCACGCAGCCAGGGCGCAGAATGAACGATTGATCCTTGAAGGTAATTTGAACTGGGTAAAGAAAACCATCCGCCAGATGAAAGAGACCATCGAAGAACACGAAAAGGAACTATACAGATTACGTCAACTGGTCAGCGTAATGGCAAAGGATAAACATCAAGCGGAAGCTAAGACGGGCTGGTAGAAAATCAAACCCCGATCAAAGAGCAGACTTCACAGTCTGCTTTTTTTATTCCTATGGGGAGTTTTGTACACTGTTTTTTCACTTCGACCGTGATTGAATAAAGTTGAA
This sequence comes from Alphaproteobacteria bacterium, assembly GCA_034002905.1. GTDB lineage: Bacteria > Pseudomonadota > Alphaproteobacteria > UBA9219 > UBA9219 > UBA8914. The sequence goes on from JAVEZQ010000025.1 coordinate 3,588, forward strand.
TTTCAAAAAAGGAGCAGACCATGCACAGACGACCAATGTATTTAGGGATCAAATTGAGTAAAGAAGAGAATCGCGCCATTGTTAACTTGGCAAAGCGTGAAGGCTTGCCAAAGTCATTATATGCGCGGCAAATCTTACGCGCTCAACTGATCGCGCAGGGAGCGATCACGGTCCACAACCCCGCGCCCCAGGCGGAGGAGTAAAAAAAACGAAAAGCCCCCGACAGGAACGGGGACTTTTCTAAATCGGCAAAGGATGGACGGCGATCCAATTTCTTTGCTCTCGATATTTTCATTATAGCATGAAAGGATAAAAACATGGCAGGTCCAACATTGAAGAAAATTGTAGAGCATTCAAAAACAAGTAAAGCAGAAACCAACGATACGACCGATTACTTCTTTCCACCTTTGCCAAATTACGCGAGATTATCTGACAAGCTACTAGCCCAGGCTGAAACAGCGGGCGTCTGGTTGAAAGAATACAAGAAGTTTGCCAGCAAAGCATCTCCAATGACCGCGCCAGAATACCATGAGATATTAGGCTTGACGTTGACCGCTACGGCAATAGCCAGGCGCGTGAGCTTGAAAGTTTCAACAGATAAGTTTTATCCTAATTTGTATTCTCTGATTGTTGGCTCATCGGGTGATTCGAAATCTGGCGGCATAAAACTAGCCCGAAAAATGGGAAGGATGGCAGGATTGACGCCATTTGAATTACCCGCATACATGTCACCGCAGGGATTGTTACAAGAACTAATTGGGCGCAATCTGGAAAACACAACTTCGCTGAACGACGAAGAACTTGCATACCTAAAAACGAAGCGGAAATTTTCAGCGCAAAGGGTTTTATTACTTGACGAATCGTCCGCACTGTTTGAATGGTTCGGACAAGATAACATGCAAGGCATCAAGTCATTGGTTTTACGGCTGTACGACAATCCAGATAGAGAAGACGAATCGACAGTCGGGCGCGGCGCAGGTGTAGCAAGAAACTGCTATTTCAATATTTGCGGGGTGAGCACAAAAGCAGAACTTGACCCGTTTTTCAAAAAGAAAAGTTATTGGGCGAATGGCATATGGGCGCGGTTTATTTTCGTCACACCCTCATGGAAGCAACCGCCTTATATCTTTTTCCCTCCCGCGATGGAAATCCCAAACGATATACCTGGCGCATTAAAAACGCTGGCATTTACCCGCTTGCCACAGCCCGATGACAACAAGCCCGCAAAAGAAATTACCGTCAGTCTTGGCAACGGTGTTTTTGAATTGTGGCAGGCATATGACAAAGCAACCCGGCACGACTTCGTAATCGACGATAACCTAAGTCATCGGTACAAATCGAACTATAAACGTTTGCCCGCTATGCTGATAAAAACTGCAATCCTGCTTTCCACACTGGATTGGATTGAATCCAAACGCGCTGCGCCAGTTTTGGAAAAGAACCATTTTGCTCATGCTTATCTTCTCACAGAACAATGGCGCGAAAGTCTTCACCGAATGCTGGAAGTACCCAACAAAGACGGACAAGAAGATAGTTTAGAAACAAAAGCACTCCGTCATATTCCAGCCTTTGGATCAAATTTTGTCATCACGCCGCGTGAACTCTCGCAAAAGTTGAACTTGTCCGGCGTCGATGAACGACAAATACTTGATAGGCTAATCCAACAAATGGAAAAAGATAAATTGATTGTATGGCGCACTGTCAAGCACATAGGAAAAGATGGCAAGGAATATTCAAGGACAGGATTAGTCAGGTCACAAGCGTAGCACCTCCGTAGTAACTACTACGGTACTACGCATACTACGTACTACGGGGCGTAGTGCGTAGTACGTAGTACCCCCCCCCACCTTACTACACACCTGAAAGGAAGTAGTACGATGAACGCACAAACCATAAACCAAACCTTTGATTTGCTATCCCTCGCACAGAGAGAAACCGAGTTGAAACACTCCGGCAAGTATTACATTGGACCTTGCCCTTTCTGTGGAGGCGATGACCGATTTAATCTCAAACAGACCGATCATGGATGGTTATGGATTTGCAGAGATCCCAAAAAAAATTGTCCATCAAATGCAAACGGAAAATATAAAAGCCCAATAGATTACATCATGACACGTGACCGGGTTGACTTCAAAGAAGCTCTTGAGATATTGGGCGGCAGTTCTCCCTACACTGCATCAGGACCGCGCAGGGAAATCACCGCAGCTGCAAAGCCTGAAATCATCCTACCTGATTCGGACTGGCAGGCGCAACGTCTGAACGAGATCACAACGGCAAGCGATGCATTGCTAGCCAACAAGCCCGCCCGCGCATACTTGGAATCGCGCGCGCTCGATCCTTCGATGTGGAATGTCTTTTCTCTCGGCTTCGCATTGATCTACAAACGCCCCGCCATTGTCATCCCTTGGATGGACGAAGAAGAGACCATCACGGCAATCAAGTATCGTTTCATCGATGACCGCGCGAAAGACAAAAGCCAACGCTACACAATGGCAAAGGGAAGCAAACAAATTTTATTTGGCTTATCCTTTGCAGGGTTGAGCGAAACCCTCATCCTGGTCGAAGGTGAATTCAACTCCATAAGCATTGCGCAGGTCTCCGCGGCGGAAGGCTTCGGGATCGATGCTCTATCCTTTGGGAGCGACACAACAACGCACGCAGACATTCTGCGCATCGTGGCAAGCGACTATCGGCGCGTCATTGTGTGGGCTGATAATCCAGACATTGCAAACGATATCCGGTCATCCCTTGCCCGTCCAGCTGGGGCGATTTGCAGCCCTGAAATAGACGGCATAAAGTACGATGCAAACGCCATGCTTCAAAAAGGCTTTTTGGCTGGTTTTCTGCATCAGACGATAAAAGACACGCCCTAGCCCAACACGGCGAAATTTGAGCCTGTAACAAGCCGTTACACCAAACCCAAAAGGCAGGTTGACCAATGGCAAGGAAATCACCACCGATCACCATCGAAGAAATCCCAGGAGATGACTTCCCCGACCTCGGCGCGGCGCAACGCTCCGCCCGTCTCACGCTGGCGGCTGATCTTGCCCTAACCATCAAACGCTTGATCAAAGGCGGTACGCTGGAGATCTCCGAAAATCAAATCAAGCCGAAAAGGAAAATCGATCGATGAGCGATTACATAAATGCGCCCCCGTCCAGCCTTCCACCTGGCAGCGAAGTAATTGCATACATCCGCGATAGCGGCGGACCCAACCAACAGGAAAGCATTGGTCAACAGGAAAGAGTCATCCTGGACTATTGCAAAACCTACGGGCTGGTTTTGATCCGCATCTACTCCGAGACGGCAAGCGGACGAAGGACAAAGAACCGCGATCAGTTTTTGGAGATGTGCAATCGCATCATGACAAGCCCCGCTGATATCCGTCCGCAAGGATTGATCCTTTGGGCTTATTCCCGTTTCTCGCGTGACATCGTGGATTTTAATTTCTACCTGTACGGCTTGCTAAAATGCGGGCTTGTGATTCACTCACTCACCGAGCAGATCCCCGAGGGCATAGCAGGACAAATGCTATTGCAAGTCAAAGCATTTACGAATGCTGATTTTTCTATCCAGCTTGGGAAGCAGATCAAACGCGGCATTGCGGACCGGGTAAAGGCTGGCTATTCAAACGGCGGGCAAGCCCCAAAGGGATACCGCATCGTCAGGGAGTACGAAGGATCGAGGCGCAACGGCAGCACACGAATCGGGATCAAGTGGGAGATCGATCCAGAGCTTGCGCCCATCGTCCGCCAGGCTTGGGAGTTGCGAGCAAGCGGAAAGAGCTATACCGAGATCACCAAAGCCACCCAGGGCAAACTATACACGTCGATCAACTCATGGGTGACACACTTCCGAAACGAAAGTTATCTAGGAATTGGCAAGGCTGGAGATCTGCGCATCGAGGATCATCACGAACCCTTGATAACGTGGGAGTTGTGGCAGGCTGTCCGAGACGTTGAAAAACGCTACTTGTCACGATACCACCCAAGGCGGATGAAATATCCTTCCCTGCTGGCTGGCTTGGCTTTGTGCATTCATTGCGGCGCGGCGATGGTGATCCACACTTCGGATAATTACAGGTCCTACGTCTGCGGAAAGCGTGATAGAAAAAAAGGCTTTGCAGATTGTCCACAATCTAAAAGAGTCAATGC
>JAVEZQ010000026.1:0-6613 GCA_034002905.1 Alphaproteobacteria bacterium
GCTTGGGGAGGGCCTTTAGATAGTCTTGATAAGGGTTCTTCTTGGCAAGTTCAGCGACAAGGCCCAAGGACCCTTCCATTGTTGCCCGTTTGCACAAAACGCCGAGAAGAGAAACCATTAGCTCATCTGCATAAAGTCCGTTTCGATTGCCCCCCAGATTGCGCAACGAAATTTCCTTCATTGGAATTTTTATAGGCCCTTCAGTCAGGGAGGGGTGGATTACGACGATTTCACCACCCGTAAATTTGACCTCATTTACAATCAGCCGCCATTGTTCTGTCAAAGAGGGGTCGTTGTCCTTCGCCATTTTTACTTTTTCGGTAATTTTCTCATTGGCGTAATTTTGTATCACGCGCTGAATATCCCTTAAATTATTCTTTTGGTCAGTATTAGTTTCAAAAAGAATCCGGGGACGATCAATCACTATCTCTTGCACGGTCAGAACACGTTCCCGTGACATCGCTGGGGGGGTAAATTTTGTCATGATCATGGGGATCGTAATTGCTTCTTGCTTCGAAAAGCCATCAGGATTCTTAATACGAATATCTTCGATTTGCCCCTGCCCTTGATCGAGCGCAATCATCGCACGCTGCACCCAAGCCTTCGTTTGTATCGCCTCTTCCAACATGGCACGAAGCTGACGCCGAACAACCTGATCGGGATGGGTTTTTGTAAAGACATAAAAACCGCCCGCGAATAAGGCAAACACCACGGCTAACGCGATAAGAATCTTTTTCATGGCCCACCTTTACCTTCTGCTACTATTAAAAGAGCGTGACCTATTTTCTTAACATTTTCAAGAAGTCATTCATAGCCATTGGGGTTTTGCGATTGCCAGTTCCAGCTGTCACGACACATCTGGGCCAAATCGCAGTGCGCGCGCCAGCCCAGAAGAGTTTCAGCCAAAGAGGCGTCAGCATAACACGTCGCAATATCCCCCGGACGGCGTGGTGCGATCACATAGGGTATCTTCTGGCCACTACTCGCCTCATACGCTTTGACAATATCCAGAACGCTATAACCCTGTCCCGTCCCAAGATTGACCGTCAAGCTTTCGTGCTTCTCGGCCATATAATCCAGCGCCTTAACGTGTCCGATGGCCAGATCGACAACATGCACATAATCGCGCACGCCTGTTCCATCCGGCGTATCGTAATCATTGCCCCACACATTGAGAGCCTCGCGCTGGCCCAGCGCTACCTGACTGACATAAGGGAAAAGATTGTTGGGAATGCCCCGCGGGTTTTCGCCAATCAATCCGCTTTCATGCGCACCAACGGGATTGAAGTAACGCAACAACGCAGCCTTGTGTGCTGGCGCCGTGGCCAAGAAATCCGTGATCATCCCCTCGGCCACCAGCTTAGTCTGGCCATAGGGGTTCGTTGTTGACAAGGGATGCTTTTCATCCAAAGGCAGATATTGGGGAGCCCCATAAACAGTCGCCGAAGAGCTGAAAACAATAAACGGCACGCCAACCTTTTTCATGCCCATTAAAATACTCAGCGTCCCGCCGACATTGTTGTCGTAATAATCCAACGGTTTTTCGACAGACTCGCCAACTGCCTTGAGCCCCGCAAAATGGATCACGGCATCGCAGCGATGGGCACGCAAACTTTCCTCGACCTTCGCGCGATCCCGCACATCCCCTTCGACAAAGACAGGGGCGCTGCCCGCAATCTTTTCAATCCGGCCAACGACGCGAGCATCCGCATTGCACAGATTGTCGTAAAGAACGACATCGTGACCCGCCTTAAGCAATTCAACCGCTGTGTGCGATCCGATATAACCTGCACCGCCTGTTACAAAAACTTTCATATCGCGCTCTTCCTTTCAGACTTATAAGCCTGCGGCCTTGATGGCCCTATCATAGCTTTCGAGTTGATTTTCTGGGCTGCTGACCTGCCAGCCTGCCCGTGCGATAGCAGCCATGTAGTCAGGCTCATCATACATACGTCGCATGGCTTGTGCAGCAAAATCGCCGTCAGGATCGGCCCATGAAATAGTCCCGTAAACACCGCTTTCGTCAAACATCTCGACAACACGGGCGGGGACCAGAACGCTGTCCTCCTCTGTCATAAAATCCATATTACCCGACCATGCCGTCGCAATCACAGCCAATCCGGCCATTCGCGCTTCAAGTAACGGCAAACCGAACCCTTCAGCACGATGCAGCGAGACAAACACATGCGACGTTGCCACAAGCGCATCAACCTCCTCGCGAGACAAGGTTTGCATCAAGATCGTAATACGGGGATCGTCGGCAACCGCCTTAATAAAAGCCTTGATCTCCGGTATATCCTTGCTTCCCTGCAGCTTGATCACCAGCTTCACATCTTGTTCAACAGGAAAAGCCTTTTGAAAGGCCTTGACCGCTGCTGCCGGATTTTTGCGCGTGAGGCCGGAACGCGCATCCGCCATCGCCAGAAAAACCAAAGGCTCCTGCCCTTTGGCCCACACGCGCGGCGCAGCACTATACTTCTCCATCACATGCGGCACGACATAGATGGGGCACTTGTAAAGTTTGGCAAGTCCCTGCGCGGAGAAGCTGCTGGTTGTCCAAATCTCGTCCCACACATCATCATAGACGGGCCAGTTGACGGGCGCCTCTGATGACTCCCACGCAAAGTAACCAATCCGTTTTGCGTTCTTGATACTTTCTCTTAATGGCCATGCCTGCTGCACAAACTGCGAGGCCGCACAATGAAAAATAAACACAGCGTCCTTATCACACGCAATGGTCTTGAACGGGTTTTTGATCGTCGGCGTTATGTCCACACATTGCACATCATGCCCTAAACGCTCAAGCGCGCGTGCATGATAATTTGCGCCATTTGTAAGCCCGTTTTGCACGCCGAAGCGGCAAATGATGTTGATACGCCGCGAAGCTTGCGCCTGTCTTGCAGACAGGGATGTCTTCCGCACAGCGGCATAAGCAACCCTCGTAAAGAAAAAATAGTAAATTCGCTTCGCAACTCGCAATAAATGCCGCATCGTTCTTCCACTCCAAACCCCATAATATAAGGGACATATAACGGATAAAATGCGCTGTGGACAGGGTTATGTGCCCTCTTTTATAGTTACTGAGCCAAAGACGCCCGCCCTCGCGAGGAGACCGCTTTATGAAACCGTCATCTATCCTTCTGATTCTCCTTGCAATCCTTGGGTTGTCCCCCTGCAGCGCACAGGCGCAAGCCACCATCCCCGAAGTACAAGCCACAAGTGCCATCGACTTTCTGAACTCCCTTGGGATCAACACCCATGTGGCGCAAGGTTATAACCCCAAGAATTACATTGAGCCTCTCAAATATACCGGTATCCGCAACATCCGCGATGCGGCCTCGAATATGTCGGGTTATTTTATGTTGCATCAAGAGGCAGGCATTCGCGTAAATCTTGTCGGCAGCAAGCTGCACCATTTGATCCCTGCCGCACAAACGCTGGCAAAGAGCGGTATCCTTATGGCAATTGAAGGACCCAACGAGCCGAACAATTGGCCTATCACCTACAAAGGTGAAAAAGGCGGCGGCAAAGGATCATGGAAAGCCGTGGCCGAGTTCCAGCGCGATTTGTACAAGACCGTCAAGTCTGATCCAATCCTCAAAGATTATCCTGTGTTCCATATCTCAGAAAGCGGGGCGCAGACGGACAATATGGGCCTTCAATTCCTCACCATTCCTGAGGGAGCCAATACGCTTATGCCCGCCGGAACAACTTATGCGGACTATGCCAATGCCCATAATTATGTCACCGGCATTGGCGGGCATCATGTCGATAATCAGGCGTGGAATGCGGCCGATCCAACGCTCAACAGCTTTTGGGATGGGCTTTATGGTAATTATGGTCGCACATGGCTTAAGAAATTCAAAGGCTACAGCAACGAAGAACTTGTGACCCTGCCGCGCGTTTCAACCGAAACAGGCTGGGGCACCGAAAAAGGCGTCGCATCGGAACGGGTGCAGGGCATTATGCTCGTCAACACCTACCTTGCGCAGTTCAAGCGTGGCTGGGCCTATACCTTCATCTATCAACTAGGCGAAGCCGAAGGCAGCAAAGGACTGCAAGGCATTTATCACAAAAACTGGCAACCCAAACCTGCCGCGCATTATATCCATAATCTGACGACCATTCTGGCCGATCCGGCGCGTGGGCCCAAGCTTGAAAAGCTGGCCTATGACATTCCCAACCAACCCAAAGCCGTTCATGATTTGCTTTTACAGAAAAGCAACGGGTGGTTCTTCCTTGTTGTTTGGGGCGAGAAAGTCAAAGGCAGTGACAATATCGTCGTGCGCCTTGCCACACCGGCAAGAAAGGTCTTGATCTTTGACGTGACCAAAAGCGCCAAACCGCAAAAAACCCTTACAAACGTTTCAGAAATCCCGCTAACGCTCACCGACCACGCGATGGTGCTGGAGATTCGATAGCTGACGGAGTGGCCTTCTTCTGCGACAAAGCAACAACTGTACCGAACAACAGGCCCTGAACAATCCCGAAATCCGGCGTTGTTCCGGCAAGGAATCCTGCGGCAAACATCGGTAGCAGCGCACGCTTGATCCCCCCGATCATCGCCTCTTCCCGTGAGTTGCGGTCGGGCGCGTGGCGTAGATAAAGAGACAACAGGAACGAGCCAAACAACCCTGCCCCCAAAATGCCCGTGCTAGCCAAAATATTGGCAAAAAAGTTTGACGTTCGCACGGAACCCACGCCGACGCCAAGGCCATAAGACTCTATAAACGCATCAAGTCCCGCCGCCGTCCAGCTCGACCGCTCGACATAGGAAGTCGTCTCTGTCTTCTCGATCAAAAGCGTGTTCACAAGATCGGCAAAATAAGACAGAAAATCGCTGTTAAACAGCAAGACAATCAAAAACACAAAACCGAGCAAAAAGGCGCTCAGCGCTTTTTTCCTAATTGATTTGCGCAAGATCTTTCCCTCTGCCGATATGGCGTCAACATCATAAAACAGATAAATACCAAGCAGAAGAAACAGCGAAGCATAGGCGGTGGAAGACACAGATAGAAAACCCATCAACACACATCCCCACCCGACCAGCGGCACCCATACACGCCGCATGGGCGGCGTATAAACGGGTCGCAGGAAAAGAAGAAGAGACGCCGACGCGACGGCAAGACCGCCAAAGGAAGCAGGCTCAGGCGTGAGGCCCAGCACACGCCGCGCCTCCAGAATACTTCCGGCGGAATAGCCATAATTGGCGGTGTAGAAAACCTTGAGAGCATCGGCCTGCCCGATCGCATTGGCAATGATATCAATCAATCCCGTCACAATCACGGCAATTCCACCAGCGAAAAACGCCTTCAGCAAAGCATCTAGAAAATCCGGCTTCTTGCGCAACAGCGCAAAAATCGCTGCGGCCATAAAAACGGACAAAAAAAGATAGCCTGTCTGGGTAAAGTTCGTCACCGACGGCATAACACGATCTAAAGAAGGAAAGCGCATGCTATAAACAGAGATTTGCCCCGCGAAAAGTCTTGGTAGAAAAACAGCCCCAACTGCCGCAATAGCAAAAAATAAACCGAGAAGCCCCAGCTTTCTAAAATTGGAAAGCGACAACAAAGCCTCTTTTACAATCTCAGGTTTCATAAAAACGCGCATAAGGAATAACAGAACAGCCAGACTATCTGGTACGATACTTGTCCCCCCCAAAAGCTCCGGCGGAATGACCGACATCGCGGCTAAAGACGAAAAAACAAAAACCATCCCCAACAAATACGGAAGCGGCAAAACGAGGCCGACAAGCAAAACAAAAAAAATGGTGGTTGTTGCAAAATTCATTTAATCCAACCAGATGCCCGCATCACAAAACCCTTACCCTTTTCCCAAACCACGGCCTCTATTCCGGCGGGACGGCTCTCGGCATGCCAAAGGACAAAGAGCGCAACGAGATAGACGATCACACCCACCCCAGCCACCAATGCAAGGCTGAAGATCAAGGGCAAGATCGCCCCCATCACAATAAAGGGCCGCAGGAGCCACAAGCTCGCGCCCATCACCACCAGCGCCAACGCAGGACGCCGCAATGTCACGAGCTGGTCAACCATGGGACACCTGATCAACCGTCGCACCGCTTCCATGCTCACCGCCATCCCAAAAAACACATTCACAAAACGCGCCGCGATCACGCCCATCACGCCATAATAAAAACTCCCCAAAAACAGTGTCGGCATTGCGACACAAAAAGACACGGACGTTCGCCACGTGATCATCTGTGCTTTATCCAGCGCCAGCGCTAGCTCGTTCAGATTGATGGTCGGCAAAGACAACAATACGATCCACGATATCCATTGCAATATTTCTGCGGCATCTAGCCAGTTTGGCCCCAGAACCAACCGCACAGAAGGAACCGCCAAAAGCGCAAGGAGCACAAAGATTGGCCCCGCGAGTGTCAGCATTGCTCTGGAAGTTTTAAGATAGGTCTGCGCCAGCTCGTCGCGCTCTTTTGCCCCACGCGCAGAATAAGTAACCAGAACAGGGCTTCTAAACGGCACCACAACGGCTTGCACAGGAATGTTGGCAAGATCGGCTGCCATCGTATAGCGACCCAAATCGGCTTTTGGCACAAAGTATCCCAGCAAAAGGCGATCGAGCTGCCAGCTTA
>JAVEZQ010000027.1:0-6471 GCA_034002905.1 Alphaproteobacteria bacterium
ATTGATAAAAAACGCTCGTTAATCTCGCGTTTTGTGAACACCCTCTTCGTGGAAGTTTGAGAGCTGCATCGGATCATTATTCATAAAAAAAACCGCCCTTGGGGGGCGGTGTTTTTATGAATGGTGCGCCCAAATGGACTTATATCGAACTATTCAGACGCCCATGAAGTCATTAACACATTGGTTGAGTGGGGCGCAATCCTAAATAATCTTCAGCCAAATCAGCCGTCTATAAATGCGCCCGTTTTTTAGAACGGTGCGGGTTCAGGTTCCGATCAGGGATTCAAATCGTTAAGATTTTAACGATTAGCTTGCAGCGGATGGCTGCTTTTTGCCCCATGCGCCGAGGATTAAAGCTGGCGCATACCAATGAGAATGTTTGGTCAACGGCACAGCCGCACATAGATAGTCATAGAATCCAACATCAACAACATTGCCATTCATATGATCCGGCACTATGATAGTGAGCGATTACTATCTTGTGGGGATCAAGAATGAAAGTTCGAACAGAACATCTTTCGGCAGACAAACGAAAAGACGCGACGATTCAGGCTGTTTTGACTTTGGCAGGGTCTCAGAACCCCAGCGAAATCACGACAGCGGCGATTGCGGAGCATATGAATGTGACGCAAGGGGCGCTTTTCCGCCACTTCCCGAATAAAGAGGCCATTTGGGAGGCGGTGTTGGACTGGGCCGCAAAAAAACTAATCAACTGCATAGACAAAGCGACGATCGAGGATTGCTCCCCTTTGAAAGCGCTGGAGGTTTTGTTCATGAGCCATGTCAAGTTTGCGATGGAACACCCTGGTGTGCCCCGAATGATGTTTGGCGAACTACAACGTGCTGGATCGACACCGGCCAAATGCGTTGTGCAGAAACTCATCGAGCAGTATCGTGATCGGGTTCAGGGGATCATTAAGAAGGGAAAAAAAGCAGGTGAAATCGCCTCAACTCTAGATGTAGAGGCGGCTTCGATCTTGTTTATAGGCACGATACAAGGCTTGGTTATGCAATCGCTCATTGCGGGAGACCTATCACGGATGCAACGCGAAGCGACGAAAGTTTTCAAGATTTATCGACGCGGAATCAGTAGAGGGATGTCATGAAACAGCTTGGTTTTCAGCACCGCGTGTTTTTCGTAGGTGGCGTGCTTGGCCTCCTGCTTATTCTGTTTGTGTTTGTTGGCGTGCGCTCTGGGCCTTTAGCTCCTGTTGAGGTAACAAGCACGACGGTTAAATCACAAAAAATATCCCCTGCAATCTTTGGTATTGGTATTGTTGAGGCGCGTTATACTTATAAAATTGGTCCAACGTCTTCTGGACGGATCAAAACTATAGATGTTCATGTCGGTGATTTCGTCAAAGCAGGCCAAATTGTTGGCGAAATGGACCCGATTGATCTTGATGACAAGATTAGAGCTTTAGATGCTGCCCGTAAAAAAGCGGAGGCCTTAAGAAATGAAGCCGAAGTTCGTCGCGCTTATGCGCAAACCCAAGAACAGCGCTATATGAAACTGTCGGCTTCTCGTGCCACAAGTGACGAGACGTATGTTACCAAAAAGCAAGAGTTACAAATAGCAGAGGCAGCTTTCGTTGCTGCGAACGAAGAACTTGGCCGTACGTATGCGGAGCATGATGCGCTTCTTGCCCAACGCAATAATCTCAAACTCGTTTCCCCTGCAGATGGAATAGTTGCCCTTCGTGATGCCGATCCGGGGACAACCATTGTCGCGGGACAGCTTATTATTGAGATTATTGATCCGCAAACCTTATGGATTAACACCCGCCTTGACCAGACGAACACACAAAATTTAACGGAAGGGTTGCCTGCCGATATTGTCTTGCGTTCTCGCAAAGAACGCCCACTAAAGGGTCGCGTCTATCGCGTTGAACCGAAGGCGGACTCGGTAACAGAAGAAACCATAACCAAAATTGTTTTTCAGGAGATTCCTTCTCCTTTACCACCGATAGGAGAACTTGCAGAAATCACCATTCAATTGCCTGCGCTGGATTCTCTGCCGGTCATTCCCAATGCTGCCATTCACCGCGACGAGGGAAAGACGGGCGTTTGGAAGTTACAGCAAGGCCGATTGTCTTTTGCCGTTGTTAAACTTGGAGAGTCTGATCTTGATGGAAACGTTCAAGTGAAGGAGGGAATTAAGGAGGGGGAAGAAATCGTCGTATATAGCGAGAAGCCCTTGTCCCAGCACCATAGCATTCGCATCGTTCAAGAGATTCCTACGGTTCGAAAATGATAAGCCTTGCTGGACGGGATATTCTTCATTCGTGGGGTAAGTTTGTTTTTACCGGTATCGGTCTTGGCTTGTTAATTGGCGTTACACTAACTATGGCCGGCGTCTATCGCGGCATGGTTGATGACGGGAAGGCTCTTCTCAATAATAGTGGCGCTGATATGTGGGTCGTGCAAAGGGGCACGCTTGGCCCTTATGCCGAGGCCTCTAATCTAAACGACGATGTTTATCGCAGTTTGAGGGCTATGAAGGGCGTTTCTGAGGCCGCGAATGTTACTTATCTGACGATGCAAGTGCGAAAAGGCGCAAGGGATGTTCGCGCCATGGTCGTTGGAATTGCGACAGGCCATCCAAATGGCACGCTCGGATGGCCCCCTTATCTTGTGTCGGGAAGACAAATAACAAGAGGACATTATGAAGCCGTTGCCGATATTGCCACGGGCTTTAATCTTGGGGATCAGATTTCTATACGAAGAAACACATATCAGGTTGTTGGTCTAACGAGGCGGATGGTCTCTTCAAGCGGCGACCCCATGATTTTTGTTCCCCTGAAAGATGCCCAAGAGGCGCAGTTTCTCAAAGACAACGACGCCATTTGGCAAGGACGTCACCGGACGGAAAACAACCCCTCTTTTAATCGTCCGAATGTGCCTGGCCTTCTGGATGCCGTGATTTCCTCGCAAAGCACAAACACCTTCGTCAATGCCGTGTTGATAACCGTTAAACAAGGCTATGCGCAACGCGACGTTGCGGAAGCCATTCGCCGTTGGAAACGCTTGACCGTTTATACGAAAGCAGAGATGGAAGAGATTCTTGTTGGAAAACTTATTGCAACATCAGCTAAACAAATTGCGATGTTTCTTGTTATTCTTGCCGTTGTCAGCGCCGCGATTGTCGCCTTTATTATTTATACGCTGACGATGGATAAAATTCGAGAAATTGCGGTCCTTAAGCTCATAGGCACGCGCAACAGAACCATCGCAGCGATGATCCTTCAACAGGCCCTTGCCTTGGGAATGATCGGATTTGTTGTTGGAAAAATATCAGCAACCTATGCCGCCCCCTATTTTCCAAAATATATCTTGTTGGTGCCCATGGATTCCATCGCGGGGTTCTTCGCTGTTATGACTATTTGCGTACTTGCCAGCACGGTAGCCATACGCATAGCCCTTAAAGTTGATCCTGCCGAAGCGATAGGAGGCTAGGATCATGAGAACGGGAATCCAAATCCAAGGGCTTAAAAAGCGTTACGGACAAGGCGAAACGGCAGTTGACGCCCTAAAAGGGATAGATATGGAGGTGTCTTCAGGCGAAGTGGTTGGCTTGATCGGCCCTTCTGGTTCAGGGAAAAGCACACTTCTGAAATGTCTGGGCGCTGTCATCGATCCGACGGCGGGACAGATGACGTTGGGCGATGAAATTATTTATCGTGACGGATGGAATGTTAAAGACCTGCGTGCGTTGAGGCGGGATAAGATCGGTTTTGTCTTTCAAGCTCCCTATCTTATTCCTTTTCTCGATGTAACAGACAATGTTGCCTTGTTGCCCATGTTGGCGGGTGTTCCGGACAAGGAAGCACGAAGGCGCGCTTTGGATTTGCTTGTTGCTCTGGACATTCAGCACAGGGCGAAAGCTATGCCTTCCCAATTATCTGGGGGGGAACAACAACGTGTTGCCATCGCTCGCGGATTGGTCAATCATCCTCCTGTTATTCTGGCTGATGAGCCTACAGCCCCTTTGGACTCTGAGCGAGCTATGACCGTAATCCGTATCTTAAACGACATGGCTCGCCAATTTGATACAGCGGTCATCGTCGTGACGCATGATGAGAAAATAATTCCAACTTTTAAGCGTATCTATCGTATACGCGATGGCGTAACGGTTGAGGAAGCTGGCGAAGGAAAAAGCTTGGCAGATTTGTCGCCCCCAACCCTTTCAAACCAAAACTAGTGAGGAAAAAATGGAAACCCAGACCCCCATGACAGAAAAACAGAATTTGAAACAGATGTTATCCTTTCAAGCTGGGGCCATTGTAAGCCGAATGCTGGTCAAAAACCCTTCCGGCAACGTGACTCTGTTCGCTTTTGATGAAGGTGAAGGGCTGAGCGAGCACACGGCACCTTTTGACGCGCTGGTCATTGGCGTTGAAGGACAGGCAGAGATATCCATTCAAGATAAAAGGCAGCTTCTTAATGAGGGAGAAACGCTGTTGCTCCCTGCCAATATCCCACACGCGGTTATGCCGCAGGGAAAATTTAAGATGTTGCTCATTATGATTCGTGGTGAAGCGAAAGCAACGACGTAAGTTCTTGTAGTCTACTGAAAAACCCCTCGATTTAGGTGGCGCGCTAACTCTTCGCCTTATGGTCAAAAATTTCAAGCACCAGCGCGGGCGTATGCCATTCGGAATAGGTTTCAAGGCGGATGGTGTCGCCGTGAATGACGACGGCGGGGATGTGGAAGAGCGAGAATTGCAGGTAGGCCATGTGAACGGCGCGGAGGTCGATGTCGATGGCCGTGACGTGAAGCCTCTTTTGATAGTTAATACCTTGATCCTTCATCTCACGGGCTAGGGCTATAATCATGGCTCCGCCGCCGACGGCTGGTTCCTGAACCGTGATATAGGGCTGGGTTTTCAGCTTCTCTTTCAGGTCTTCGCCGTAGGTGATCTTGGCCATAAGGCGGCAGACATCATCGGGGGTGAAGAACTGGCCTTTCCATTTGTTGCCCAGCTCCAATTCGCTGAATAGCTGGCCCAGAACGTCCGATAGGTCTTCTTCAAGAGCGCCGACGAGATGGGCAAGCATGAGGGGGAACCTATCGACTTCCTCCCGATCATACCTTTTGACAATATCAAGATATTGCTGTTCGTACTTATCGCGCCCCCTTGGATCGGTGGCGTTGCGGATGCTGATTGAGGACATGGCAACAAAATCATGAAACACTTGCCAAGTGTTATGCCGACGGGACGTTTCTTCTATGAGTTTTTTGAGGTTTGCAACATGAGAGGCTGCGGCCCTCATGCACGGCCACCTGTTAATCGTGGAGGTTTCTTAAAAACAAAAACAATCACTGCAAAACCCGTCTCTTAAAAAGGTTCGGCAGCATAACGCGCTGCAACAGCCACGCAAGGCTCTTTTAAACTTTCATCACATTTCTTGAATTGGAGGCATCGCGATGACTTACACGACGACGCAACGCGATGCTTTGAAGGCAGCAATCGCAAGCGGCGTGTTGAGCCTGTCTTACGACGGGAAGACTGTTCAATACCGCACTATGGCAGAGCTAAAAGCGGCACTGGCAGAAGTTGAGCAAGGGTTGGCGCGGGATAGCGGCAAGCCGATGACGCGTCAGATCAAGATTTACGCCGAAAAAGACCTTTAAGAAGGATTTCCCCATGAATCTGTTTTCCCGTATCGGGGCAGCGGCCAAATACGCTGCCACCGGACGATTGTCCATGTCTGCATTGTCGGGCGGCTTTGAAGGTGCGATGGCCAAGCGCAGGCTTATTGCGTGGAAAGCAACCGAGCAGAATATCAACGGCCTTGTCTCAAGCGGTGGCGATCTGCTGCGGGCACGGGCGCGGCAAATTGTGCGCTCTAACCCCTACGCATCAAATGCGGCAAATAGCTTTGTTTCAAACGCCATCGGCGATGGCATCCGCCCTTCGTGCCTGATTGAAGACGAGGTGCTGAAAGATGAGATTATCCAGCTTTGGAAAGACTGGGCGCTGGAAGCCGATGCCGATGGTCTGACAGACTTTTTCGGGATGCAGGCGCTTATCGCTCACGCCCTATTCGAAGCTGGCGAGTGTTTTATTCGCTTTCGGCCTCGGCGGGAGACTGACGGGCTTTCCGTCCCATTGCAGCTTCAACTTTTAGAAAGTGAGATGTTGCCGCTCTCCAAAACAGAAATGGGAGCCAGAGGCAACAGCATCCGGTGCGGGATCGAGTTTAACGGGATTGGCAAGCGTGTTGCCTATCATTTCTATCGCAAGCATCCAGGGGATAGCACAGAAAGCGGCAACAAGGGCGAGATTGTCCGCGTTCCTGCTTCCGAGGTGCTGCATATCTACCGCCCGCAACGCCCTGGACAAATCCGTGGGGTGCCGTGGATTGCGCCTGCGCTGGTTAAGCTGTTTTTGCTCGACCAATATGATGACGCAGAACTGGATCGCAAGAAGGTTGCGGCCTTGTTCGCTGGGTTCATCACCAAGGATA
>JAVEZQ010000028.1:0-4151 GCA_034002905.1 Alphaproteobacteria bacterium
GGATTACTTCACCGCAAGAGCTTGTCCTACCGCTCACAATCCTTTTTGTCAGCGCCGCTATTCTGGCTGGTGCACTTCGCTTGCTTCTGCTATGGGCCCAAACAAAGCTGACCTTTGCTGCCGGATCGGATATCAGCAACGAAGTTTTCCGGCGCACGCTCTATCAACCCTATCCCGTCCATCTGTCCCGCAACAGCAGTGAGATTGTCTCTGTCATCACGAACAAGACGACGGAAATGATGTTCGATATCCTGTTACCTTCAATTATCCTGATCAATTCCATTCTGGTTGCCGGTTTTATCTTTAGCGCGCTGGTTATCATCAGCCCTGAAATCGCGCTGAGTATGACGATCGGTTTTGGCATCCTTTATGCTCTGATCGCCGTGATCATGAGCAAGAAGCTGCGGCGCCAGTCACATATCATCGCTGAAAAGCAAACGCAGCTAGTCAAAATCTTGCAAGAAGGCTTGGGCGGCATTCGAGATGTCCTTCTGGATGGGACGCAAGGCTTCTATGGCGATATGTATCGCGAGACGGACAAGCCGCTACGCCAATGCCAAGCAAAAAACTTATTCATTGGCGGAAGCCCGCGCTTTATTATTGAAGCGCTGGGAATGGGCGCTATCGCCCTGCTCGCCTATCACATCAGCCTGAATGGTGGCATCGCAACGGCGCTTCCTGTGCTCGGCGCACTGGCCCTTGGCATGCAACGCATCTTGCCCGTCCTGCAACAAGCCTATAACTCATGGTCACTCATTACAGGTCATCATGGTTCGCTCAAAGATGCGCTCGCACTGCTCAATCAACCGATGCCTGAGCGCCAAGACACAGGGAAAGAGCCCATTGCCTTCACACGCGATATCCGCCTGAGTAACGTAGCCTATCGCTATACGCCGGACGGCCCGATTGTTTTGAACATTCCCGACCTTTTGATCCCACGGGGGGCACGCGTCGGCATTGCCGGCACAACGGGCAGCGGGAAAAGCACCTTGCTCGACATCATCATGGCGCTGTTACCGCTGGAAACCGGAAGTCTTGCCGTTGATGGCGAGACCATTACCCCGCGCAATTGCCGGAGCTGGCAGGATATGATTGCCCATGTGCCGCAAAGTATCTTTCTGGCCGACAGCTCGGTCGAAAGCAATATCGCTTTTGGCATTTCTACCAAACAGATCGACAAAGACAAAGTGCGCCTTGCCGCCAAGCAAGCGAATATCGACAACTTTATCCAATCGCTGCCAGACGGATATCATACGCGCATTGGCGAACGCGGCGCACGTTTATCCGGAGGCCAGCGTCAACGCATTGGTATTGCACGCGCCCTCTATCGGAACGCCAAACTCCTTATCCTCGACGAAGCCACCAGCGCGCTGGATGACGAAACCGAAAAAAGTGTGATGGAAGCAATCAATAAACTGGGCAAAGAGCTGACCATTCTGATTGTCGCCCACCGGCTCTCCACCCTTAATCAATGCGACATGCGAATCATGGTCGAAAAGGGCCATCTTTCCATTACTTCCGCATAAAGGACTCCGGCCCCATGTCTTCCCCTCGCATAAGCGTTATTCTGCCCTCTTTGCGCGAAAAGTCAGTTAATTCCCGCATTCAGGAGATGGCCGCGTGCAATCCCGATTGCGATTACGAGCTTCTGATCATCTCACCTTTTGATGTTGAAGGGCCGCATGTCGTCCACATCAAAGAGCATGTACGCCGTGGCGTAATCTATGCAATGAACGATGCCTACCGCTATGCGAAGGGGCACTTTATTGTCTTATGGTCCGATGATGCGCAGCCGACGCCCAACTGCCTGAACGCCATTGCCGACTTTGTAGCCGATAAAAAGCCACCTTTCCTCGCTTCCTTCCGCAAGCAACTCTCCAACGGGAAGGAAACGGAACAGTACAGCATTTATGGCCGTCTTGCTCCCGGATGGCTCTGCACGACCAAGGAAACAATTGAGATGGTCGGCGGCCTCTTTAATCCTATCCTGAAAAATTATTGGGCCGATCCTGATCTGGCGATGCGCGTATGGGACAAGGGCGGCAGTGCCGAAGTTTGCCGCGAGGCTTCTATCACGATCCTTCAAGCCAATGACGACATTAAACAACAGAACCTAACCGCTTCGTTCCAAAAGGATATGGACACCTTCTTTAACATATGGCATGAAAAGTATGGGGACGGTAAGCCACGAATCTGGTGGAAAATCAACAAACAAATCCCTCTAGATCTTATGGGACATGTCCGTGAGTTCTTTCGTGAAATTCCTTATCTGAAGCAACTGGTCGATGCAACACGCTCGTTTAAGCACTCTCGTACGCAATCTTAATAGCTATGCTACACCATCAGGCCCCGCCATGTCTTTGGTCATGAAGACAAAAACAGCGCTTCATCCAGCGATGCTACTCGTCTTCCTGACGGCACCCTTTTTCTATATCAGATTTCACGCCTTCGACTTTTCAAAGGGGACGAGCCTCTCGCTTGTTGACATCTTTCTTTTTATCCTTTGTGCCAAAATCGCCAAACATATCTTTCTGCAATTTCGTTCGCTAAACTACTCAAACGCGAAGAAAGTCCTCACTGCGGCGCTGTGGAGTGATACGGATACTCGTCATTATGTGACGGTTGGAGGATTATTTGTGCTCTGGGCGTGCCTATCTTCAATTGTCGGGAGCTTTCTCTATCCTCTTGACGGTCCTTTTTCCATTAGCGCCTTTCTTAGCGGGTTGTCCCAGTACGCTTTCTTGCTTTTAGAGTTCCCCCTTCTTGCTCGCACCTTTATCAAGAACAGATCGCAATTTGATGACTCGATCAAATACATAGCACTTGGCTATATTCCCACAATGGCGTTGACTCTGTTTCTTGTTGACCCGAAACATATCCCCGGCCTGAGCGAAATGTTTTTCTTCGCCAATCGGGCGATCGGCACCTATGGCAACTCTAATTCGTTTGCCTATGTTCTCCTGACGACACTGCCCTTTTATGTTTATTTATCCCACAAGGGCGAAAACAAGATTTGGCGCGCTTTAGGAGTCACGGGGGCTGCGCTTTCTTTAATCTGCCTAGCCATGACGGGCTCCTTCGGTGGAATATTGTCTCTTGCCGCCATCGGAATGGCGACTTTAAGCCTCCTTCCCCTATGGAAAGAACACCCCTTGCGCGGGCAGGCCAAAAAAGCGATTCGTTACCTCGCGATGCTTTTTGTCTTGTTTACGTTAGGTCTGGGTGTCGTTGTCATTCAAAACAAAACCTATGCGCAAAATATCGGGCGCCGGCTGGAGCCCGCTTTGTATGCCATTGAACGGGTGACAAACATTCACCTGATCAATCCCGATTTCAGCATTTCAAAGTGGGAAACCCTTCAGAATCTTTACGAATCCATCGGCAGCATGTCCCAAAGAATTGAACTGATCAAGCGTGCGATGGATTTGGTTGCTGCTCGCTCAGGCGGAATTCTTTTTGGCCATGGGCTGCGGCAGTCTTTTGCCTATGTGCCTTTCCACTTTGCAGGGCCTGCTTTGGATGTGCATATGCAGTTTGTCCTGCTTTGGATCGAAGGCGGGTTTGTCCTTATGATCCTTTACACAGCTTTTCTTAGTCTTATCGCCAAACAAATCTTTAAGGCGGCAAAAAGTCACCCTGCCGAAGCGCTTATGCTCGGCGCAAGTCTGGTTGCCATCGTTTTGACAGGCATCATGAGCCCACATCTTTATCTGCGTTATTTCTGGGTTCCCTTGCTACCCGCTTTCTTTATGGCACAAGCCCTGACGGCAACCCCATCCGACGGAAAGCAAGCCCTATGAGTGGCTATACCGACAATGTCCTCGCCATCTCGCATTTTAATGTGGGGCTCAATCGCGTTTTTGAAGATTACTGTAACGGCATCAAAGCCAACTGCACCAACTATCATTATTTCGACTATATCGCGTCATACAAGCAAAACGGCCAGAAAGGCATGGAGCAGGAAATCCTGCGGCTTGTGGAGGAAAAGGCCATCCAGACAATCGTGTTGGTCTGGTGGTCGTGCGATCTGTCCTTTGACATCCAGTTTCTCAATAAACTGAGAGAAAAGGTCAAGATCGTCATCAATTATTATGACACAGAATATTACTATGAAGGGGTCGATGCCTACTATGCGCAGACGGCCCATTTGG
>JAVEZQ010000029.1:0-4016 GCA_034002905.1 Alphaproteobacteria bacterium
CGTTTTCATAGGTATAGGTAACGACACGCAATTCGAGCGTATCTGGGCGCGGGCGCTTCCAAAAAAACTCTTTATGTTCGGCAGCGAGTTTTTCAATCTCCGCCTTGACCTTGTATGTAACTGGCCAGTTCAATTCAGGCATCGCTAAAGCTCCTCTCCCGCTTCGTTGGCGAGTTTTGCAAAGACGCCTGAGATCATCTCGTTCATCGCTTCGAGGTTGACGACCTCTTTATCGCTCATCAAGGTTTGTTGTATGGCGATGAGACAGTCGATCATGTCCGGCGCGATGGCGATCAATGCGGCGTTGGCAAGCGTCTTGCCGATGGCAGCGCCGATATCGTCGGGACACTTCGCGCCAACGATGGCAACAACCTTATGCTGGTCGTCCGCGCGGACGACGTACACAGATGCGTTGCCGTTGTCGGTCGTCTTGAGTGTTGTGCCTGCTACGATCCACGGTCCGGGTGTGGTAGATTTCATGGTCATGTCGGTTTCCTTTTTGGTTGTGTCTTAATAACTGTTCACAACGGTGTTTGTTAAGCCTGCGCAGATGCGGTCACTGGCGCGCTTGCCTTGCGTGCCTTGCGCAGTGGCTTCACGGTTGTGGCTTGTGGGATGGGAATGGCGAGAATTACCTCGCTGGCGAGTAACGTCCCAGAGGTGGGGATGCCGTTCTTTCTCATGGCATTGACCACGGATCTGAGATGGGCGTGCGCCTGGGTGGATACGGTGATCTGTTCTCTATTCTTCGCTAGTGGCATAGTCAATCCTTTCTTTAGGGTTGTCAGATTTACCTGACAGAATGTACAACAAAATCGAGTGTTTGTCAAGTAATTCTGACAAACTAAAAAGGCAAATCTGACAGGATGGGTGGAATAATAGGTGTAAAGAAAATCTGACAATGCCGAAGAAATACTTTCTCCCTGAGTGGACTAACCAGATATTGATAGATACCGGATGGACCCAAGCCGAGCTTGCAAACCATGCTAGTTTGAGCAGGACAGCGGTCAATGATGTGATCAACCGTAAAGCGCGTGGCGGCTACAAATACGCCATTGCGATTGCAGAGGCGGCTGGACGTCCCATTGAAGAGGGTTTACAAGCGGCTGGACTGATTGAGATTCCCCCGGAACAAGATGAAAAAGTTAGAGAGTTGATTTATCTCGCCAGTCAGATGACAGATGAGACAAAAGACGATACACTTGAGTATGCAAAACTGCGTCTTCAAAAACAGAAGAGGGAAGGAAAAAAGAGTGACGGCAAGCGTGATCGAGATCGTTGAGGTCTTTGAACAGCTAAATGAATCGAACCGCTTTGCAGTTCTCGTGTATGCCCGCATGAAGGTTGCCTTGCAGGTGGCGGCATTGTGCAAACCCTATGATCGGATAAAGAAGATTCAGGCAATCCCCAAGGCGCTTGAAGCCCATTGGGTGGGTGGTGGCGGGGCAGGATAAGATAATGAATGCGCTATATTGCTCACGATGTGGAACCGAAGCAAGTGAAAGGGCTTTGTATTGTCGTTCATGTGGCGAACGATTAGAGACACCAACGGTTGTTATTGATAAAAAGACCGTCTCAGTTGGGCAGCCTGCAAAACGTCAAAACCCTGTTGACCAAGGGGTGAAAGATACGTTTACATCAAAGACATTTCGCTTCTTTATGACCGCTGTAATTTTATTGGTGTGTGTGCTGCCTGTCGCGTGTCTGTTCTTCGGTTTGGTTGGGCTCTTCCCATTGAGCGCGTTTATCGATTCGCTTTTGCAGTAAACAAGAGGAAAGCGTAAATGACGACCGAAATATTCTATTGCTACAAATGTGGAACGCCCTACAACCCAAAGCGGGATTTATATTGTTCCAATTGCGGTATGCAGTTCTCCTCTCCGAAGTCTAAAAAGAGAATGTTGCTTGGGCGTCTGCAAGAGATCGATGATGAGCCAAAGCCATACGAAGCCTTGCGTATCGCATCAGGCTTTATTGTCTTCTTCGGTTGGGTGTTAATCATTGTAGGCTGGCTATTTGCCATCACCTTTGGGTATACATATGCTGTCAATATTGCGGGGCAATTCGTCAGCGACGCAGAGCCATATAGCCGCGTTCAACTCTTTGGTAACGTCGCCTTTTTTGTAATGGGACTCGTTCCAACCATACAAGGATTGTTTATGATTGCCTCCGGGCAGGTGTTTATGGCACTGCTCGACATTCGCAACGACGCCCATATCACCAAGGGCTATGTCCGCCATTTGGGGGCGATGATATTTGATGAGCTGTCGTCTTCTGCGCCTCCACAAGATAACGAGAAAAAAGACCCGTCGCTCAATCCATAGAAAACTTGTGCTACAATATCCGTGTCCGTTGCATGTCAGTTCCCCAAAGCAAAGCGCCCGCCGTGCCAGCGGGCGCTTTGCTTTGTTATAATTGGAGAGGGAGAACTTTTGTTCTATGAACGCAAACGGACAACTTATCAACCCGCCTGCGGCATGGCCGCCGGGCACTAAAATATTCGCCTACCTGCGCGATAGCGGCGGCACCGAACAGGAGCTGTCCATCCTGCGCCAAAAGATCGAGATCGGCGCATGGGCAGAAAAGCACGCGCTCGAAATTGTGAACTGGTTTTGCGATGAAGCCAAAAGCGGCAGGTCAACCAAGAAGCGCGAACATCTGCAATCCATGATGGAAGCGCTCCGCAATAAAGAGTCAGTCGGTGGGGTGGTGGTCTGGTCGTATGACCGTTTCGCCCGCAACGCCGTTCATTCCATCCTCTACCGCACAGAGATAAAAACGCTCGGCTACATCTTCCACTCGCTAACCGATTACATACCAGAGGGCAGCGAGGCGATCCTGTTTGAAGCCTTCAAAGACTATGCCGCCGAGCAATTCAGCATCACCCTTTCGAGAAACGTCAAAAGCGGCTCGCGCGCCGTGTTGCAACAATACGGCGTGATGGGCGGGTTTCCGCCCAAGGGCTTTATGCGCGAACCGGTAGACCTGGGCGTGCATCGTGATGGCACCCCGCGCGTTGCCCATAAATGGGTTCCCGACCCAGACCTTGCCCCAACCATCCGCCTGGCATTCGAGATGCGCGCACGCGGCGCTACTCTCAAGCAGATCATGCAGGCAACCAACCTCTTCCCATCCGTCAATTCGTTCACCACCTTCTTCCGCAATCGCCTGTATATGGGTGTCCTCAAATATGGCGATCTCACCATTGAAAAATATTGCGAGCCAATCGTTACGCCTCAGTTGTGGGAGCGCGCGCAACAAGTCTCATCCCTGCGCTCTTCCATCAATCCCGCTCATAATCCCCGTCGTCACGCTTCCAGTTTTTTGTTTTCCGGTGTGGCGTTTTGCCAACAATGCGGCTCGCCGCTCAATGGACGTGTCATCGCAAAGGTAGGCAGGAAGAGGAGGGAATATTATTTTTGCACGCGCAAGTATCGCCGCCGCGACTGCAACGCTCGTGACATTCCCGCCCGCGAGTTTGAGATGCACTTGCTTGAAAAATTGGAAGACCTTTCCCTTGATATTGAGAAATTGATCCAATTTCAGGCGCGTGTCCATGAGCACTACCGTCTTATGTATGACCAAAAAGAAGGCGAGCGCCTCCGCCTTACCCGTGAGCTGCGCGATTGCACCCGCGGCATCGCCAATCTCACAGCGGCGATCAAAGAACGTGGCGTATCTAAAGCCTTGCTTCTCTCGCTTGAACAAGCCGAGCGTGAGGAATTAGTAACCCGCCTGAAACTTGAAACGCTGGAAAGACAAATGCAACTCCCGCCCGAACGATCCCCCGCAGAAATGGCCGCCATTGCGCAAGAGATCGTCGCCGCCCTGCATGGCGATGACCCCGTCCAAAAAAAGAACGCCATCCACATGCTTACCGCCCGCGTGGTCGCATTGCGCACGGATGATGAAGTGAAAGGCGTGTTGTACTATATTCCAAGTACAAGTGTATTCGTAGGGTCAGGCACCCCCGCCGAGATGTCACCCGAAGAAATACACTTTACCATATCTCTCCA
>JAVEZQ010000030.1:0-3585 GCA_034002905.1 Alphaproteobacteria bacterium
TGGTCATCTTGTCCTGATCCGCTTTCGACTTGGGCTCGATAGCCATTTCGATAACGGGATCCGGGAATTCCATCTTTTCAAGAACGATCTGCTTCGCGGTATCACAAAGAGTATCGCCAGTCTTGGTATCCTTCAGCGAAGCCAGCGCAACGATATCGCCCGCATGCGCCTCTTTAATTTCTTCGCGGCTGTTCGCATGCATCAAAAGCATACGGCCAATACGCTCACGGCTACCCTTGATCGTGTTCTGAACATAGCTACCCGAAGTCAAAGTACCAGAATAAACGCGCGTAAAGGTCAGCGAGCCAACAAACGGATCCGTCATGATCTTGAACGCCAAAGCCGAAAGAGGCTCTTCGTCCGCAGGCTTGCGGGTCATTGGCTCGTGTTTGTCAACGCTGAAGCCCTGTACCTCACCAATGTCAAGAGGCGAAGGCAGGTAATCGACAACCGCGTCAAGCATCGGCTGAACGCCTTTGTTCTTGAAAGCCGAGCCCAGAAGAACAGGAACAAACTTCATGCTAATCGTTCCCTTGCGGATGCAGGCATCGAGAACTTCCAATGAAGGCTCTTGACCATTCAGGTAAGCTTCCATCGCGGCGTCATCCATTTCAACAGCCGTCTCAACGAGCTGCTGGCGATACTCTTTCGCCTTGTCCATCAAATCAGCAGGGATTTCTTCGTCATGGAAGCTGGCGCCCAAGGATTCATTATCCCAGATGACGGCCTTCATACGACGCAAATCGACAACACCGGCAAAATCAGACTCACCACCGACAGGAATTTGAAGAACCAACGCATTGGCACCCAAACGATCACGCACCATATCAACGCAACGATAAAAATTCGAGCCCGTACGATCCATCTTGTTGACGAACACCATACGAGGAACACGATATTTGTCACCTTGGCGCCAAACGGTTTCCGTCTGAGGTTCTACCCCCGAAACAGCGTCAAGCACGCAAACGGCGCCGTCAAGAACACGTAAAGAACGCTCGACCTCAATCGTGAAGTCCACGTGTCCCGGTGTATCAATGATATTGACGCGATGGTCGCGCCAGAACGTCGTGGTAGCAGCAGAAGTGATGGTGATGCCACGTTCCTGCTCCTGGTCCATCCAGTCCATGGTGGCCGTGCCTTCATGGGTTTCACCAATCTTATAAGAACGGCCCGTGTAGTACAGAATGCGCTCGGTCGTCGTTGTCTTTCCCGCATCGATGTGAGCCATGATGCCGATGTTACGATAGCGCTCGATTGGAGTTGTACGTGCCATAGAACTCTAGTCCTCTTACCAGCGATAGTGGGAGAAAGCCTTGTTTGCTTCCGCCATACGGTGTGTGTCTTCGCGCTTCTTGATCGCAGCGCCGTTATCATTGGAAGCCGCCAGAATCTCAGCAGCCAATCGCTCTGTCATGGTATTTTCACCGCGAGCGCGCGCTGCCGTGATAATCCAGCGCATCGCCAAGGCGATGCCGCGCTTGGGCGAAACATCGACAGGAACCTGATAAGTCGCACCACCAACACGGCGTGAGCGAACTTCAAGATGCGGGCGAACCTTGTCCAAAGCCTGCTTGAAAACCTCAAGTGAACTATTCTTCGACTTTTTGGCGATCAGCTCGAAAGCACCATAAACGATACCCTCGGCAGCCGACTTTTTGCCATCCAGCATCAAGACGTTCATGAATTTTGTGACGAGAATCTCTCCGAACTTCGGATCGGCGAGAACTTCTCTTTTATCTGCGCGGCGACGACGTGCCATGTCTTTATCCCCTTACTTCGGTCTCTTGGCGCCATAAAGCGAACGGCGCTTCTTGCGGTCCTTCACGCCTTGCGTATCAAGCGTGCCGCGAATGATGTGATAGCGAACACCCGGCAAATCCTTCACACGGCCGCCACGGATCATGACGACGCTGTGTTCCTGAAGGTTGTGACCTTCACCAGGGATGTAACAGATGACTTCGTGACCGTTGGTCAAACGCACACGGGCAACTTTCCGCAAAGCCGAGTTTGGCTTTTTCGGCGTCGTTGTATAAACGCGCGTGCAAACGCCACGTTTTTGCGGGCATTCCTTCAAGGCCGGGACTTTGTCGCGGCTGACAAGCGGTTTGCGTTTTTTGCGAACCAACTGGTTGATTGTAGGCATCCGTTCTCCGTCTTCCTCAATGTGCCTGCCACATGGCAGGCTAACATAACAACATCCCACGCGGATGAGGCACAAAACCCTCCGTGTGGGAAACTCCACTCACACCGCGCGACCCGCCGATCAAATCTTCAGCCGTTGCATCGCCGCAAGCTATGTAACTTTCGCAACAATCGAAACCTCGTTTAGACCGCACCGACTCGAAAGAGCGACTCTTGGTCGCTTTCCAAGACCAAACCCAAGAAATTCCTGAGTTTTAATCCTGCGGGCCTACCACAGATCTCGTAAAGGCAGGCGCATACTTATGAAAAAGATAGCCTTTCGTCAAGCGAAGATTAAAGTTTTCTGAAAGAATCTTTACCCAAGAGAAACGTCATTAACCATAGTATTAAAATGTTTTTTCGTTTTCTATCCATACCAAAGCTTCCTCGTCTATGACTATTTGTTAAGCCTTCTTCTGTAATATAAGGGGGTTAGGCAACAAAGGTTCAAACATAATTTATATAATTCAATGACATAGGACGCGACATGTCCAATCACACACAGCCGCACACCTGGCCTCGACTTTATATCCACGAACAGATCAAGGCCGTTGGCCACCCTATTTCTCTGGGGGAAGAACAGTCGCGATACCTTCTGAACGTTATGAGGCTTCGGCCCGGCGATCCCGTACGGCTGTTTAATGGACAAGACGGGGAATATATTGCACGCGCCCGCAGCCTTCCCCAAAAGAAGAAAGAACCGCTGATTCTCCACACGGAAAAACTTTATAGAGAACAAATCGAGGAACCGGACCTGTGGCTTTGTTGCACGCCGATTCGCAAGGCTTTTTTTGATTATACGATCATGAAAGCCACGGAATTGGGTGTTTCGGTTATCCAGCCCTATCTCACCTCGCGCACGCAGGTTCGAGATATCAACCTCGATCATCTGCAACGCGTGGCCATTGAAGCTGCCGAGCAATCCGAACGACTTACCGTTCCCGAAATCCGTCCGATGCTTAAGCTGGACCAATTGTTGTCCACTTGGCCGTCGAATCGCTTGGCACTTGTCTGCGCCGAGTTCGGACAGGCGGCCCCCATAGCTTGCGCCCTTCAAAAACCCTTGGCCCAATCAAGACCCAAGGCGGCGATTTTCACGGGCCCCGAAGGAGGCTATACGGAAAGCGAACTTACGGATATTATAAAACTGGATGAAAGTTACGCTGTGCGGCTTGGCCCGCGTATTTTGCGTGCCGATACGGCGGCTTTAGCGGCACTGGCTTGCTGGCAATCTCTCTGTGGCGATTGGAGAACCCATGGATAAGAAACCTCCCAAGATGCATTTTAAAACGTCAAACGATGCGAGTGAGCAGAAAAACCCCATCACTGCAGGACTACAGCTTAAGCGTGGTCTCATGGGCCGTTCCAAACTATCGCCAACTTCACCTGATGAACAAAATACGA
>JAVEZQ010000031.1:0-3409 GCA_034002905.1 Alphaproteobacteria bacterium
AGAGGAACCCTGCGCCGGCCGTATAAATGATGATATGGGATTTGGCGGTCAGAGGTTTTAAATATGACTTCAGAGTCGAGGCATAAAACCACGCTTCGTTCGTATCGAAATTCTGGGTTTCGGCAAGCGAGTCGATCCCAAGAACGCTCAGCCAGCTAAAGACGGCCTTGAAATAGAAAGCCCACAAAAGAGAAATGAAGGCTATGGCCATCGCTCGCCAGTTCTTCTTTCGTTTGATGGAATAGCCTATCAGAAATACGCAGCCTGTCAGGAACGTCGAGATGGGGGCTTCATCAATCAGGACATCAAGCGCATGATGGCCCATTTCTTTCAGTTCGGCCAGTGGGGGGATGTTGCTCCCGATGAAAAGACAAAGCACCGAAGCATAAAGCACGCCTAGTATCAGGATGGCCGTGGCACCCAAATCCTTAACTTTTCGGATATTTGGGTGATAGTCGGGCGTGACATGATCACACAGGATTTCGATGGAGGTGTTGACCGCCTCTACGGCAAGAATGAACAGCGAAAGCAGGAGCAGCGCAAAGGGGTACAGGGTGGGGCTTTGGTAAAAAAGACCCAAAGAAAAAAGGATCAGAAGAACTTCCCGTTTGGCGGCGTTTTCCTTGTAGAGAACAGAAAGGCCATAAAGGGCGTTTTTGGTGGCATGAAGAAAAGATATATTTTTGTGTCGTTTCATCGGATGTATAAAAGGGCAGGTTGGCGTTGGCAGAAGGGGAGATTAAAACAGGGGTGCCACGGAATGCAAAGCCATATTGTAGCCTCTTTTTTAGGGGATAACTGCCTCGAACCATTGCAGGATTTTTTAGGAGACATAAACGTATGCCGAACCCAAAGCGTATTAAGCGACAATTTCTTGTGTCAGGACTCGATTCGACCGACAAAACGTATTTAAAGGCAGAATTTATTAGGCAACTTCATAACGCCTATCGGACCGAGGCTGTGCAGTTTTCACAGGGTTTTGTTGTCGAGTTGACAGAGCGCGTTGTTCAATTTCGTCCGCCGCAAAACGACGTGGCCCAGAATTATCAGCGCCGTGCTTCGGCCCTTTTGGGTGATGTTCTGCAAAAAGATAAAAAATTGCGTGCGGTGTCTTATGGCATTGTTTCTCGCGAAATTACCGAGCTTGGCAAGGGGTGCTCCGCCGCTTTGGTATGGGTGCCAGCGGTGAAAAACTTTGGCGACCAACCCGTCGGGGAAGACCTGATCTGCCAGATGGTCGATCTTGCCTGTCCCTTTCTTGAGCGCACAGCCTCTAAAACAGCGCAAGAGGGCCTTGTCCACTTAAGCAATGTTCATAAGCGAAATGCTTTTAAGGTTCTGTCTTGTCTGCGGGAGCGGACGGAAGAGATCATCGAGAATTGCGGTACGATTCACGATGCGAATTTAAATGATGTGGCGAAGGTTTGGACAAGCCTTGCCAAGCCATGCCGTGAACAATTGTCGATTGATGATGCGGTGCAGCTTTATCACATCGTACGCGACTGTGATGGCAACCAGCATCTTTCGCACCTTGCCTTTAGCGCCCTCGCATCTGTTTGCGTGGCGCGCAATGATTTGTACAACTTTGTTCAAAAAGCCATGCACATGGATGTTGAACAGGACAACGATTCCCGATGCCTGAAAAGGGCACGAGAGATTGAAGCCAAGTTAAACACGGTGATGGTCGATCGTATGTTGACCGAAACACCGATGTTCCCTAAGAGGCGCAGTGATCCCGACGCGAAAATTCGCGCGATGTCGAACTACCTGCTTTCGCTGCAGGGGTAGGGGCTTATGGCTGGGGAGCGTGACGAGTAGCTGCGTATTTGCCAGCAAGTCTTTCAGTTCTTGCAGAAAAGCGCCGATCATTGCCCTGCTGTCCGCTCAAGCGGCGTAATGTGGCTTGGGATTCGGTGGTTTTTGCTGCCAAGGCTTCAATGGTGGCTTCGTACATGTTGGTATTTTGGGTTCCCATGATTTCTTCTATCGTCATTGTCTTCTCCCTTGAAATAATCGAACAACTTAAGGTGTAGTTTTTGAATAGTTATCATCAGCTTTTTGTTGCGATCAAGGAAAATAACAGCTTAAAACTTTCTTTCGCGGACGCGATAGAAAATTTCACTCGACATAGGTGTTTAGTCTCTTTATGATAGGTAAATATTTCTACAACCTAGGAGGGTGTTGTGGGCCATTATCGCCGCCATACTTTATCGGATCGTCGCCTTAAGAAACAGCCAGAGCCCCAAGATCCGGCGGGCGAGAGGGAGATGGAAGGGGGCACAGCGGCCCTTGTTCTTTCGACACAGCGCCTCGTGATTGATCAGCTTTTACATGAAGAGCTACTTGCGCGCGATGAACATGCTGCCGCTCTGTATCTTTATCAGGATTTTTTGACTGCCGGTCTTGCGCCGCGCCTCGTTGGGTCTTATTGCACAACGCGGGGCTGCACGCCGGGCTTCAATCCGCATTATCCGCGTACCGTCGTGGAGGAGGCCGCCTATCAGCGTTGGCACGAAGCGATGAAGGTGATGGGCGGTTTTTTCGCGCCGATTGCCGAGGCTGCCATCTGTCATGATCGCAGGCCGCCACCTGAATATGTCGCGTTTTTAAGGGTCGCGATGCAAAAACTTAGCAAACATTACGGGTTGGTCGTGGGGTGTGGCGAGCGCGAGGCCGCTTTAGACAACCATATCAACGAGGCTGCCGCGTGGGAGGTTGGCATCCGGCGAAGCCGTAGCGATTTTGGTCGCTTGCGCTGAACGCGTCATCAATGCCTTGCTTTGCTCGGTCGCTTGGGAAAGCTGCTGGATAATCGCTTCGGTCGCTTTTTTGTTCGTCTTGAGGGACTCAAGGCGATTGCCGACATTCGTCGCGTTATTCTGCGATGGTAAAAGGGTGCGTTGAAGGAGATCGTTGATCGAGCCGACCATGGAGCCTCAGAGTTAAAAGGAATCAGAAACAGTTCCGAAGAATATAGTAGCATCTTTGACAAGTTTCTTTAAGGAAAAGTTACTACCCTAACATATTGATCCGGCTCCTTTACTAAAATAAATGCACATTATAGAAATATAGTGCTTGACAGGGCGGGGTCCTATAGCGTATTGACATTGGTACGTCGGCGTGTGTCCGAAATCAGGGTTTTAAAAAACGGTACTCTTGGGAAAGAGTGGCCGTTTTTTTTATGCGCCGATTTACCCGCGTTTGAAAGGATGGGGTTGGGAATGCCGATTGGCGGGATCGGCGCTGTGGCGTGTGTTCGAAATCAGGGTTTTAAAAAACGGTACTCTTGGGAAAGAGTGGCCGTTTTTTTTATGCGCCGATTTACCCACGTCTGAAAGGATGGGGTTGGGAATGCCGATTGGCGGGATCGGCGCTGTGGCGTGTGTCCGAAATCAGGGTTTTAAAAAAC
>JAVEZQ010000032.1:0-3042 GCA_034002905.1 Alphaproteobacteria bacterium
ATGAGTGAAAAACAGGATGTTTACAGCCGCATTACCGACAGGATCGTTGCCGATCTTGAGAAGGGGATCAAGCCCTGGTTGCAACCATGGCAGGCCAGCCACGCGGCGGGGCCGGTATCACGGCCCTTGCGATCCGTCGGCATTCCCTATCAGGGGGTTAACATCCTTATGCTCTGGGCCACGGCCATGGAAAAGAATTATGTCTGCCCTATCTGGCTGACCTACAAGCAGGCGCAGGAACTTGGCGGCCAGGTGCGCGGGGGTGAAAAGGGCGCCCTGGTTGTGTACGCCAACACCTATAAGAAGACAACCAAAGACGAGAACGGGGAGGAGGTGGAAGCGGCGATCCCCTTCATGAAGGGCTACACCGTCTTCAATGTCGAACAGATCGACCGGCTACCGGCCCACTACTACGCGCATGTGGCGCCGGTTCATGACGCGCCGCTTGAGCGGATCACTCATCTTGAAACCTTCTTTGCGGCGACCAAAGCCGACATCCGGCACGGTGGCAATCGGGCCTATTACCGGCTCGACGCCGATTTTGTGCAGATGCCCCCGCTGCAAACCTTCCGCGATACGGAAAGCTACTATGTGACAGCCGCGCACGAGCTGTGCCACTGGACGCGGCACCCGTCGCGCCTGGATCGAGACCTTGGCCGCAAGCGGTTTGCCGATGCGGGCTATGCCATGGAAGAGCTGGTAGCGGAAATCGGGGCGGCCTTTCTGTGCGCCGATCTTGGTCTGACACCGGAGCCTCGCGAGGACCACGCCGCTTATATCGGCTCATGGCTCAAGGTGCTCAAGAACGATAAGCGGGCCATCTTCTCTGCCGCCGGCCATGCTCAAAAGGCAACCGATTACCTGCATGGGTTGCAGCCAAAACCGGAATAAGAGTGAAGGGGCACAGCTTATGGTTTTTGTAACAAACGATCCTCAATAGCCTTGAGCCGTGCTCTGAGTTGATCTATTTCTTTCGTTTGTTTGTCATTCGCGGCTTTCAGCTCTTTGTTTTCGGCTTCCAGAGTTGTGATGAGGGGCTCAAACGACAACAAGGAAGAAAAAAGCGAAAAACAGAAGTGTCTGGAGAAGCCTGAAAGAGAGGAAAGACACGCGACGGCTCTTTCTGAGGGAGAAAGTCCGCGACATCCTACAGGGACCTCGCGAGAGGACAATGGGGAACTACATTTTTTCTATACCATTCTCGATATATCTTCTTTAATCGAAGTATCTATAGAAATTGTCCCAATCGCCGGTTTTTCCTGCGCCCCAATTATCGGTGCAAACCGAGCAGCTATCGACATTTCCTCCCGTTTTGCAGGTAGAGCAGCTTTTTGTAAAACTTATCCCGTTACGGTCGCCTGCCGATTTGCTTTTCCAGCACCTAGCTTCCCCGGCTTTGCCGCTGCAGTTATCCCAGAAATTTGCTGCGCATCTGCCATTCAGGCACCAACCTGCTTTTGAATTCTTAGGGTCCCAGCTTCCTCCGCCGACTATGCAAGTTACGCCATTAGTTTTGTTGACCAAATTTCCACTTGAATTACACGTCTTACATGCCGTCGGCGTGCATGCAGGGGGTGCCTTTTGCGCCGAGCAGTAAGCCGTTGTTCCACCGTACAGACCCGCACAGTTCCAAGTCCAAGGACCGGTCCCTGAAACGGCAGATGCAGTGCCAGCGGCGCACAACGTGGACGCCGCGGGGGCACTAACAAGGGTTTTTAAATTTGAACTGCCACAAGAACCGTTTATCGATGGAGTCTTTTGCGCCGAGCAATAAGCCGTTGTTCCACCGCCTGACCCTGCGCAAGACCAAGACCAAGGCCCAGTTCCCGAAACGGCGCTGGGAGTGCCTGTTGTGCACAATGTTCCCGCTGTCGGCGCGGTTGCTAGAGTTTTCCCGTTCGAAGAACCACAAACACCTGTTACAGCGGGAGTGTAGGCCGCCGAGCAGTTAACCGATGTCCCACCACTCACACCCAAACAGCGCCAAGTCCAAGGACCAGTCCCTGAAATGGCAGATGGATTGCCGTAAGCGCACAACGTGGTCGTCGCGGGGATGCTGGAAAGAGTTTTTCCATTTGAACTGCCACAAGAAGCGTTTATCGGTGGCGCAACAGAATTACAGTTCGCAACAGGCAGATATGCGCCATTATTTTTGCTTAGAGAATTGACGCTAGTTACGACAGGATCCCCCCAACTAAAGCTTAATTTTGTGCCCGTTGCCGAGAAAACTAGTGTTTGCTGTTCACGAAACTTTGCAAGAACGCAGTAAGGACCGTTTGACTGCGCGTCCGTTGAGCAATCATTTCGCGTCAAAGTAAACACGAGATACGTACCACTCCTTAAAAAAGTTGATGGAGTAATGGTTGTTTTGGTCGTTGCCGGAGTGTTCTCATCAACGACAGGTACGTATTCGGCAACAACGACCGGATTGGGCCAATTAACAGGCTCGGGAGCATGGACAAGGACCGAGCTGGGAGTCATTCCAGGACACAAAGAAGGCGTCGCCGTATAGGTTCGTGGAGCAACTGCGTATTTTTTCACTACCCCCGGCGTAGGAGCCTCCAAAAAAGACTTGAATTCGTCGGAGGTTGCTTGTGGTATAAAAATATCGCTGCCGCTAGTATTGCTCACAAATCTCGGAACGATTGACGGATAATTGTTAAATAAAACATGCTGTACGCCATTATCCAATCTTATTCCCTTGCTCTCTCCCACGGGCTTTGCAGGCGTAAGCGACAGCACCCTAAACTGACACTCCGCCGGTTTGCCTAAGGCGCCCGGAGCACAGTTGCCGACCTCCCAAGCAGCAAGGGCCTGAAATGGCTGTGTGATGAAAATCATCAACAAGCTTGAGAAAAGTATTTTAAGGCTTTGCATATGAATATGTTTTTGTTGGACGTGAACAGCCTTTGTGCCTAAGTCAGGTATTATAGCATTATCATTATTAATAACATGTTAGTTTTAATGTAATTTTTCCTTAAATGCTGGGGCTTGTTTCCTCTTTAGGTTAAAATATTAGACAAAATGATTTATTTTGTCTAA
>JAVEZQ010000033.1:0-2912 GCA_034002905.1 Alphaproteobacteria bacterium
AGCCCCGCGCCACGCTATGCCGTTCCGTCCCGCCGCTTGCTATGCTTCGCGCAAAGCGGCGCGCCGTCACTTGTCGCGGAGCAATCATCTTTTCCCGTCAACCTTCTTGGGGGTGCTTGTCTGGCGTAGGTCGCTGTGGTGCGCGGTCGCCCCGCGTTCGCTTCGCTCTCTCCCACCCATGCGCCCGCGCGCTTTTGCCGCTTCGCCGCCCTGCGTTGTGCGCCGTTCTTGGTTGCCCGCGCTTTGCTTCCTTCGCCTTCCTTGCTTCGCCGCGGTCGGCGTTCGGGTTCGCCGTGCGCGGTCAACACGGCGCAAACGCCCGCGCCTCGCGTCTGCTTCCCCGTAAGACAAACCCCCAATAATGTAGACGGGCACGACAACAACGACACGGGAAACGTACCCTCACGCCGCGCCGCTTCCGGCAACAGAGGCGACAGTTTTTGTCGTTCAAAACCAGCTTGTTTTCCGGTTGCCGGAAAGCCAGCGCGCCTGCGGGCAAACGAATGGTTTCCCGTTGCCGTTCTTGCCGTCCCTCTTAAAGAAAGCGCCGCATGGACGGGCAGGGTGCGCGCGGTGTGTTCCCTCTTTCGTCCGGTTCGTTGAGCGCGCAAATGTTAAATCTTTCGTTCAGCTGAAAGACAGATATCTTTGGCTTGATTTTTGCTCTTTCTGTGATATCTTCAATGAAAACTCGTATATGAAAGCCGCTGGTTTCGTTGTTTGCCGCACGATTTCAGCGGCTTTTTTCATTACTTTTTCACAAACAATCTACTTTCAGTTGACAAACGATAGCGTAATATCTATCATCTGTGCATGATAAGAAAGCAGTTTTTACACCGTATAGGTGAGAAGCAGTACAGTGTCAGGCTTGAAATGTACCTGTGGAAAATGTTGAAAAGCAGGTTCGGAGTAGAGAAAGCAAGAAGAATTATTAAACAATCAATGACGCTTTCTGTTCTTTACGACAAGCCTCTTACGCAAACGGTAAGACATTTCGTAATAAGAAAATTGGCACTCTCGGAAGTCGGCGAAGCCGAACCCGAAGAGTGAAACCCGCGGTGGCGCTACGTTGGCGCGCCCCACGAGCAGGAAGCGCGAGGCAGAACACCGCGCGCCCAAGCCAACAGAGAGAGCCGGAGTAAAGCACAAGTGCCCGCAGGACGCGGGCGCGCAGTTGCCGACGGCGAACGGAACAAAGCCATGGTTGCAGGGCTACGTTCGATAAGGGGCATTATGTTATAAGCAGGATGATTTAACATAATGCTTCTTATCGCTGACGTTGCCCGCTCAATGCGGCTTGCAGGGCGGCAAACCCTGAGAACACGAGAGACAGCGGACGGCGCGCGCTGTTGCGCAACCGAAGGGGCTGAACGCACCGGAGGGCGCAAAGCACGGCGCGGGACGGTAGCGGCTTCATCCGCTTCTCATGACCACACCCCCCAATTCTAACAGGGGGGTAGAACTATACGAGTTTTTTATGAAAAATGAAGTAGTATCATATGGTTTCGACAGAATCAAACTGTCTGTGGCAAATGCACGAATCAGAACAGGTGCGTTGCACCATTTAGACTACAAAGGTAGCGAACATGGATTCAATTTCTATGGAGATTCTCAGTTGCGTGTCGGTCTTTCTGACAGCTATATTGTTTTCGAATTTTACGCCCTTTGGTTTCTGAATAGTGTTTCGTCTATGTCAGAGGCGTGGAGTTCATGCCTCGCTTATGTTGAAAACGTGTGCGAAAGGTGGGAAAGTCCGAAGCCGTCAAGAATCGATATCTACGTTGATAGAAAATGTTCTAGCGTCAAGCCTTTGACGGTTGACATGTACAAGGGGAAAGCGCGCGTTAAGGTGGGACAGTTCGGCGGAGTTGCCGCCGAAACGTCTTACCTGTTCGCACAGTCTCGGACATGGACAATCCGCAGGTACGACAAGAGCCGCGAGATTAAGGATAATCAGCATGAGCATAGATACTCAGAAGCCTACGCAGAAGGCGTGGTCAGAACGGAAGCGCAGTATACGAAGGACTATTTCAAACAACTGAAAGAGAGAACGTTTGAGAACGCGATATCTTACATCGTCAAGAACATGAGAGAAACCACACT
The DNA here is from genome assembly GCA_034002905.1 of Alphaproteobacteria bacterium. Taxonomy (GTDB): domain Bacteria; phylum Pseudomonadota; class Alphaproteobacteria; order UBA9219; family UBA9219; genus UBA8914. The sequence goes on from JAVEZQ010000033.1 coordinate 2,104, forward strand.
GCCAGAGCTTCATTTTCTCGCAGAGAGAGTAGAAGAGGAAATAGGGCAAGGGGTGATAGTCTATAAGCAGTCAAACGCCGGAGAACGCAACGGAGAGCGTACAAAACAACGGATATATAGATATCTTGAAAACCTCCATAGAGATTTCGTTGCAGTTGCCGGAGATGATAGAGAGTTCTTCTCTGAGCTTGCGAAGCTCGGAAGGAAAGAGATATCTATTCATGTATGAGGACAGATATGTTTCAGCTGACACTTTGTTTAGAGACTTATCGAAATATGAACAATGGTACTGGTGTTTAAGGCTACGGCTTTACGATTTAAGAGACTGGTCTGATATCTTGTTCTGGTCTCAAAACATAGAGATGTTCAAAGAGTAATGAAAAAATTTACAATCTGCTTGATAGATTTAATATTATGGTATTTGAGAACAGTTTCAAAATCATTAGAGGTGTAATATGGCAGGACTGATTGAGGCTACTTTAATCAACAACATCGAAACAATCAACAGGGACACGATAACACTGCAGGCGAGCATGACGCTTGATAGCATTCTTGATGAACTTCGAACACTGCAGGCGCTGGAAGATTCCGGCGAGTTCTGGCTAACGCTTCCTGATGAGGACGATGTGCCGATGAATTGAGAAACCGCTTTGGCGCGTGGTTTGCTGACGGCTACGCCGCAAGCCCCGCGCCACGCTATGCCGTTCCGTCCCGCCGCTTGCTATGCTTCGCGCAAAGCGGCGCGCCGTCACTTGTCGCGGAGCAATCATCTTTTCCCGTCAACCTTCTTGGGGGTGCTTGTCTGGCGT
>JAVEZQ010000034.1:0-2895 GCA_034002905.1 Alphaproteobacteria bacterium
CTGGCACAACCCATGGAAATCCCTTATGTTACCGCCTTTCCAAAGGCCAGTTACGGACCCGTAGCTCAGCTGGATAGAGTGTCGCCCTCCGAAGGCGAAGGTCGTGCGTTCGAATCGCATCGGGTCCACCATAAACATAAAGCCCCCTTCGGGGCTTTATGTTTATGGTCGATCCGGTCGAGAGAATGGCTACGTTCGACAAAAGGCGCCCATAAGAGCCTTTTGGACGCCGCAGACCCAAAGAGTCGAGGCGCCGCTTGACGGTCAAAAACATGAGGAATCGAATGTTTTTGATCAATCGCATCTTAACAAATATTTTTCCTACAAAACAAAAAACATAGCGCTAGTGCGGCGCAACCGCCATCAACGGTGAACCAATCGCCGTCGACATATTCCCTTAACAAATCTATTGAAGCTCTTTATAGTTTTGCTTCATTCCATTTTTATAGCCCCCCATGCACACAGCCATCCACTATTCCTCGATCCACCAGAAAATCACGGAAGCGGGCCAGATATTCGGCATACAAGTCGCCATTTCAGATTGGATCAAGGCCTTTATGCGCTATGGCGGGCAGGATCGCTTTACCTTTATCATCCATCAACAAGAGGCGATGCACGAACTCAAGCGCATGGCCGAAGAGGTTAGCGTACCGGCAAGCGCCCTCGCCTTTCTACCAGAGCGTTTGCCGCGCGAGAGCTTTCGCGGGATCGATCAAATCTTTCGCGCCGATCCTGATCCACGTCATCTTTATTGGCAGCGCAACCTCTCGCCTGACTTAAACTTCAACTTCTGTGGGCTTATTCATGCGCTGGCCGAAAAAGATGCCTGCGCGGTACTCGAGCGTCATTGTAAGGGTCCATCCACTGCAACGGATGCGCTGATCTGCCCTTCACGGTCGATCAAAAAGGTCGTTCAGAATTATTTTGAACATTTCAGCGAGTTTGTACGTCTGCGCTTCAATGGTAGCTATGCTTGCCCGATCCAGTTACCCGTTATTCCGCTTGGCGTAGATATCGACCGGATCAAAGCAAAGGTTACCCCAGAGAAACGCACCACACAACGGCAAGCGCTTGGTCTTGGTGACGATGATCTCGCGGTGCTTTGGGTTGGGCGACTGAGCTATCATATCAAGACGCACCCGATCGCCATGTTTCGCGCGGTCGAAGAAGCCGCCAAGAAAACCGGCAAGCGGATTGTCCTTGTGATGCAGGGCTACTTTTTCCCTGAAGAAGCCGAGAAAAATTTCAAAGCGCTCGCCAGCGCCATCTGCCAAACGTCAGAGGTCCACTTTATCGCAAGCAACGATCCCTCCTTTCCTGACGGGTTATGGGCGGCGGGGGATCTATTTCTGTCGCTGATTGACAATATTCAGGAAAGCTTTGGCCTGACTCCCATCGAGGCGATAGCCGCCGGACTGCCACGTATTCTTTCAGACTGGGACGGCTATCGCGAAAGCGTGACGCATGGCGAAGACGGCTTCTTGATTCCGACCCTGATGCCGTCCTCCGGCGATGGCGGCAATCTGGCCGAGCTGGTTATCGGCGGACGCGAACCTCCAGCTGTTTATCAAGCGAATGTCGCACAATGTGTCAGTGTCGATTATATGGCCGCCGCAGAAGCGATCACCAAGCTGACGCTTGCCCCTGCGCTACGCCATCGTCTTGCCGAGAAAGCCCGTGAACGACTGAGCGCCTACCATTGGCAAACGGTGATGGAACAGACTGTAACTTTCTGGCAAGAAATGCAGGCGCAACGCGTCAGCAGCCCCAAGTTGCCCATCGTGCATCCCTGCGCCCCCGATCCTTTCACCATGTTCGAGGGTTTTCAGACATCCAGCTTAAAAGACACGGATCAAATACGCCTTATTCTTCCCGCCGAAGAGATCAGCCGCCTTATCCAGCATCCAATGAATATGATTGCCAGCCCCATGATGGTCGATGGCGAGCAATTGCAAGCGCTTGTCCAGCTACTCATAAAAGAAGAAAAACAAAGCGTCGGACAGCTTTGCCAAGCGCTGGCGTCTGCACCGCATGAGCGTGTGGCAAGAACGATTGTCTGGCTTTGTAAATTGGGAATTGCCCGCTGGGAAGGGGAGGGATTTAAGGTGTAACCTTCACGAACATAAAGCAGTCTTTGCGGACCAGCTTGCCCATTAAGCCTGTGGGCTGTTCGAGAACAATACTTGCTACCGAGACATCAACTGTGTTTTTTTGCAGGGTCTTGAACTTCACACCACTTTGAAAGCGTTGGTGCGCAGCATGAAAATACGCAAAATGCGTTTAGATTAAAAACGGCTCCTTCTTTGGCATTAATCCTATGATTTCGTCGGCAGTCAAAACCATTCCGACTGAATAAATATTTTTTGAAATATTTGATTGTGTCATATTGCCCTCTATATATGCATACCTTAATACGTCTTACGGCCGTAACTTTATGCTAAATTGACGTGAAATTAAAAGAATCATAGGGTTAACAGTGTAATAGAATCCCTTGAAATGAAAGGATCATGTCCTTAGAACAAGCTGTATGGCTACTTCCCTTCAAACCTTCTTTGCCAAAGATGGGCTTATCCCCTGTTTACTGACGCTGTGGCGTACCTTTAGCCCGCGCAGACGCACACAATATGTCCTTTTAATCGGCCTGATGTTTGTGGGGGCACTAGCCGAAGTTATCAGTGTGGGTGCCGTCTTGCCCTTTTTGGGTATTCTGGCCGCGCCGGACGCTTTTTTAAAATACAAACTGGCGCAAGATCTGATGCAAACCGCGGGGATTACTTCACCGCAAGAGCTTGTCCTACCGCTCACAATCCTTTTTGTCAGCGCCGCTATTCTGGCTGGTGCACTTCGCTTGCTTCTGCTATGGGCCCAAACAAAGCTGACCTTTGCTGCCGGATC
>JAVEZQ010000035.1:0-2829 GCA_034002905.1 Alphaproteobacteria bacterium
GGTAGATCACCCCTTTGCGGGTTCCAAAATATCCGTCTATGAGCCATGCGACGGTATAGGATGCTTCGTCGGTGCGGTGGTAGTAGTTCGGGGTGGGTAGGTTATACTCGGCGATCTCTAAGCCGTCCCCTGACGCTCTGAGATGGAGCCAAAACCCTTGACCTACCCTATCGGTTTGGATACAATTCTGCATACTTTTCCAAGTTCAGCTCGAACCCCCATCCGGCAAGATTGGGTTCGGGCTTTTTTTTTGCCCTCATTCTAACCAAAAAAGTCCATTTCAGTCAACTGTAACCACCTTTTTTTTCAGCCCAAAATCGCCCCAAAAAAAAAGACCATTTCATTCGTACTAAGGGGTATAGCGTTTCGAGGAACGAGAAACGCCCTGCGGAGCGGGGTTTCCCGCCCGCTCAAAAAATGAGCAAAAAAACCGAAAGTTTTGTTTTCTGATCGAAAAAAGAGATCTGTTTTTTAGTGGCGAACCGGGTCAGATCACACAGCCGTGGAAGAGGAAAAAATGAAGCGGGAAAAAGGGGCTATCTGCTCATCCCCTTGCTCTGCTTCTTGGCTTTCTGCTCTGCGAGGAATTTCTGGATACGCTCTTTTGCCTCTTCGGGCGTTTCTACGCCTTTTTTCTCTTCGGACAAGGATTTACCCTCTCCGAGCGAGAAAATCGTTTTTAGAGCCGTTTTTGAGCTTTCTACGACGTTTTTTGCACCGTCGAGAAATTTCTCTTTGACCTCATTGAGCTTTTTGATGATTCCCCAGGTCTCCCGGTGTAGCTCGTTGTGCTGATTGAGTACCGTGGTGATGTTGTCCCGGAGGGTGGGGACGTCGATTTCCTTTTTAGTCCCTAAAACCCCCTTGCGCTCGATGCTTGAGGTCTCGATGATCTGATCGGCGGTGTAGTTGGCCACTCGTTGCAAACGCTCCCCGATCTTGTTGATCTGCTCTTTGTCCGGCACATCGATCCCGACCGGCTCCGGCTTCGCCTCCAGTCGTTCGATTTTTGCCTCAAGCTCCGCTATTTTCCGGCTTTTGTCGCCGTTGTCGGCGGTTTTGTTGATCTCGGTATTGAGGCGGTGCAGCTCTTTTTTCTGCTCCGCGTCGATCCCCTCGAGGGAGGAGATGCGCTTTTGAGCGGCCCGGAAAGCGTAGCGTAGCTCTGCGTTCTCTTTTTGGAGTTCGTCGATCTTCTCTAAAAGCTTCTCTTTCTCTTGCTCGACGGCTCGGTGCTGTTTATGCCCTAAACGTACCGCTTTAGAGCCTTTTTGCCCCCGTTCCATTCCCAACACTTCGGCGGTGATGTCTTGGAGCTTGGATAGCTTCTCTTTGTCCATCACGGCGGTTAAATGCTTGGGTATCTTTTCACCGTCGGGGATACCGTGCTCTTTGCGTATCTTCTCCCGTTCCGAATTGCTGATCGATCGACGGTAAAGCTGTTGCCCCGTTTCGGGGTTGAGGGTAAAAAAATTGACGTGAGCGTGCAGGTTGTAAATCGGGTGTCCCGTTTTCTCGTTGATGTGTCCCTCGTCGCGGTGGATAGAAATTTGTACCGCTGTAAACCCCGTCTCTTTTTCGATCTCTCGAACGAGACGTTCAACGTCTTTGATCGTGTGCTCTTTGTTGAGATTAACGACCGCTTCCCAATGCACGTTTTCAAATTTGGTTTGGAACTTTTGCCCGTAGGTTTTGGAGTAATTTTCTTTGGCGTTCTCAAACAAATCCGTCAACATTTTTTGAGCTTCGGATGCGGATCGGTTGCACTCGTTTTCTAAACGATGTTCAACTGGAAGAAGATAGTCCGGCTCTTTTTCGGTGCGGTCATTATGAGCAAATGAACCGCCGGACGATTTGGCGAAGTTGATCGATGAGATTGCCATTGTGTAATTCTCCTGAGCTTGCGAAGTAGAGAATTATAGCACGATTAATCCGTTAGGGTTGATAGTGCGCACTATCAACCCTTCGGGTCTTATTGCGCTCCTTATCTCGTAAACTCGAACGGAGGGAAGAGCCGGGAAGCTCACTTCTTGAGCTTATCGAGACACCAAAAAAGAGGATAGAGAAGTGCCATCACTACTCTCAAAATCAGGGGGTCACCTCCCCCCATTCGTTCGGGTTCACGGTCGGTCAAATTGCCCCCTCTTCTTTGAGTTGCTTGACGTACTTTTGAGCGGTCTTTGGATCGATCCCCGCTTCTTCGGCTACCGCTTTGGCCGTGATCTTTTTGCCGTACAGCCGCAGGACGTTGATCGCCCCTTGTATCTTCGCTTTTGTCCGTTCCTGTCTTGCGGCCGTCGCTTTGGCCGCCGCGTCTGATCTGCTCATTGTGAAACTCCTTTCGTCTGTTTGCCAATCTCGTTCGTCGTACCATTTCCAAATGCTCCGGCACTTTGCCCGGAGCGTTGATCGGTCTTTGACGTGTCGGCCAACGATGAACACGTCAAACGCCCACGCCTCGAATCCCTCGTAATGGAGCCATCCCGCCGATCTGATCCGCGCAATGGCTTCGAGTTTCAACGCCCAAAAAACGGCATCGTCGTACTTGAGTGCGTTGGGTTCTTGTTTGATGCGTGTGGGGAGGGAGGGGAGATTTTGAAACTCCCGGAGCGTCCGGGGCTTCCCTTCGATCTTGATCGGAGCATAGGGAAGCCGGTTGGCGATCTTCATCCCCAAGGAGAGCCGGGCGATCATGTCGTTTAGGTAGATCACCCCTTTGCGGGTTCCAAAATATCCGTCTATGAGCCATGCGACGGTATAGGATGCTTCGTCGGTGCGGTGGTAGTAGTTCGGGGTGGGTAGGTTATACTCGGCGATCTCTAAGCCGTC
>JAVEZQ010000036.1:0-2548 GCA_034002905.1 Alphaproteobacteria bacterium
AAAAAGTGACGGTGCCGTTTTTCGTGCGGAGGATTTCTTTGCTAACAACGGCTCCTGCTTGATACTCAACCAACCCATTAAGGGCTTGCGGACCAGTATTCGATTCTATTGACATAAGAGTTCTCCCTATTGCTCTGTGAAAAAGCATTCTGACAGGACTGTCCTTCGAATTCTATCCCAACTTGTGCCCGTTTGGGCTGAATGCCCTTCTGCCGGATATCTACCGATCTTTAGCTCGTAACAGAGTTGTGTTCGATACATTGTTTTAACAATTGTCATAAGAGCTGGAGTAAATTCGTTCTCATATGGCCAAGGCTATGTTACTATATGGGCATAGGATTTCGAGAGGCAGACTTTTTATGAAACAAAGTCATAAAGCCGCCGCTAACGCCATGCTCGACTGGGTCGAAAAAATCCAGCTTTCCACAGGCAATCCGCCGCTATCTGGGCGCGTCCTTCAGGCAATGCGTCATGTGCCTCGCCATCTGTTCGTGCCAGAAGAGCTGCTACTTGCCGCCTATACCGACATGCCATTACCGATTGGCTATGGCCAGACAATTTCACAGCCTTATATTGTTGCCTTGATGACAAGCCTAATTAATCCGAAGGCAGATGACCGTGTTCTTGAAATCGGGACGGGGTCTGGTTATCAGGCAGCCATTTTATCGCAACTGGCCGGAAAAGTTTTTTCCGTGGAACGGATTCCACAACTTTTTGCGCAGGCTGACGAGCGACTGAAACAGCTTGGCATCGATAATATAGAGCTTCGCGCGGGCGACGGACATAACGGTTGGCCAGAGCACGCGCCCTATGACTCCATTATTGTCACAGCCGCGGCGGCCGAAATTCCGGCGGCCCTGATTGAGCAGCTCAAGCCGGGGGGCAAGCTCGTTATTCCTGTTCGGACATCTGAATCCAGCCAGAGCCTTCGGCTCGTTAAAAAAGACCAAGTCGGTAACATCTGGGACGAAAGCATTCTGCCCGTCACCTTCGTTCCCCTGCGCGGCGGGAAAGAGGACGAATAAAGTAGAAGCACAATCTTTTTCGTTTCTATCCACATCTACAACAAGCTTGTTGAATGACATCCGGCAACCCGCTTTTGTGGTTCTCGTGCTATAGGAAATGTATGGAAACAAAAATGCCCCGTTCGAGGTGTCTTCTGTTCTAATGGCGTGCAGGACAGGATAAATCTGGGCACTGGGAAGTGATGGTTCAATTTCGATTTTAATTGGACATAAAGTATGGTATTTGACCATGAACCAAACAAGAACGCGTGGTTTGTCAATATCCATTCAAGCCTCTTTGTCAGAAGGTAAGAAATGAAAGAAAAATTGAAAACGGCTGCTCAGTTTGTCATTTATGGGCTTTTTGTTGTATTTGTAATGGCTGGTTCCAAAGTTTTTATGGGGACACAAACAAAACCGACAATAAGTATCGTCAAACACGAAGATATTGAAAATGATATTGACAAAAAACTACAGGATGTTGCGAATGAACTAAACAAGGGACTTCCAAAACAAATAGATGAAGATACCCGTCTTGATATGGTTTTTAGTACGCATCTATCACTTGTCTATAACTATACTCTTTCTCATCATATAAGTTCTTCGTTTAATGAAGATAGTTTTATTAGGTTAATGAAACCAAACCTAATCAGTAGCGTTTGTCATAATCCAAGAATTAGAATGACCAAGAAATTCGGAATTTCATCTATTTTTGTTTATAAAGGTGAAGACGGGACGGTTTTGGCAAAGATACCTGTTTATCCAAGTGTGTGCAAAACGACACCATAAGTCTTTGCTCTTGAGTTTACAGACTGTCCCGTATCGCAGTTGTCCGTTAGTGGCCATTTGATTTGAGGGCTGCGCCTGACGCTTCCACCTCTTTCACGAAGGCAATAGCGCACTATCCGCAAGGGCAGGAGTTGCCGTAGCCCCACGCTGTCCCTTGCCCGCGCCTTTGGCGCGGGTCAGCGGGTTCAGCCCCGCTGAGGACGTGGGGCGTTGCCCCGTCGGTGACGTAAGAGCCGCCTTGCTTACCGCAGCCCCAACGCCAGCCGTTGAGCACGGCACTTGCCGCAAGTCTTCCCAGTTTTGCCGCTATCCCGCGACCGGAAGGCAGGGCACGGGCTGCGCCGCTGCGGAGGCTCCACGCGCCGTGGCGCGTGGAGTGCGGGGCGGAAAGACCGCGCCAAAGCCCCCCGTTTGTATAACATGGGGGGCTAAACACAAAAGTCGGTTTTTTTGAAGAAACCTCTTGCAAAGGAACACGGCGTGTCCTATGTCTCTCCTTATGACCAACGTCACCTATTCTCACGGGGAACTTGTCCCCCGCCTTTCTGCATCCCAACGTGATGCGGATATGAAGTTTGTTTCTCGCCAGATCAAGCATTGGACAAGCAACGACCTTTTGCGGCCTGTCGGCGACAAACACACGGGCATGGGGCGGAGCCGCCAATATCCAGAGCAAGAAATCATCGTCGCCGCTTATCTGCACGAACTTTCAAAATACGGCGTGACCATCGGGAACCTGAAAGGGTTTCGTAAGT